>CANHVY010000019.1 GCA_947464185.1 Burkholderiales bacterium
CGCGCGCAGGGTTTCGACGTCCAGGTCGTTGCTGGGCTCGTCCAGCATCAACACGTTGCCGCCCTTGGCCAGGGTCTTGGCCAGGTGCAGGCGGCCGCGCTCACCTCCGGAGAGGTTGCCCACCAGCTTTTGCTGGTCGTTGCCCTTGAAGTTGAAGCGGCCGATGTAGGCGCGGCTGGGCATCACGAACTGACCCACCACGATGTTGTCCAGGCCGCCGGAGATGTCTTCCCAGACCGTCTTGTCGTTGGCCAGGTTCTCGCGGCTCTGGTCCACAAACGCCAGCTTGGCCGTCTTGCCGATCAGCACCTCGCCGCTGTCGGGCTGCTCCACGCCCTGGATCATGCGAAACAGCGTGGACTTGCCGGCGCCGTTCGGGCCGATGATGCCCACGATGGCACCGGCCGGCACCTTGAAGTTCACGTTGTCCAGCAGCATGCGCCCGCCGAAGCTCTTGCTCACGCCCTTGAACTCGATGACCTCGTTGCCCAGGCGCTCGGCCACGGGAATGAAGATCTCGTTGGTCTCGTTGCGGCGCTGGTAGTCGACGTCGGACAACTCCTCGAAGCGGGCCAGGCGGGCCTTGCTCTTGGTCTGGCGGCCCTTGGCGTTGGAGCGCACCCACTTGAGCTCCTCCTTCATGGCCCGCATGCGGGCGTCTTCCTTCTTCTGCTCACCTTCCAGGCGCTTTTCTTTCTGGTCCAGCCAGTCGGAATAGTTGCCCTTCCAGGGGATACCGGCGCCGCGGTCCAGTTCCAGGATCCACTCTGCCGCGTTGTCGAGGAAGTAGCGGTCGTGGGTGATGGCCACCACCGTGCCCGGGAAGCGTTGCAGGAAGTGCTCCAGCCACTCCACGCTCTCGGCGTCCAGGTGGTTGGTGGGTTCGTCCAGCAGCAGCATGTCGGGCTTGCTCAGCAGCAAGCGGCACAGCGCCACGCGGCGCTTCTCGCCACCTGACAGGTGGCCGATGGTGGCCTCCCAAGGCGGCAGGCGCAATGCATCGGCGGCCATCTCGAGTTGCAGGTCGGTGTTCTCGCTGCCCGCCGCGGCAATGATGGCTTCCAGCTCGGCCTGCTCGGCCGCCAGCTTGTCGAAGTCGGCATCGGGCTCGGCATACTCGGCGTACACCTCATCCAGCCGCTTCTTGGCAGCCAGCACGCCGCCAATGCCCTGCTCCACCGCCTCGCGCACCGTCAGCGCCGCATCCATCTGCGGCTCTTGCGGCAGATAGCCGATCTTCAGGCCGGCCATCGGTACCGCCTCGCCCTCGATGTCCTTGTCCAGGCCAGCCATGATCTTCAGCAGCGTGGACTTGCCCGAGCCGTTCAGGCCGAGCACACCAATCTTCGCGCCAGGGAAGAAGGACAGGGAGATGTCCTTCAGGATCTGCCGCTTCGGCGGCACGATCTTGCCGACGCGGTTCATGGTGAAAACGTATTGCGCCATTTTTCAAATGGTCCTTTGTGAGAGAAACGAACAAAGGGCGCCGCAGGCACGCAATCGTTTCGACGTAGTCAAAGCGTACTGGGCCATGGTGACTTGGGTTCAGTGAACAAAGAACGGACAAATTGTCGCCTTTGCAAAGAAGGCGCACGCGGCCTCTTTGCGGTAAACGACGGTCTTGCAGCGTTGGTCAGTGACTTTCAGCGCTTGCCCGAGGGCGGCCGGTAGCCGCCGCGGCCGGCGCCGCCACCGGAGGACGAACCACCGGGACCGCGCCCGCCTGCAGAGGCTGGGCGCTGCCCGGATGACGAAGGCGATCGTCCGCCTGAACCCGCAGCGCCCGAAGGGCGGCCACCTGCGCCTTGCGGGCGCCCTCCCCGACCACCGCCACCGCCGCCGCCCCCACCACCACCGCCGCGCCGCGTGCCACCGATCCCGATGGTCATGCGGCCCAGCACGATGGGCTCAGCCCTTTCGCTGGCGGGGGGCTCGAAGCCCGAAATGGTCTCGCGCGGGATGGCGCGCTTGATCAGCTTCTCGATGTCGCGCAGGAAGATCTCCTCGTCCAGGCACACCAGCGACACCGCCTCGCCCGTAGCGCCGGCCCGGCCCGTGCGGCCGATGCGGTGCACGTAATCCTCGGGAATGTTGGGCAGCTCGAAATTCACCACGTGCGGCAGCTGGTCGATGTCGATGCCGCGCGCGGCGATGTCGGTGGCCACCAGCACCTGCAGGTCGCCGCTCTTGAAGTCGGCCAGCGCCTTGGTGCGTGCCCCCTGGCTCTTGTTGCCGTGGATGGCCATGGCGCTGATGCCCACGTCGTTCAGGTAGTCCGTCAGGCGGTTGGCGCCGTGCTTCATGCGCGTGAACACCAGCACCTGGTGCCAGTCGCCCGACTTGATGAGGTGGCTGAGCAGCTCCTTCTTGCGCTCGCGGCCCACAGGGTGCACCTTCTGGGCGATGGTGTCGGCCGTGGCGTTGCGCCGCGCCACCTCGATCAGCGCGGGCTCGTTCAACAGCCGGTCGGCCAGGGCCTTGATCTCGTCGCTGAAGGTGGCCGAGAACAGCAGGCTCTGCTTTTTCTCCGGCAGCATGGCCAGCACCTTCTTGATGTCGTGGATGAAGCCCATGTCCAGCATGCGGTCGGCTTCGTCCAGCACGAAGATCTCCACGTGCTTCAGGTCCAGCGTGCCCTGCTGGTGGTGGTCCAGCAGGCGGCCCGGCGTGGCCACCAGGATGTCCACACCCTTGCGCAGACGGTCGATCTGCGGCTGCATGCCCACGCCCCCGAACATCACCATGCTGGTGATGGGCAGGTACTTGCCGTAGGTGCGCACGCTCTCCTCCACCTGCGCGGCCAGTTCACGTGTGGGCGTGAGGATGAGGGCGCGGATGGCGATGCGGCCGCGCGCATCGCGCTTGGGCGGCTGCGCCGCCAGCCGGTGCAGCATGGGCAATGTGAAGCCGGCCGTCTTGCCGGTGCCGGTTTGGGCGCCGGCCATGAGGTCGCCGCCCTTGAGCACGGCGGGGATGGCTTGCGCCTGGATGGGTGTGGGGATGTCGTAGCCCTGATCGCGCACGGCACGCAGGAGCGGCTCGGCCAGGCCGAGGTCGGTGAAGTTCATTCAGGAATGGGGCCCCATGAGGGCCGTGGTTCGCTGCCTGCTGGGGCCTGGATCCGGTGCCGGGGCACCGAGGGCCCACCAGTCCGAAGGCGCGAGGGTTTTGAGAGCGCCGGATGCGGCGTCGCCGGGTCGACTGGAAGACCTGACGGAGGACAGTGTAGGCGATCGGGAGCGTGACGGTTGTCGGCACAGCAAGCGCGAGGCCCGTCACGACTTCCAGGGAAAACAGGGCCCCTATCTCTGCCGGGTGCTCCACTGCAGCCACGCTAGCGCCAGCAGCGCGAACGGTGCGCCCACCCAGGGCAGGTGGCGGGGTTCGAGGTGCGCGAGTGCGGCGCCGCCCACGGCCGCGCCCAGGGCAATGCCCAGGTAGAGCATGGAGTTGTTGAGCGACAACGCCAGCGGCGTGTCGGGCCCGGCCAGTTGTGCCAGGCGCACCTGCTGCGGGGCCATCATGCTGAAGCCGCACACGCCCCACACCATCAACACGGCCACCATGGCCCAAAGGTGTCCCGCGGTCAAGGGCAGGATCACCATGCAGATGCTCAGACCCGACAGGCTGAGCGTCAGGCAGCGTCGCGCGCCCAGACGGTCGGCCGCACGGCCGCCGCCCAGCGTACCGACCACGCCCGCCACGCCAAACAGCGAGATCACCCCCGACAGGACGCCCGGTTCCATGGGCCTGAGCGACTTCAGCACCGGCCCCATGTAGGAGAAGACCGAGAAGATGGCGATGAAGTAGACCAGGGTGAGCACGAACACCGACAGCACGGCACGCTGGCGCAGCAGAAGTACGGCGCCCCGCAGCGAAGGCCCCGTCACGCCAGAGCGCACGGCCGGCAAGGCCTTCCACAAGGCCAGGGCCGCCAGAAGCGTCAGCGCCACAGCCCCCCAGACCGGCAAGCGCCAGCCCCAGCCCAGCCCCATCCAGGTGGCCAGCGGGATACCCGTCACGTAGCTCAGGCTCATGCCCGCGAAGACGATGGACAGGGCCTGGGCCCTGCGCTCCGGCGGTGCGATGGCCACCGCCAGCCCGGCCATCATGGCCGTGGCTGCGGAGCCGCATCCCATCAGCACCCGGGCCGCCAGCAGCGACCCCAGGTCCTGGGCCATTGCCGTGGCAGCATTGCCCGCCGCGAACAGCGTCAACGCGACGGCCAGCGCCAGCCGTGGCGCCAGGCCCGCGGTAGCCACCAGAAAGGCCGGCGCGAGCAGCGCCGTGGCCAGCGAATACACCGTGGTGGCCTGCCCCACCGCCCCGACGCTCACCCCGAAGGTCTGCGCCATGGGCGCCAGAAGCCCGGCGTTCATGAACGCCGCCGTGCCGATGACCAGGTTGACGAGGCCGAAGAGGTAGAGCAGGCGGGGCAAGGGTGCGCTTCAGCCCTTGCCGTGCTTGGCGATCAGCGCCTTGGCGGTGGACAGCAGTTGCGCGCCCTTGAAGCCGCGCTTGTCCATGTCGGCCACCCACTCGTCGTCCACGTTGCCGGACAGCTTGATGAACTCGTCGCGCTGGGCGGCGGTGAACTGGTAGATGGTGTTGCCACGGTCCACCGCCGTCTTGCGGCCGGCAGGGTCATTGCTCTGCTGGGTCTTGCCCAGCCAGGCCGAGGCGGCCATGCCGGAGTTGGCGTCGATCACGCGCTTCAGATCCGGCGCCAGCGAGTTGTACTTCGCGGTGTTCATCGCCATCACGAAGGTGGTGGTGTACAGCGCTGCGCCCGTGTTGTCGAACTCACTGTGGAACTTGGTGAGCTCGTGCACCTTGATCGACGGCACCACCTCCCAGGGGATGGCGCAGGCGTCGATGGTGCCCTTGGACAGGGCATCGGTGATGGCCGGCAAGGGCATGCCCACGGGCGTGGCGCCCACCGAGCCCAGCATCTTGGTGATCTGCCGCGTGGGGCCGCGCACCTTCATGCCGCGCAGATCGGCCACGCTCCTGATCTGCTTGGTGGCCGAATGGAACATGCCCGGGCCGTGGACGTGCAGGGCGATGACGTGCGTCTCCTTGAACTCGTCCGGCGCCTGGGTCTGCACATACTCCCAGTAGGCCTTGGAGGTGGCCTCGGCGTTGTTCATCATGAAGGGCAGCTCGAAGGCCTCCACCCGAGGGAAGCGCCCGGCCGTGTTGCCCGGCAGTGTCCAGACGATGTCCACCACGCCGTCACGGGCCTGGTCGTACAGCTGCACGGGGGTGCCGCCCAGTTGCATGGCCGGGTAGCCCTCGAACTTGATGCGGCCACCGGAGTCCTTCTCCACCTTCTCCATCCAGGGCTTGTGCATGGTCAGCCAGACGTTGGACATCGGCGCCATGAAGGTGTGGAACTTCAGGGTCACGGTCTGCTGGGCCAGGCCGGACAGGTGGGGGGCGCCCAGCACGGCAGCCGCGGCGGTGCCCTGGACGAATTGACGACGCTTCATGAAAAAGTCTCCTTGTGAAGAACAAGCCGGAGGAACCGCGCACTGTAAGGACTGCACGGCCCGGGAACAACACGGGTTTCCCTGATCAAGGCACGGGCTCTCAACTGATGTACTTCACCAGGAAAAGGGAAATGGGCGGGAAGAACAGCAGCAGCAGGGTCCGCAGGGTATCGCTGATCAGGAAGGGCATGACGCCGCGGTAGCTCTCGGCAATCGGCACGTCCTTGGCCAGGGAATTGACCACGTAGACGTTCAGACCCACGGGCGGGGCGAGCATGCCGAAGCCGACCGTCATCAGCACCATGATCCCGAACCAGATGGCCACGCTCTCCTTGGGCATGCCGAAGTCCAGGCCCATCACCATGGGGAAGAAGATGGGGATGGTCAGCAAGAGCATGGACAGCTCGTCCATCACCGCGCCCAGCACCACGTAGAACAGCAGGATCGCACCCACCACCGCCAGCGGCGCCAGGCCCCAGCCTTGCACCACGGCGGCCAGTTGCCCGGGCACCTGGGTCAAGGCCAGGGCCGAGTTCATCAGGTCAGCGCCCAGGAAGATCATGAAGATCATGGCCGAGGCCTCGGCCGTGGCGTAGAAGCAGTGCTTGAACTTGGCCCAGGTGATCTCGCGCTTGAGCAAGGCGGCAATGAAGGTGGCCGCAGCGCCCACAGCCGCACCTTCGGTGGGCGTGAACTTGCCGGTGTAGATGCCGCCGAACACGATGAGGAAAACGATGGCAATGGGCCCGATGCCCCACAGCGCCGACAGCGTCAGCCTGGGGGCCTCGGCGTGCTCGGGCGCATGCCCGGGCACGACGCGCACGTAGATCGCAATGGCCACCATGTAGCCCAGCATGGCGATGATGCCGGGGATCATCGCGGCAGCAAACAGCTTGGCGATGTTCTGCTCGGCCAGGATGGCGTAGATCACCAGGGGCACGCTGGGCGGGATGAGGATGCCCAGCGTGCCGCCTGCGGCCAGGGTGCCCGTGGCCAGGCGGCCGGAGTAGCCGTGCCGGCGCATCTCAGGCAGCGCCACCGAGGTGATGGTGGCCGCCGTGGCCACCGAAGAGCCGCAGATCGCACCGAACGCCGCGCAGGCCAGCACCCCGGCCATGGCCAGGCCGCCGCGAAAGCGCCCCATCACGGCGGCCGCGAACTCGAACAGCGCCTTGCTGATACCGCCCTGGGTGGCAAAGTTGCCCATCAGGATGAACAGCGGGATCACGCTCAGGTCGTAGCTGGCGAAGCGGGCAAAGGCCTGGGTGTTGAGGAAGTTGGCCAGCGGCAGCCAGCCGGCCTGGGTCACATAGCCGACGACGCCGGCCGTGAACATGGCAATGGAAATCGGCGTGCGCAGCGCCATCAGCACCAGCATGATGGCGAAGATGGTCACGGTCAGGGCAATGGGGCTCATGCCGCGCGCTCCTCACCAAAACCACGCAGGGCCTGCACCAGGCCGATCACGGCGGTGAGCGCCAGCGCCGGCACCATCAGCGAGTAGACGGTCCACTCGGGAAAGCCCAGCATCATCGAGCCCGTGCCGCTCTTCCAGGCGTTGATGCCGCCAATACCAGAGCGCCAGGCCAGCAAACCCATGCACACGGCCAGCAACAAGGCGCCCAGACGGTCCAGCCGGTGGTTGGTCGACTCCGAGGCCTTGGCGGTGAAGAAGTCCACGATGATGTTGGCGCGCCGCACCTGACACCAGGGCATGAACAGCGCAATCGCCGCGCCGGCCGCCGAGCCCGAGAGCTCGAAGTCGCCCACGATGGTCCAGCCGGTGGTGTTGCGGCCGATCAGGCTGACGCAGGTCATGAGCGTGATGCCGGTGAGCAGCACGCCCGCCAGGACCGCGCAGGTCTTGGCCAGGTTTTCGAGAATCTTCAAGAGGAGGTCTCCCAGAGAAGGTGTAAGTCAGGTGGCCGGGGCTCACAAGCGGCCGAAATACTCTCGCCGGTCCCACTCGGCCTTGTCGGCGGCCGCCTCGTGGCGCGCCACCTCGCTGGACTTCAGGCGGATGAACCAGTCCACCACGTCATCGCCCAACGCGCCCCGCAGGGCTGGGTCGGCATCCAGCGCGGCCAGCGCCTCGGCCAAGGTCTTGGGCAAGGGCTGGCCCTGGCCGCCATAAGGCGCCTCGGTGGCCGGCGGGGGGATGAGCCCTTTGCGAAGGCCGTCCAGCCCGGCGTGGACATGGGCGGCCATGGTCAGGTAGGGGTTGGCCGACGGCTCCCCCAGCCGGTTCTCAATGCGGGTGGCGCCATCCCCGGCGCCGCCCACCACACGCAACAGCGCGCCGCGGTTGTCGCGCCCCCACAGCACCGACTGCGGCGCCAGCGCGTTCGGCCGGAAGCGGCCGTAGGCATTGACCGTGGGCACGCACAAGGCCGCCAGCGCGGGGGCATGGACCAGCAAGCCCGCCAGCCAGCGCGCGCCCGTGGCTGACAAGGTGTGCTCGGCGTCCAGTGCCGTGCTGCCCGGCGCAGGCTCGTCCCGGACGAAGGCGTTGCGGCCCGTGGCCTGTTCCACCACGCTGTGGTGCAGGTGCCAGCCGCTGGACATGATGTTCGGAAACGGGGGTCGGCACACGAAGCTGGCGTGGTAGCCGGCGCGGCGCAGGGCCTGTCGCACCCCGTTGCGGAACAGCACCATGGCGTCGGCCGCCGCCAGCGCATCCATTGCATCGAACACGGCTTCGAACTGGCTGGGCCCGAGCTCGATCTCCAGTGAGCGCAAGGGCAGGCCCAGACCCTGGGCAGTGGCTTGCACGATGTGCAGCGCCTCTTCGGCCTGGTCACCCCACTCTTCGCTCAGCAGGTGGTAGCCCGGGTGCAGCATCTGCACGGCGGGCGGCTCATGCGGCCAGGCAGCGCCCATCGGGTCCAGCCGGGGGTCAGTGATGCGGTAGACGTGGAACTCCACCTCCAGGCCGCAACGCAGCCCGTAACCGGCCTCAGTCAACGCGCGCAGCGCGCGCTGCAGGACCCGCCGGGTATCGAAAGGCACCGGGCGGCCGTCGCCGTACCAGGCCTGGGCTCGCAGCGCGCCCGTGTGGGGCGCCCAGGGCAGCGTGTGGAAGCTGGCCGGGTCAGGCAGCAACATCAGGTTGCCCGCGAACTCGAAGCCCGGCAACTGGTCCTTCACCGTGGCGTCAAACACCGGCCAGGCGGTGCGGTCCGAGGTGTCCTTCAGCAGCATGGTGCCCACCAGACCCACGCCGTTGTCCAGCGCGTCGCGCAGCACGTGCGGCATCAAAGTCTTGCCGCGCATCACGCCGTGGGTGTCGCACCAGCCGATGCGCAGGCGCTGCAGCCCGCCAGCACGCACGGCCCTCAGCAGATCCTGGACGGCGGCCTCACGGTCCCCGTCGCCAGAAGCGGACGGCTCCCAGGCAGCGCAACGGGCAGCGAAGGTGCTCATCGGCGTGCGGCGCGGGGGGGACGCGGACAGGGCATGCGGAACATCACCGGACTCTAAGCCCGGCGGGACACCGGCACCATCGTGGGAACTACGGTGAACGGCTTCACAAGAAAACGCAGGGCCGCTCCCAAGTTTTCTTGCGCCCCCTCGGGGGGCTGGGCCGGGCACCGCCCGGCCCTTGGGGGCTTCACAAGTCTTCCAGCGCGCTGGCCACCAGGGCCTCCACGCGGGCCCGGTCGCCCAGTTCCTGGGCCAGCAAGAGCGCCAGCTTGGTGAGCATCAGTTCCGACCGACCTTCCGGCGCGCGGTCGATGGCCTCGGCCAGCAGGTCGTACACGCTTTCGAGGTCAGGCAAGGTCAGGCCGGGCATGGGAAGCACTCGATGGGTGGGGATTGGGAGGCAAGGCGTTCAGGCTGCGTGGCCCAGGCCCCGGCGCAGCGCCGCCTGCACACGCGCCGGCGTGACGGCATGCCAGCGCGCGCACACGTGCTGGTCAGGCCGCACCAGCAGGGCCGAGCCGGGGCCGCGCAGGCCCAGCGCGCCGCCCAGCGCCGGCGGCACCACCAGCGTCTGCACATCGCCCAGCGCCTGCCCGCCGGCGCAGGACGCCAGCGTGGCCTCGTCGTCCACGAGCAGCGTGAAGCGCCCGGCTCCTGTGCCGCACCACCTGTCCAGCAGGAAACCTTCTCCCCAGCGGAAGTTGGGCAGCGGCGCCCCGTTGACGGGCCCGGCGTCGAAAGCAGCACTGTCGTCCTGTGCGGCGTTCAGGGGCGAATCCAGGTAGTCGTGCGGGCGCGAGGTGCGCCAGTGGTACAGCGGTCGCACGAACTCGTGTGTGAGCGACAACGACAACACCGCATCGCGCAACCTACGGAAACCCCGGGTGGGCGGCGTCATGAAGCGGGTGCTCTTGCCGGCCTCCTGGACGATCTCGCGGGCGGCGGCCACGCGCTCGTGGCTGTAACTGTCCATCAAGCCGGGGCCGGCCTGCCCCTGCACCGTGGCGGCCAGCTTCCAGGCCAGGTTCTGCGCATCCTGGAAGCCGGTGTTGGCTCCACGCACACCGAAGATAGGCAGCAGGTGCGCCGCGTCGCCTGCGAACGCGATGCGTCCGTGCACGTAGCGCGGCAGGGTGAGCGCACGCGCGGAGTAGACCGAAGACCAGTCCAGTTCCCAGGGCACGCCGGCATGGCCGATCAGGGCCAGTTGCGCATCGATGCGCGCTTTCAGCGAGGCGGGCTCCAAGGCCTGTTCGGGCGTCTCGCCCGGGGGCAGCTGGTAGTCCACGCGCCAGATCGAATCAGGCTCGCGGTGCATCAGCACGGTGTTGCCCGGGTTCCAGGGCGGGTCGAAGAAGGCCAGACGCTCGGTGGGCAGCGGCAGGTCGATGCAGATGTCGGCGATGACGAAGCGGCCCTCGTAGGCCGCGCCCTCCAGTTTCAGGCCACAGGCCGTGCGCAAAGGGGAACGGGCGCCGTCGGCAGCCACCACCCAAGGGGCCAGCTGCACGTAGGTGCCGCCAGGGGTGTCGATCTCCAGCGTGACACCCGGCTCCTGCCCCGCTGCGGCGGCGGCGTCATCACTGCCCTCAACTTCGACGTTACGCAGCAGCCTGGACACCTTGTGGCCCCAGCGCACCTGCGCATGCGGAAACGCCGCCAGGGCCTGCAGCAGGTACTCCTCCACGTACTGCTGCTGCAGGTTGGTCATGGGGAAGAAGCGATCGTCCTCGCGGTGCGGCGCCTCCATCCGAAAGACACGCTGGCCGCGGTAGAACGAGTTGCCGAAGCGCCACGGCAGGCCCTTGGCCGTGATGCGATCTGCCACCCCGGCCTGCTGCAGGATCTCCATGGAGCGGCGGGTGAAGACGATGGCGCGGCTGCCCTCGCTGACCTGTAGTTCGCTTTCAAGCACCACCACCCGCACGCCCTGCTGCGCCAGGCCCAGGGCCGTCACCAGGCCGATGGGGCCAGCCCCCACCACCAGGACTTGCACCTGCTCGTCAGCCACGGCCGGCGCCGTTTCATGGACCTGGTAGCGGTAGTACAGGGAGGGCCGGGGCTCGGCTTGAGGCTGGTGCATGGCGAGCGGATACAACAGGCGTTTGTAATAAGTATGCTGACGATAAGACTGATGATATTCTGGAATCCCACGATCAGGGACATTCTCATGCCCGCCGCACCGCACGCCGACATCCCTGACATCGAGGCCCAGCCCGGACACCTGATCCGCCGACTGCAGCAGTTCGCCGTGGCGCTGTTCATGGACGAGACCCAGGGCCAGGACCTGACGCCGGTGCAGTTCGCCGCGCTGGCCGCCGCGCACCGCCAACCTGGCATGGACCAGCGCACGCTGGCCGCGACCATCGGCTTCGACACCTCCACCACGGGCGGCGTGCTGGACCGGCTGGAAAGCCGGGGCCTCCTCCAGCGCAGTGCCTCCGCCGAAGACCGGCGGGTGCGGCTGATCAATCTGACGGCCGCAGGCAGGCATATGCTCCAGGCCGTGACACCCGGCATGCTCGCCGCCCAGAACCGCATTCTTGAACCGCTGCCCCAGGCGCAGCGGCGGGCGTTCATGGCCATGCTGGAGCGGCTGGTGCAGGCCCATCAGACGCATCAGACCACCCATCAAGCCACCCGTCAGGCCGGCAGGCCCGGCGAAGGCTGAGCCTCACCCCAAGGAGCCCAGGCGATGCAACTGAGTTTTCTGGGCGCGGCGGACACGGTGACGGGTTCGCGCCACCTGGCGGAACTGGGTGGCCAGCGCGTCCTGCTGGACTGCGGGCTCTACCAGGGTTTCAAGGTCTTCCGTGAACGCAACTGGCAGCCACCCACCGAGGCGATGAGGGGGGCTGACGCGGTGGTGCTCAGCCACGCGCACCTGGACCACTGTGGCTGGCTGCCGGTGTTGGTGAAGTCGGGCTTCCACGGCCGCGTGATCGCCTCGCCCGCCACGCGGGACCTGGCCGAGGTGCTGCTGCTGGACAGCGCCCACCTGCAGGAAGAGGACGCCCGCCGCGCCAACCGCTACGGCTACTCCCGGCACGAGAAGGCCCTACCCCTGTACACCCGCTCTGACGCGCTGAAAGCCATCGCACGCATCGAGACACTGGAGCCCGGCCAGGGCTTGCGGCTGGGCGAGGTGGAACTGGGCTTAAGCCCCATCGGCCACCTGCTGGGCGCCTGCGCGGTCAGCCTCACCCACCGCAAGGAGCGGCTGGTGTTCTCCGGCGATGTGGGGCGCCAGCACGACCTGCTGATGCCCCCGCCGCAGAAGATCACCCGCGCGGACGTGCTGCTGGTGGAATCCACCTACGGCAACCGCCGGCACCTGGTGGAGGACTCGGCGGCCCGGCTGGCGGCCGTGATCCGGGAGACCGTGGCGCGCGGCGGCTCGGTGCTGATCCCCAGCTTTGCGGTGGGCCGGGCGCAGGCGCTGCTGCTGGTGCTGCATCGCCTGAAGGCGGCCGGAGAGATTCCGCGCGAGTTGCCGGTGTTCCTGGACAGCCCCATGGCCACGCAGGCCACCGAGCTGTACTGGCGCCACCGTGCGCTGATGCGCATCCAGGACAGCGAGGCGCGCGACCTGCTGCAGGGCGTGCGGGTGACGAAGACACCGCAGGAGTCGATGCGCCTGTCTCAACTGCGCTACCCCGCCGTGATCGTCTCGGCCAGCGGCATGGCCACGGGCGGGCGTGTGCTGCACCACCTCAAGGCCATGGCGCCAGAGCTCAGGCATCACATCGTGTTCGCGGGTTTTCAGGTGGCCGGCAGCCGCGGGGCCCGGCTGGTGGACGGCGCGCCCGAGGTGAAGATCCACGGGGAGTACGTGCCCGTGCGCGCCACGGTGTCGCACCTGGCGGGGTTCTCAGGGCACGCCGACAGCGAAGAGCTCCTGGCCTGGTTGCGCAGCTTTCGAAAGCCGCCCCGCCAGACCTTCGTGGTGCACGGTGACCCCGCAGCCAGCGACGCGCTGCGCCTGCGGATCCAGGAGGAACTGGGCTGGGCCGTGCATGTAGCCTCGCATGGGGCCACCGTGGAGGCCTGAAGCGAAGACGCCGGTTCGATGAACCGGCGTCGGGTGCGCACCCGCTGGGTGCGGGAGGGTTTGCCGCCAGGGGCATAGGCCCCAGGAAGGCTCAGGCCGCGGGCTTGTCAGCAGCCTTCTTGGCCGGCTTCTTGGCGACCTTCTTGCTGGACTTCTTGGCGGCCTTCTTTTCAGCCTTCTTTTCTGTCTTCT
The DNA here is from genome assembly GCA_947464185.1 of Burkholderiales bacterium. Taxonomy (GTDB): domain Bacteria; phylum Pseudomonadota; class Gammaproteobacteria; order Burkholderiales; family Burkholderiaceae_C; genus Rubrivivax. The sequence continues at coordinate 13,159 of CANHVY010000019.1, forward strand.
TCTCAGCCTTCGCCTCTGCCTTCTTCTCGGCCTTGGCTGCGGGCACCGCTGCAGGAGCAGGTACGGGCGCAGGCGCTGCGGGCGCTGCTGCCTGAGCGAACGCGCCGGCGGAGAAGGCGACCGCGGCGAACAAAGCGATGATGGACTTCATGGTGGACCCTCTGGATTTGACCGCCCCGATGCGGAGCCGCCTGTACATTCAACGCGCTGGACAGGACATCGTTGACACCCTGCAGTGTCCCAGAACCCGTCTTGACCGAACTTACACAAACACACCCTGGCGCAGCCACTTGGTGGCCACCCACTTCTCCCCCGCCAGCACGGGAGCTCCCCCATGCAGTGTCTTGGTGATGGCATGGGGCCGGTCGTAGCTGAAGAAGACCGCGCTGCCGCGCACCGGGGCCACCTCCAGACCGGCATCAGGGAAGACGGTGGCACCTCCTTGCTGCGGCGTGTTCAGGTACATCACCAGCGTGCCCACGCGCTGGCCGCCGCGCTCCACGATCTTGGGCGTGCCCGGCTGTTCGGGGTCGAAATAGTCGTTGTGGGGCTTGTACTGGGCCCCAGGCCGGTAGCGCAGGATCTGCAGGCCTTCGCCGTGGTCCAGCGGCCAGTTGAGCAAGGTGGCGATGCGCCGCTCGATGCGGTCGATCAGCGGCGTCTCTCCGCGCTCGAAGAACATGCCGTCGCTGGTGCGCGCGGCGTGCACCTCGCTGCCGCCCGTGGAGGTGTCCACGGTCTCTGAACGCACCAGACGCGGGGTGGCCTGTGCCATCAGGCCGTCGCACTCCTGCGCCGTGAGCAGGTCCGCAAAGATCACCACGCGGGGCAGGCGCAACGACATCACCACCTTGACCGGGTGCCCATCCACCAGGATGACGTTGGCCCCGTCATCGATCTGCGGCTCCGGCACGCTGGAGCCGCCGCCGGGCACGGCCTCGCGCAGGCTGGCCAGGTGGTTGCGCAAGGTCTGCTCCATCGCGTCCAGCGCCACGTCCTCGTGCCAGCCGCTGGCCACCATGGCCTTGACCACGTCCTCGGGCAGGCAGCCGACCTCAGCCTGGGCAATGATCCAGCGCCGCAACTCAGGGGTGACCTGCTGGACGGGGGTGGTGGTGCTGGTCGTCTGGGTGGTGGTGGACATGTCGACTCCTGCGGCAGAACCGCTCGATGCGTGGATCAGTCGGCCAACCGGCGCCTGAAGACCAGGCGGTTGTCGGTGCTGATGCCGGCGTCCAGCGCATAGCCTTCCACGTTGAAGGCCTGCAAGGCCTTGGGGGTGCGCGCCTTGTGTTCAATGGCCCAGCGCGCCATCAGCCCCCGCGCCCGCTTGGCGAAGAAGCTGATGATCTTGTACTGGCCGCCCTTCCAGTCCTCGAACTGGCAGTCCACCACACGGGCCTTCAAAGCCGGGCGCAAGGCCACGCGGGCGTACTCCTGCGAGGCCAGGTTGACCACAACCGGGCTCTTGTCCTGGGACAGGCGCTGGCTCAGGTACTCGGCAACGGCGTCGCCCCAGAAGGCATACAGGTCCTTGCCCCGGGGGCTCGTCAGCGCCGTGCCCATCTCCAGGCGGTAGGGCTGCAGACGGTCCAGCGGGCGCAGCGCGCCGTACAGGCCGGAAAGGATGACCAGATGCTCCTGCGCCCAGGCCAGATCGGCCGTGGACAGCGTGTGGGCGTCCAGGCCCTCGTACACGTCGCCGTTGAAGGCCAGCACCGCCGGCTTGCTGTTGTCGGGCGTGGCCTCGGGTTGCCAGGCGGCGTAGCGGCCCACGTTCAAGGTGGCCAGCGCATCGGACAGTTCCATGAGCGAAGCCACCTGCGCGGGCGTCTTGGGCCGCAACACGTCGATCAACTCGGCCGCCTGGTTGATGAACAGCGGGTCGGTGGCTTTCTTGGCCACGGCCGGGCGCACCGGGGTGTCGTAGTCCAAGGTCTTGGCGGGGGACAGCAGGAAGAGCATGGCGACAGGGGGAATGACGGGGATGGTACGGATCAGCAGCACGCGGTAAGCAAGGTGCAGATTGTGTCGCGCGGCACACCGCCCCTGGTGACGAGTTGTCAGCGGAAGTCCCGACTGCGCGTGGCCAGGCCACCCAGCAGCGCGGTGTGGTCCTCCAGGCGCCGGGCCACCAGGTGGCGCACTTCGCCCTCGCACTGCCACACGCCATAGACCGTGAGCAGGCGGCTGGCCAGCAAGGGCTTGCGCTGCGCCTGGGCCACCGCCGGCCAGACGATGACATTGACGTGGCCGGTCTCGTCTTCCAGCGTGACGAAGACCACGCCCTTGGCGGTCTCGGGCCGCTGGCGGTGCGTGACCAGGCCGCTGGCCCGCGCCAGCCTGCCGTGGGGATAGCCGCGCAGCACGGCCGCAGGCTGCACCTTGAAGCCGCTGAGCGTGGGCCGCAGCAGCCCCACCGGGTGGGCCTTGAGCGACAGGCCGGTGGCACGGTAGTCGGCCAGGGTGTCCAGGCGCAACTCGGGTGTGTCCAGCGTGGCCTGGGCTTCGTGCGTGCGGGTGTTCTGCAACAGCGCCGTGGCCCGGGTGTCGACGCCCGCCACGGCCCAGGCCGCCTGATGGCGGTGGCCGGTGATACCTGCCAGCGCGTCGCCCTGGGCCAGCAACTGCAGCTCCCGCGCATCCAGGCCCGCGCGCCGCGCCAGGTCTTCGGGGCTGTCGAAAGCGTGGAACCCCGGCTCGCCGGGCCTCCCGCCGCGCGCCTGCTCGATGCGCCGGGCCGCGGCCTCGGGCAGCCCCAGCAGCCGGCTCAGGCCCAGGCGCACGGGTAGCAGGCGGGAAGGTGCATCCGTGCCTCCAGGCCCGCATGCACCGCTGCCGTCGCTGGCCCCGCCACCATGCCCACCATCGACACCCTTCAGTTGTCCCCCTTGCCTGGCCTCTGCGCCCTCGTGCCGCGTTTCCAGCCTTGTCTCCCACCCGCTCCAGTGCACATCCACCGGCCGCACCTGCACGCCGTGGGCCTGCGCATCGCGCACCAGTTGCGCCGGGGCATAAAAGCCCATGGGCTGGCTGTTGAGCAGCGCGGCCAGGAAGGCATCCGGGTGGTGGCACTTGATCCAGGCGCTGGCGTAAACCAACAGCGCGAAGCTGGCGGCATGGCTCTCCGGAAAGCCGTACTCACCAAAGCCTTCGATCTGCCGGAAGATGGCCTCGGCATAGTCCTGCGAGTAGCCTTTGGCCACCATGCGGCCCACCAGGCGCTCGTGGAAGGGCCCGAGCCCGCCTTTGCGCTTCCAGGCGGCCATGGCGCGGCGCAACTGGTCGGCCTCGCCGGGGGTGAAGTCGGCCGCCAGGATCGCCAGTTGCATCACCTGCTCCTGGAAGATGGGCACGCCCAGCGTGCGCTGCAGCGCCTGGCGCACCTCGTCGCTGGGGTAGGTGACGGGCTCCTCGCCGTTGCGCCGGCGCAGGTAGGGGTGGACCATGCCGCCCTGGATGGGCCCGGGCCGCACGATGGCCACCTCGATCACCAGGTCGTAGAAGGTCTGCGGCTTCAGGCGCGGCAGCATGCTCATCTGCGCCCGGCTCTCCACCTGGAACACGCCCACGCTGTCGCCGCGCGAGAGCATGGCGTAGGTGGCGGCGTCCTCGGGCGGGATGTCCTGCAGGCGGAAGGCAGGCAGCGCACAAGCTGCAGGCTGGGCCCCGGGCGGCGGCGGTAGTGGCAGCAGTGGCGGCAGTGGCGGCGGCGCCACCATGCCCTGCTTGAACGCCACCAGCGTCAGCGCCCGGCGCAGCGCACTCAGCGTGCCCAGGGCCAGGATGTCCACCTTGATCAGGCCCAGGGCGTCGAGATCGTCCTTGTCCCACTGGATGACGCTGCGGCCCTCCATCGCCGCGTTCTCCACCGGCACCAGTTGCGACAGGTCGTCGCGCGCGATGACGAAGCCGCCCGGATGCTGGCTCAAATGCCGCGGAAAGCCGATCAGCGCCTCGGTGAGTTCCAGCCACAGCCGACACAGCGGTGTGTCGGGATCGAAGCCGTTCTCGCGCAGGCGCTCGGGGTCCAGGCGGCGGCCGGCGGGCGTGCCGCTGTCGGTGATCCAGGACATGGACTTGGCCACCGCGTCGATGCGGTCCAGGTCCAGGCCCAGCGCGCGGCCCACGTCGCGCAGGGCCGAGCGCGGCCGGTAGCTGATGACCACGCCCGTGAGCGCGGCGCGGTGGCGGCCGTACTTGCGGTAGAGGTACTGGATGACCTCCTCGCGGCGCTGGTGCTCGAAGTCGATGTCGATGTCCGGCGGCTCGTTGCGCTCGGCGCTGATGAAGCGCTCGAACAGCACGCTCATGCGCGCCGGGTCCACCTCGGTGACGTGCAGGCAGTAGCACACGGCCGAGTTCGCCGCGCTGCCCCGGCCCTGGCACAGGATGCCCTGCGCCCGCGCCCAGGTGGCGATGTCGGCCACCGTCAGGAAATAGGGCTCGTACTTCAGCTGCGCGATCAACGCCAGCTCATGTTCGAGCGTGGCGCGCACCGAAGACGGCACGCCGCCGGGAAAGCGCCGCAGGGCGCCTTCCTCGGTCAGCACTCGCAGCCAGCTCGTGGGGGTGTGGCCGGCAGGCACGATCTCCTGCGGGTACTCGTAACGCAGCTCGTCCAGCGAGAAGGCGCACTGCCCGGCCAGCGCCACGGTGGCGGCCAGGGCGTCGGGGGGGTACAAGGTGGTGAGGCGGGCGCGCGAGCGCAGATGGGCTTCCGCATTCGGCTCAAGGCCGTAGCCGCAGGCGGCCACAGGCCGGTGCAAGCGCGTGGCGGTGAGCACGTCCTGCAGCGGTTTGCGCGAGCGGGCGTGCATCAGCACGTCGCCCGCGGCCACCACCGCCAGGCCGGTGGCCTGCGCCACCCGCGCCACGGTGTCCTGAAGCACGTCGTCATGCGGGCCCAGCAAGCGCTCCAGCGCGAGGAACGCGCGCTCCGGGCCGAACCAGGTCTTGAGCCACATGGCGTGGGCGAACACGGTCTCGAAGGGCTGCAGCGGATGCGGCACCAGCAGCGCGGCGCAGCCCGGCAGGCCGGCCAGCGTGGGCGCGCTGGGGGCCTTGCCCTCGATGTCGGCCGCATGCGCCAGATAGGCGCCCTTGCCCGCCCGCCGGCGCGCCAGCGTGATCCAGTGCGACAGGTTGCCGTAGCCGCGGCGCGACTGCGCCAGCAGCACCAGGCGCGGCGGAGCCTGAGGGGGGTCGGCCTGCAGGGGAGCGCGTTCGCTGGCTCGCGCAGCCTCCTGAGCTGGCGAGGTTTTGCTGCTTTCCTGTGCCGACAGGCGCATCTCCGCCCCCACGATCAGGTGCAGGCCGACACGCCGGGCCTCGGCATGAGCCCGCACCACCCCGGCCAGCGAGCATTCGTCGGTCAGGGCCAGCGCGGCATAGCCCAGCGCATGGGCGCGCTGCACCAGTTCTTCCGGGTGCGAAGCGCCGGTGAGGAAGCTGAAGTTGCTGCGGCAGTGCAGCTCGGCGTAGGCGGCGGGCATGGACACGGAACGTGCAAAGGATCGAGAATACTGTTTTTTCATACAGCATTCTTGAGTCTTACCCGACAGCCGGCCGCCTCACTCGCAACGCTAGGAACGCACGCAAGCTCGCTGTGAAGGTATGCTCCCGCCCCCACTGCCATGGCCAGCATCCACATCACCGACATCGAAAGCGCCATCAACCACTGGCGCGAACGCTCGCCTTCGCCTGACGGTGTGACGGCCTGCGCCGAAGTGCGCGCCCTGGCCGAGGTGTATGCGCTGCTGGTGTACTACCGCGAGACCGAGTGCGACGAGGCCACCATGCCAGCCAAGGCCCACCGGGCCTGGCTGCAGTGGTACGAGACCACGCCCGACGCCCCCTGTATCGCCATCTGCTCCACCAGCCAGGGCGACGCGGAATGCAAGGGCTGTGGCCGCACCTTCGACGAGGTGCAGCACTGGACCGCGTTCAGCCCGGGGGACAAGCGCACCGTGTGGCGGCGCATCGTCCAGGAGAACCGCGCCTGGCGCTTCAACCGCTATGCCGAGCGCGCCCAGAAGGCCACCGGCATCGACCACCCGGCGCCACAGACGCTGGAGCCCCAGGCTGCGTCGGAGAAGGCTTGAACGCCGGGTTGAGAGACCCCCAGGACAAGAGCCCGGGCGAGAACCCGAATCAGGGCTTGAACCAGGGCTCACTGGCCGACAGCGCACGGCGCATCGCTCACCTCGCCTGGCCGGTGCTGATCGGCCAGCTGTCGGTGCTGGCCTTCAGCACCATCGACACGCTGCTGGTGGCCCGATACGCCGCGGTGGATCTGGCGGCGCTGGCCATCGGTGCCTCGGCCTACCTCACCGTGTTCATCGGCTTCATGGGCGTGGTGATGGCCATCAGCCCCATCGTGGGCCAACTCTTCGGCGCGGGCCAGGACGCCCAAGCGGGCCGGCAGGCGCACCAGGCCGTGTGGGTGGCGTTGGGGCTGTCGGTGGCGGGCAGTCTCCTGCTGGCCTTCCCCTATCCCTTCCTGGCGCTGTCAAAAGCCACACCCGAAGTGGCCGAGAAGGTGCGCGGCTACCTGCTGGTGCTGGCCTTCTCGCTGCCAGCGTCACTCATGTTCACGGTGTACCGCGGCTTCAACACCGCGGTGTCGCGCCCCAAGGCGGTGATGCTGATCCAGGTGACGGGCCTGGCGCTGAAGGTGCCGCTGTCGGTGGCCCTGGTGTGGGGCGTGCCGGCGCTGGGCATCCCGCCGTTGGGGGTGCTCGGTTGTGCCATCGCCACCGGCCTGGCGATGTGGACGCAGGCGCTGATCGCCTGGCTGGTGCTGCGACGCGACCCTTTCTACGCCCCCTTCGAACTGCATGGCCGGGGGCTGGACGCGCCCGAGCGCAAGTCGCTGGGCGCCCACCTCCGGCTGGGTCTGCCCATGGGCGCCGCCATCCTGATCGAGGTCAGCGGCTTCAGCTTCATGGCGATCTTCATCGCCCGGCTGGGCACCACGCCCGTGGCCGGCCACCAGATCGCCATGAACCTGGTGACGCTGATGTTCATGGTGCCGCTGGCCATCGCCAGCGCCTGCACCACGCTGGTGTCGCAGCGCGTGGGCGCACGCGATGCGCTGGGGGCCCGCCGCCTGGCCTGGCACGGGCTGGCGCTGGGCTGCGCGGTGGCCGCGCTGCTGGGCGGCAGCGTGTCGCTGTTGGACAGCACCATCGTCAGCCTGTACACCAACGACGCTGCCGTGGCAGCCGCGGCGCTGCCGCTCATCGCCTGGGTGGCGCTGTTCCACTTCGTCGACGCGGCGCAAACGGTGGCCGCCTTCGTGCTACGCGCCTGGCGCATCGCCACCGTGCCGCTGGTGGTGTACGCCCTGGCGCTGTGGGGCATCGGGCTGGGCGGTGGCTTCGTGCTGGCCTTCAACCTGACGGGCGCGGTTCCCGCGTCCCTGCAGGGCGCTCGGGGGTTCTGGATGAGCGCCACTGCCGGCCTGGTGGTGGCGGCGGTGGCGCTGTGCGCCTACATGGCCTGGGTGCTGCGGCGCATGTCGCGCGAGGCCGGCGTCGTACCGGGTGTCACACCGGCAGGGTCAGGTTGAAGCAACTGCCGCCGCCTTCGCGCGGCTCGCAGCGCACCTGTCCGCCGTGGCGCGTGGCAATCAGCCGCACGAGTGACAGGCCCAGGCCCACGCCGCCCTCGTGCTCCGCATGCCCGGGCAGGCGCAGGAAGGGCTCGAAGATGCGCTCGCGCCAGGCCTCGGGTACACCGGGCCCGCGGTCGCACACGCGAAGTTCGACATGGCCCGGATGGCCCGGATGGCCCCCTGCAGGCCCCGCCAGAACGGCAGGCCGCACCACGACCTGCACGTCGTCGCCGGCGTAGCGGCGGGCGTTCTCCAGCAGGTTGCGCACGGCGCGGCGCAGCAGCCGCTCGTCACCTCTGACGACGAGGCTGGGTCCTGCGCCCTCTGGGGCACCGGCCTTGTCCAGACCCTGGGCTTCGACCGTGGCCTGCACGCGGGCGGCTTCCTCGGCCGCCAGCGCGAGCAGGTCCACCGGCTCTTTCTGCAACGCGTCCTGCGCAGCATCCAGCCGGCTGGCCAGCAACACCTCTTCCACCAGCGCGTCGAGTTCGCCGATGTTCGCGTGGATCTCCTGGCGCAGCCGTTCGCGCTGGGCCGGGGCAGCGTCCTCCAGCATCGACACCGCCATCTTCAGGCGCGCCAGCGGCGAGCGCAGCTCGTGGCTGGCATTGCCCAGCAGGCTCTGGTGGGAACGCACCAGCGTCTCCACGCGGGCCGCCGCCCGGTTGAAGCTGGCGGCCACCGCGGCCACCTCGTCGCGGCCGTCCTCGGCCACCCGCAGGTGCAGCGCGCCGGCGCCAAAGGCCTCCATGCCCTGCTTCAGGGCCTCCAGGCGGCGCGTCAGGCGGCGCACCACAGGCCAGGCCCCCGCGGCCACGGCCAGGAACAACAGCACCACCAGCGCCAGCACGACCGCGCCTTCGGACAAGGCACCCAGGCCAGGCAGCCCCGGCAGACCGGGCAGACCGGGCAGTCCGAAGATGCGGGGCGCCTCCCACCAGGGGCTGGGCGGAGGGCCTTCCCGGCCCATGCCGGGCCGCTCACCCATCCCTGCGCCTGGACGCCGCATGCCGCCGAAGCGGGCAATCCACAAGGTGCGGCCGTCATCCAGCCGTACGGGCAGTCCCCGGCGCGCGATGGGCACCCCTTCCGCCTCGCGCCGCGCCCAGGACTCGGACACACCGATGCGCTGACCCGCCGCGTCGTCCAGGGCCAGCGGCAGGCGCAGGCGCTGCGACCACTCGGACAAGGCCGCCACCTGCTGCTCGGGGGGTGCATGGGCCGGGGGCAGCGAGCGTTCCAGCAAGTCGGCCCAGGCCTCGGCGCGGCTGTGGGCCACGGCCTCGAAACGCTCACGTTCCTGCGTCATGTGGCGTTGCACCAGCCAGCCCGAAGCCAGCGCGAACAAGCTCAGCGCCGCCAGCACGGTGAGCCAGATGCGCAGGTACAGGGACTTCATGGCCGCGACGGGGCAGGGTGAGCAGCGCAGGCGAGGGCCGGAGGGATCGGGGCGTCAGCCAGCCTGATCAACCCTCGGCCTGGTCCTGCTTGCGGGCGAACACATACCCCGTGCCGCGCACGGTGAGCACGCGCCGCGGCTGGCGCGGATCGTCCTCGATCACGGCGCGGATGCGCGAGATGTGGACATCGATGCTGCGGTCGAAGGCGTCCAGCGGGTGGCCCTTGAGGGCATCCATGATCTGGTCACGCGTGAGCACGCGGCCGGCAGCGCGCGCCAGCACCACCAGCAGGTCGAACTGGTGGGCCGTGAGGTCGCACGGCTGGCCGGCCAGCCGGGCCTGGCGGGCGGCCAGGTCGATGACGAGGCGGCCAAACTCGAGCTGGTCCTCGGCCGAGGCCTCGGGCGCCGAGCGGCGCAGCAAGGCCTTGAGCCGAGCCAGCAGCTCGCGCGGCTCGAAGGGCTTGGGCAGGTAGTCGTCGGCGCCGATCTCCAGGCCCACGATGCGGTCCATGGGCTCACCGCGGGCCGTCAGCATCAGCAGCGGCAGGCGGCGCGTACGCGGCTCGGCACGCAGTTCCCGGGTCAGGTCCAGCCCATCGCCATCGGGCAGCATCAGGTCCAGCAGCAGCGCGTCGTAGCTGCCATGGCGCAGCAGGTCACGCCCGGCCTTGAGCGAGCCGGCACTGTCCACCTCGAAGCCGTGACCACGCAGGTAGTCCCCCACCAGGGTGGTCAGGCGGGTGTCATCGTCAATGAGCAGCAGGTGGGAGGGCATGGCGGGTTCTCATCCGGCAGGGGCGATGTTCGCAGAGGCGGGCCGGTCTCGCAGCCCGCCACACGCAAAAGAGCCCCGGCAGCGGACTGCCGGGGCCAAGGCCCCCGTCAGGGGGCTCGAGGAGGAAAGGTTGCAGGCGTCAAGAGGCTGCAGGCGCCTGTTCGGCATCAGGTCCAGGCGGCCAGTCCGCTGGAGCCTTGCTTGTTCAGGACTTGGGCGCTTCCAGGGCCCGACGCTCGCGGTGGTGGCGCTCCATCATGTCACCCCGCTGGCTCATGCGCTCGGCCAGTTGCTTGCGTTGCTCAGGCGTCAGCACCTTCGCCGCATCCACCATGGCCTGCAAGCGCCGCTTGCTGGCCTGGTCGTGCTGGGCGAGCATCTTCTGCCGCACCTGCTCCACGGCATTCGCATCGATGTTGGGCTGGGCCATGGTCTGCATGAGCTGACCCCGCAGGGTCTTGCCGGCCTCGCGCTGGGCCTGCAGGTCGGTGCGGGCACCTTCCATGATCTTCTGGATCTGTGAGCGCTGTTCCGGCGTGGCCTTGACGGCCTCCAGCATCCGGCCGGACCACTTCATGTCCATGCCGCCACCGTGGTGGCCGTGCTCACCACTCATCATCGCGTGGCGGTGAGCGCCCGCGCCGCCGGGGCCTCCGGAGCCGGCAGGGGGCATGGGCTGGGCGTGCACGGCAAGCGCCGAGAAGGCCGCAGCACCCACCAGCAGAGTGGACAGGAGAAAGCGAGGCAGCCCGCCTGCAGTGCTGCGCAAGAGGGGCATCGAAGACAAGAGGTTGCGGTTCATGGTGGTCCCTTCAGGAACGGTTGGCGATGAAGGGATGTTGCGCGCCTTGAGTGTCGGCTCCTTGCGCCCGCGGTAAAGATGTGTGAACGGCAGCCGGCCAGGCGTGGGCAAAATCAATCCATGGACGAGAGCCTGGACTGTGTGGTGGTGGGCGCGGGCGTGGTGGGCCTGGCGGTGGCGCGTGCACTGGCTCAGGCAGGGCGCGAGGTGGTGGTGCTGGAGGCAGCCGAAGGCATCGGCACCGAGACCAGTTCGCGCAACAGCGAGGTCATCCACGCCGGCATCTACTACCCCAAGGGTTCACTCAAGGCGCGACTGTGCGTACAGGGCAAACAGGCGCTGTACGCCTACTGCGCCGAGCGCGGCGTGCCGCACCGGGGCTGCGGCAAGTTGATCGTCGCCACCGAGGCGGCCCAACTCGCCACGCTGGCCGACATCCGCGCCAAGGCCGCCGCGAACGGCGTGAGCGATCTCACACCGCTGAGCCGCCAGGAGGCGCAGGCGCTGGAGCCCGAAATCGAATGCGTGGGCGCCCTGCTCTCGCCGTCCACCGGCATCATCGACTCGCACGCCTTCATGCTGGCGCTGCAGGGCGACGCCGAGCACGCCGGGGCCGTCTTCGCCTTCCACTCCCGCGTGGCCCGGGCCCGCGTGGTGAGTGACGGGTTCGAGATCGAGGTGCAGACGCTGGAGGAAGATGCAGGGCGCGCAGGCTCCGCTGGACCCCCATCGGATCCGAGGGCTGTAGAGCGGGGTGCTGCACATGCGGGTATCCGCGGTGCTTCAGGCCCCGACGCCCATCGCAGTTCCACCACCACCTGGCACGCCCGCACCCTCATCAACGCCGCCGGACTGCACGCCCCCGACCTGGCGGCCTGCATCGAGGGGCTGGACGCCCGCCACGTGCCGCGCGCCCATTACGCACGGGGCCACTACTTCACGCTGTCAGGCCGGCCGCGCTTTCAACGCCTGATCTACCCCGTGCCGCAACCCGGCGGGCTGGGCGTGCACCTGACGCTGGACCTGCAGGGCCAGGCCCGTTTCGGCCCGGACGTGCAGTGGGTGGACGCGATCGACTACACCGTGGACCCGCGGCGAGCCGACGCCTTCTACGCCGAGGTGCGGCGCTACTGGCCCGCCCTGCCCGACGGCGCGCTGCAATCGGGCTACGCCGGCATCCGCCCCAAGCTCGCCGGGCCCGAGGCCCCCAACCTGGACTTCCGCATCGACGGCCCGGCGCAGCACGGCGTGCCCGGGCTGGTGAACCTGCTGGGCATCGAATCGCCCGGGCTGACGGCTTCGCTGGCCATTGGGGAGGTGGTGGTACAGGCGCTGCAGGGCTGAGCTGGCGGATCCCAACGGGACGGGCGCGCCGGTAGGCCGGGGCTTCGGCTTGACGTGGCTCGCTCAGCCCGCCACCTCCGCCTCGGCCTCGATCTCCACGCGGTAGCCGTCGCCTACCAGCGCGCCCACCTGCAGCAGGGTGTTGGCCGGGCATATCTCGCCGAAGTAGCGACCGTGCACGCGAGACACGGCCTCCCAGTCGGCCACGTCCGCCAGGTAGACGCGGGTGCGCAGCACGTCTTCCAGCTTGCCGCCGAGCGCGGTGATGCTGGCGGCGATCTTGTCCAGGATGTAGACCGTCTGCGCCGCGGCGTCGCCCCGGCCCACCAGGCGGCCGCTGCCGTGCGTGGCGGTGGTGCCGCTGACGAGGATGCGCCGGCCGCTGCGCACCGCACGCGCATAGCCCGCCAGCGGCTCCCACACGCTGCCGCTGTCCACGCGCCAACGGTCGGGGTGGCCGGGTACGGCATGGCGCGGCCACACCGGTGGCAGGGCGGCGAGGTGGTGGCTGAGGTCACCTGAGGCGGTGAGGAAAGGCGGCCGGCGGTACTCGTCACCGCAGTCGCCCGGGATGCGCGTGGTGGCGGCGAAAGCTGCGCTCAGCAGCGCCCGGTCTTCATCGTCCAGCGCAAAGGAGAAGAGTTGCAGGTTGTCGGCCCGGTGCTCACGCTCGCCCAGGCGGGCGCCCACGATCACGGCGGCCACGGCCGGCTGCTCCAGCACCCAGCGCGTGGCGACGTTGGCCACCGACACGCCATGCCGGTCGGCCACCTGGCGGGCGGCGGCCAGCACCTGCTGCAGCGCCCCCCAGCCGCCGATGGCGTGGATGAAGCGCTGGTACTTCATCTTGCTCCAGTCGGCCACTTCGTCGGGCTCAGCTGCCCCCACCCAACGGTCGGTCAGGAAGCCGCCGCCCAGCGTGCCATACGCCAGCAGGCGCACGCCGTGCTGCAGGCACAGGGCGGACATTTCCTCGGTGGCGCGGCGGTCCAGCAGAGAGATGCACACCTGGTTGCTCGCCACCGGAATGCCTTCGGCCAGCAGCACGCGCAGGTGCGCGGTGTCGAAGTTGGTCAAGCCCAGGTGGGCGATCAGGCCTTCCTCGCGCAGCCGGGCCAGTTCCCCCATCGCGTCCAACCAGCCGGGGTGCTCGAAAGTCCACCAATGGAACTGCATCAGGTCTATGCGGTCCACGCGCAGCCGCTGCAGGGCACGTTCAATACCCTCACGCACCACGGCCGCCGTCATCGGCCCGGGCGGCGGGCACCACTTGGTGAAGGCGCGTACACCCTGGCCCCGCGGCGAAGCCAGCAGCGTGCCCGTGATGACCTCGGCCGATCCGTAATGGTCGGCCATGTCGAAGGCATCGAAGCCGGCCGCGGCATAGCCGGCCAGGGCGGCGGCGCCCTGCTGCGCGTCCAGAAGCGTGCCGCCGCGTTCCATGTCGGCCACCTGCCACAAACCGGTGACCACGCGCGGGATCTCCAGCCCCGGCGCCAGCAGGGTGCGTTCGGGGCGGGAGCGTCGGTCGGGGCTCAACGCGGCAAGCGTGCCTGCACGGCCTGCACGTCTTCCATCGACATCTGGCCCACGGTGGTGACCTCGCCGTTGGTGATCTTCCAGGTGCGGAAGGGGCCGACGATGTCGCCGTTGCGGTCGAACTGCACCGGGCCGATCACGCCCACGTAGCGCACCGGCTTCTTCTCGCGGATGAGTTGCAGCGCGCGCGCAAAGCCCTGGGGGCCGGCGTGCACCACTTCGCCGCCCGGATCGGTGACCTTGCGAATGGCATCGCGAATGGAGGCGGCATCGAACTTGCCGGCCTGGGCGATGGCCAGGCCCAGGATGGCGCCGGCATCAAAGGCGCGGTCGGCCGCCGGTGCGCCGGCATCGAAGCCGCCGCTCATGGCCGGGTAGGCCGAGGCAAAGAACTCGGTGGAGGGGGTGCGCGTGGTGCCGGAAGACGTGCCGAAGGCGTTGTTCAGGAACTGCGGGCCGACGCCCTTGATGAAGTCGGCCGCGTTCATGCCGTCGTTGAGCAGGAAGCGCTGCGGCCCGCCCTGCTGGATCCAGGTGCGCACGATGGTGGTGCCGTCACCGGGGTAGCCGATGAAGTACAGCGCCGGCGGGTCGCTCTTGAGCGCGTTGGTCACCTCGGCGGCATACGACGGCTGCTGCGCGTTGTACGGCGTCACGCTCAGGATCTTGCCGCCCAGCGCCTCGTACGCCTTGCGGAACTCGGCCAGCATGTTCACGCCAAAGTCGTTGTTGACATGGATGATGGTCAGGGTCCGCATGCCCTGGTCCATGGCGTACTTGGCGGCGGCCGTGCCCTGCAGCGCATCACTGGTGATGGTGCGGAAGAACCAGCCCTTGGTCGTGCCCTCGTTGGCCAGACGCGTGAGGGTGGGCGAGGTGGAGGCGGGCGAGATCTGCACCACGCCGGCCGGCGCGGTGACGGACGTCACCACCGGGATGGACACCGAGCTGATGATGCCGCCGATGATGGCGGGCACCTTCTTCAGGTCCACCAGCTGGCGGGCCTGGTCCACGGCCACGGCGCCCTGGCTCTGCGCGTCGCGCACCTCGAAAGCCAGTCGGCAGCCGGCGATGCCTTGCGCCCCGGCGGCCTTGTTCAGCTCACCGAAGGCGAGCTCCACCGACTTGGAGGCGGCCTGCCCGAAGCGGCCGGCAGCGCCCGTCAGCGACACCACCATGCCCACGTTGTGGGTGCACGACGGTGCCTGTGCAGAGGCCGACAGCGGGGCCAGGCTGGCCGCCAGGGCCAGGGCGGTGGAAGTGAGAACGAGGCGCATGGTCAGAACTCCTTGAGGGGAAAGGGACTCGGTGAAAAATCAGGACTTGTTGAGGTTGTATTTCATGATGCGGCCGTGGCGGCCGGTCTTGTCGCGTTCCAGCGTGTAGGTGTCGCCCTCGGGGCCGGGGTGGGCGGCCAGCAGCGGCGCCAGCAGGGCGTGGTCCTGGGCGTCGAGCTGCAGCCCGAACACCGCCAGCGTGTCACCCAGGTGATCGGCATAGCGGGCGCCCACGATGGCCGCGGCCACGCCTGGCTGGTCGAGCACCCAGCGCGTGGCCACCGTGGCGATGCGCACGCCGTGACGGTCGGCTATTGCCTTCAGCGCCTGCAGCAGGCGCTGGAAGGCCGCCCAGCCGCCAAAGTCTTCGATCACCAGCCGGTACTTGATGAGCGAGCGGTTGCTCAGGCTGTCACCGGGGTCGGGCTGGCCCAGCCAGCGCTCGGAGAAGAAGCCGCCTGCCAGCGTGCCGTAGCACAGCAGTTGCATGCCGT
The DNA here is from genome assembly GCA_947464185.1 of Burkholderiales bacterium. Taxonomy (GTDB): domain Bacteria; phylum Pseudomonadota; class Gammaproteobacteria; order Burkholderiales; family Burkholderiaceae_C; genus Rubrivivax. Next base: position 28,410 of record CANHVY010000019.1, read on the forward strand.
GGCGCGCGCCCGCGGCGGCCAGCGCGTGGGCCGGCCTGCGGTCCAGCAGGGAGTACTGCACCTGCATGCTGACCAGCGGTACGCCGGCCTCCAGCATGTCCAGCGTGTGCGCGCTGTCGAAGTTGGTGCCGCCCAGGTGGGCGATCAGGCCCTCGCGCTGCAGCTCGCGCAAGGCCAGCGCGGCCTGCACCAGACCGGGCACGCGGTAATCCCACCAGTGGAACTGCACGAGGTCCAGCCGCTCTGCGTTCAGCCGCTGCAGCGACCGCTGCACGATGCGCCGGGCGTAGGCCGCATCCACGCGGGCCAGGTCGTCGTAGTCGGGCACGAACTTGGTGTGCACCTGCAGCAGCGCTTGCCCCGCGGCACGGCGCTGCGCGTTGAACTCGCCGTACAGCGCCTCCACACCGGTGTAGATGTCGGCTCCGTCCACGGTGTTCAGCCCGGCATCCACGAAAGCGCCGATCTCCTGCACCGCGCGTGCCCGGTCCACCGGACCGTGGTCGCCCGCCAGTTGCCAGCCGCCGCGGATGACGCGCGGGATGCGGTAGCCCGGGGCCAGTTCCACCGTCTGCACCGCGGCGCGCTCGCCTGTCGCCGCAGGGCTGAAGACGCTGCTCATGCCGAGCCCCCGGCCGCAATGGGCAAGGGCACCGCCGTGGTCTGCGCATGGCTGAAGACACGCCGCCCCAGGCGCGTGATGCGAAAGCGCGTCGGGCAGTGGGGATCGGGGCAGGCCACCTCGGCGTCGGTGCTCATCCAGTCGTTCGGGTGGGTGGGGCGCTGCTTGGCCGGCAAAAGCGGCAGCAGCGCGGCCAGCGAGTACATCGAGAAAGGCTGCCCGGGCGGGAAGTGCAGCAGTTCGCCGCGCACCTCGAACCAGTCGCCCACGCGGGCGTTGCACTGGATGGGCACGCCCTCGGGCGCCACCACTTCAACGCGCAGGTCGAAGAGTTCGAAGCGGTCGTCCACCGCCTCAGGGACTGCAGGCGCCGCCGTGCGGGCCGATTGAGTCCCTGCAGCCGGCTCGCCGGCCGTGCGGTCCATCGCGGGCGCGGAGCCTGGAATGCCCGCCGTATCTGGTGTCAAGTGAACCCTCGGTTATTCTGCGCGCCGCCATGAAGGATGACGGCTTTCTGACTGCGAGGGAGGTTACCAAAAGCTTTGGCGGCCACCGGGCCGTCGACGCCTTCTCGTTTACCCTTGCCCGCGGGGCCATTGGCGGCCTGGTCGGGCCCAATGGCGCGGGCAAGACCACACTGTTCAACTGCCTGGCCGGCGCGCTCCAACCCACGTCCGGGCAGGTGAAGCTGGATGGCCGCGACATCACCGGCGCCTCGCCTGACCGCGTTTTCGCCGCAGGCCTCGCCCGCACCTTCCAGATCCCGCGCCCCTTTCCCGAGATGTCGGTGCTGGACAACGTGATGCTCGCACCCCGGGGCCAACTGGGCGAGCGCTTCTGGGCCAACTGGCTGCGTCCGCGCGCCGTGGCGCAGCAGGAGCGGGCGGTACAGGCCGCCGCGCGGCACTGGCTGGACTTCGTGGGCCTGTCGGCACTGGCGGCCGAGCCCGCGCGGGTGCTGTCGGGCGGTCAGCGCAAGCTGCTGGAACTGGCCCGCGTGATGGTGGCCGAGCCCAAGCTGGTGCTGCTGGACGAGCCCGGCGCCGGCGTCAACCCGGCGCTGCTGGACCAGATCGTCGACCGGGTGGCCGAGCTCAACCGCCAGGGCGTGACCTTTCTCGTGATCGAGCACAACATGGACCTGGTGGCCACGCTGTGCAACCCGGTGATGGTGATGGCCCAGGGCCGCATGCTGGCGCAAGGGCCGGCCGACGCCGTGCTGCGCGACGAGCGCGTGGTGCAGGCCTACCTGGGGGATGGCGCATGAGCGCGCCGGGCCGCTCCCCAGCGCTCATCCCGGCGTGCGAAGCGCGGAGGGTCGTCCCGTGACCGTGCCGGCGCTGCAGATCGAAGCCCTGGAGGCCGGCTACGACCCCGGCCTGCCCATCGTGCGCGGTGCCAGCCTGAGCGTGGCGCAAGGCGAGATCGTCGCCGTGCTGGGCCCCAACGGGGCGGGCAAGTCCACCCTGGTCAAGGCCGTGGCCGGCCTGGTGCCGGTGAGCGCCGGCCGCGTGCTGCTGCTGGGGCAGGACATCACCCGCGTGCCCGCCCACCGCATGGTGTTCGAAGGCCTGGCCTTCGTGCCGCAGACCGAGAACGTGTTTGCGAACCTCACCATTGCCGAGAACCTGGAGCTGGCGGCCTCGCTGCTGAAGGCCCGGGGCGCGCAGCGGGCGCAGCGCCTGGAGCCGGTGTACGCGATGTTCCCGGACCTGGCGCGCCAGCGTGCCCTGGATGCCGGGCGCCTGTCGGGTGGACAGCGCCAGATGCTGGCCGTGGCGCGCGCCTTGATCGCGCAGCCGCGCTTGCTGATCCTGGACGAGCCCTCGGCGGGCCTGAGCCCCAAGCTGGTGGGCGAGGTCTTCGCCAAGTTGCGCGAGGTGCGGGCCTCGGGGGTGACGGTGCTGCTGGTGGAGCAGAACGTCAAGGCCGCGCTGGCCCTAGCCGACCGAGCCGCCGTGCTGGTGGAGGGCTGCGAGCGCGTGGTGGCCCCCTGCGCCGAACTGCTGGCCGACGAACGCATGGCCGCGCTGTACCTGGGCCGCCATGCGGGTGCGGGCCAGGCCGTGGATGCCGTCAGGGAGGGTCACTGATGCTGCAGATCATTGCCGACGGCCTGATCATCGGCTCGGTGGTGTCGCTGGGCGCCATCGGCCTGAGCCTGACCTTCTCCATCCTGCGCTTTTCCAACTTCGGCCATGGCGAGCTGCTGGCCTGGGGCGCGTACTTCGCGTTGACGCTGTTGTCGGTGTTCTCCGCGGTGGGCGGTGCGGCGGCTGTCAAGATCGGGCCCTTCAGCTTCGGCTGGCCGCTGCTGGCCGCGATGGCCGGTGCAGCGGCGCTCACGGCCCTGCTGATCCTGGCGCTGGACACCGCGCTGTTCAAGCGCCTGCGCCGGCAGGGTGCCATCACGCTGGTGATCGCCAGCTTCGGCGCGGCCCTGGCGCTGCGCAACCTGCTGCTGTTCTTCTACGGCGGCGTGCCGCAGTACTACTCGCAGGACCTGCAGATCGCCGTGGCCCTGGTGCCGCGCAGCATCGCCGGCGGCATGCGCATGACGCCCGACCAATTGCTGGTGCTGGCCCTGACCACGGTGACCGTGCTGGGCGTGCACCTGTTCCTCAAGTTCAGCACCCTGGGCCGGGCCATGCGCGCCACCTCGATGAACCCGCAGCTCGCCCGCGTGGCCGGCATCGACCCGGAGCGCGTGCTGCGCGCCACCTGGGTGATCGGCGGCGTGCTGGCAGCCGTGGCGGGCGTGTTTGCCGGCTTGACCGTGCAGTTGCGCCCCACCCTCGGCCTGGACCTGCTGCTGCCGCTGTTTGCCGCCGTCATCCTGGGCGGCATCGGGTCGGTGGGCGGCGCCGTGCTGGGCGGCCTGATCGTGGGCCTGGCCGAGAGCGCTTCGGTGCACATCGTGGGCGCGGAGTACCGCGCCGCGGCGGCCTTCGCGGTGCTGATCGCCATCCTGCTGGTCAAGCCCAACGGGCTGTTCGGCGAGCCGCAGGAGGGGCGGTGATGACCGACTTGCTGAGCACTCTGTCCGGCTGGCTGTCCTACGGCAGCTTCTTCCTCGTCTTCGCCGCCACCTTCGCCATCATCGTGCTGGGCCTGAACCTGCAGTGGGGCTTCACGGGGCTGTTCAACGTGGGCGTGGCCGGCTTCGTGGCCGTGGGCGCCTACACCTCGGCCCTGCTGACCACCCCGGCCACGGCCGACCGCGCCCTCGGCCTGGGCTGGCCGGTGGCGGCGGGCTGGGTGGCGGCCATGGGCACCTCAGGCCTGGCCGGGCTGGCGGTGGGCCTGGTGGCCTTGCGCCTGCGCAGCGACTACCTGGCCATCACCACCTTCGGCATCGCCGTCACCATTCAGCTGGTGGCCACCAACGCGCAGTGGCTCACGGGCGGCACCTTCGGTGTGCAGTTCATCCCCAAGCCGCTGCAGGGCTGGCTGGGCACCGGCACGCCATGGACGCTGGCCTACTTGGGGCTGGTGGGCGCGCTGCTGCTGGCCGTCTACGCCGGGCTTCAGACCCTCACGCGCAGCCCCTGGGGCCGGGTGCTGCGCGCCATCCGCGAGGACGAAGGCGCGGCGGCATCGCTGGGCAAGCGCGCCTTCGTGTTCCGGCTGCAGAGCTTCGTCATCGGCAGCATGTTCATGGGTCTGGGGGGGGCGGTGTACGCGCACTTCGTGGGATACATCGCGCCAGAAGACTTCCTGCCCATCCTCACTTTCCAGATCTGGGCCATGCTGATCGTCGGCGGCTCGGGCAACCACCGCGGCGCCGTGCTCGGGGCCTTCGTGGTGTGGGGCTTCTGGGCCGCCGCCGGTACCTTGTTGCGCGGCTTCATCCCCCCTTCGGAGCAGGCACGGGCTGCAGCCCTGCAGGTGGTGCTGATCGGGGTGCTGATCGCGGTGATGCTGCTGTGGCGGCCGCGCGGCCTGATCGGCGAGCAGATCCACACCGACCGCTGACCTCGAGACCCTGCGCATGACGCTGTTTGCCTCCACCATCGCCCTGTCGGCGTTCCTGCTGTTCCTGGTGCAGCCCATCATCGCCAAGCAGATCCTGCCCTGGTTCGGCGGGTCGGCTGCGGTGTGGACCACTTGCATGGTGTTCTTCCAGTTCACGCTGCTGGCGGGTTACTTCTACGCCGACACGATGGTGCGCAAGGTGGCCCCGCGGCGGCAGGCCGTGGTGCACACCTCGCTGCTGCTGCTGAGCCTGGCGGTGCTGCCCATCGTGCCCAGCGAAGCGCTCAAGCCGGTGGATGGGTCGGACCCGACGCTGCGCATCCTGGGCCTGCTGGCACTGACCATCGGTCTGCCCTACCTCATGCTGTCCACCACGGGGCCGCTGGTGCAGGCCTGGTTTGCGCGCCGCTACGCCGGCGAGCGCGTCTACCGGCTGTATGCCCTGAGCAACGTGGCCTCGATGAGCGCCCTGATGGCCTACCCCCCACTGATCGAACCCCTGACCAGCGCCCGCGTGCAATCCTGGGGCTGGAGTGCGGCTTACGGCCTGTTCGCGCTGCTGGCGGTGCTGTCGGCCTGGGCCGGGGCGCGCGCGGCGGCCGGCTCCTCCGATGGGTCCGCGGTCGGGGGCACACCCCAGGCCGCGATGGCACAACCCATCGCCCAGGACAGCACCGCCACCCCGACCGAGGCCGCGCCCACTTGGGCACGCCAGGGGCTGTGGTTGTTGCTGTCGGCGCTGGGCTCGGTGATGTTGCTGGCCAGCACCACCCACATCACGCAGAACGTCGCCTCCATCCCCTTCCTGTGGGTGCTGCCGTTGTCGCTGTACCTGCTGACCTTCATCCTGTGCTTCGACGGCCAGGGCTGGTACCGCGCCGCGTGGATGCGCCCGGCCACGGCCTTGTTGTGCACGGCCATGCTCGGAGCGCTGACCTGGCGCCTGAAGTGGCCACAGGAGTGGCCCTGGATCGGCGTGGAAGAGGCCCTGATGCCCATCACCCAGGCCGTGCCGCTGTATGCCCTGGGCCTGTTTGCCGTGTGCATGTTCTGCCACGGTGAACTGGTGGCGCGAAAGCCTGCACCGGCACATCTCACGCGCTTTTATCTAATGGTGTCGCTGGGTGGTGCGGTGGGCGGACTGCTGGTGGGCCTGGTGGCGCCCGTGGTGTTCGACTGGACCTGGGAGCTGCCGCTGGCCCTGGTGCTGGCCGGCGCGCTGGTGCTGGGCTTGTCGTCGGGCTGGACGGCCCGAGGCTTTGCCCTGCTGTGCCTGGGCGCCTCGGTCTGGGCCGGCATGGGCTACCGCGACGACATCCGCTCGGCCGCGGTCGAGATCTCGCGCAACTTCTACGGCACGTTGCGCGTGCAGGCCTCGGGCACCGAGGGGCAGGCCAACGCCTCCTGGCGCCTGATGCACGGCGTGATCATCCACGGCGAGCAGTACCGCGCCGAGGAGCGCAAACGCGAGGCCACCACCTACTACGCGCCCACCTCGGGCATCGGCCGCGCCATCACCCTGCTGCGCGAGGCCGCCCCGGGACAACCGCAGCGCGTGGGCCTGATCGGCCTGGGCGTGGGCACGCTGGCCACCTACGGCCGCGCAGGTGACCACTACCGCGTCTACGAACTGAACCCGGCCGTGCTGGATCTGGCCCGGCGCCGCTTCAGCTACCTCTCCGACAGCGCCGCCGAGATCGTCACGCCCTTGGGCGACGCCCGTCTGGTGCTGGAAGGGGAAGCACCGCAGCGTCTGGACATCCTGGCGGTGGACGCCTTCTCCAGCGACTCCATTCCCGTGCACCTGATCACGCGTGAGGCCATGGCCACCTACCGGCGCCACGTGCACGACGGTGGCGCCATCGTCTTCCACATCAGCAACCGCTACCTGGAACTGACAGGCGTCGTACGGCAACTGGCCGACAGCATCGGCTGGACGGCGATGCGCGTCGTGGACGAGCCGCCCAAGGACAGCGACGGCTACCACTCGGACTGGATCGTGGTCACGCGCAACCCGGGCCTGATCCTGGCGCTGCGCGAACAGGCCAAGGCCGAGGAGGCCAGCCCCGACCCGCGCTTGAAGCCCTGGACCGACGACTACAACAACCTGTTCCAGGTGCTGAAGTAGGCCGCAGCGATCAGCCCGCCACGGCATCGCCCCAGGGCGACATCACTTCCGTGCAGCCCGTGTTGAGGGCGCCTTCACGCAGCACACCGGCCGGGCAGGCAAAGCTGTAGGGGAAGACCAGGCGCCGCGCCGCGGTGGTGGTCAGGGTGGCCGACAGTGCCGCCAGCACGTCGGGGGGCAGCGCCGCATCGGCGATGAGTTCCCCCACGCCGCTGACATCGATGCGCGGCTGGTGGAAGGCCTGCTCCAGGCTCATGCCGTGATCGGCGATGAAGGAGGCCAGCTGCATCACCGCGCCGATGATCTTGCGCCCGCCCGAGGCGCCCAGGGCGTAGCGCCGGGCGTCGGCCGTCTCGCCCACCACGGGGCAGTAGTTGGCCAGGCAGCGCTTGGCCGGGCCCAGCGAGTTCGGCTTGCCCTGCTCGGGGTCGAACCACATGATGCCGTTGTTCAGCAGTACGCCCGTCGAAGGCGACACCACGCGCGAGCCGAACAGCGACAGCAATGTCTGCGTGACGGCACAGAAGTTGCCGTGCCGATCCACCACGCTGAAATGCGTGGTGCAGGGCGGCGCCTGGGGCGACTCATGGTCGCCCATGTCGTTCAGGCGGGTGCGGAAGGCGGCATCCAGGGCCTGGGCCATGGCGACGTAGGCGGCAGCGTCCGGCCCGCCCTGCGCGGGCTGCAATACCCTCTCCAGTTGCTGCAGGGCCTGGGCCAGTGACGGGCCCCCGGTCAGGCCCGGGGCTGCATAGACGCGCCCGCCGCGGTAGGGGATGGTGAGCGGCTCCACGAACTCCGCACGGTAGCCGGCCAGGTCGTCCTCGTGCAGGCAGCCGCCCTTGGCCCGGATGTCGCGCGTCAGGTCGCGCGCCACCTGGCCCTCGTAGAACTCGCGCGGGCCACCGTCGGCCAAGCGCTGCAGCGTGGCAGCCAGGGCGCGCTGGTCCAGACGGCGTGCCGTGGTGGCCGCCCAAGTGCCGATGATGGGCCAGAGGCCTTCGTCCAGGAACATCGCGGCGGCATCGGGGTCGCGTGCCAGCGGCTTGGCGGTGGAGGCGGTGACCAGGGCGGAGTACCAGTCCACGATCATGCCCTCGCGCGCCAGCGCCACGGCCGGCGCCACCAGCTCCGCCCAAGGCCGACGGCCGTAGGCGCCGTGCGCCAGGCCCATGCCGTCCACCACGCCGGGAATCGCCACGGCGGTGGCGCCCTGCACGTTACGGTCGTCCACCACCAGCGGCCAGGGAAAGAGATCCGAGGTACGGCCGTCGCCCGTGAGCGGGTAGTCCGCCGGGTTCAGGCGGCGTGGCGAACGCATGCCGAAGTTCACCACCCGGGCCCGGCCTTCGTCGGCGCGCCACAGCACCATGCTGCCGCCTGCGGCCACGCCGCTCATCCAGGGCTCCACCACCCCCAGGGCGAAGGAAGTGGCCACAGCGGCATCCACAGCATCGCCGCCTGCAGACAGCACCGCCGCGCCCACGTCAGCCGCGCGGCGGTGCTGCGAAGCCACCACGCCGGCCTCGGTGGCCACCACGTGCTTGCGGATGTGCTGGGAATTGGAGAAGTTGTCAGCGCTCTGGGACATGCAGGATTCCGTTCATCAAGTGTGGTGCCCGAGCCCGCCCACCACCAGCGCCGCAAAATGCGCCGAGGCCTCCATCAGGTGGGCGCGGCGGGTTTCCTCGGTGGGCAGTTCCGCCCCCAGCGGACCGTCCAGTACCAGGCAGGCCAGGCCGTGCACATGGGCCCAGTGCATGCTGGCCAGCGCCGGGCTGAAGCGGCCGTCGTGCACGATGCGCACCAGCCGCTCGCATTCGGCTCGGGCTCCTTCAGCCGCCGCCAAGGCGCGGGGAAAGCGGGCGGCATCACACAGTTCGGGGCGGAACATCACGCGAAACACCGCCGGGTGTTCCAGCGCGAACCCGAGATAGGCCTCGGCCGCCCGGCGCAGCACCTCCGGTTTGCCGCCTTCGGCCGCGGCATCGTTGGCCAAGGCCATGCGACGAGCCAGTACCTCGAAGCCTTCGGTCACCAGTTCGGCGACGATGGATTCCTTGTCGGGAAAGTGGTGGTACGGCGCCTGGTGCGTCACCCCCGCACGCCGCGCCACCTCTCGCATGCTCAGTGCCGCCAGGCCGCCTGAGGCCAGAAGCTCACGGCTGGTTTCCAGCACACGCGCCCGCAGCGTCGGCGGCCCGCCATGGGATGCCGCCGCCAAGGTCGATGGGGCGCAAGCGCTTGAGGTCAAAGTCGGCACAGGTCAGGACAGGGCGGTGGCGTCGAAAGAGAGGGCTGACTCTGGACCATTGACTTGACACTGTCAATACGGACCTCTAGCATACCGACGGTTAACTTGACACCGTCAGGCCCTGCCCGTTCAACGCCATCCACAGCCCCCTGCCTCCCACCACCGCCAGCCGCATGAACCCCGAGAACCCCGCGCGCCGCCAGCCCTCCCTCATCCTGTTCACCAGCGCGCTCCTGGCGGCCGCGCTGCTTTCGGCCTGTCAACCGCCGCCAGCGGCGGTGGAGCCGGTGCGCGCGGTGCGCACCTGGGTGGTGGGCACCGCGCCAGCGCAGTCGCAGCTGGAGTTCGGCGCCGAGGTGCGGGCGCGGGTGGAGTCGCGGCTGGGGTTCCGGGTGCCAGGCAAGCTGGTGGAGCGGCCGGCGCAGTTGGGTCAGACGGTTCGCGCCGGGCAGGTGCTGGCGCGGCTGGACCCGCAGGACCTGAAGCTCGGTCAGGACGCGGCGCGGGCCGCGCTGGGTGCTGCCAAAGCCCAATCGGACGTGGCCGAGAGCGAGTTCAAGCGCTTCTTCACTTTGCGCGAGCAGGGCTTCATCAGCGGGGCTGAGCTCGAGCGGCGTGAGGCCACCGTGAAGAGCGCCCGCGCGGCCGTGGAACAGGCCGAGGCGCAGTGGCGCGTGCAGGCCAACCAGTCCGGCTATTCCACGTTGGCAGCCGATGCGACGGGCGTCATCACTGCGGTGGAAGCCGAGCCCGGCATGGTGCTGTCCGCCGGCGCGCCGGTGGTGCGACTGGCGCACGACGGCCCGCGCGACGCCTGGTTCAACGTGCCGGAGGACCGCCTCGCGGCTGTGCGCGCCCTGCAGGGGCGCAGCGGCCAACTCAAGGTGAAGGGCTGGGGCCCGGACGCCCGCACCTGGCCCGCCACGGTGCGGGAAATCGCAGCCGCGGCCGACCCCGCCACGCGCACGTTTCTGGTCAAGGCCGACCTGGGGTCCGCAGCGCTGGCGCTGGGACAGACAGCCACCGTGATGCTGCCCGGGCCCGCGGCGCCCGCGGCCCTGATGTTGCCGTTGACGGCCCTGTTCGAGCACCAGGGCAAGACACAGGTCTGGGTGCTGGACCGCGCCAGCATGAGCGTGCAGATGCGAACCGTGCAACCTGTCGCGCCGCAAGGCAACCAGATCGTGATCGCCGGCGGTCTGCAACCTGGCGAAACCGTCGTCACGGCCGGGGTGCACACCCTGACGGCCGGGCAGAAGGTCACGCTGTACGTGGAGCCCAAGCCATGAGCGGGCCGCAGGGCGACGCGCCGCCGTCACGATCGCGCTTCAACATCTCGCGCTGGGCGCTGGAACATGGGCCGCTGACGCGCTACCTGATGGTGGTGCTGCTGGTGCTGGGCGGCGCGGCCTACTTCCAGTTGGGTCAGGACGAAGACCCGCCCTTCACCTTCCGCGCCATGGTGGTGCAGGCGTGGTGGCCCGGGGCCAGCGCGCAGGAGATGGCCGAGCAGGTCACCGACAAGATCGAGCGCCTGTCTCAGGAAGTGCCTTATGCCGACGTGATCCGCAGCTACACCAAGCCCGGCGAATCGGTCACCATCCTGCAGATCAAGGACAGCTCGCCTCCGAAGGAAGTGGGCAACGTCTGGTACCAGGTGCGCAAGCGCATCAACGACGCGCGCGGCACCCTGCCCTCCGGCGTGATCGGGCCTTTCTTCAACGACGACTTCGGCGATGTGTACGGCTCGATCGTGGCGTTGTCGGCCGACGGGTTCTCTGATGAGGAACTGCGCGTCTTCGCCGAAGGCGTGCGCTCGCGCCTGCTGCGCGTGCCCGATGTGGCGAAGGTGGAGCTGTTCGGCGTGCAGGCCGAGAAGGTCTTCGTCGAGATCGCGCAGAAGCGCCTGGTGCAACTGGGGCTGGACTTCAACCAGGTGCTGGCGCAGTTGGCGGCGCAGAACGCGGTGGAGAGCGCGGGCGTCTTCGATGCGGGCGCGCAGAACCTGCAGGTGCGGGTGCAAGGGGTGTTCCGATCGCTGGACGACCTGCGCCGCATGCCCATTCGCGCCGTCAACCCGGCCACGGGCGTGGCCAGCACGCTGCAACTGGGTGAAATCGCCGACGTGCGCCGCACGACCGTGGACCCGCCCCAGGTGCTGGTGCGCCACCAGGGCAAGCCCGTCATCGCCGTGGGCGTCTCGATGGCCAAGGGCGGCGACATCATCGCCCTGGGCAAGCTGCTGCGCACCGAGTTCGACAGCATCCGCCAGGGGCTGCCCGCCGGCATCTCGCTGGAGCAGGTGCAGGACCAGCCACAGGCCGTGTCGCGCTCGGTGGGGGAGTTCGTCCGGGTGCTGATCGAGGCCATCGCCATCGTGCTGGCCGTCAGCTTCATCGCCCTGGGGTTGCACACCCGGCCGCTGCGCATCGACATCTGGCCCGGCATGGTGGTGGCGCTGACCATCCCGCTGGTGCTGGCCATCACCTTCGTCACCATGTACTACTGGGGCGTGGGGCTGCACAAGATCTCGCTGGGCTCGCTGATCATCGCGCTGGGCCTGCTGGTGGACGACGCCATCATCGCGGTGGAGATGATGGTGCGCAAGCTGGAAGAGGGGCACGACAAGGTGTACGCCGCCACCTACGCCTACGAGGTGACCTCCATGCCCATGCTGACGGGCACGCTCATCACGGCCGCGGGCTTCCTGCCCATCGGCCTGGCGAAGTCGGTCACGGGGGAATACACCTTCGCCATCTTTGCCGTCACCTCGGCGGCACTGGTCATTTCCTGGCTGGTGTCGGTGTACTTCGTGCCCTGGATGGGGGCCGCCTTGCTGAAGAACCGGCCCAGCGCCACCGGGCAGGCGCACGAACTCTTCGACACCCCGTTCTACACGCGCTTTCGGGCGCTGGTGAACGCCTGCGTGCGCCACCGCTGGTGGACGATTGCGGCCACCATTGCGCTGTTCGGCGCCGGCGTGGCCGGCATGGGCAAGGTGCAGCAGCAGTTCTTCCCCGACTCCAGCCGACCCGAGGTGCTGGTGGACCTGTGGCTGCCCGAAGGCTCCACCATCCGCGAGAGCGAAGCCCTGGCCAAGCGCTTCGAGGCCCGCCTGATGAAAGAGCCGGGCGTGCAGACCGTCACCACCTGGGTGGGCAGCGGCGTGCCGCGGTTCTACCTGCCGCTGGACCAGATCTTCCCGCAGACCAATGTCTCGCAGGCGATCATCGTGCCGCAGGATCTGAAGGTGCGCGAGTCCCTGCGCCAGCGCCTGCCCGCCCTGCTGGCCCAGGAGTTCCCGGAGGCCCGCGGCCGCGTCAAGCTGCTGCCCAACGGGCCGCCCGTGCCCTACCCGGTGCAGTTCCGCGTGGTCGGGCCACAGGCGGCACAGGTGCAGCAGTGGGCCGAGGAGGCCAAGGCGGTGCTGCGCGCCCACCCCGGCATGCGCGGGGTGAACGACAACTGGAACGAGCAGGTCAAGGTGCTGCGCCTGGAGGTGGACCAGGACAAGGCGCGGGCACTGGGTGTGTCCAGCCAGGCCCTCGCCCAGGCCTCGCGCACGCTGCTGTCGGGCACCACCATAGGCCAGTACCGCGAAGGCGACCGGCTCATCGACATCGTGCTGCGCCAGCCCCGCAGCGAACGCGAGGTGCTGGCCGACCTGAACAGCGCCTACCTGCCCACGGCCAGTGGCAAGGCGGTACCCTGGACGCAGGTGGCCCAGGTGAAGCTGGGTTGGGAGCCGGGGGTGATGTGGCGGGAAGGCCGGCAGTTCGCGGTCACGGTGCAGGGCGACGTGGCCGAAGGGCTGCAAGGCCCGACCGTCACGCAGCAGCTCTGGCCCGCCCTGCAGAAGCTGCAGGAGCGGATGCCGGCGGGCTACAGCCTCCAGGTGGCCGGTGCGCTGGAGGAAAGCAAGAAGGGCCAGGGCTCCATCGCTGCCGGCGTGCCGGTGATGCTCTTCATCATCTTCACGCTGCTCATGCTGCAACTGCACAGCTTCTCGCGCGCCATGCTGGTCTTCCTCACCGGCCCCATGGGCGTGGCCGGCGTGGCTGCGGCGCTGCTGCTGTTCAACCGGCCTTTCGGCTTCGTGGCCCTGCTGGGCGTGATCGCCCTCATGGGCATGATCATGCGCAACTCGGTCATCCTCATCGACCAGATCGAGCAGGACCGGGCCCAGGGCGTGCCGGCCTGGGATGCCGTCGTGGAGGCAGCCGTACGGCGCTTCCGCCCCATCGTGCTGACCGCTGCAGCGGCCGTGCTGGCGATGATCCCGCTGACGCGCAGCGTGTTCTGGGGCCCGATGGCCGTGGCCATCATGGGTGGCCTGATCGTGGCCACCGCGCTGACCCTGCTGTCACTGCCGGCGATGTACGCGGCGTGGTTCAGGGTCAAGCGGGAGGGTTGACCTCCTGCGCGTCACCCCAGGCGCAGCAACGGCACACCCGCGACAGCCAATGCCACCACCGCCAGCCGACGCGGAGGCAGGGGCTCCTTGAGCCACCACACGGCAATCAACATCGCAAACACGGCACTGGTGTCGCGCAAGGCCGCACCCGCGGCCACTGGCGCGTGCATGAAGACCCAGAGGATGAGCAGATAGGAGGCGTTGGAGACCACACCTACGGGCAAGGCCAGTCGTGCGTGGCGGCGTAGCAGCTGCAAGGGCGAGCCCAGACCTCGGTTGAGCCAGGACATCGCCAGCGCGTTGAGGATGCTGACGGTGAATCCGTAAGCCAGGGCCGAGCCACTGCTGCGCACCCCTTGCGCATCGGCCAGCACATAGCCGGCCGTGAAGAGTCCCGAGATCAAGGTCCACACCAGCGCCCCAGGCCGGAAATCCGACGTGCTGGCACGCCTCGTGTCGAGGGCCAGCATCATCAAGGCACCGGCCACCAGCCCCACGCCCACACTGGCCCACAGGCCCAGGCGCTCGCCCAACAGCAGTGGCGCCACCGCCGCCACGCCCAGCACCGCCGTGGCGCGCGCCATGGGATAGACCGTGCCGAACCCGCCCCGCTCATAGGCCTTCAACAACGCCAGCACGGCCACCATGTTCAGCGAGGCGGAGAGCAGCACCCAAGGCCAAGCAGCAGGTGGCGGCAGCCCCACCCACCAGAGCCCGGGCACGCACAACAGGGCCGCGATGATCATCTGTGCCGCCATCGCCTCACGCGGCTGCGGATGCGCCTTGACCGCGGCGTTCCACGTGGCGTGCAGCAGGGCGCTGAGCAAGGCCGCGCCCAGCATCAGCGCATCCAAGGGCAGCCCCTCATCGCAGTGGTCCAGGAGAGACCGGCCGTCGCATCGCGCTCAGCGCGCGCCGAAGTTCCAATGGCGAAACAGCTGCGGATGTTCACGCGGCTGGGAGCGCCAGTACTGTTGCGGCGCGTCCACGCTGGCGCCCAGGGCGGCGGCCGCGTGCCAGGGCCAACGCGGGTTGTAGAGCAGGCCGCGCGCCAGGGCCACGGCGTCGGCCCGGCCTTCGGCCAGGACAGCTTCGGCCTGCGCAGGCTCGGTGATGAGGCCCACCGCGATGGTGGGCAGGCCGGTGGCCTGCTTCAGTCGCTCGGCCAACGGCACCTGGTAGCCCGGCCCCAGCGGGATGGCCTGGCGCGGCGACACGCCGGCGGATGAGACATGCAGGGCCGCGCAGCCGCGGGCCTTGAGCGCCAGACCGAAGGCCACTGAGTCTTCCACGTCCCAGCCACCCGGCACCCAATCCGTGGCCGACAGACGCGCCCACACCGGCCGGTCGGCACGAAACGCCTGGCGCACGGCGTCGAACACCTCCAGCGGAAAGCGCATGCGGTTCTCCAGACTGCCACCGTACTCGTCAGTGCGCTGGTTGGCCAGCGGCGACAGGAACTGGTGCAGCAGATAGCCGTGAGCGGCGTGGATCTCGAGCGACTCGATGCCGATGCGCGCGGCGCGCTGCGCGGCCTGTGCGAAGCCCTCGCGGATGCGCTGCAGGCCGGCAGGGTCCAGCGCCGCAGGCAGCTCCTCACTGGTGCCATGTGGCAGTGCTGATGGCGCCACGGCCTGCCAAGCCAGCGGATCGGACAGCGGAATCTGCGCGCCGCCCCTCCAAGGCGCCTGGCTCGAGGCCTTGCGCCCGGCATGGGCCAGCTGCATGCCCCAGGAGATGGGCGCCTGCTTTCGCAGCGCTTCCAGGATGCGCCCGAGCGCGTGCTCCTGCTCGTCGTTGTACAGGCCCAGGTCCCAGGGTGTGATGCGCCCGTCGTCCGTCACGGCGGTAGCTTCCAGGATGAACAGGCCCGCACCCGAATGCGCCAGGTGCCCCAGGTGCACCATGTGCCAGTCGCCCGGCACGCCGTCCTGCGCCGAGTACTGGCACATGGGCGCGATGACGATGCGGTTGGCAAGGTGCAGGCCGCCGAGGTCCCAGGGTTGGAAGAGCAGGCTCATGGGGTGGGTTGAACGTGGTGCGGTGGTTCGGTGATCGGGGCCGTCCAGGCCACCGGGGTTACGCGCATGCTATCGGCTGCACACGCACGGCCCGCCTCGTGTGTTCAGGACGCGCCCAACTCGGCCGCCGTGTCGCGGATCAGGTGCCCGCTGATGGAAAACCGCGGAGGAATCTTCGGCAGAGCGTCCAGGGGGTACCAATCGGCCTCCTCGATCTCACCGGGCTGGGGCACGATCTCGCCTGCGGCCCACTCGGCCGTGAAGGCCAGCATCAGGCTGTTGGGAAAGGGCCAGCTCTGGCTGCCGTAGTAGCGCAGGTTCTTCACCTGCAGGCCCACTTCCTCGGCCACCTCACGCTTGACGCAGTCCTCCAGGGATTCGCCGGCCTCGACGAAACCGGCGAGGGCGCTGAACATGCCGGCCACGAAATGCGGGGCGCGTGCCAGCAGCAACTCGGGTTGCCCCCGATCCCGCCGCCACACCAGGGCCATCATGGCCGGGCTCAGGCGCGGATAGGCGCTGTGCCCGCAGGCCGGGCAGCGGCGTGCGCGCTCGCC
Source organism: Burkholderiales bacterium (assembly GCA_947464185.1). GTDB lineage: Bacteria > Pseudomonadota > Gammaproteobacteria > Burkholderiales > Burkholderiaceae_C > Rubrivivax. The sequence goes on from CANHVY010000019.1 coordinate 44,381, forward strand.
CGGCTGCAGCTCGGTGGCCGTGCCGCACACGCCGCAATGGCGGTGGGTGCGGTCCCACTCCAGCACCTGCGCGGCGCGGCCCGCCACGCCCGACAGGGCCGCCGGCATCTGCATCATGGCCGCGCGCAGCGGCACGGCCCGCCATTCGGTGGGCGCCTGCGGGAGCCTCAGTGCCCAGCAATCCAGCCCGTCGAGCCGGCCGAGGTAGTGGCGAGCCTCCGCCCGCTCCGCCCAGCCTTCGGCCGTCGACGGCGCCATCGGCAGGTCTTCCTCCAGCGGCAGCAGCAACTGGCCTTGAACGAAGCTGAAATGCCAGCCCAGCGAGGTGGGCGGCTGCAGGGGGTCGATGGCGGGTTCGAAGTTCATCGTGAAGGTGGCGTGAAAGTCCATGCGCAGGGTACGCGAAATTGCGGGTGCGCCATCAGGCGCCTGCGCGCAGGTGCCCGCAACGGCGCAGGCCGCTGGAGTAAATTGCGTCCCTCCTGCCACTGCAGCGCACGCCATCACGCCATGAACGCTCCCCTGCCCCCGCCCGCCCTGGAAGCCATCCGCGCCCACGAAGCCGAGATGGTGGAAATCCGCCACCAGATCCACGCGAACCCGGAACTGGCCTACGAGGAACATGCCACCAGCGACCTGGTGGCCGAGCGCCTGGCGCGCTGGGGCTGGGAGGTGCACCGGGGCCTGGGCGGCACGGGCGTGGTGGGCACGCTGCGCGCGGGCAGCAGCACGCTCCGCATCGGCCTGCGCGCCGACATGGATGCGCTGCCCATCGCGGAGACCTCCGGCAAACCCTGGGCCAGCCGTGTGTTCGGCAAGATGCACGCCTGCGGGCACGACGGCCACACCGCCATGCTGCTGTCGGCGGCCCGCCATCTGGCCGCCACGCGAGCGTTCGACGGCATCGTGCACGCCGTCTTCCAGCCGGCCGAAGAAGGTCTGGCCGGGGCCCGCAAGATGCTGGAAGATGGATTTTTGGACCTCTTCCCCTGTGACGCGATGTTCGGCATGCACAACGCGCCGGGCGTGCCAGAGGGCCAGTTCACGGCCGTGCCCGGCTTTGCCATGGCCAGCGGCGACACCTGCATCATCACCGTCAAGGGCGTGGGCGGCCACGGCGCCATCCCGCAACACTCGGTGGACCCGGTGGTGGCAGGTGCGGCCATCGTGATGGCACTGCAGACCATCGTCTCGCGCAACGTGCCGCCACTGCAAACCGCCATCATCTCGGTCGGCGCCTTCCTTGCGGGCGATGCACCGAACGTCATCCCCGGCACGGCCGAGTTGCGCCTGACCGTGCGCGCCATGCGTCCTGACGTGCGCGACCTGCTGGAAAAGCGCATCACCGAGATCGCCCAGGCCCAGGCCGCCACCTTCGGCGCGACGGCGGAGGTGAACTACATGCGCCGCTACCCGGTGCTGAACAACTCGCCAGAACACACCGAGTTCTGCAAGCAACTGGTGCGCGATTGGCTGGGCGAGGAAGGCCTGGTGCCCAACCCCGAGCCGGTGACCGCCAGCGAAGACTTCTCCTTCTTCCTGGAGAAAGTGCCGGGCTGCTTCATCAACATCGGCAACGGCACGGGCAGCCAGGGCGGCTGCATGGTGCACAACGCCGGCTACGACTTCAACGACCGCGTGTTGTCCACCGGCGCCACCTACTGGGTCAAGCTCACCGAGCGTTGGCTGGCGCCTCAGGGGTGAGGAACGTCGGCGGGGGAAAGATCAGGGCTGTCCTGACCCATGAGTTGATGTACATCCACGTGTTTACAAGCAGGGCAGCGCCAGCTAGGATGTACACGTACACACACCCGACTCGTCTTGCCGAACACCGCCATGGCCCACACCAAACTGTTCAAGAACGGCAACTCTCAGGCCGTCCGGATTCCGTCTGAACTGGCCTACAGCAGTTGGGACATGGAACTTGTCATCGAGCGCCAGGGGGACGAACTGCGCATACGGCCTGCCCCAAGGCGGATGGGCAACGTGCTCGGCAAGTTCGCGCAGTTCTCTTCCGACTTCATGAGCGAAGGCCGGGGCGTGAACATCGAGCGTGAGCGCGACGCTCTATGAAACCGAGGTACATGCTGGATACCAACATCTGCATCTACCTCATGAAGCACCAGCCCCCCCAGGTGCGGGCCCGCTTCGCCGAGTGTTACGTCGGCGAAGTGGTGATCTCGGCCATCACCCTGGCCGAACTGGAATTCGGGGTGGCCTGCTCTGGCGAATCCCAGGCGCGCCACCAGGCCCTGCTGGACAGCCTTCTGGAAGACATCCCGGCAGTTCCCTTCGAGGCCCAAGCCGCACGTACGTACGGACCCCTGCGCGCCACCCACCGGGACCGCACTCAGGATGCGCTGGACAAACTCATCGCATCACACGCGTTGTCCATCGGAGCGACGCTCGTGACGAACAACGAAGCAGACTTTCGAGGCTTTGCGGGGCTGCGCGTCGAGAACTGGGTTCACAACCACTGACTGCCGACCAGCCTACCGTAAGCCACCCTCCCCCTGCACACCCAGACCCACACTCGCAGCGGGCGCCGTCAGCCACCGGCCTGTCGGGCCCCTGCGGCCCAGAGCCGACCGCACAGATAAGTCCAGACGAATGCCGCAGCCGCCTGACTCGTCAACTCGGCATGGTCGTAGGGCGGTGCGACCTCGACGCAGTCCATCCCCACGAACGGCAGGTCGGCCCACTCCTCCAGCAGCGTCAGCACCTGGTTGGTGCTCAGGCCGCCGGGCTCGGGCGTGCCGGTGCCGGGCGCAAACGCCGGGTCCAGGCAGTCGATGTCAAGGCTGAGGTACACGGGCGGGTGGCCGTGGGCAGCCAGACGCTCGCGCACCGCCGCCAGCACGCCGGACAACTGGGCTGGGCTTTCCAGCCCGCGAAGGTCACGCGCCGTGAAGATCTGCCCTCCCCGGCGGCTGACGTATTCGCGCTCCTCGCGGCCGGCGGAGGAGCGGATGCCGATCTGGGTGAAGCACGCGTCGGTCACCAGGCCCTCCTGCATCGCCTCGTGCACCCAGGTGCCGTGGCCGCTGGGCTCATCGAAGTGGGTGTCCCAGGTGTCGCAATGCGCATCGAAGTGGATCACCGCCAAGGGCCTGCCCAGGTGCTGACGGTAGGCCCGCAGCAGGCTCAGCGTGACGGAGTGGTCGCCCCCCAGCCAGCACATGTGGTGGGCCTGCAGCAGCGGCGCCACCAGAGGCTGCATCGCCGAACGCATGGCTGCAAGGCTGGTGTTGGGCAACGGCAGGTCGCCCGCATCTCCCAGCACGTCCAGGGGCGAGACATCGAAGTGCGGGTGCTGCGCATCGCACAGCATGTGGCTGGCCTCGCGAATGGCGCGCGGCCCGAAGCGGGCGCCAGGCCGGTTGGTGACCGCACCGTCCCAGGCGATGCCGGCCACCGCGAACGGTGTTTGAGCGCTGGCGGCCGGCGCTCTCAGGAAGGTATTCTGGGAGAGGAAGGCAAAGGAGACCATGGCAAGCTCTTGGTGATCGGGCAGTCTTTGTACACCCGGTTGCGGGCGACTGCGACCAACTCACCCTTCGACACTCCAAAAGAATCAGCCCCCACTACCTGCATGTCCCTGCGGCAGATTCGCAAGCGGCCCAACGGGCCTCAATGGAACGGCCGCACTGGCGCTGGCCCGGAAGTGGGGCCCCAAGCATCGCGTGGTGACCCTGGGCGGCGACTACGGCCCCGCCCCCCAGCGCCTTCCTCGGAACGTGCGGCCCGAGTACTGCGTCCGGCCAGCCAAGTCGGTACGGCTGCCACTTCTGGAGGGGTTGATGTAGCCAGGGACCGAGCATCCCGGAAGGACGTTGCCTGTTTATATCCATTCAGATATGCATAGTTCATGAAGCCCGTGCGGTTCCTCGGCGACTCGCTCAAGCGTCTTCCGGAGTTCCCCGAAGAGGCTCGGCAGGACGCCGGCTACCAGTTGGAGAAGGTCCAGCGCGGCGACCAGCCCGACGACTTCAAGCCGATGCCAGCCATCGGCAAAGGCGTGGAAGAACTTCGAATCTGGGACGAGTCAGGGACGTAATGTGTGGTCTATACCGCACGCCTGAAGGACTGTGTGGCTGTGTTTCACGCGTTCCAGAAGAAGACCCAGACGACGAGCCCTCGGGACATTGAATTGGCCCGGACCCGATGGGTCGTGTTGTTCTAGGAGCGACAGATGAAGACCGCAAAGAGCACCACGAGCAAGAAGCTCGCGCCCCCGGTGGAGTCCTTCGCCAGCGTCTGGGACGCCCTGGCCGACACGCCCGAGCAGGCGGCGTTTGACCTGTGGAAGGCGCGGGCGGCCGCAAAGGCAAGCAAGGCCCTATCGGGCGTAAAAGCACTGAAGCTTCAGCCCGCCTGAGAGAGGCTGGCCGAGATGGGGGAGCGGGGGATGGGCTGGGAGCCAGTTGGCGGGGCTGAAGTGATGGAATCGCAAACAGCCTTCGGTCAGGAGGTTTTCCGAGCTGGCCGGTCAAGCGTTTCGAACTTTCTGACGGCAGACCCATTGTTCAACAAAGCTTGACATAAATCCCGCGCGATCTATACACTTCCCTAGATCCTCTGCGACAGGCATACCGCATGGAAGTCATTCTCAGAAAGTACGGCAACAGCACCGTAGCCGTGCTCCCTCCGGCCGTTCTCAAGGACCTCGGTCTCTCGGCCGGCCAGGCCATGTCGCTGGACACCACAGGCCAAGGCCAGATCGTGCTGTCCCGCAAGCGCAAGTACGTATTGGCGGAAATGATCGCCCAGTGCGACCGCAAGGCGCCCCCGCCGGCCGACCTCGCGCTTTGGGACACCGCCAAGTCCGTAGGGCAAGAGGTCTGGTGATGACGGTATTCGACCGGGGGGACGTGGTCAGCGTGCCCCTGGACCCCGCCATCGGCCACGAGCAGAGAGGCACCCGCCCTGCCCTGGTACTGACCACCAAGGACTTCAACAAGCTCGGCGACGTGCTGGTGGCCCCCATCACCCAGGGCGGGGACTTCTCGCGCCATGCGGGCTTCGCTGTCAGCCTCACGGGCACCGGGTGCAGAACCCAGGGTGTGGCGCTCATCAACAAGGTGCGGATGCTCGATCTTGCGGCGCGCAAGGCCCGCCGCATCGAGCGCGCACCGCAGGCCGTCATAGACGAGGCGCTGGGGCGGCTGATAGCGCTGCTGGACGGCTGAACTGCCGCCACGGGTGAGATGAGTTCCCGCGCTGACCCACCCGGCACGGAAGCACCTTCCAAGGCGGATGCCCGCCTCGCCTTTCTTGATGCGCTGCGCGTCATGGCCCTGGGCTTGCTCATCGCGTACCACGTGGGCATGTACTACGTGACCTGGGACTGGCACCTCAAGAGCCCCTTCGCAAGCACAACGCTCGAACCCTGGATGCGGCTCGTCAACCCCTGGCGCATGAGCCTCCTGTTCCTTATCTCGGGTGCCGTAACAGCGATCCTGCTGCAACGAGGCGCACCGGGTTGGCTCGGGCTCAGGCTCGGGCGACTGGGCTTGCCGCTGGCGGCGGGCGTGCTGGTCATCGTGCCGCCGCAAAGTTACTGGCAGGTGGTCGAGCAGATGGGCTACAGCGGCAGCTACCTGGACTTCCTGCCGCTCTACCTGGGCGGGCACGAGGGCTTCTGCAAGCCCGCAGGCCCCTGCCTCACCCTGCCAACCTGGAACCACCTGTGGTTCCTGCCCTACCTGATGGTGTACACGCTCTTGTTGTGGGCGAGCGTGTGCCTCGCCCCTTCCTGGCTTGAGCGGGCGGGCCTCAGGCTCTCGGGCTCGCTCTCGGCCCTGCCCCTGTTGGTGGCGCCCTGGCTGGTGCTCGCTGCGGGCCGGCTTGCCCTGAGGCCCTGGTTCGATGTCACCCACGCCCTCGTCGATGACGCGCTGGCGCATGCGCAGTACCTACCGGCCTTCATCGCAGGAGCGATCTTCGCCCGCACGCCCGGCGCTTGGTCTGCCATCGCACGGCTTCGGGTGACCGCGTTGCTCGTCATGCTGGGAGCCTGGCTGTTCCTGTTGTCAGCACAGGACGTCCCTGTTCCGCCGCTGCGCATGGTCTATGCCGCACAACAATGGGCCGGGGTGATCGCGGCCCTGGGATTCGCCTGGGTGCACCTGAACCGCCCGAAACCGTGGCTGAACAGGCTCGCAACCCGGATCTTTGCGGTGTACGTCCTGCATCAGACGCTGGTCATCCTTCTTGCCGTGGCGATCAGGCCGTTGGCACTGCAACCCTTTGCCGAGGGACCGCTGCTGATCGTCGGCACCGTGATGAGCGCCCTGGCCCTTGTCCGGATGTGTGAAGCCATCAACCCGCTGCGGCCCTGGCTGGGATTGCCGAGGGCATGACCAGATCGACGGATGCCCAAGCCCAAACAGGCGCGAAGTCAGATCGGTGAGATCCCGCTGGAGTGAAATTCCGGCACCCTCGGCCGAAACCGCAGTCAGGGGCGAAAAAGCAAACGACCCCGCACGGGGCGGGGCTCTGAGCGCCTTCGAAGCCCGCTCAGCAGGTTCGAAGGTCTTGTACTGGCGGAAAGGGAGGGATTCGAACCCTCGGTACTGGAGAACCAGTACGCCGGATTTCGAATCCGGTGCATTCGACCACTCTGCCACCTTTCCGGGGTTCGATCTGGGGTCGAAATCGAAGGCCAAAGTGTACCGTAGGGCTGCCGCCCAACATCATGAGCGGGCAGGTGGATCAGGCGCTGCTCAGGGCTCAACCGCCAAGGTCAGACCGCTCAGCAAGGGCTCGCTCAACACGGTGTGCCAGCGCTGGCCGGGTTGCAGCGGCCAGGCGTCGGTGAGGGTACCGGTGGTCACCAGCTGACCGGGCTGCACGCGCCAGTGCGGGGTGTGCTCGGCCATGGCCCGCAGCCAGTGCTGCAGCGCCTGCAGGGGGCCGTCCAGCACGATGGCGCCCTGCCCGCTGTCGCGCAGCCGGTCACCCTCGTGCAGTTCCAGTCGCAAGGACGAGAGCCGCCCGGCCAGATCACCAAACGCCGTCACGGGCACCCGGGGCCCCACCAGCAAACGGCCGTGCAGCGCGAAGTCCGCCACGGTGTCCGGCGCCGTGAATCGCCAGTCTGCGAAGTGCGTGTGCACGATCTCAACACCGTGCGCCACCCACTCGATGCAGCCCTGCAGCGCCTGAAGGCTCATGTCGGCGTGAGGGGTGGCGCGCAGGCCGAAGACGATCTCGGGCTCCAGGCGCGGTTGGCACAGGCCGGCCAGACTGATCGCGGCGTGCGGGCTGTCCAGCAGCTTCAGTCCGCCTTGCCACACCGGGCTCCAGATGGGCGCGTGCACACCATAGCGTTGCCAGATCGAGCGGTTGGTGAAGCCAATCTTCCAGCCGGCCACCACCTCACCCCGCGCCTGGCGCTGATCGAACAGTTCACTCGCCACCTGCCAGGCCGCCGGCAGGTCGAAGCCCTCGGGGCTGGACGATGGAAGCACGGCAAGGCTCGCGCTGTCCCAGGCCTGCATCAGGCGCGAGGCCACGGCGCCGACGGCGTCAGGCTTCATGGCGTCAAGACTTCAACACCGCCCAGGTAAGGCCGCAAGGCCGCCGGAATGGTGATGCTGCCGTCCGCGCGCTGGTGGTTCTCCAGCACCGCCACCATCGCGCGGCCCACGGCAACGCCCGAGCCGTTGAGCGTGTGCACCAGCTCCGGCCGGCCCTGCGCGTTGCGGAAACGCGCCTGCATGCGCCGGGCCTGGAAGGCCTCGCAATTGCTGCAGGAGCTGATCTCGCGGTAGGTGTTTTGCGCCGGCAGCCAGACCTCCAGGTCATAGGTCTTGGTGCTGCCAAAGCCCATGTCGCCGGTGCACAGGGTGATGACGCGGTAAGGCAACTCCAACGCCTGAAGCACCGCCTCGGCGTGGCCCACCATCTCTTCCAACGCAGCGTAGCTGTGCTCGGGGTGGACGATCTGCACCATCTCCACCTTGTCGAACTGGTGCTGGCGGATCATGCCGCGCGTGTCGCGCCCGGCGCTGCCGGCCTCCGAGCGGAAGCACGGGCTGTGCGCCGTGAGCTTGATGGGCAGCGCCTCCGCCTCAAGGATCTGCTCGCGCACGGTGTTGGTCAGGCTGATCTCGCTGGTGGAGATCAGGTACTGCTCTTGCTGCACGCCGCCTTCACCATCGGCCGGTGATCTGCCGCGGTACACCCAGAACATGTCGTCCTTGAACTTGGGCAGCTGGCCGGTGCCTTCCAGGACTTCGCGGTTGACGATGTAGGGCGTGTAGCACTCGGTGTAACCGTGGCGTTGGGTGTGCAGGTCCAGCATGAACTGGGCCAGCGCCCGGTGCAGCCGGGCGACCGGCCCGCGCATGAAGGTGAAGCGCGAGCCCGACAGCTTGGCGCCGGTGTCGAAGTCCAGACCCAGCGCACCGCCCAGGTCCACGTGGTCCTTCACGTCGAAAGCGTAGGTGCCGGGCGTGCCCCAGCGGCGCACCTCCACGTTGCCACTCTCGTCGGCGCCCTCGGGCACGCTGTCGTGCGGCAGGTTGGGCACGCTCATGAGCATGGTGGCCAGCTCGGCCTGCAGCGCCTCCAGCCGCTCGGCCGAGGCCTTGAGCTCATCACCGATGCCGGCCACCTGGGCCATCACGGCGGCGGTGTCTTCACCCTTGGCCTTGAGCTGGCCGATCTGCTTGCTGAAGCTGTTGCGCTGGGCCTGCAGCTCCTCGGTGCGGGTCTGGATGGCCTTGCGCTCGGCTTCGAGGGCAGAGAAGCGCTCGACGTCGAGGAAGGGCTGGGGGTTCTTGCGGGTCTGCAGCCGCGCGGTCACGCCGGGCAGGTCACGGCGCAGTTGTTGAATGTCGAGCATGAAAGGCTCCGAGAGACAAGTGTGGTTCAGGAAGGGAAGGCGCGCGCCTGTACCGAAGGCCGGATTTCGGGTACACCCACCGGGCTTCGTCAGGTGGGCAAGACCCGCAGGCCGGGCAATGACGCTTGAGCCACCCTGCGTGGACTCCAGCGTTCATCAGCAATCAAGATCGGGAAGCCGTCACTTCGGCCATGCTCTTGTCGCCCAGGCCCAGGGGCAGCGGGAAGCGGATCTTCTCTTCCACCCCGTCCACCTTGCGCACACTCACGGCGCCCATTTCGCGCAGCCGGGCGATCACCTGCTGCACCAGGATGTCGGGCGCAGAGGCACCTGCGGTCAGGCCCACGCGGCGGCGTCCCTCCAGCCAGTGGGCCTGCAGGTCTTCAGCCGCGTCCACCATGTAGGCGGCCGTGCCCAGACGCTGCGCCAGCTCGCGCAGGCGGTTGCTGTTGCTGCTGGTGTGGCTGCCCACCACGATCACCACGTCCACCGCCGGTGCCAGCACTTTCACGGCGTCCTGCCGGTTTTGCGTGGCGTAGCAGATGTCCTGCTGCTTGGGTTCACGCACATGCGGGAACACGCGCTTGACCTCCGCCAGGATCTCGGCGGCGTCGTCCACGCTCAGCGTGGTCTGCGTCACCACGGCCAGCTTGTCGCCTTGCGGGTGCACCCCCACCACGTCGGCCACGTCTTCCACCAGGTAGATGCCCTCGGTGAGCTGGCCCATCGTGCCCTCGACCTCGGGGTGCCCCTTGTGGCCGATCATGATGAACTCATAGCCTTCCTTGCTGAGCTTGGCCAGCTCCACATGCACCTTGCTCACCAGCGGGCAGGTGGCGTCGAAGACGTTGAAGCCTCGGGCATCGGCCTCGGCACGCACCGCCTGGCTCACGCCGTGGGCGCTGAACACGAGCGTGGCACCCGGCGGCACATCGCTCAACTCCTCGATGAAGATGGCGCCCTTGGCCTTGAGGTCGTTGACCACGTAGGTGTTGTGCACGATCTCGTGGCGCACGTAGATGGGCGCACCGTACTTGCGCAGCGCGCGCTCCACGATCTCGATGGCGCGGTCCACGCCAGCACAAAAGCCGCGCGGCTCGGCCAGCAGCACTTCCTGGGGCAAGATCACCTCGGTCATCACAGCACTCCCAGCACCTGCACCTCGAAGCGCACCGACTGGCCCGCCAAGGGGTGATTGAAATCGAACAGCAGCCAGCCCTCGCCCACCTCTCGCACCACACCAGCGTAGGCGCCCTGGCCATCCGGCGTGGGGAACTGCACCACATCGCCCACGCCGTACTCGGCGTCAGGGTCACCCAGCTCGCGCAGCAAGCTGAGCTTCACGCGCTGCAGCAGCTCAGGGTTGCGCTCGCCAAAGGCCTCGCCGGCGGCCAGCTCGAAGGTCTGGCGCGTGCCTTCGGCCACACCGATGAGGCGCGCTTCCATGGCCGGCGCGAGCTGGCCCGTGCCCAGCGACAGGGTGGCCGGCTTGTCATGGAAGGTGTTGATGACGTCGGCGCCGTCAGGGCCTGCCAGGCGGTAGTGCAGCGTCAGGAACGACCCGGGTTGGATGGTGGTCACGCAAGACCCTCTGATGGGGGAAGTCCGAGTGGGGAACGCGGCAACCCTGTGCAGCGATAGACTGGTTTTCATTCTAAGAGCCACGCCTTTGTCATCGCCGCCGCCGCCACGACCAGCGCCGCCGCCGCCTGCACCGGCTCTACCTCCACCCCGCCACCGACCGCCTGACCATGTCGATAAAGGATCTGCCCCTGAGCCTGCGCCCGCGGGAGAGGCTGCTGAGCTGCGGCGCGCAGTCCCTGGCCTCCGAAGAGTTGCTCGCCGTGCTGCTGCGCACAGGCCTGCCGGGGCGCGGTGTGCTGGATCTGGCCAGCGCCTTGCTGCAGGAGTTCAAGGGCCTGGCCGGTCTGCTGGCGGCGCGGCCGCAAGACCTGAAGCGCATCAAGGGCCTGGGGCCTGCCAAGCGGGCCGAAATCGTGGCGGTGATGGAGTTGGCCCGCCGCGCTGCGGCGCAGGAACTCGGCCAGGCCCCCGTGTTCGATTCACCCACTCAGCTCAAGCACTACGCCGCGCTGCACCTGGCACATCTGGAGCACGAGTCGTTCTCGGTGATCTACCTGGACACCCGACACCGCCTGATCGAGTTGCAGACGCTGTTCAGGGGCACGCTCAGCCAGGCCAGCGTCTATCCGCGGGAGGTGGTGAAGGAAGCTCTCGCGCGCAATGCCGCCGCGCTGGTGCTGGCCCACAACCACCCCTCGGGCGTGGCCGAGCCTTCGCGCGCCGATGAGTACCTGACCCAGACTCTGAAATCGGCGCTGCAATTGGTGGACGTGCGGGTGCTGGACCATCTGGTGGTGGGCCAGGGTCAGGTGGTGTCGTTTGCCGAGCGGGGTTTGCTGTGAGCAGGGCCGCTGCAGCCTCCGCACTCAAGGACTTCGAAGCCCTGGGCGCTGCCCTGAAGCGCCAGGCCAAGGAGGCCGCGGCGCAGGCGGCGCGTGAGCGTGCCCGCCAGGCGGCCGAAGAAGCCCAGCGGCGCCAACTGGCGCGGCAGCGCGACGAGTTCGCCCGCGCAGTGGGGCCCGTGACCCAGGTGCCCGACAAGGGCCTGGCCGATCTGAAGCGGCCCCAACCCGCACCCGAACCGGTGCAGCGTCAATTGGACGAGCAGAAAGCCCTGCAGGAGGCCCTGTCTGACGAGGTGGACATCGAATCGCTGCTGCTCACCGACGACGGTCTGAGTTTTCGGCGCCCGGGCATTGGCCAGGACGTCGTGACCAAGCTGCGCCGGGGCCACTGGGCCATCCAGTCGCAAATCGACCTGCACGGCCTGCGGCGCGACGAAGCGCGCGAGGCCCTGGCGGGCCACATCCGTGAATCCATGCGGCGTGGCCACCGCTGCGTGCGCGTGGTGCATGGCAAGGGCCATGGCTCCCCAGGCAGGCAGCCCGTGCTGAAGGCGAAGGCGCAGCGCTGGCTGGGCCAATGCGCGGAGGTGGTAGCCTTTGCCCAGGCCAGTGGCCCGCAGGGCGGCGCAGGGGCGCTGATCGTGCTGCTGAAAGGCTGAGGCGGCCGCAGCGGGCAGCTTGCCTTCACCCGCCTTCACCCGCCCTTGTTGCGCATCCAGTCCGCCGTGCCGAAAAACGATTCGGCCAGGCGCTGGGCCAGGGATTCGTCCAGTTGCTGTTCCTGCATCGCCTGCATCATGCAGGCCATCCACTGGTCGCGTTCTGACAAGCCAATGGCATAGGGCAGGTGGCGCGCCCTCAGCCTGGGGTGGCCAAAGCGTTGGATGTACAGGTCAGGCCCGCCCAGCCAGCCGCACAGGAACCAGAACAGCTTGTCGCGCGAACCCTGCAGATCCGTCGGGTGGAGGGCCCGGATGCCGGCATAGGCCGGCTCCAGGTCCATCAGGTCGTAGAACCGGTCCACCAGGGTGCGCACGCCCGGCTCGCCGCCCAGGCGATCGAAGGGGGTGGCATCGGGGTTCAAACCACCCCGCGCAGCTTCATGCCCAGGGCCGACAGACCGATGCCCGCAGGTGAACCCGATTGCTTCTCCATGAGCAGTTCACGCTTGAGCACGGCGTTGCGCACGTTCACGTCCAGGGGAATCTCGCCCACCAGTTCCAGCTTCACCGGGTGGCCCACGGTGGGGCTCACATAGCGGTCGATCACCTGCTGCAACTGCTGGCGCACCGCGCGGCCTTCGCCCTGCTTGCGCACCTGGTTGACCACCAACTGGATGGCGTAGCGCTTCTGCGTCATCGCCAGCACCTTGATGGTGGCGTAGGCATCGGTCAGCGATGTGGGCTCAGGCGTGGCCACCACCAGCACCTTGTCGGCCAGCGACACGGTGTACAGCACCACCTCGGAAATCCCGGCCCCGGTGTCCAGCAGCACGCGGTCATAGCGCGGAGCCACCTCGTTGATGACCTGCTGCAACTGTTCGCGCACCTCCGGCGTCAGGCGCGAGTACTCCACCATGCCCGAGCCCGCGAGCAACACCGAGTACCCCCCCGGCGCCTTCAGGATGGCCTCCTGCAGGCCGCTGCGGCCAGTGAACACGTCATGCAGCGTCACCTTGGGAAACAGGTTCAGCACCACGTCCAGGTTGGCCAGGCCCAGGTCGGCGTCCAGCACCAGCACACGCTCACCCTGGCGGGTGAGGGCCGCCGCCACGTTGGCGGAGACGAAGGTCTTGCCCACGCCCCCTTTGCCACTGGTGATGGCCGTGATGCTGGCGCGCCGCCGGGATGCAGAAGCTGCAGGCGCGGCGCTCAAGACAGCGGCTCCTGCGTCGCGTCAGGCGCCTGCACGAACAACATGGCCCGCTCATCGGCCGACACCTCGCCGGCAAACGGGGGGCCAAGGTCAAAACCCGCATCCCCGTTCCCGCCGCCGGAGGCAGATGCACGTACCCGCTCGACCAGATGCACCAGACCTTGCACCAGGCTGGCTGTCCACACAGGATCACCGGGGCTGCCTTCGGGCAGGGACTGGCCCGCATGGCGCAGCAGTTCCAGGGCCTGGTCGTACGGCGGTTGGGATAGGGCGTCGGGGCGCATCGGCATTCTGTTGAGGGTGTGGACAGCGACAGCCGGCAGGGAATGCGGACCGCTCGGTTTCAGTCTATCAGCGCCCTTCCCGGGGCCCGGGATCGTCCGGCAGGAACAGCGCCTGCAGGTCCGACAGGAAGTCGAATCCACGCACCGAAGGCACGACGCGCTGAGGACGCAGCGCCCCGGGCGGTTCCAGCAGGCCCGCCAGCCCCGGGGTGTCTTCGATCGCAGGCTCCAGCAGGCCCCGCTGCCGCGCCTGGGCCACGGCAGAGGTCAGGGCCGAAGGCGCCAGCCCGGTGCGGGCGCAGAACTCCTCGACGGTGAAACCTTCGCGCAGGCGCAGCGCGTTGAGGGCGTACTCGAAGGGCAGGTCCTTGCGGGCCACCTCGTGCTCGTTGGACACCGCCTGGCCGGCCAGTGCCTTGTCCATGTAGGTGGCCGGTTCGCGCCAGCGCACCTGGCGCAGCACGCGGTGCGGAAAACTGAGCTTGCCGTGGGCTCCGGCGCCGATGCCCAGGTAGTCACCAAACTGCCAGTAGTTCAGGTTGTGCCGGCAGCGGTGGCCGGGCAGGGCGAAGGCCGAGACCTCGTAGCGCTGCAAGCCGGCCGCGGCCGTCGTGTCGACGATGAGGTCCAGCATCCGGGCCGCCGTGTCGTCGTCGGGCAGGCCGGCGGGCGGTCTGGTGGCGAACACCGTGCCCGGCTCCATCGTCAGGTGGTAGACCGACAGGTGGGGCGGCGCAAACCCCAGGGCGATGTCCAGGTCAGTCTGCAAGGCTTGCAGGGTCTGCCCGGGCAGGGCGTACATCAGGTCGATGTTGAAGGTGTCGAAGGCTTCACGGGCCTCAGCCACGGCGGCGCGGGCCTGCGCCGCGTCATGCACGCGGCCGATGCGGTGCAGGGCCTGGTCATCGAAGCTCTGCACGCCGATGGACAGCCGCGTCACCCCAGCCTGGCGAAACGCCCGGAAACGCTGGGACTCGAAAGTGCCGGGGTTGGCTTCCAGCGTGATCTCGCATCCCGGCTCCAGGGGCAGGCGGGCCCGCACGTCGGCGAGCAAGCGCTCGATGCTGTCAGGCGAAAACAGGCTGGGTGTGCCCCCACCGATGAACACGCTGACCACGCGGCGGCCCCACACCAGGGGCAGCGCGGCCTCCAGGTCGGCGCGCAGGGCGTCCAGGTAGCGCGCCTCGGGCAGGCCGCCCGGCCCCGCCGCTGAAGCGCCCGAGCCCGAGGCGAAACCCGCAGCAGAACCCGCGGGCGGGCTTGCATGCGAGTTGAAGTCGCAATAGGGGCACTTCTTCAGGCACCAGGGCAGGTGCACGTACAGGCTCAGGGGCGGCAGCTCCGACAGGTTCAGCGTGCCCGGCCGCAGGAAGCGCGCCGCGGCATCGGCCGGGCCGCCCGTCACCGGCGTGTTCACAGGCCCCAGGCCTCGCGCATCAGGGCGGCCATCTGCGCCGCCGCCAGCGCGCGGTGGCTGATGCCGTTCTTCTGTGCCGACGTCATCTCCGCCACGGTGCAGCCGGCAGTGGGGATGTGGAGCAAGGGGTCATAGCCGAACCCGGCGCCGCCACGGGCCTCGGCCAGCAACTGCCCTTCCCAGCGGCCGAAAGCCACCAGCGGTTCGGGGTCGTTGGCCGAGCGCACGGCCACCAGGGTGCAGACGAAGCGGGCCCGCCGCTGCGCAGGGGTGGTGAACGCCTGCATCCGCTGCAACAGCAGTTGGTTATTGGCGGCGTCCTGCTGCCTGCGTGTGGCCTCGCGGTCGGCGGTGGCCTCCACCATACCCGCGTAGTGCGCCGAGATGACCCCCGGCGCACCGCCCAGCGCTGGAACGCACAGGCCAGAGTCATCGGCGATCGCCGCCTGGCGGCTGGCCGCCGCTGCGTGTCGCGCCTTGGCCAGGGCGTTCTCCAGAAACGTGGCGTGCGGCTCCTCGGCCTCGGCCACGCCCAACGAGCCCTGCGCCACCAACTCCAGCGGCAATGCGCCCAGCAGGGCCTGCAGTTCCTGGAGCTTCTTGGCGTTGTTCGAGGCCAGGACGAGGCGCAGCCCCGGCATCACGCCACCCCAAGCGCCTGCTTTTGTGCCCGCACCAGGGTGGCAATGCCCTGCCCGGCCAGGCCCAGCAGGGCGTCCATCTCCGCACGGGTGAAGGGTACGCCCTCGGCCGTGCCCTGCACCTCGACGAAGCCCCCGCTGCCCGTCATCACGACGTTCATGTCGGTGTCGCAGGCGGAGTCTTCGGTGTATTCCAGGTCGAGCAAGGGCACGCCCTGCACGATGCCTACCGACACTGCAGCCACGAAGTCACGGATGGGTGAGGCTTCGAGCTTGCCCTGGGCCAACAGCCAGGTCACCGCGTCGTGCGCTGCAACGAAAGCGCCGGTGATGGCAGCCGTGCGCGTGCCGCCATCAGCCTGGATCACGTCGCAGTCCAGGTGCAGGGTGCGTTCGCCCAAGGCCGCGAGATCGAAGACGGTGCGCATGGAGCGGCCGATCAGGCGCTGGATCTCCTGCGTGCGCCCGCTTTGCTTGCCGCGCGCAGCCTCTCGGTCAGAGCGGGTGTGGGTGCTGCGCGGCAGCATGCCGTATTCCGCCGTCACCCAGCCCTCGCCGCTGCCGCGCTTGTGCGGGGGCACCTTCTCTTCGACGGAGGCCGTGCACAGCACCCGGGTCTGGCCGAAGCTCACGAGCACCGAGCCCTCGGCGTGCACGGTATGGTGGCGCTCCAGGGTCACGGGGCGCAAATCGGCGGCGCCACGGCCGGCCGTTCGAACAAAAGAGGACATGCGGGGTTCCAGGAAAGCCCAAGAACAGAGGCCGGCGCGCGGCGCCTTAGCGCGGGCGGGGTCCCGGGTCGGGCAAGGTGTTGAACTGTGTGTCGGGCGAGGCCACCAAAAGAGCCGCAGGAGCGGGCTCCCAGGACACTTGAGGAGAACCAGGCTGGCACAGGCAGCCCAACGCCGTGACGTTGTCGCTCCCTGAGGCAGCTGCATCCAGCGCGGTCTTCACCAGCGCGGGCACTACGGCGGGCATCTCGCCGTGGTGCAGGTCGTGCAGCAACTCAGCCTCCGCCAGCGGCCCCCACAGGCCGTCGGAGCACAGCAAGATGCGATCGCCTTCCGCTAGGGACCATGGCCCGCCAGACTCGACCGTGGGCTGGTGCTTGCCACCCAGGCACGACACCAACACATGGCCCGGCGCGTTCTTGCCTGGCTTCAGGCGCGCGGCCAGTTCCTCCCGCCGCTCTGCCAGGGAGTGATCCCGCGTGCGCACCACGAGCTCTCCGCTGCGGCTGAGGTACAAGCGCGAGTCACCGCAGTGGGCCCACCAAAGCAAACCCTTCTGCATCACGCACGCCACCAGGGTGGTGCAGTGGTGCTCCTTGAGACGCCATTCCTCGGCCTCGGTCGTCAGACGCCGATGCGCCTCTTGAAAAGCCATCTTCAGGAAGGCGCCCGGCATGGGCAGTTCCGGCCGGGCCTGCCGCAGGAACAGGTCGGACAAGGTTTGCAGAGCCCCCTCGGCGGCACGGTCGCCGTAGGGGTGGCCGCCCATGCCATCGGCCAAAGCCAGCAGCCAGGACTGACCTGTGGACCAGTGACCCACACGATCCTCGTTGCGACGGCGGTGGCCAATGTCGGTCGCCAGGGCAACTTGGAAGTTCATGATGGCCACCCGTTCACACCTACCGCAGGCCGGCGCCAGGGGGCCAGCGCACTCCAGCTCCTCCTCATGCAAGCCTCATGATCGTATGGCCTCGGGCAATCCCACGCGCGGCCCACGACCACGGCTGCTGGTGGCACGCCGGTTCGACAGGCGGCTCGCCTCGCGGCCCAGTTCACGCTGCAGGGCGAACACGCTTTGAGGGCGCTCGCGGGCGTCCAGGGCCATGCACCACCGCACCACCTCGATCAGGCCGTCGCTGTAGATGTTGCGTTGTCGCTCCAGGTGGCGGTCAAGCTCATCGTCCTCCAGGCGCCGCGGTACTTCCACGGGTGGCGCGCCTGACATGCAAGCGTAGATGGTGGCGCCGATGGAATAGATGTCGGTCCAGGGGCCCACCGCGTTGTCGCGACGGTACATCTCGGGCGCGGCAAAGCCGGGCGTGTACATCGGGCGAGTGAACTCCCCCTGCTTGTTCAGCACGTCGCGCGCCGCGCCGAAGTCCAGAAGTACTGCGCGGTTGTCATTGGTGATGAAGATGTTGGCCGGCTTGATGTCCAGATGCAGCATCTTGTGCTGATGCACCACGCGCAAGCCGCGCAGGATTTCGTCGAACAGGCTGCGGATGGTGCTCTCGCGCAGCACCTTCTCGCGTTTCAGATCACGGGCGATGATGATGAATTCCTGGAGCGTGTCGCCTTCCAGGTGGTCCATGACCATGTAGACGGTCTCGTGGGCGCGAAAGAAGTTCAGCACCGAGACCACCCCTGGGTGGCTAATCTGGCCCAGCGCCCGTCCCTCTTCAAAAAAGCTCTTCAAGCCCAACCGGTACAAGGGCAGCTTCTCTGGGGGAACGAAAGGAGCCAGATGCCCATCAGCCCGCTCGGCCAGGGACGCGGGAAGGTACTCCTTGAGGGCTACATGCCGCTGCTGTTCGTCTTCGGCCAAGTAGACGACGCCAAAGCCGCCTGCCGCAATCTTGCGGATCACCCTATAGCCTCCTACCACGGTGCCGCTGGGCAGCGGGGCTGGCTTGGGCTTTGTCATAATTTCCGCTTTGCGGGGATATGCAGCAAATGGCGGTTTATAGCATGACGGGGTATGCCAGCACGCTGGCCCGCACCCCTGCGCAGACCCCCGAAAAACCCGAAGACGAAGCGGCCCTGTGCGTTGAAATCCGCTCGGTGAACGGGCGCTTTCTGGACCTCGGGTTCAAGCTGCCGGAGGAACTGCGCGGCAGCGAGCCCGCCCTGAGGGAGATGCTGACGGCCGCCCTCAAGCGCGGCAAGGTGGAGCTTCGCATCCTCACCCGGTCCACGGCCGAGACCGCCTGGCTCTCACCGCAACCCAGGGCGCTGACCGAGTTGGCCTGGCTGCAGGCCCAGGTGCAGGCGCAGATGCCCCAGGCGCGTGCACTGTCCGTGGAGGAAGTGCTGCAATGGTGCAGCCGCGGGCAGACCACCACGGTGACGGACGAGGCCGCCCTGCAGACTGCGCGGCAGTGCCTGAAGGCGCTGCTGGAGTCCCGAGAGCGTGAAGGCGAGAAGCTGGTGGCCATCCTCACGGACCGCACGCAGCGCTTGCGCGTGCTTGCCGCCCAGGCGGAGCCGCTGGTGCCCGCCGTCGTGGCGAAACAGCAGGCCCGCTTCCTGCAACGCTGGCAGGAGGCCCTGGCCAGCGCCGACGGTGTCGCTGGGGGCGGCATTCCACCCCAGGCCCTGCAGGAGCGAGCCCTTCAGGAGGCGGCCACCTACGCCATCCGCATCGACGTGGCTGAAGAACTGTCACGCTTGGGGGCCCACCTGGAGGAGATTGACCGCCTGCTGACGCAGGGCGGGGAACTCGGCAAGCGCCTGGATTTCCTGATCCAGGAGTTGCACCGCGAGGCCAACACTCTGGGCTCGAAGTCCGCCGCGCTGGAATTGACCGGCATCTCGGTGGAGATGAAGGTGCTGATCGAACAGATGCGCGAGCAGGTGCAGAACATTGAGTAGCTTTTCAGGGGGTCCCACGGGGTCCCCGGAAATCAGCTAACCCACTGTCGTGTAAGGATATTTTGTCCCGAGCCGTCCCAGGGCGTAGCAGCCAAGCGCGCGCAACCTGTGGGGTTTATTGTGGGGTTTTTGGGGTTCGCGCCGCTTCTGAGGCGTTCATCCGATCAAAAACCCCACAGCCTCACCGGAACCTATGGGACATGAGCAGACAGCAACGACCGATCACTGACCGCGAGATCAAGGCCTGGCTCGCTGCCGGCGCCGTGGACCGCGGCGTTGGCGAAGGCCTGACCTTCGTCGCCAGCACCATCGCAGCGCAGGCCGGCAAGGCCTCGTGGATCCTTCGCTACCGACTGAACGGGCGATCCAAGGAGAAGGTGCTCGGGCGATACCCCGAGCTCTCTCTCAAGGATGCGCGGGAGCAGGTACGGCAGGACCGAGCACAGATCGAGCGCGGCATCGACGTCACGGCAGCCAAGCAGGCAGAGAAGACCCTGCAGCTCGAAGTGCCCACCGTCCAGCGGCTCGGTGAAGTCTGGTTCGCAAAGTACATCCAGACGCGCTACAAACATCCGGAAGTCGTGGCCCGCGTCCTGCGCAAGCACATCAATCCGGTGCTGGGGCCGGTCGCCCCGCCCGACGTGCAGCCCGTACACATCGACCGCGTTCTGACGCGCATCGTGGCCGGCGGTGCACCGACCGTTGCCAACGACGCGCTGCGCTACATGAGTCGCATGTTTCGCATGGCCGTGCGCAACCACTGGATCGATCGAAATCCAGCGGCCGACTTCGACCTGGTGGATGCCGGGGGCGACGAGGTCTCGCGCGACCGCTGGCTGACTGTGGAAGAACTGCAGCAACTCGCCGTGGCCATGCGGACGACACCGAACTACGGGCGCGAGAACGAGCTGGCCGTCTGGCTGCTGCTTGCGCTGTGTGTTCGCAAGATGGAGTTGCTGTCGGCCCGCTGGGACGCATTCGATCTCGACGCGGGCATCTGGACCCTGGCCAAAGAGAACACCAAGACCCGTGCTTCGATCCGTATTCCGCTGGCGGAACCGGTCATCGCATGGCTCAAAGAGGCCAGGGTCTTCTCATTCGGCAAGCCCTACGTCTTTCCTGCCCGCCGGCTCGTCCGTTCGCGCCTGGGTGTGAATTGCAGGAATCGCTACGAGCACGTCGGCCCAGACACCCTCAACGTTGCGCTCAAGCGGTTGAAGGTTCTCGACATCGAGCACTTCACGGTTCACGACATGCGGCGGACAGCGCGGACGCACCTCGCCGTGCTCGGCGTCGATCGCTTCGTTGCCGAGCGCTCGCTGAACCACAAGCTGGGCAATGTCGAGGGGATCTACGACCGGCACGACTACTTTGCCGAGCGAGCCGCCGCGCTGGAAGCGTGGGCATCGTTGCTGGCGAAGGTCGAAAGCGGCAAGGTGCCCGCCAGTGCGACCAAGGCGCCCCGCGTTCCAGCGAAGAAGGCCAGGCGCGTGAGCGTGGTGGCGAGTGGTTGACCCTTGCCGACTCAGCTGGTGTCGGGATGAACGACCACGCAGGATTTCGGCCCGAATCCAGCACGCCGCACATCCCGCCAGCACCCTAGAGTGGCCGATATGCCTCTCACTGGAGACAGTCCGTGCAACGCAACCCGACCATACCAACGCTCCGCCGCACTGAGGTGGTGACGCCGCTCTTCCTGCGGATGCCCACCGTCATGCGCATGACCGGACTCGGGCGGTCGACCATCTACAGGCTGATTGCGGAGCACAAGTTCCCGAGCCCGGTGCGCCTCGGGCCTCGTGCGGTGGCGTGGAGAAGCTCCGATCTCGACGAATGGAGCGAGGCTCGGCCCGTCGCTTCGCACTGAAAGTACCCTTCGCACGAAGCTAGCTGGATGCGCTCGAAGTACCTGCCCGTGTCGGTGCAGGGCAAGGTCAGCTTTGCCGGACTTCGAACTCAGGCAGCCGGCCAGGAGCGGCCGGTGGCGAAGCACTGCTCTAAGGTACGCCATCTAGCAGATTGCCGGTCGGCCGACAGAGCTTCCTCGAGACGATTGATCGCGTTAAATTGCTGCCGCCCACCAAGCAGATTGGAACTGCCGTGGCAAGCTGCTGTGCGGCGCGGTAGCGCTCATGGTCACCTGCTTCTTCGTCGCTGTCGTGAGCATCCTCGTCATGAAGTAGCCCTACCGCCTTATTCGGCCTTCGGCGGCTTCGCCTGTTGTGGCTTCTTCGGCTTAGCAGTCTTAGCCGCCTTCGGCGCGGCAGCCTTCTTTGTCGGCGCCGGCGGCTTCATGGACTTCGGCAACTGCTCCTGGCGCGCGGGGGTCAGCTCGTCGACCAGGTCGTATCCCCACAGCTTTGCCAGCTCGCCAGCGAATACCGGGCAGCCGCTACCAACCATGTAGTCCAGCAAGTCCGTCTCGGTCACTTTCGGGTTCTTGAGGCGACGCAACATGGCCCGTAACGCGCCGTCCGTCTCAGTCGGCCAGGTCTTGGCTACTTCAGTGAGCAGCGTGTCCGGACGAACGCAAAGCACAGGGCTGCCTTCGAACGCCCACTGCGGAAGGTCCACAGCGTTGTGGGTAACCAGAAGGACTGGCAGGCCTTCGTGAACGCTCCGTGAGACCTTCAGGGCTCCCGCAGCCACATGTTGGTCCTTGCTGTCGGTCTTGCCCTTGAAGGCCGCCTCGTACCTTTCAGAGCCTTGAACCAAGGCGTTGGGAAAGCCCTTGTCGAGGCACTTCAACAGCCGGTCAACCGTGGCCACCTCGAGGCCATAGACGTCAGGGTCAATGAGATTTCTGCGCGTCTCTTCCAGTACACCTGGAGACCAGTACGGCTGGAACAGCCCGGCTTCAACCATGTCGAGGAAGACGGTACGCAGGTACTCCGGTATCAGGACGTTGGCATCCAGAAAGATGGGCACCCAGCCGCCCTGGACAAGCTCTGCGAGGGTCGGCCGCACAACCTGTTTTGCAGCGCTTGGCGCTCTTGCTAGAGCTTCGCTTAAGTCACCCGGCTGCTTCTGGCCCTTTGTCCCTGGTGCCGCTTTTGCTGTGGCCTTCTTCTTGTTGGAGCCCGTCATTTCGTGCCAGCAGCCTTTGTCTTGACCCAAACCTTTCCTGAGGCCTTACGAAGCCCAGCCGCCTTCGCAGCATCGTGCGCTTGAGCACGGCGCGTGAGCTCCACCATTTCATCGAGGGCCGTGGACACGGCTTTGCGCTCGGCGATATAGGTCCGTACGCGCGCGAGAGCAACCTTA
The DNA here is from genome assembly GCA_947464185.1 of Burkholderiales bacterium. Taxonomy (GTDB): domain Bacteria; phylum Pseudomonadota; class Gammaproteobacteria; order Burkholderiales; family Burkholderiaceae_C; genus Rubrivivax. The sequence continues at coordinate 66,744 of CANHVY010000019.1, forward strand.
CGGTGGCCCCCTTGCGAAACGTCGACGTGCCCGAACACTTTGCTGTCGCAGAGCTTGGCGGCGTAAGGTCTGCTGACCCCCAGCATTTCAGCGACTTCTTGGGGAGTCACCAGTTGCTCAACTGGAGCGCCGGCAGCCATCGGCATGTCGATGCCTTCGTCGGGCCCGGCTGGGGACAAGCGCAGGAACACGACACCCTTGTCGGAAGGGTCGGGGTAGAACTCGACGTTTAGCCGCCGTTCAGGCTGGTGCGCCGGCCGCAGTCGAACCTTGGCACTCGAGACAACGCCAACGTCGTGGAGTTTCGCCTTGAGCCGCTGCATCAAGAAGTCCAACTCTCCTTGTTGGCCAGGGTCTTTCGCACTACCGGTCACCTGGAAGTGCGCCTGGTGCTCGGGAGCAAGGATGACCGTATCAGTACTCTGGCCAGGGACAGCGTTCTTGCTGTGGCCAGACAGGATTGAGCCAGCCTTCACCTTGACGGGCTTCGTGGGCTTCTTCGCACTTGGGCCATGGACGCCGTAGGTGAACCTGGACACCTCAAGGGCGAGGTTGATCGCCTCGGTGGCCGAGATTGCTGGGCCAGTCTGAGCGAACGCCATTCCAGCAGCCGGCGCAGCTGCCGGCGACATGGCGCGCTTGCTGGACCGCTGCGCGATCTGGACGGAGTGGGGTTTAGTCTGTGCCATGGGGCAAGACTATCACAGCTCCCAGTAAACCGAAACAAACGAATCAGTCCACATGGAGTCCAGGCCATGATCAAGAGGCGGCTTTCTAGCAGTTCCATTCGGCGGCCCAACAGACAGCTATTGGTTCGGGAAAAGACCATCGCCATGCCGCCCGACAGCAGACATCCGTCCTCGCCGGCGGCTGCAGCAAGCGATCGTCCCGAGCAAGGCGCCGGATAGAAGGCGACTGCTGCGCTCGTCGATCGATAAGCACACAACAGGGCGGCGCACCACGCCGGCATTCGTCATCGCGGGTGCTCAGGCGCTCATCGTGACTTTGAGAACGGCACCGATCAGCAGCATCGCCGCCATCACCTTCCCCCAGCGCCAAGTAGTGAACCAGTAGCGCCGGTTCACCCAGATGGCGCGATGCAGACGCCCCAGACCCAGCAGTACCGCCATGGCCGTAACGAACGGGCCCATCAGGCCCACCGGCTCGGGCGCGTGCTGTATCAGCAGCACCCACAGCAGTGGCCACACGACTGCATCGACGGCCGCGAGCATGCGCCGGCCGGGCCAGTCAGGCGCGTCCGGCCGGGGTTCGCGAGCAACCAGCAGCCACATGATTCCTCCAACTCGAAAGGCGTGGGCGGGTTCACACCGCCCACGCGGCTCGTTCACCCTGGTGATTGCCGCAGCGGTTCCGGCAGCCAGCGCCTGCCGGCCAGCCGCGATGCCGCTGCAGTCACCAGCGCGTCCTTCTTCATCGCCTCCACGCCGCCACCGGAGAGGTCAGGCCCGGCTTTCTTCAGCGCAGCGATGATCTGCGCCTTGGGCACCTGGTTCAGGTAGCCCTCAGGGGCCGGCCCGTGATGCCAGCGGCAGCACCACGGCGGCGCCGGCCGAGAAGGCATCCGCCCGCGGCGGCGGTGGCCGCAAGGCCGTGCTCGCCGCCATCGAAGCCCTTCTGGTCGCTAAGAAGGTGCCAGAGAAGCAGCGCGCGGCCGTGATGGCAGCCGCCACCGAGAAGTTGGCCCAGCGCATCCGCGACGGTCAGGTGCCCAAGGTCAAGGTCTACGACAAGTCGGCGCCATCGCAGCGGCCGGTCGTCGTACCCACGCCAGAGCTGCAACGCTCGCGCGAACGATCGGCACCGGCACCCGTGCGGTGAGGTCACGACGATGGAAACGGCGGTCCTTGGCATCACCGCGCCGTCGGCGGTCTACGAGATCGCCAGCCGGCGGTTCGAGATCGGATCGCGCGGCTTCGCCGAGGCCATCGCCGAAGCCCACGCAGCCCACCAACGCCCACGCTGCATGTGCCTGGGTGGTTATGACGGACGGGGCGTCGAGATGTACGTGGCGCGCTTGGCGGGCATGAACGGGGGCTACATCGTCAAGCGCATGCCGGACTCTGGCAGCCAACATGCACCCGGCTGCCCGTCGTACGAGCCGCCTGCGGAGTCCTCCGGCCTGGGGCAGGTCTTGGGGTCGGCGATCACCGAAGACCCGGTCACGGGTGAAACGACCCTGAAACTCGACTTCTCGATGTCGAAGATCTCGGGCCGCACTGCGATGCCGACAGCGGGCGGGGACAGCGACAGCGTGGCCAGCAGCGGCACGAAGCTTTCGTTGCGCGGGCTGCTGCACTACCTGTGGGACAAGGCCGCGCTGACGCGCTGGCAGCCCGGGTTTGCGGGCAGACGCACCTGGAGCACGGTGCGCAAGCATCTGCTGCAGGCGGCGGAGAACAAGATCGCGCGCGGTGACTCGCTGCGCACGCGTCTCTACATTCCAGAGGCGTTTTCGGTCGATCAACGCGACGCCATCAACGCCAGGCGCGTGGCGCAGTGGTCGCTAGCCATCGCTGCACCCGGCAAGCCGCAGCACCTGATGCTGCTGATCGCCGAGGTGAAGGAGATCGTGCCGGCGCGCTACGGCTTCAAGGCCGTGGTGAAGCATGTGCCCGACCAGGCCTTTGCGCTGGACGAGCAGCTCTACCGCCGGCTCGGCCGACGCTTCGAGTCAGCGCTTGCGCTTTGGGGTGCAGCCGATGACATTCACATGGTGATGATCGCGACATTCAGCGTTGCGGCGGCGGGTATCCCGACCATCGTGGAGCTGTCGCTGATGCCGGTCACACGGCACTGGCTTCCGGTCGAAGACGGATACGAGAAGCAGCTCATTGAACGGCTCGTGGCTGATGGGCGGTCCTTCGTGAAAGGGCTTCGCTACAACCTGGGTGCGGAGGGCGCGTTGGCCAGTGCGACGCTGACCGACTGCGAAGGTTCGGCACCGTTGCTCTTCGTCGTTCACGCGGGCATCGAGGACAGCGGGCGGTACCTGCAGGTGTGCGACCCGTCGGTGCCGGCATGGCTGTGGACTCCATCAAGCGAAGTGATGCCACCGCTGCCGCCTCGGCAGCAACATCCCACACTAGCAACTGACTCCGCAGTCGAATGCCGATGAGCTGCCCCCTCGTCACGGCCGCTGCGGAGTGGTATAAATCCTCGGACGTTCCTTTGATTCGCCCGAGCATTCACACCATGCCCGCCTCTAAC
>CANHVY010000020.1 GCA_947464185.1 Burkholderiales bacterium
AGCGGCAGGATGGCCTGGAACTTCCGGTCGCGGCCCTGCTTGGCGCTGCCGCCGGCGGAGTCGCCCTCGACGATGTAGATCTCGCACATCGCGGGGTCTTTCTCCTGGCAATCGGCCAGCTTGCCGGGGAGGCCCATGCCGTCGAGCACGCCCTTGCGGCGCGTCATCTCACGCGCCTTGCGCGCAGCTTCGCGGGCGCGCGCCGCATCAACGATCTTGCCGCAGATGATCTTGGCGTCGGTGGGGTTCTCCAGCAGGTAATCGGTCAGGGCCTTGCTGACCACGTCTTCCACAGGGCCGCGCACTTCGCTGCTGACCAGCTTGTCCTTGGTCTGGCTGCTGAACTTGGGCTCGGGCACCTTCACGCTCAACACGCAGCACAGGCCTTCGCGCATGTCATCACCGCTGACTTCGACCTTGGCTTTCTTGGCCAGCTCGTTGTCGTCGATGTACTTGTTGATGACGCGCGTCATGGCCGCACGCAGGCCCGTCAGGTGGGTGCCACCGTCGCGCTGGGGGATGTTGTTGGTGAAGCACAGCACGTTCTCGCTGTAGCCGTCGTTCCACTGCATCGCCACATCGGTGGTGATGGTGGTGCCCTGCTCGCTGGTCTTCTCGCCCATGGCACCGAAGATGGTGGGGTGCAGCACCTTCTTGCCGGTGTTGATGAACTGGACGAAGCCCTTGACGCCGCCCGCGAAGGCAAAGGTGTCTTCCTTGTTGTTGCGCTCGTCGACCAGGCGTATCTTGACGCCGTTGTTCAGGAAGCTCAGCTCGCGCAGCTTCTTGGCGATGATGTCGTAGTGAAAGTCGATCTGCGAGAAGATTTCCAGGTCGGGCAGGAAGTGCACCTCGGTGCCGCGCTTGGTGGTCTCGCCGATGACTTTCAACGGGCTGATCTGCACGCCGTCGCGCTCTTCAAGCAGACGGTCCTGGGGCACGCCCTGCTTGAACTCCATGGTGTGGACCTTGCCGTCCCGGCGCACGGTCAGGCGCAGCCATTTGCTCAGGCCATTCACGCAGCTCACGCCCACGCCATGCAGCCCGCCTGAGACCTTGTAGCTGTTCTGGTTGAACTTGCCGCCCGCGTGCAGTTCGGTGAGCGCAATTTCGGCTGCACTGCGCTTGGGCTCGTGCTTGTCGTCCATCTTCACGCCCGTGGGAATGCCCCGGCCGTTGTCGGCAACGCTGATGCTGTTGTCGCTGTGGATGGTGACGACGATGTCGTCGCAGTGGCCCGCCAAAGACTCGTCGATGGAGTTGTCCACCACCTCGAACACCAGGTGGTGCAGCCCGGTGCCGTCCGAGGTGTCGCCGATGTACATGCCCGGGCGCTTGCGCACCGCTTCCAGGCCTTCCAGGATCTGGATGCTGCCCTCGCCGTAGCTGGTGTCGGCAGGTTGTGGGGTGTCAGGCTTCTGTACTGGTTCGGTCATGAAAGAGTTCCACTAGGCCCGCCAGAGCAGGCCCTCTTGCTTTGTTTTGTCCGTCTGGCTGGAGCCCACTCTCGGAGGGGGCGCGGGGGAGCACATGGAAAAGCCCTATGAGGATTTGACCAAGGGTCATATCCTCATGGGCATCACCACGTACTTGAAACCCGGCCGGTCGGGTAGGGTGAACAGGGCGCTGGCGTTGCCGTCCTGCAGGTCGATGCGCACCATCTCGGCGTCCATGTTGGCCAGGGCGTCGATGAGATAGGTGACGTTGAAGCCGATGTCGATGGCGTCACCCTCGTAATCGATCTCGAGTTCTTCCTTGGCCTCTTCCTGCTCGGCGTTGCTGGCGCCGATGCGCAGCAGGCCGGGCTCGATGTTGACGCGCACGCCCTTGAACTTTTCGCTGGTCAGGATGGCCGCGCGCTGCAGGCTGGCCAGCAGCGGAGCGCGGCCCAGGGTCACGGAGTTCTTGTGGTTCTTGGGGATGACGCGGTTGTAGTCGGGGAACTTGCCTTCCACGAGCTTGGTGACGAACTCCATGCCCGAGAAGCTGAACTTGGCCTGGTTGTGGGCGAACTTCATCTCGATGAGGGCCGCAGCAGAACCCTCCTGGCCTGCGCCTTGACCTTGATCGGCAGTAGCTTGCTGGGCATCGGCCTTGAGCAGCCGCTGCAGTTCCAGCACCGTCTTGCGCGGCAGGATCACCTCCTGGCGTGCGGGCACCTCGGTGTCCAGCGGTGATTGGGCCAGGGCCAGGCGGTGGCCATCCGTGGCCACCAGCGTCAGCGTCTTGCCTTCGGCGATGAAGAGGATGCCGTTCAGGTAGTACCGGATGTCATGCACCGCCATGGCGAAGTGCACCTGGTCGATCAGGCCCTTGAGCGTCTTCTGCGGAATGGTGAAGGGCGTGCCGAAATCCACCGATTCATTGACAAGGGGAAAGTCTTCGCTGGGCAGTGTCTGCAGCGTGAAGCGGCTCTTGCCGCCCTGCAGCGTGAGCTTGCTGCCAGAGGCCGTGAGCGTCACCGTCTGGTCAGCGGGCAGGGTACGCAGGATGTCGATCATCTTGCGTGCACCCACCGTGGTGCTGAAGGTGGCTTCCTCGCCGCCCAGGTGAGCGGTGGTGCGCACCTGGATTTCCAGGTCGCTGGTGGTGAACTCCAGCGCCGAGCCGGTCTTGCGCATCAGCACGTTGGCCAGCACTGGCAGCGTGTGCCGCCGTTCCACGATACCCGCCACCGACTGCAAAGCCGAGAGCACCTGTTCCTGGGCTGCCTTGAAGACGATCATGATGTTTTCAATTTATAAGAGTGGTGGTCGTAGTAGGCAGCGGCTGTGCCTGTGGAGAAGGCTATTTTCGCTTGTTTTTCAAGGGCTTAGCAGGCTCTCAACCCTGTGGATGAACAGGGGTGGAAGCGGGCTGCGATTGGGGACAAATGCCGCTGACGCCCTGGGCTTGTGGACAAGTCCAGGCTTGTCCCAATGCCATCCACAGGCTTGTGCACATGCGGTGTAACTCAGCCCTTGAGTGTCTGTTCCAGCACGTGCAGTTGCTGGTTCAGCTCGGTGTTCTTGGTGCGGTCACCGGCCACCTTGCGCACGGCGTGCAGCACGGTGGTGTGGTCGCGCCCCCCGAACAGCTCGCCGATCTCGGGCAGGCTCTTCTTGGTCATCTCCTTGGCCAGGTACATGGCCACCTGGCGCGGATGGGCGATGCTGGCGGGCCGCTTCTTGGAGTACATGTCCGCGACCTTGATCTTGTAGAAATCCGCCACGGTCTTCTGGATGTTTTCCACCGAGATCTGGCGGTTCTGGATCGACAGCAGATCGCGCAGCGCTTCGCGGGCCACGCCGATGTGCACCTCCTTGTGCGAGAAGCGTGCATAGGCCAGCACCTTGCGCAGGGCGCCTTCCAGTTCCCGCACGTTGGCGCGCACGTTCTTGGCGATGAAGAAGGCCACGTCTTCCGGCATCACCGTGCCTTCAGCTGCGGCCTTGCGGATGAGGATGGCCACGCGCATCTCCAGCTCCGGCGGCTCAATGGCCACCGTCAGCCCGGCGTCGAAGCGTGAGGTCAGGCGCTCGTCGATGTCGGCCAGCCCCTTGGGATAGGTGTCGCTGGTCATGATGATGTGCGCGCGCTTGGCCAGCAGCGCTTCGAAGGTGTTGAAGAACTCCTCCTGGGTGCGTTCCTTGCCGGCGAAGAATTGCACGTCGTCGATCAGCAGCAGGTCCAGCTGGTGGTACTTGGCTTTCAGCTCATCAAAGGTCTTGCGCTGGTAGTTCTTCACCACATCGCTGATGAACTGTTCGGCGTGCAGGTACAGCACGCGGGCCGAAGGCCTGTCGGCCAGCAGGGCGTTGCCCACGGCGTGCACCAGGTGGGTCTTGCCCAGGCCCACGCCGCCGTAGATGAACAGTGGGTTGTACATGACCCCGGGTGCGCCAGCCACGTGCAGGGCGGCGGTTCGGGCCATCTGGTTGGCACGGCCCGCCACCAGCGTGTCGAAGGTCAGCGAGATGTTGAGCTTGTGGGTGGTGGACGCAGGGGCCAACGAAGGCAAAAAGGCCGCGGAACCGCTGGAACCTTCGCGGGTGCCAGTGCGCGCCGCCGCCGAACCCTCGATGGACGACAAGGCGCTCTCGACCAGGGTGCCGGCGGCTACGGGCAGGCCCGACGACGGACCGGAACCGCTGCCGTCCGGCGCCAGGCGCAAGGAGGTGGCGGCGCGGTGCGCACGGTGGGCCTGCAGGGGCATGCTGCCTTGCTGCGTGGACTCGCGTGTGGCCAGTGCCAGTTCCAGTTGCACCGGCATTTTCGCCAGTTCGCTCAGCACGGTCTCGATGCGGCTGGCGTACTGGTTGCGAATCCAGTCGAGCATGAAGCGGTTGGGGGCGCGCAGGGCCACGCGTGTGCTGGCGCCGTCCTCGGCCACCGTCACTTGCGGCACGGGCAGGGGGCGAATCCAGGTGTTGAACTGCTGCGCTGGCAGTTCGGCAGCCAGGCGTTCACGGCCCAGCGTCCAGAGGTCGGTCGTCATCTTGTGGAAAAGTCTCTCGGCGGATGCCCGGAAAACAGGCTCCAAGGGCTGCGCGGGCCACAGTTATCCACAATCTTCGACCGTCCGTCAAGACCCGCCAGAGCCCCGGAACATGGTCCAAGTGTTTGAGACACAAGGGTTTTTGGATATGATCGCGGGTTTCCCGAATTTCGGGACCCATTCAACTTTCCTTCCGAAGAAGCGGCGAGTCCATCATGGCCATGAAGCGTACCTACCAACCGTCCAAGACCCGCCGGGCCCGCACGCACGGCTTTCTGGTGCGCATGAAGACGCGCGGCGGCCGTGCTGTCATCAATGCGCGCCGGGCCAAGGGCCGCAAGCGTCTTTCCCAGGTCTGACCTGCACGCCCTGGCCTGCAGGACAGGTTCCACCAGCGTTTGGGTCGAGCGCTCTGCGGTCGCAGGACGCGCTTGCACCACCCAACGCTGTTCACCACGCTGCACGCCATGATCGGCCGTCTCGTCCAGGCCGCCGATTTCAAGCGGCTCCTGTCGGTGCCGCCAGTGTTCAAGAGTGCCCACTTCGCCGTCCATCACCTGGTGGATGCTCCCGAGCGACCGTCTTTCGCGCGCAAGACGGGAGGCGAAGCGAAGTTATCCACAGGTCATGAACCTGTCTGTCCACAGCCTGTGGATGAGTCTCAGGGAAACCCCCATGAGGAAAGTCCTGACCCGGGTTTTCCAAGGTGGTTGGGGTGTGTGGTCCCCAAGCGGCACGCCCGGCGCGCCGTGACCCGCAACCTCGTCAAGCGACAGATCTACGCAGCGGCTGAGCGCGTGCAGGCCGGCTTGCCGGGGGGCCTGTGGCTGGTGCGCCTGCGTCAGCCTTTCGCGGTGACAACCTTTCCTTCGGCCGCCTCTCAGGCCTTGCGTGAGGCCGCCAGAGGCGAACTCGACCGGCTGTTTCAGAAGGCTGCGCGCCGCCCCGAGGTGGTGGTGCGGGTGGCGCCGTGAGTTCCGCCTTCCAGAAGACGCTGGCCGCCCTGGCCGACAGCCCGCGGATGCTGATGGTGGCTGTGGTCAAGGGATACCGGCTGCTGCTCAAGCCTTGGCTGGGCAACGCCTGTCGTTTCGAGCCCACCTGTTCTCAGTACGCGCTCACGGCCCTTGAAAGACATGGTGCAATCGCAGGCGGCAGCCTGGCGGCAGGGCGCCTGTTGCGCTGTCATCCCTGGTGTGAGGGCGGCTGTGACGACGTGCCGGCGCAGCCACCGGCCCTGTTCACCCGCCTGGGCTTGACCGGCCGCGTTCACACGCTGCCGGGCGCTCCCGAGGCCGCTCCCGCTTTCAGTGTGTCCACGGCGCAGCCTCGGCCCGCCGCCAAGTCTTCCGAATCTTCTTCGTTGTCTGCTCAGGAACCCGCTCCATGACCGATATGCGCCGCACCCTGCTGTGGGTGGTTTTCACGATGTCGCTCGTTCTGCTGTGGGACGCCTGGAACAAGCACACAGGCCAGCCGTCCATCTTCGGTGCGCCGGCACCCAAGCCGGTGGCCTCGGCGCCGCCCACGCCCGCGACGGGGCAGCCCCACGCGCCCGCGGTGGTGCCTTCAGCCCAGCCCGCCGCCCCAGGGGCTGCCGGGGTGCCGGCGCCTACCGCAGCCGGTACCGCAGCGGCACCCGCGGCCGTGCCCAACGCTCCCCTGTTGGCCACCGAGCAGGTGACCATCACCACCGACGTCGTCAAGGCCACCTTCGACACCGTCGGCGGCAGCCTGGTGCGCCTGGAACTGCTCAAGCACACCGACCAGAACGACACCTCGCGCAACGTGCTGCTGTTCGATCAGAGCCCGAAGCGCCTGTACCTGGCCCAGACCGGCCTCATCACGAGCCAGGCGGGTGTTCAACTGCCCAACCACCTCACGGCCATGAAGGTGTTGACCAGCGAGCGCACGCTCGCCGCCGGCGCTGCGCAGATCGAGCTGAAGCTGGAGTCTCCCGCCATCGACGGGCGGCGCCTGGTCAAGACCTACACCTTCAAGCGCGGCGACTACGTGGTGGGCGTGAAGCACGAGGTCTTCAACGAGGGCAGCGCCCCGGTCAGCCCGCAGCTGTACCTGCAACTGGCGCGTGACGGCAACCCGCCCGAGGGCGAGTCCGCGTTCTACTTCACCTTCACCGGGCCGGCCGTCTACACCGAGGCCAGCAAGTTCACCAAGGTGGACTTCAAGGACATTGAAAAGGGCAAGGCCAGCCACGACAAGGCCGCCGACAACGGCTGGGTGGCGATGGTGCAGCACTACTTCGCCTCGGCCTGGCTCTTGCCCGAGAAGGTGCAGCGCGAGTTCCGCACCGCCAAGGTGGCCGACAACCACTTCAGCATCGCCATGGTGGTGCCCCTGGGCGAGGTGGCACCTGGCGCCAGCAAGGCCTTCGAGAGCCGGCTGTTTGCCGGCCCGCAGGAAGAACACAAGCTGGCCGCGTTGGCGCCGGGGCTGGAACTGGTAAAGGATTACGGCTGGTTCACCGTGCTGGCCAAGCCCTTGTTCTGGCTGCTGGACCAGCTCTACGACCTGCTGGGCAACTGGGGCTGGGCCATCGTGGCGCTGGTCTTCCTGCTGAAGGCCGCGTTCTACTGGCTCAACGCCAGCGCCTACAAGTCGATGGCCAAGATGAAGGCCATCAACCCGCGCGTGATGGAAATGCGCGAGCGCTTGAAGGACAAGCCGCAGCAGATGCAGCAGGAAATGATGCGCATGTACCGCGAGGAGAAGGTCAACCCGCTGGGCGGCTGCCTGCCCATCGTGGCGCAGATGCCCTTCTTCATTGCGCTGTACTGGGTGCTCTTGTCCAGCGTGGAAATGCGCCAGGCGCCGTGGATCGGCTGGATCACCGACCTGGCGGTGAAGGACCCCTGGTTCATCCTGCCGCTGCTGATGACGGCCTCCAGCCTGTTGCAGACCTGGCTGAACCCCACGCCGCCTGACCCGCTGCAGGCCAAGCTGATGTGGATCATGCCGCTGGCGTTCTCGTTCATGTTCTTCTTCTTCCCCGCCGGCCTGGTGCTGTACTGGCTGACGAACAACATCTTGTCGATTGCGCAGCAGTGGTTCATCAACAAGCGGCTGGGGGTGCTGGGGAAGTAGCCGGGGACGCGGCGCCTGTCGGGCAAAGAAGCGGGCCGGGCCGTGAGATGCGTCACGCCCTGAAGACCTCATCACGCGCGCAGTCCCTTGCTCTGTCCGACGCAGGGGCGCAATATGCAGGCATGCGGGTCGACCCGGCTGTCACAGGCCGGCTCAGGAGCCGGACGTCCTGGTCAACGGAACGCCGGGACGCGCTCCAACCCGCGCCATACACCGCCATCCAGCTTCTTCGACGCCCCGCCTTGAGCGGGGCGCGTCGCTTGAGATCCCGCCTTGGGCGTGGAACTTCGCTTCAGCGCCGCCGCTCGCTGGCAGGAGGCCCTTCTCAGGGCCGCTGTGCCCGCCCGTACACCCGATGACGGATCACACGCTGGCCGCCCGGGACGCCCCCATCATCGCCGTCGCCACGGCCGCGGGGCGCGGGGCGGTGGGCATCGTGCGCGCTTCGGGCCGTGACCTCTCGCCCCTGATCCATCAGGTATGCGGGCGCTCACTGGCGCCACGACAAGCGACCCTGCTGGACTTTCAGGACGCGCAGGGCCGGCCCATCGACCGGGGCCTGGCCCTCCACTTCCCCGCCCCGCATTCCTACACCGGCGAGGACGTGCTGGAGCTGCAGGCCCACGGCGGGCCGGTGCTGCTGCAGTTGCTGCTGGCGCGCTGCCTGCAGGCCCTGCCCGGGGCGCGGCTGGCGGCGCCAGGCGAGTTCACCGAGCGCGCCTTTCTCAACGACAAGCTCGACCTGGCCCAGGCCGAGGCCGTGGCCGACCTGATCGATGCCGGCACCGAGGCCGCGGCGCGCTCGGCCGGCCGCGCGCTGGCCGGGGAGTTCTCCCATCGCGTGGACGCCCTGGCCCAGCGCATCGTGCGCCTGCGCACCCTGGTGGAGGCCACGCTGGACTTCCCCGAGGAGGAGATCGATTTCCTGCATCAGGCCGATGCCGCGGTGCAGTTGTCCGGCATCACCGAGGCGCTGTTGGCGCTGCTGGCCACCGCGCGCCAGGGCGCCTTGCTGCGCGAAGGCCTGCGCGTGGTGATCGCTGGCCAGCCCAACGTGGGCAAGAGCAGCCTGCTGAACGCATTGGCGGGGGCGGAGCTGGCCATCGTCACCCCCATCCCCGGCACCACGCGCGACCGCGTGAGCGAGTCCATCCAGATCGAAGGGGTGCCCGTGCACGTGACCGACACCGCCGGCCTGCGCCGCGACGAACAGGCGGCCGACGAGGTGGAGCGCATCGGCATCGGCCGCAGCTGGGACGCCATCCGCTCGGCCGACTGCGTGCTCTTCCTGCACGACCTCACGCGCGCCGGCCGCGACGCTGCCTACGACGCCGCCGAGCGCGAGATCGAGGCCAGCCTGCCGCCCGGCGTGAGCGTGATCCAGGTGTGGAACAAGGCGGATGCGGTCAGCCTGTCAAGCGAAGCACTGCCTGTTCAGATTGCAGGGGATTCGGGCATGAGCACCTTGGCGCCACCAGACGGGCGAGCAGACCGGTCAGGCCCCGAAGGTCTGGCGCTGTCCGCCCGCACCGGCCAGGGCCTGGAACACCTGCGCCAGGCCTTGCTGCGCACCGCCGGCTGGCAGGCCGCGCCCGAAGGCGTCTTCATCGCCCGCGCCCGGCACGTGCAGGCCCTGCAGCGCTGCGCGCAGCACCTGGCCCTGGCCCAGGCCCACCTGACCGACAACACCCCAGCCCTGGACCTGCTGGCCGAAGAACTTCGCCTGGCCCACCTGGCCCTGGGCGAGATCACCGGTGCCTTCACCGCCGAAGACCTGCTGGGCGAGATCTTCTCGAAGTTCTGCATTGGGAAGTAAGCGCGGTCTAGTCACTTCACGCGCCGAGCATCCAGAGGACGAGCCCTGACCCGCCGACACGCCCCGCCATTCGAGCCGCCGATCGACCGCCTTCCGGCTGTTTATACAAAGCTTTGCGAGTTTAGTGTGTCAAACTAAACCCTCAAACATCGCTATAAACTGAACTTTGCATGGACTCCATACGGAACCCTTTTGTGCCGGGCGCGGGCTCGCCACCGGTCGAGCTTGCCGGCCGCGATGCGCTTCTCGAAGAGATGCGGGTGGCGCTTCAGCGTGCCCGCATCGGCAGGCATGCGAAAAGCGCGATGCTGGTGGGCCTGCGTGGGGTCGGGAAGACCGTCCTGCTGGATCGAATTCGGGGTGACGCCGAGGCGCAAGGCATCCACACGATCCGCATCGAGGCACCGGAAGGGCGATCACTGCCCGCGATCCTCGCCCCCCAGCTGCGCCAGGCGCTGCTGAGGCTGAGCAACGTCGCCGCAGCCAGGGACTATGCCGTCCGTGGCCTGCGTGCACTCGCGGGCTTCGCCGGCAAGATGAAGATCAAGTACCAGGATCTGGAGGTCGGCCTGGACTACGAGCCCGAGCCCGGCCTGGCCGACAACGGCGATCTGGAGCACGACTTGCAGGCGCTCTTCGAGCAAGTCGGCCGTGCGGCGAAGGCCGCCAGTACAGCTGTGGCGATCTTCATCGACGAACTGCAATACGTGGCCGAGGACCAGTTGGCCGTGCTTATCACGGCGATGCACCGCGTTGAGCAGCAGCAACTGCCGGTCGTGCTCGTGGGCGCAGGGCTGCCGCAACTTCGCGGCCGGATGGGCAACGCGAAGTCCTATGCCGAGCGGCTGTTCAACTTTCCGGAGATCGGCCCTCTTCCGGCGCCGGAGGCCGAGCGAGCCATCCGCGTGCCGCTGCAGAAAGAAGGGGTGGACATCGACGAGGCCGCGCTCAAGCAGCTGGTCGAGGTGACACGCGGCTATGCCTACTTCCTGCAGCAATGGGGGTTTCATACCTGGGAGCAGGCGGCGCACTCGCCGATTGGCAGGGACGCCGTCCAGCGTGCGTCGGGCAGCGCCGTAGCGGCGCTGGACGAGAGCTTCTTCCGTGTGCGCTTCGATCGGCTCACGCCGAAGGAAAAGCGCTACCTGCGCGCGATGGCCGAGCTTGGGCCCGGACCACACCGCTCGGGCGACATTGCGGCCTGCTACCCCGCCAAGGTCACATCGCTCGCGCCGACGCGCAGCTCACTGATCTCCAAGGGAATGATCTGGAGCCCGAACCACGGTGATACCGCCTACACCGTACCGATGTTCGACGAGTTCATGAAGCGCATCATGCCCAGCGGCGAGTGGCGTCACGGCTGAACCGACAGCGCACCCCTCAGTTCAGGTACATCCCCAGGTACCGTCGTCCACGGCTGACGGTGGCCGGGTCCGGGCAGGCGTCGAACCACTCCACCAGTTGAAGCCGGGCCTTCTCGCGCCACTCGGCCTTGTCGCGCAGCACCACTTCCAGCAGTTCGTCGAAGGCGGCGTTGAAGTCCCCTTCATAGACGCGGATCGCTGCCAAGGCAAAGCGGGCCTCGAAGTCCTTGCCGTTGGCGGCGATGCGCGCGGCCAGGGCGGCCGGATCGCCCTGCGGGCGGTTGCGGGCAAGTTCGATGCGCTTGAGCAGGCCGGCGTGGCGGTCCTTGCGCTCGGCCTCGGGCACGGCCTGCAGCACCTGCTCGGCCTCGTCCAGGTCGCCGCGCGCCACCACGCGCTCGGCCAGGTCCAGCAGCACGGCGGCGTTGTCCGGCTCGTAGCTCAGCGCCTCGCGCAGCAGGGCTTCAGCGGTCTCGGCGTCCGGTGCTTCGGCCGCTTCCAGGCGGATCTGCTCGGCCTCGGACACCTGGGGCCCCAGGTGCTTGTCCAGGAATTGGCGGATCTGGCCTTCGGGCTGCGCGCCCATGAACTGGTCCACGGGCCGCCCGCCGACGAACAGCACCACCAGCGGGATGCTGCGGATCTGCAGCGCGGCCGAGATCTGCGGCGCCTCGTCGGTGTTGAGCTTGGCGAGCACGAAGCGCCCCCCGTAGGCCTGCACCAGTTTTTCCAGCAGCGGCTTGAGGTTGCGGCAGGGCCCGCACCAGGGCGCCCAGCAGTCCAGCAGCACCGGCACCTCGAGCGAGCGCTCGAGCACGGTCTGGCGGAAGTCGGCCTCGGTGACGTCGAAGGACAGGTCCTGCGGGGCAGGGGCGGCGGGCAGGTTCGGATCGGTGGAAAACATGGGCGGCAGTGTCGTTCAGAAGCAGGCCAGGTGAACGGGGGCGCGGCGCAGGAACGGTGCGGTTGGCGTCCGGCCGGAATCCTGGGGGGTCAAGGGGGTTTGAAACGGGGCTTTCAAGGCTGCGCCGCCCTGGCGGTCACCCGAGTTTGACGCCCAGGCGGGTGATCACTGGCCCCCAGCGCCTGACATCGCCTTCGATGAAGCGGCGGAAGGCCTCGGGCGTGCCGCCCACGGCCGTGAGGCCCGCGTTGTCCAGCACCTGGCGCACGGCGGCGTCTTTCAGCAGCTCGGTCACGTCCGTGGCCACGCGTTGCGCGACGGCGTCAGGCAGGCTGGTGGGCCCCACCAGGCCGTTCCAGGCCAGGGCCTCGACGTTGGGGTAGCCGGCCTCGGCCATGGTGGGCAGGTCCTTCAGGCTGTCCGGACGCTGCGCGCTCGTGACGGCCAGCAGCCGCGCCTTGTTGTTGCGCACGTGCGGGAGCAGGGCCGGGGCCACCATGAAGGTGAGCTGCGCCTCGCCCTGGGCCACGGCCATGGCGGCCGGCGGCGAGCCGTTGAAGGGCACGTGCGTGGCGGCAAAGCCGGCCTCGGACAGCAGCAGCTCCATCGTCAGGTGGGCTGAGCTGCCGTTGCCCAGCGAGGAGTAATTCACCTTGCCGCCCTGCGCCTTGGCCCAGGCCACCAGCTCGGCCACGGTGCGCGCCGGCACGTCGGCGTTGACGGCCAGCACGTTGGGCTGGCTGGTGGTCATGACCACGGGCTTGAGGTCCTTGGTCGGGTCGTAGGGCGTCTTGGCGTAAAGGAAGGGTGCGTAGGCCAGCGGGCCGTTGAAGCCTATGCCCAGCGTGTGGCCGTCGGTGGCCTTGGCCACCGCGTCCATGCCCAGCATGCCGCCGGCCCCGGGCTTGTTCTCGATGACCACGGGCTGGCCCCAGCGCGCGGCCAGCTTGTCGCTCATCGCGCGCACGATCAGGTCCAGCGAGCTGCCCGGGCCCGTGGGCACCACGATCTTCACGGGGCGGCTGGGCCAGGCGGCCTGGGCCAGCGCCGGCAGGGCGGCACCCAGAGTGGCCGTGGCGGCGCAGACGGTGGTCAGGGTCAGAAGTTGGCGGCGATGCAGGCGCATGGTGTGGGTTCCGTCCAGTGGCGGGGATGGGGTGCGGTGGGGGAATGGGGTCAGGAAATGCGAACAGCTTGGGGCCGTACTGTAGAGGCTGCGTGCTGCTGTGGTCCGCCGAGCCCGGCGCGAGGCGGCAGGACCACGCGCTGAGGGGCGCTGCACCGTGGTGATCGATCCGTGAGACGATTCCACGTTGATCACCTACTGCCCTCAGGGGTTCAAGGTCATGTCCCGCGTCCTGAAAGTTCTCGCCATCCTGCTGGCCGCCCTCATCTTGCTGGTGTCCGCCTGGTTCTGGGCCGCCCTGTCCTGGAGCTATTCCAGCGGCGAGCGCGCCGGCTGGGTGCAGAAGCTCTCCCACAAGGGTTGGATCTGCAAGACCTGGGAGGGCGAACTGGCGCTGGTGTCACTGCCTGGAAGTGCCGTGGAGAAGTTCTACTTCACGGTGCGGGACGATGCCGTGGCGCAGCAGATCATGAAGGCCATGGGCAAGCGCGTGAGCCTGCATTACGAAGAGAAGGTGGGCCTGCCCACCACCTGCTTTGGTGAGACACGCCATTTCGTCACCAAGATCGAGATCACGCCGGACATTCCCTTGGGCCCAGGCGTGTCGCTGTCTTCGGGGGCGCCGTCAGCGGAAGCGCCCGGCGCGCGCGCACCGGCCCCTGCCGCACCGGCCCCAGCCCCGGCCATGCCCGCTTCCCGCTGAGGGGCAGGTCACGGATACAGCCCGCGCATCTCACGCGCGCTGAGGATGCGCTCGCAGGCCACGGCAAAGGTGGCCGTGCGCAGCGACATCCGTCGCCACCCGCCGTGCTGTTCGGCCGTCTCCCAGATGTGCTGAAGGGCCTGCACCAGGATGCGGTCCAGCCGCTGGTTGACCTCGTCCTCGCTCCAGAAGAAGGAGCTGAAGTCCTGCACCCACTCGAAGTAGCTCACGGTCACGCCGCCCGCGTTGCAGATGACGTCAGGCACGACCAGCACCCCGCGCTCGGTGAGCACGTCGTCGGCCGCGGGCAGGGTGGGCCCGTTGGCCCCTTCCAGCACCAGGCGGGCGTGCAGACGCTGCGCCCGTTCGGCAGTGATCTGGCCTTCCAGCGCGGCGGGAATCAGGATGTCGCAGGGCACGTCCCAGAAGGCCTCGGCCTCCATGCCTTGTGCCGCCTGGAAGCCGCCCACCCCGCCCGTGCGCTGGACATGGGCTATCAGCTCGGCCACCTCCAGGCCCGCCTCGCGCCAGACCGTGCCGGTGTGGTCCTGGACCGCCACGATGCGGGCGCCCGCCTGCTGGAACAACTCCGCCGCGGCGGAGCCCACGTTGCCAAAGCCCTGCACGGCCACCCTCGCGCCTTCCAGCGGCAGGGCGATGCGGCGCGCCGCATCCCGCCCGCAGACGAACACGCCGCGGCCCGTGGCCTTGACCCGCCCGAGCGAGCCGCCCAGTTGCAGGGGCTTGCCCGTCACCACGCCCGTGGTGGTGGCGCCCACGTTCATGGAGTAGGTGTCCATCATCCAGGCCATCACCTGGGCGTTGGTGTTGACGTCGGGCGCCGGGATGTCCTGCTGCGGCCCGATCAGCAGGCCGATCTCGCTGGTGTAGCGGCGTGTCAGCTTTTCCTGCTCCTTGAGCGAGAGTTCGCGCGGCGCCACGCGGATGCCGCCCTTGGCGCCGCCGAAGGGCAGGTTGACGGCCGCGTTCTTGATGCTCATCCAGGCGGCCAGCGCCATCACCTCCTCCAGCGTCACGTCCGGGTGGTAGCGCACGCCGCCCTTGCCCGGGCCGCGCGTGAGCGAGTGCTGCACGCGGTAACCCTCGAAGTGGGCGATGCGGCCGTCGTCCATCTCGATGGGCACGTCCACGACCAGGCAACGCTTGGGCCGGCGCAGTGTCTCGGCCCAGCGCGACAGGCGGCCCAGATGGGGCATCACGCGGTCGATCTGCCGCAGGTAGGTGTTCCACGGGCTGTCAGGGCCGGAGTGGACGAAGGACAGGCCGTTGGCGTGCGGGTCGGTTTTCTCGGGTGTGTACATGACGGTTCGTCTCCCGGGGTGAAGAAGCTGGTGCGGTGGCCGATGGCGCCTCAAGGGCGGTGTCCTTGCCGCGCAGAGCGCAGGGTAGGGTGTAAGCGCCCGCGGCGCCAGCGTGGCCGCAAGGTCATGCACCGTTTGCATGGGTGCTGGCGCCTGCCGCATGAGCGGCCTTCAGACACTCCACAATGTGGGCCTGTTCGACTCCAAGCAGCCCCCGCCCATGACCTCAACCCTCCCCGCCACCCCCGTGGCTTTCGTGACGGGCGGCGCCCGCGGCATTGGCCTGGCCTGCGGACGGTGGTTCCTGGAACATGGCTACCACGTGGCCCTGGTCGACATCGACGCCGCCACCCTGGCCCGCACCGACGCCGAACTGGCCGACTCGCAGCGCGTGCTCACGGTGCATGCCGATGTCTCCAAGCCTGACCAGGTGGAGGCCGCCGTCGCCCGTGTTGTCGAGCGCTTCGGCCGCATCGACGCCCTGGTGAACAACGCCGGCGTGGCCGTGTTCAAGAAGATCGGCGAGACCACCTGGGCCGACTGGCGCTATGTGATGGACACCAACCTGGACGGCGCCTTCCTGTGCACCCAGGCCTGCGCGGCGGTGATGCTGCGCACGGGTGGCGGCGCGGTGGTCAACATCGCCTCCATCTCCGGCCTGCGCGCCAGCACCATGCGCGTGGCCTACGGCACCAGCAAGGGCGCCATCATCCACCTGACCAAGCAGCAGGCCATCGAGCTGGGCGACGCCGGCATCCGGGTGAACTGCGTCGCCCCGGGTCCGGTGGATACCGAAATGTCCAAGCTCGTGCACACGGTGGCCATTCGCAGCGACTACTACGACACCATTCCGCTGAACCGCTATGGCACCACCGAGGAGATCGCCAACGCGGTGGGCTTCCTCTGCAGCCCGGCCGCCAGCTACGTCAACGGCCAGACCCTGGCGGTGGACGGCGGCTTTGATGCCAGTGGCGTGGGCCTGCCCACGCTGCGGCGCAAGGCGACCTGAAGCTCACGCTGAGCCCGGGCCGGTGTCGGAGCGCAGGCGGGGCCAAGCCCCGTCCGCAACCCTGCGCGTTACAGCGCCACTGTCGACAGCCAGGGGACGGCCGCGATGACCACCAGGCCCAGGATCAGGGCCACGATGTAGGGCCAGATGGCGCCTACCACCTCGTCAGGCGATGTGTCGCCGATGCGGCAGGCGATGTAGAAGCCCACGCCGATGGGCGGCATCATCAGGCCGATGTTCATGGCCGTAACCACCACCATCGAGTAGTGGATGTCGTGAATGCCCAGCTTCTTGGCGATGGGAAACATGATGGGCGCCAGCAGCAGGATGGCCGGCAGCCCCTCCAGCACGCACCCCAGGATCAGGAACACCAGGATGGTGACAGCCAGGTAGGTCATCGCCCCACCCGGCATGGTCGTCAGGAAGGTGGACATCGTCTGGATGACGCCGCTTTGCGCAATGGCCCAGGCCATCCCCGAGGCGGTGCCCAGGATCAACAGGATGGCGCCGCTGAGCGCGGCCGTGTCCACCAGCATGGTGTAGATCTTGCGCCAGCCCAGGCCGCCGTAGAGCAGGTGGCCGATCAGCATGGCGTAGAGCACGGCGATGGTGGAGACTTCCGTGGCCGTGGCCACGCCCCCGCCCACGGCGCTGCGGATCAGGAAAGGCAGCACCAGTGCCGGCCCCGCGATCAGCAGCAGCTTGCCCACGGTCGCCAGGGGCGCGCGGCGGATGCCGTCCATCACCTCGTGGCGCGCCTTCCAGCGGGCCAGCACCACCAGGGTGAGCAGCAGCACCATGGCGATCACCACGCCGCTCTGGAACAGGCCGGCAATGGACACCCCCGCCACCGAACCCAGCACGATGAGCACGATGCTCGGCGGCACGGTGTCGGCCATGGCCGCCCCGGTGGCCAGCAGCGCGATCATCTCCTTGGGTTTGTGCCCGCGTCGCTTCATCTCCGGGAACAGCGCGGGCGCCACCGTGGCCATGTCCGACACCTTGGAGCCGGAGATGCCCGAGACGATGAACAGCGAGCCGAGCAGCACGTAGGACATGCCGGCGCGGATGTGGCCGATCATGGCCGCCAGCACATCGACGATGGCCTTGCCCATGCCGGTGCTGTCCAGCACGCAGCCCAGCAGCACGAAGACGGGCACCGAAACCAGGATGATGCTGGACATGCCCTCGTCCATGCGGCTGATCACCACCGTCAGCGGGGTGGTGGTGGCAAAGCCCAGGTAGGCCACCGTGGCGATGCCGAAGCAAAAGCCGATGGGCACGCCCGCGGCCAGGCACAGCGTGAGCAGACCCACCAGGAAGATCACGAGGTTGAGCTTGCCCAACTGCTGCAGGCCGGCGGAGCCCGCCCAGCAAGCGGCGGCTGCCAGCGCCACCACGGCGGCGGCTACCAGCAGCTCGCGGGGTTTCACCGTGCGCAGCGCATAGGCCGCCAGCAGGGCCAGCATGGCCACCACACTGAACGCGATGGAGCCCACGCGGAAGGCATTGGGCATGCTGAGCTCGGGCGTGCGGATGACCCACTCGTCGCGCGTGTACTCGATGGCGGGGCCGGCCCAGGCCAGCAGCGTGGCCGCCACCGCGCACAGCGCGAAGGCCTGCACGTAGCCGCGCCAGCGCTCGGGCACGCGCTCGACCACCAGCGTCAGGCGCAGGTGCTCGTTGCGGTGCATGGCGATGACCGCGCCCAGCATCGACAGCCACAGGAACGACAGCGACACCACTTCGTCAATCCAGATGACCGGATAAGCGAAGCCGTAACGGGCCGTCACCCCCGTGAGCAGCAGGATGACGATCACCGCCAGCAGCAGCGCGCTCACGGCCTCCAGCGGGCGCATGAGCCGCGCGGCCACCGGCCCGACGCCAAGTGGCGCCGGGGTCAGTTCGGCCGCGCTCACCGCGCCGTCCTCCTGGGGCCTGTTGCCACGCCCTCCCCCAATTGCACCCGGGCCTTCATCAGCCCAGCCTGCCGGAGTACTTCTCCAGGCGTGCCATGGCGTCGGCACCGAACTTGCCGCGCCACTCCTCGTAGAACCCGGCCTTGGCCAGCACGTCGCGGAAGCTCCTGCCATCTGGGGTGTTGAGCACCATGCCCTTGTCCCTCAGGGTCTTTTCCAGGCCCAGGTTGAGCTGCTTGATGTCGTCGCGCTGTGACATGACGGCGGCCGTGACATGCTTGTTCAGCAGGCCCTGCACCTCGGCCGGCGTGCCGGCCCAGCGCCTGCCGTTGACCAGGATCCACTGGCCGTCCCACATGTGGCCGGTCATGGACAGGAACTTCTGCACCTCGAAGAGCTTGGCGATCTCGATGATGGCCAGCGGGTTCTCCTGGCCCTCCACCACCTTGGTCTGCAGCGCGGAGTACACCTCGCTGAAGTTGATGCCGGTCGGCGCCGCGCCGAAGGCCTTGAACATCGAGGTCCACAGCGGGCTCACCGGCACGCGGATCTTGAATCCCTTGAGGTCCTCGGCGGTGTTGATGGGCTTGGTGGAGCTGGTGATGTTGCGAAAGCCGTTGTCCAGGATGCGGTCGAAGCTGTGCAGGGTCACCTTGGCGATGGCCTCGCGGATGAAGGCGCCGAGGTCGCCGTCCATCGCCTTCCACACGGTGTCGTAGTCCTTGAAGGCGAAGGCCAGGCCGTTGATGCCGGCCAGCGGCACCAGCGTCTGCAGGATCAGGCCCGACAGCGGGAAGATGTCGATGGCGCCCGAGCGTACCTGCGACAGCATGTCGGTGTCGCCGCCCAGCTGGTTGTTGGGGAAGATCTGGATCTCGACCCTGCCGCCGCTTTCCTTCTTCACGGCCTCAGCGGCCTCACGCACCCGGATGTTGGAGGGGTGGGTGGTGGGGATGTTGTTGGCCCACTTGAAGACCAGGGGCGTGCCCTGGGCGAACAGCGGGGCGCCGATGGCGGCCAGCGCCCCGGCTGTGGCAGTGGCGCGGATCAACTGGCGGCGGCTGCGGGAAATGTCGTTGCTCATGGGTTGTCTCCTGTGGGTGAGCGGGGGGAAGTCTTGCGTATCGGTGGCTTGAGTGCGCGCGGGGACCGTTGCTGTGCAGGCCGAGCGTACCGCTCAAGCCCGTTCCAGCAGCGCCTTGGCGGCGTGGGCGATCTTCTCGGGGCTCAGGCGGGCTTCGTTTTCCAGCACCTGGGCATAGCCCACGGGGATGCGCGGCGAGCCAAGGCGCGCCACGCGGCAGCCCGTGGCCTCGGCCGCGTGCGCGGCGATTTCGGCGCCGAAGCCGGCCACCTGCACGGCTTCGTGCACCACCAGCAGGCGCCCGGTCTTGGCGGCCGAGGCATGCACGGTGGCCTGGTCCCAGGGCCAGAGCGTGCGCAGGTCGATGACCTCCACGCTCACGCCGCGCAAGGCCTCATGTTCCAGCGCCTGCAGTGCCGGGGCCACGCCGCGCGACCAGGTGACGATGGTCAGGTCTGCGCCTTGGCGCATCACGTTGGCGCGGCCCAGCGGGAGGTCCAGCGCCGTGTCCACCGTTCCGGTCTGGCCCCAGAGCTCTTTGTGCTCCATGTAGATCACGGGGTCGCCGCTGGCCAGGCTGGCCTTGAGCAGGCTGAAGTTATCCTGCGGCGTGGCTGGCACCGCCACCACCAAGCCGGGCAAGTGGGCGAACCAGGCCTCCAGCGACTGCGAATGTTGTGCCGCCGAAGCCGACCAGATGCCGATGGGCATGCGCGCCACCAGCGGCACGCGCCCCTGGCCGCCGAACATGTAGCGGTTCTTCGCCGCCTGGTTGACGATCTCGTCCATGGCGCACAGCGCGAAGTCGATGACGCGCATCTCCACCACCGGCCGCAGGCCGGCCAGGGCCATGCCCACGGCCGCGCCCATGATGTTGGCCTCGGAGATGGGCGTGTCGATGATGCGTCCGGGGCCGAACTGCTGCGGCAGCCCGCGGTACTGGCCGAAGACGCCGCCGCGGCCCAGGTCCTCGCCCAGCGCCACGATGGCCGGGTCCGCCTCCATGGCCTGCTGCAGCGCCAGCGCGGCGGCCGCTGCATAGGTGAGCTCTTGGACCGTGCTCATTTCCACACCCCCGCGCCGCTGTTCATGATCTCTTCATAGGCATCGGCCACCTCGGGCCAGGGGGCGGCCTCGGCCACCTGCAGCGCGTGATCGATCTCGGCCTGCGCGGCCGCGTCGATGGCGTCGATGTCGGCCTGCGTGGCGCCCAGGGCCCTCAACTGGGCTTGGGTGACCAGCAGCGGGTCGTTGCGCTTGGCGGCTTCGACCTCGGCCGGATCCCGATACGTGCCGGGATCCACCGACACATGGCCCTTGAAGCGGTAGGTCACGGCGTGCAGCAGGCGCGGCCCGCCACCGGCGCGGATCTCGGCCACCAACTGGGTCGCGGCAGCGTCCACCGCCGCCACGTCGTTGCCGTCCACCTTCAGCCCGGGCATGCCCAGGGCCTCGGCCCGCGCCGACACACCGGCGCCGGCCGTCATGGGCGCGGTGGGTGTGGTGGCGGAGATGCGGTTGTCCTCACAGACGAACAGCACGGGCAGCCGGTAGACCTGCGCCCAGTTCAGCCCTTCCAGGAAGGGCCCGCGGTTGGCCGCGCCGTCGCCGAAGAAGCAGGCGACGATATGCGGCAGGCCGCGGATCTTCAGCGCATGCGCCGCGCCCGTGGCAATCGGAATGCCGGCGGCCACCACGCCGTTGGCGCCCAGCATGCCCACCGAGAAGTCGGCGATGTGCATCGAGCCGCCCTTGCCCTGGTTGTAGCCCGTGGCGCGGCCGAACAGCTCGCACATCATGCGCGCGGCGTCCGCCCCCTTGGCCAGCGTGTGGCCGTGCCCGCGGTGGGTGGAGGTCAGCAGGTCCTCGCGCTGCAGGTTGAAGCACACGCCCGCGGCCACGGCCTCCTGCCCGGTGGACAGGTGCAGCGGGCCGCGCACCAGAGCGGGCTTGGCGGAGGCCGCCAGGCCCCAGGCGGCCACGCCGCCCTGGCTGGCGACTTCGGCCGCATCCTCGAAGGCGCGGATGCGGCGCATCGACCGGTACAGGTCGAGCAATCGGTTCAATGGCAAAGTGGGCTCCTGCAGGGCGGATGTCGGGCTGACGGGCGGCCTGAAGCCGGCAGCGTCAGCGGGGGGCGCACCGCGCCTGCTGATGAATGCGCATCAACGTGATTCTTGCACCTGACGACCCTGATCTGTCTACGGGCAAGCCCTGCATCGCTCAGGCCCTGCAATCCACCACGCGCAGCCCCAGATGCTCCTCAAAGCCGTCAAAGTCGCGATCACTGTGCAGCAGTTGCAGGCCGTCCTCCAGACACCGCGTGGCGATGATCACATCCACCGTTCCGCGCACGGTCACGCCCTGGGCGCGCAGCTTGCGGAAGTTGCGTGCCGCCTGCACCGCAAGGTCTTCTCCGCACAGTGAGATCTGACGCAACCGTCCGAGCATGCGCCTTGTTTCGTTGAATCCGCGGTCGTCCTTGAAGCCTCGCAGGACCTCCGCCAGGATCAGGTCGCCCACCACCAGTTCTTCAACGCCCAAGCGATGGTCCAGCCATTGGGCCTGCGGCGTGGGCTGATTGCGAAAGAAATCGATCCAGACGCTGGAGTCGACCAGGATCATCGGTCGCGTCTCATGGCGTCCAGGTCGCCTTCCCACTCGTACTTGCCGCGCAGCTTGCGCAACTCGGTCTGCTGCTTGAGCCGCAACAGCGTCCTTAATCCGAGTTCAACGGCCTCGCGCTTGGTTTTCAAGCCTGTGGCCTGCAGCGTGGCGGCCATGAGTTTGTCGTCGATCACGATGTTGGTTCGCATGGGGCAAGCCTTGTCTTCGAGATACACATTCTAGGGAGTTCCCTACACACCGCAGGTGCTCGCTGCCGAGATACGATCTCCTGGTCATGACCGCATCCGCAACCCCCCATACGCTTCCCCCTATTACTTTCATCGGCGGCGGCAACATGGCCCTGGCGATCCTGGGCGGTTTGCGCCGCGGGGGTGCGCCGGCCGAGGGCTTCATCGTGGTGGAGCCGCATGCGCCGCAGCGCCAGAGGTTGCAGGCCGAACTGGGCATTGAGCCCCTGGCCGTGGCGGATGCCTCGCTGGCGGAGGCGGGCCTGGTGGTCTGGGCCGTGAAGCCGCAGATGTTTGCCGAGGCGGCTGCGCCCTGTGCGCCCTTCGTGGGGGCTGCGCTGCAGCTGAGCATCATGGCCGGCATCCGCAGCGAGGTGATCGTCACCGCCTCGGGCAGCCCGCGCGTGGTGCGCGCCATGCCCAACACCCCGGCGCTGATCGGCCGCGGCATCGCCGGGCTGTACGCCCGCGAGGCCGTCACCGAGGCCGACCGCGCGCAGGTGCAGGCCGTGCTGGCGCCCACCGGCAGCACGCTGTGGGTGGCGCAGGAGCGCGACCTCGACGCCGTGACCGCGCTGTCAGGCTCGGGCCCGGCCTATGTCTTCTATTTCATCGAGGCCATGATGCAGGCCGGCGCCGAGATGGGGCTGGAGCCGGCACAGGCCCGTCGCCTGGCGCAGGAGACTTTCGCCGGCGCGGCGGCCCTGGCCGCGCAATCAGACGAGCCGCCCGAAGTGCTGCGCGAGCGCGTCACCTCCAAGGGCGGCACCACCTACGCCGCGCTCAGCTCGCTGGAGGCTAGCGGCGTGAAGGCCGCGTTCGTGCGCGCGCTGCACGCGGCCAGAGACCGGGCTGAAGAGCTGGGCCGGTGAGCGTGCGGCCTGATGCCTGCTTCGCTGGGCATGGCGCAGGCTTTCAGGGCCACTGAAGACCAGGGACATCGGTTGACGCACCGGCACTCGCGGCGCGTGGCGCAGTCCGTTGCACCGCCTGCTGCAGCACGTCCATGCGTCCTTCCGGCGCCACCAGCGTGAACCTCACCCGCGCCCGGGTGATCGCCGTGTAGAGCAGTTCCCGCGTGACCACCGCGCTCATGTGGCCGGGCAGCACCAGGGCGACGTGGTCGAATTCGGAGCCCTGGGACTTGTGGACTGTCATGGCGAAGACGGTTTCCACGTCCTGCAGCCGGGACGGCAGCACCCAGCGGATGCCGCCCAGGCCGTCGGGGAAGGCCACGCGCAGCGGGGGCTCCCCGGAGCCACCCGACGGGCCGTGCAGTGTCACGCCGACATCGCCGTTCATCAACCCCAGGGCGTAGTCGTTGCGGGTGACCATCACAGGCCGGCCCAGGAACCAGCCCTCGGCGCTGGGAATCA
Source organism: Burkholderiales bacterium (assembly GCA_947464185.1). Taxonomy (GTDB): domain Bacteria; phylum Pseudomonadota; class Gammaproteobacteria; order Burkholderiales; family Burkholderiaceae_C; genus Rubrivivax. The sequence continues at coordinate 23,061 of CANHVY010000020.1, forward strand.
GGCCTTCGGCTGCCAGGGCCTGGGCGATGCGGCGGTTGACTGCTTCCACGCCCTGCGGGCCGCCGCGCACCGCGCACAGCACCTGGAAGTGCCCGGCGGCCTTCAGCACCTGCTGGGCCCAGGCGTCATGGTCGCCCTGGGCTGCGCCCGCAGACGGCCGCTGCTGGCGCAACACCGCGAATGTGTGGCGCCATCCGGAGGCAGATTCCAGCGCCAGCGCCGACAGGGCCTGGCCGCGCGCATCCAGCGCGACGAGGGCCAGGTCGGGCAGGGCTTGCGCCAGCAACTGCCGGGCCAGCGCGGCCTGGCCGGCGTTGACGGCCTGCGCCAGGCGGCCGATGCCGCTGCCCTCGCCAAAACGGTGGCTCCTGCGCAGCTTGACGATGGCCTGATCGGCCGGCTGGCCTTCGGGGTCGGTCGTCGAGTCGCCCACGTCCTGGCCCGCGACCTGCTTCACCCAGGCGCGGGTGGCCGGGGTGTAGTGGCCGCCGTCCGCGCGCCGGCACAGGGTGCCGAGCACCGCGCCGGCTTCCACCGAGGCGAGCTGGTCCTTGTCGCCCAGCAGCACCAGGCGGGCGTGGCGGGGCAGCGCCTCCAGCACGGCGGCCATCATCTCCAGGTCCACCATCGAAGCCTCATCGATCACCAGCACGTCCAGGGGCAGCTTGTGCTGCGCGTGGTGGCGGAAGTGCCGCGAGCCCGGCTTCACCCCGAGCAGCCGGTGCAGCGTGCCCACCTCGCGGGGCAGGTGGGCCAGCAGCGCAGGGCCGCCCGGCAGGGCGTCTAGCGCGAGCTTGCTGCGCGCCGTGGCGACGGATTCGGCCAGGCGCGCTGCCGCCTTGCCGGTGGGGGCGGCCAAGCGGATGCGTAGCGGGCGGGCGGCGGGCCGCTGCAGCGCCAGGTGCTGCAGCACCGCCAGCAGCTTCACCACCGTGGTGGTCTTGCCCGTGCCCGGGCCGCCCGTGATGAGGGCGAACGCGTGGCGGGCCGCCAGGGCGCAGGCGATCTTCTGCCAGTCGGGGCCGCTGCCGTCGCTCGCGCCCTGGTTCAGCGGCACGGCCGGAAAGAGAGCGTCGAGCGCCTCACGCAGCGCGTCGTCGTCCTCAGCGCGTGGCCCGGCGGGCGTGTGCCCCGACAGCGGCGGCTCCTGCAGGCGCTGGGCGAGTGCTTGCTGGATCGTCTGTTCGCACCGCCAATGCCGCCGCAGGAGCAGACACCCATCGGCCAGCACCAGGGGCGTGCTGCCGTCACCGTTGTCCTGGCCATTCATGTCAACCACAGCAGGGTGCGTCTGCAGCGCGGCCAGCCAGGCCGGCAGGGTCACGCCAGTCAATACCTCGGTGGGCTGCGGCGGCGCGGGGCTGTCGTCGCCCGCAGAGACGCGTTCGCGCCAGCCTTCGGGCGGCAGGTCCAGGGCCCAGGTCGGGTCGGCCAAGGCGGCGGCCAGATCCAGCCGCACCTGGCCGCGGCCGACCTGGTGGCTGAGCAGGGCCGCGGCCAGGTGGACCAGCGGGTCCTGCCCGGTGCCAGTGGGCGCGATGAAGTCCGCGAAGGCGACGTCCAGTTCGCGCAGCCAGCCCGCGTCCGTCCAGGCGCGCAGCACTTGCGACATCGCCGTGGTCATGCGACGCTCCCGCTGAACATCTGGTCCAGCGCCTCGATCAGCGCCCAGGGCGGGCGCTCCACATGCAGGCCCTGCCCGGGGGCGGCGTGGCCGCGCAGAAAGAGGTAGACCGCGCCACCCACGTGGCGCGCGTAGTCGTAGTCCGCCAGGCGTGAGCGCAGCAGGCGGTGCAGGGCAAAGACGTAGAGCACCGCCTGCAGGTCGTAGCGCTTGTCCAGCATCACCTGGCGCATGCGCTGCGGCGTGTAGTCGGCATCGGTGGGCCCGAGCCAGTTCGATTTGTGGTCGGCCACGAAGTAGCGGCCGTCATGCTCGAACACCAGGTCGATGAAGCCCTTGAGCATGCCGTTGAGCGTGTGCGCCGACAACGCCGGCCGGGGCGCGCTGGCTAGGGTGTGTCGGCGTACCAGCGCGTCCAGTCGGCGCAGCGGCACCTGCGGTGCGGGGAACCAGAACTCCATCTCCACTTTCACCGAGCGCAGTGAAGACGGGGCCACGGCCGGGGTGGGGCTGTCGCACGCGCCGGCGGCGGTGGAGGAGGAGGCTTCGTCGGCTGATGCGGCACCCAGGGGCAGCGGCGTCACCAGCCACTGTTGGAGCCAGCGGTGCAGCTGCGGTGCCCAACGGCCGTAGCCCGCGAGCTGGCATCGGCGCTGCACCTGCGCGCGCAGCTCGGCAGCTTGTTCGGCCGCGCGGTCGAAGCCCTCCTGTCCCGCCCACTCCAGCAGGCTGTGCAGGAAGCTGCCCGGCCCGGCCCCGCGTGGGAAGTCGTGCAGCAGGCCGGTGGAGGCCGCTGCAGCTTCGCCAGCGTATGCGGCCAGGGCCGACTCAGCGCGGCCGGTACTCGCAGAGGCTGGCGCGCTCGGCTGAGTGCCCTGATCAAAGCCTTCTGCTTCGGCTTGCGGGGTCGTTGCCACCGCACGGGTGCTGCCCGCCCTGGCCGAACCCAGATCGTCTTCCTGCACCTCCTCCAAGAAGGTCTCCGCCTGCGCGCTGTCAGCGGCGGGGGTGGCACCCAGCCCGCCCAGCATGGCGGAGTAGCTGGTGAAGCCCCAGGCTTCGGCTGGGCGCGCGGGCAGCGCGGGCGGGTTGCGCCAGACGGTGGTCGGGACGTCGGTCTGCCATCGGGGCACATCGTCCGGGCTGGGCGTGGTGATGGCGATGGCGGGCTCTTCCCCGCGCAGCCGCTGCAGCGCACCGTGCAAGCCCTCGGCGGCCAAGACCTGTGCGCTGCCCAGCAGGTGGCCCAGCGCGCTGTGCTCCAGGCCCTTGACCTGCGCCGCACCCACCCAGGTGGCAAAGCGCGCCCGGGTCAAGGCGACGTAGAGCTTGCGCAGGTCTTCGCGCACACGCTCGGCATCCACGTGCGCCAGCGTGTGGGCATCGGCTGTCAGGTGCAGGTGGAGCCTGGGAGGCGGCGGGCTGCCCTGGCCCTCGGCCTCGCCGGGCGGGTCCGTGGCGCCGGCTGCGGCGGGGCCCCAATCGGTATCGCGCCAGACAAAGGGCGGGTCGTCATCGGCCTTCGCCGGCCGGCAGGCGCTGGCAAAGGGCAGGAAGACCAGCGGGTACTCCATGCCCTTGGACTTGTGGATGGTCACCACCTTCACCAGCTGCTCGTCGCTTTCCAGGCGCACACGGCGGCCATCGTCGGTGTCGGTGTCGTCCTGGCGCAGCTGCGCCAGGTGCCGGATCAGCGCCTGGGGGCCGTCCAGCCGGGGGCTGACCTGCTGCAGCAACTCGGCCAGGTGCAGCAGGTCGGTCAGCTCACGCTCGCAGCCGTCCGCCAGCAGGCGCGTGGCGATGCCGTGCAGGTGGATCCAGCGCCGCAGCATGGGCAGCACGCCCTGGCGCAGCCAGGTCTCGTGGCAGGCGCGGCATTGCTGCACGCGGGCCTCCCAGGCCGTGTCGTCGCGGCGCAGCGCGTCCAGCTCGGCCCAGCTCAGGCCCAGTGCCGGTGTGGCCAGGGCTGCGCGCAACAGGCGCTCATCCTCGGGTGCGGCGCAGGCGGCCAGCCAGCGCTGCAGTTCGGCCGCCATGGGGCTGCGGTAGACCGAACCCTGGTCCGACAGGTAGACGCTGCGCACGCCGCGCGCGCTCAGCGCGTCACGCACGGCGCGGGCCTCGCGGCCGGTGCTCACCAGCACCGCCATGTCGCCCGGCTGTACCGGGTGCAGCGTGCCGTCGGGCTGGACGAAGCCGGCCTGCTGTTGCTGGCCGGCGTGCAGCAGGCGCACCATCTCGCGTGCGCACAGCTCGGCCAGATGCTCGCGGTGGCGCTCGGAGCCCAGTGCTTCCTCGGCTTCGACGCACCAGAAGGTCAGGGCGGGCGTGTCCACGCCGCCGCCGGCCTGCCAGCGTTCGCTGCGCCCGCGTGCGGCCACCGCGTGGAAGGGCAGCAGGTTCTCCCCATCGCCTTGGCCCTCCTTCAGGCGGTAGCCGAAGGCCCCTTGTGCCTGGCCTTCAGCCTGGCTGAACACGCGGTTGACGGCTTGCACCATGGCGGCCGTGGAGCGGAAGTTGGTGCCCAGCGTGGCGTGCCGGCCCTGGGTCTGGCGCCGCGCGGCCAGGTAGGTGTGGATGTCCGCGCCGCGGAAGGCGTAGATGGACTGCTTGGGGTCGCCGATCAGCACCAGCGCGGTGGACGGGTCGTTGCGCTGTACGCCGTAGATCGTGTCGAAGATGCGCACCTGCAGCGGGTCGGTGTCCTGGAACTCGTCGATCAGCGCCACCGGGAACTGCTGGCGGATACGCGCGGCCAGCACCGGCCCGTTGGGCCTGCGCAGCGCGGCGTCCAGGCGCACCAGCAGGTCCTGATAGCCCATCACCGCGTGGCGCGCCTTCTCTTGCGCCATGCGCTGCGCGCACCACACCGCGGCGTGGCGCAGCAGCTCGGTGCGGGCTGTGGGCAGGTGTTTCAGCGTGCCCAGCAGGCTGACCATGTGGTCGAGTGCCGGATGCTGGGGGGGCTCGCCCTGCCGCCAGACTTCTGCCAGTCCTTGCGGCGTCAGACGGGTCCAGGCCGTGCTGTCGGGCTTGAAGGGCAGGACCGCGTCGCCCGCGGACCAGTCCCGCAGCGCCTGGAGCCACGCCTGGTAGTACCTGGCTTGAAGGCGCTTGCCGTCCGCGGCCTTGGCCTTGACGGCGGTGTCGAGCAGCTCCTGCAACTCGTCGGCCCACACCCGCCACGGCGCCTTCAGCACCTGCACCTGCTGTGTGGCTTCGTCAGCCGCCTCGCGCAGGGCGCGGGCGGGGTCGGCGGGCATGCCGTCCTCGGCCAGGGTCTCGGCCCAGGGGAGCAGCTTTTTCAATGCCTTGCGCAAGTCTTCGGGCGTGGCCCACCAGCCGGCCACCGCGGCGGCCTGGGCGCCGTTCAGCGGGTACAGGAAGTGGCGCCACCAGTCGCGCACCACCTCGTCATGCAGCGCGCTCTCGTCGGTCTGCAGCGTCTGCAGGAACAGGCTGTCGCTGTCAAAGGCATGTTCGCGCAGCATGCGCTGGCACCAGCTGTGGATAGTGGACACGGCGGCCTCGTCCATCCACTCGGCGGCCAGACGCAGCGTGCGTGCCTGGGCGGGCCACTGTGCGCTCGGGAAGCACGCACGCAGGTCGTGCGGCACATCCTCGCCAGGCTGACGCTCGGGCACTTCACCTGGCATCTGCTCGAAGGCCGCAGCGGCCTCGGCCAGGCGACGGCGGATGCGGTCGCGCAGTTCCTTGGCGGCTGCGTCAGTGAAGGTCACCACCAGGATCTCCGGCGGCGTCAGCGGCCGGCTGAAAGCGTGCGGCCCTCCATGGCCGAGCACCAGGCGCAACACCAGCGTGGCGATGGTGAAGGTCTTGCCCGTGCCGGCGCTGGCCTCCACCAGGCGGCTGCCGCGCAGCGGGAAACTCAGGGGTTGCAGCAGCGGCGGCGCGCTGTGAGAGTGGTGCGCGCCGCCTGCGCTGTCCCTGGTGTCTGCGCTGTTCAAGGCGCCTCCTCGCCGGCGTCGCCCGCCATTTCAGACATCGGGGCCCCACGTCCCTTGGCCTTGGTCACGGGCAGGGCCTGGCGCAGGGGCCCGAGCAAGGTGCGCGCCCAGTGCGCGAACTCGCCGCCCGCCCACAGCGCTTCAAAGTCCGGGAAGGCGCGGGCGGCGCAGGGGTTCTGTTCGCGTTCGGCCCGCGCGCCGTGCTCTGGCTCGTGGTGCTCGTAGGCCTTGCGCGCGGCGTCTCGGGGCTTGGCGCTGTCAGCGCTTTCCTTCAGCTGCGACAGCCACCAGGCGTCGCTGCAGGCCTGCACAGAGGGCAGGGGCCGCGTCATGCCCTCCTGCCACGCGGCCAGCAGGTCGCCCCAAGCTTGCTCGGCCTGCGGCAGGCCCAAGGGCGAGAAGGTGGCCGTGCCCGCCTTGCTCACCACCACGGTGGTCAGGGGCTCGCCGTTCAGATGCCCTGCCAGGTGGGCCACCCAGGCTGCAGCCAGCTTGTTGGTGCGGTAGCGCCCGTCCTTGATGACGCCGCTGCTCTCCAGCACCAGGCGGCAGCGCTCGCCTTGGGCGTTGCGGCGCAGGCTCGTGAGTTGGTCGGCCACCTCCAGCGTGGCGTTCGACCAGGCCACGGGCTCGTCGGGCGCCTCTTCCGGCCAGGCCTGCAGTTGCTTGGCCCAGTCGGCGAAGAGCTGGTTCATCGGCTCGGCCAGAGCTTGGCGTACCTGCTGTCCGAAGGCGCGCGCCGGCAGGGCGCCGCTGCGCTCCAGCCGGTCCAGCCCTTGCTGCAGCGCGGCCTCGGGGGGCTCTCCGGCCTCCACGGCGGCACGCTGCGCGCGGATCAACTCGTCCTGCAACTGCCAGTTCTCCAGGCCGTTGAGGGCGAAGGGTTCGTGGTCGGGCGTGTCTTCGCTGTCGCGGGAGAAGTGCACGCCCAGGCGTTGCTCGAAGAACTGGCCGATCGGGTCCCGCAGGAAAGCCGCCAGCTCGCGCAGGGTCAGGGGGGTGTCACGCGGCAGAGGCGGCAAAGGCGGCACGGGCGGCAGGGCGGGTGGGGGCTCAGACGCGACCGCGCCGGCCGGCCCTGCCGCCCGGGCCATCAGCGCCTGCCGCCACTCCCGCGCATGACTGAACAGTTCCGTCGGGCCGCCGTCGGCAAAGTAGGCCGGGCTGAAGGGCTGCAATGGGTGCTCCACCGAGAGTGCCCGCAGCAAGGCGGGCCCTGCCTCGGCCGCAGGGCGTGCATCGTCGGCCAGGCGCCACGCGGCCGCCAGGTGGTCCCGCAATTGCGCCACCAGCACCGAGGGCGGGCGCTCGTCGTTGTCGTGCAGGCTGCGGCCTGCCCAACTGATGTGAAGGTGCTGGCGCGCCGACAGCAGCGCCTCCAGGAAGAGGTAGCGGTCGTCCTCGCGGCGCGATCGGTCACCCGGGCGCGGGTCCTGCGCCATCAGGTCGAAGTCGGGCGCGACGCGGCTGCGCGGGTAGTCGCCGTCGTTCATGCCCAGCAGCGCCACGAAGCGGAAGGGAATCGCGCGCATCGGCATCAGCGTGGCGAAGGTGACGCCGCCGCCGAAGAAGGGGCTGCCCAGACTGGTGCTCTCCATCTGGGTCAGCCAGTGCTCGCGCACCACCGACAGCGGCAGCGGCTCGTCCAGTGCCGCGGCTTCGCAGGTCTGCAGCCAGCCCTGCAGCGTGGACTCCAGGCGTTGCAACAGCAGGGCCTCGGCCCCGCCGTCGGGCAGGAAGAAGTCTTGCAGCAGGGCGCGCAGGCGCTCACCCCATTCGCCCGGCCGGGCCGGGGTGGCCAGCGTACGCCAGTGCTGCTGCAGGGCCTGCACCAGGCGCGCCAGCGGACCCAGCAGCGCGGCGTCCAGGCCGCCCACCTCGTCCACCGGCTCCAGCCCTTGCCAGGCCGGCCCCGCGCCTGTGGCGTAGCCCAGCAGCAGGCGCTGCAGACCCAGGACCCAGGTGTTGTGGTCCAGGCCGTGGGGCAGGCCCAGGGTGGCGCGGTGCTCGGCGTGCAGGCCCCAGCGGATGCCGGCCTGCGCGATCCAGGCCTGCAACTGCGGTAACTGCGCTTCATCGATGCCGAAGCGGCGGCGCAGCGCCGGCACTTGCAGCAGGTCCTGCACCTCGCTGGCGCCCAGGCGCGATTGCGGCAGACCCAGCAGCGCCTCCAGCGCCACGCTCAGCGGTTCCTGGTGGCGCGCGCCGCGGTCGGCCACGCTGAAGGGGATGCGGCGCAAGCGGTCTTGCGCTTCGCCGGCTGCATCCCTGGGCGTACCCTGCTCCCCGCCGGCTGCAAGCCCTGCCCGGTGCAGCCCGAACACCGCCTGCACCAGCGGCGCGTAGGCCTGGATGTCGGGCACCATCACCAGCACGTCGCGCGGGCGCAGCGTGGCGTCGGCGGCGAAAGCCGACAGCAACTGGTCGTGCAGCACCTCCACTTCGCGCAGCGCGCCGTGGGTGACGTGAAAGCGCAGCGAGCGGTCGGCCTGCGGGTTCAGCACCCGCTGCTGCTGCCGCGTCTCGGCCAGAGGCCGCAGGTCCAGCACGTCGTCCTGCAGCTGGTGCAGCAGCGTGGGGTGGGCGGGGTCCGTGTTCTCGTCGAAGCAGTCCACGCGCTGGCCAATGGCGGCAAAGCGCTGCGCATACGACTGCAGGTCGTCGTGGGCATCCAGCAGGCGGATGAAGTCGCGCCCCTGACGGCCCCAGGCGGCCAGCAAAGGGTGGGCGTGCTGGTGCAACAGGTCTTCGGGTACCGAGCCTTCAGAACCCGCACGTCGGTGCTGGCGGTGGCTGGCCGTGCGCAGCAGGTCTCGGTCGGGCACGGTGTGCGACCAGTCGTGCCGGCAAGGGTTGTGCACGCACATCAGCACCTGGCACCAGCGCCCCAGCGCCGCCAGGGCTTCCAGCGTCTGCTGCGGCAGGGCCGAGAGTCCGAAGACGATCACCCGGCGTGGCAGGCGCGCGGGCCGCGGGCCCTGCCAGGCCTGCGCCGCTGCCATGAAGCGCTGGTGCACCTCGGCCCGGCTGCCGGCGGCTGCCGCCACCCCCACGTCGTCCCGCAACGCCCGCCACAGCCGAGGCTGCCAGCCCTGTTCGGCGGGCACGGGCTTTACGCCCTGGCGGCCCTGGGTGAAGCTGTCTCGATCGTCAGCCCAATCGGCCAGCCAGTCGGCCCGGTACACCTGGTACTGGTCCAGCAGGTCGGCCAGGCGCTCGGCCAGCTGGTGGCGCTTGCGCAGGTCCTCGTCCTGCGCCAGAAAGCGCTGCAGCGGGGCGAAGGTCGGGTCTTGCAGCAGCCCGGGCAGCAGGCGCATCAGGCGCCAGGTCAGCGGCTCGGCGTCCAGGGCCGAGGTGCGCGGCACGGCGTCGGCGCCCAGCACGGCGCGATAGGCCTGCCAGACGAAGCGCATGGGCAGCTGCACCTGCAGCGCCGCGGCGATGCCATGCCCGCCCTGGGACGGGTCTTGCGCCAGCGCCAGGCGCAACCACTGCGCCACGCCGTTGCTCTGCACCAGGATGCACTCATCCTCCAGCGGCGCCAGCGGGTGGCGGCGCATCCAGTCGCGCACCAGGTCGCGCAAGGTCTCGGGGTGGTTGCCGTGCACCACCATGAAGCCAGGGCTCAGACCGGTAGACAGGGGTGCTTCTGGCGACAAGGGAGACAAGGGAGACAAGGGAGACAAGGGTGACGAGGGTGACGAGGGTGACGAGGGCGACATCGACCGCATGGTGGCATGCGCCTGGTTTACCCGGTGAGCTAGCGTGTCCTACCCGCCCGCCCGCACCCGCGCCCCGGGCGGGATGGTGGGTGGTGCGGCGTTCAGGGTCTCGATGGCAAAGCCGGCGGAGGCCTTGTAGCGGGCCATGAAGCTTTCGCGCTCCGCGGCCGGGATCACCTCGTCGATGTGATCGAAGACGCCGCCGCAGCGCTCATCCACCAGCCCCAGCAGCCCGAAGGGCCCCGCTCCGCGGTTGCGCAGCACCAGGGCGGAGATGTCGGCGCACAGGCGTTGGTCGTAGGCCTTCAGCGCCTGCGGCGAGACGCCGTGCGCCAGCATCTGCGCGCCCAGCACGCGGGCGTCCACGATGGCCTGGCTGGCGCCGTTGGAACCTACCGGGTACATCACGTGCGCGGCGTCGCCCATCAGCGCCACGCGGCCGTCCACCCAGGTGGGCACGGGGTCTCGGTCGATCATGGGGTACTCGAAGATCTCCTGCGCGCCGCGCAGCATCGCGGGCACGTCCAGCCAGCCGTAGGTCCAGTCGGCGAAGTGGTGGGCGAAGTCTTCCAGCGCCACGCGACGGTTCCAGTCGCCCTGCGTCCAGCCCTGCGAGTTGTCCACCGTGATCTCGGCGATCCAGTTGATGGTGGCCAGGCCCGTCTGCGGGTCTGCCGGCGAGATGGGATACAGCACCACCCGGTGGCGCAGCGAGCCCAGGCCGACGAAGGAGGCGCCGGTGCGGATGGGCACGCCCGGCGTGGTGCCGCGCCACATGATGGCGCCCCCCCATTGAATGGGCGGTTGTGTCGGGTGCATCTGCGCGCGGATGGCCGAGTGCAGTCCGTCGGCCGCCACCAGCCGCCGGCCGCGCTGCTCGTGGCGGCGGCCGTCGCGTGATTCGATCTGGGCCGTGACGCCGTGCTCATCCTGCGCATACCCCACCACGCGCTGGCCCAGTTGCACCGCATCAGGCCCCAGCCGCTCCAGCACCGTGCGGTACAGCAGCATCTGCAACTGCCCGCGGTGCACCGAATACTGCGGCCAGCGGTAGCCGGCCTTCAAGCCGCGCGGCTCGCTATAGACGTCATGGCCGTTGCGCCCCACCAGGGCCCACTCGCGCGCCTGCAGGCCGATGGTGTCCAGCACCTGCTCACCCAGGCCCAGGTCGTACAACTCGCGCACGGCATTGGGCTGCAGGTTGATGCCCACGCCCAGCGGCTTGAGTGCGGGCACGGCTTCGAGCACCTGGCACGGCACGCCGATCTGGTGCAGCGTCAGGGCCAGCGCCATGCCGCCGATGCCGCCGCCGGCGATCAGAACGGGGCTGGATTCATTCAGGTCTGCCATGGGCACGATTGTCCGTGACGGCCTGGTCAAGACGGGCATGAGGCCACCGACCCCAGCCCCGTTTGTCGGGCGCTGGCGCAAAAGCGGCCACGGTGCCAGCGCGAGAAGGCGCTGGGCTCTGAGAAGCCCAGCAATGCGCCAATCTCCGACAGTGGCCGCACGTCGCCGGCGCGGTAGCGCGCCAGCACGCTTTGGCTGAGGTGCCGGAAGGCTTGAACGGGTGAAGCGCCAAGCATCTGGTTCAGATGGACTGCGGCGACCAGAGGGGCCGCCTGTCGGACGGCTTCCGATCCCTACAGCGGAAGTTCAGCGGCGTGATCAGCAGACCGTCATTTGGACGAGGCCAGCCTTGACGGGTCGCGATGCTGAGCCTGACGGGCGCGGCGCAGGACCGCTTCGGCGAGGGGCGCGATGGACGATGGCGGGAACGGCGAAACGCTGCTGACGTTGATCTCGCAAAGCACGAAGCGCTGCGCGGCGCCTGCGGTCTCTTCGCCAAGCATGAAGTCGCAATCCCAAAGCTGCGGCAGCATGTCCCTCGCCAAGCCGACACGCTTGCACATCAGCGCGATCCAGCTCGATTCGAGCGCCAGCTTCAAAGCCTGGAACGCTGGCAGATCCGGCCCTTGGTACAGACGCGGACCGGGCAGCGGCGCATCGGGGTGCAGCGCGTTCACGGCCTGCACACCGAAACCCGTCACGCGGTCCTCAACCATGTAGGCGCGCACCATGCCCTCGGGCAGGCGCGGCTGCCAAGCCTGGTCGATCATGTGGCCGCCGCTGGCCGGTTCGAAGTAGGGCGCAAGTGTCGCCTTCAAGGTTGCCAGGTCGATGCGTTGCGGTGTGCTGCCGCGCAGGGCGTGTTGCACGGTCAATGCGCCGTCGCCAGCCGCTTCGATGCGCCACACGCCGATGCCGCTGTGGCCTCGCTGCTGCTTGAGCACGCGTGCGCCCTGCCGCAGGCGCTGCGGCAGTTCGGCCTCCAGTTGCGCGAGGCTGTCGATGCGGTGTACATCGCTGCCGAAGGGCAGATCGCGGGTCTCGAACAGCACGTCCTTGGTGCCCAGGCGCTGGATGGCCTCGGGATGCGCGCTGACAAACACGCCCGTCTGCGCCACTTCGCGCAGGAGCGCATCGAGCCGGTCACGACGACGGCCGTCCACGATCGGGTTGCACCACACCAGTACGGCCTGCATGCCGCGCAGCTGAGCCATTACCTCGGCGGCGAAGTCGTCGTGATAAACAGCAGGCTCCACGTGCATGCCGGCGGCAGCCAGAGCTTCGAACAGAGTAGCGAAGCGGCTGGCCGCAGGGTCTGCGCGGTCGCGGCCGGCCCGATCGCCGGGATACAGCAGTGCGACCTTGACGGGCGGCTCGCCAGTCAAGAGGCAGGCCCCGCAGGCTTGTCCAGAAGGGGGCGGCCCGCCGCCTGCCAGTCGTTGATACCGCCCCGCAGGTAGCGGGCGTTCAGCCCCGCCGCGCGCAGCCGCATCGCCGTGGAGCGGCCAACCTCATGGCCGTAGATGCAGTACACGACCACTTCGCGGCCGGCAGGCAGATCGGCGGACCAGGAGGCGACCGCGCTCGGGTCGCACCAGCGCGCGCCGGGAATCATCGTGCGCGCCTTCTCGAACACGCCGGCTCTGCGTACATCGAGCAGCAGCGCGTCACCGAGCTCGTCCTGGCCGGCGCCGAAGGGCTCGCTGGCCGCATGCACCGCGCTCTGGTAGCGCTCGTACACCGCAGCCCAGTTGATGTTGTTCATGAACGCGTCAACGTAGGCACCGGCTGCCGCGCCGAAGTCCATGTGGTATGCGTGTTCGTACATGTCCAGCGCCAGGATCGGCACGCCACCGGCTACCACGTGGGTGTGGTCGGCGGCCCATTGGTTGACCAGCGTGCCCTCGCGCGGCTGGAACACCAACAGCATCCATCCCGAGCCCCCGCCCAGCGCCTTGGCGCAGGCGACGAACTCCTCGCGCCATCGCGCGACGCTGCCGAAGTTCGCGTCGAGCGCGAGCTTCACGGGAGGCTCCATCGTCACGCCGTCGCCGCCCAGGCTGCCGAAGTAGAGCTCGTGCAGCAACACCGAATTGGTGGCGATCAGTTCTTCACGCTTGAGGCCGTTGAGCTGGAACGCTGCTGACGCGGTGAAGTCCGTACCGGCGAGCTGCGCACGGATGGCATTGAGCCGCCTGACAGCGCCAGCGTAGTTGTTCTGGTGATGGCTGGTCATCAGCCTGGGCGACAGGCCCTGCAGCGCGGCAGGCTCGAACGGGAGGTCTTGCAGTTGAGCATCCATTGGGAGTCCTTCAGTGGGTCAGGTTGAACACAGGTACAAGCCAGCTCGCCGCCAAGCCCAGAGCCGCGCAGGCGCCGAGCAGCGGAATCACACCGACCTTGAATCGGAACAGCGCCACCGCGGCGGCGAGGGTGATGAGGGCCGACAGCGCATCGAAGCGCCCGCCAAAGCCTTGGGGCCACAGCACGTGGTACGCAAAGAACATCGCGAGGTTCAGGATCACGCCCACCACCGCCGCCGTGATCGCCGACAGCGGCGCCGTGAAGCCCAGCTTGCCGTGCGTGGCCTCGACCAACGGTCCGCCGGCCAGGATGAACACGAAGGACGGCAGGAAGGTGAAGAAGGTGACCACCGTGGCGGCCACGGCGCCGCCGAGGAGCAGTGCCTCCGGGCCGAACACTTGCTTCAGCCAGCCGCCGACGAAACCGACGAAGGCCACCACCATGATCAGCGGGCCAGGTGTCGTCTCGCCCAAGGCCAGGCCGTCGATCATCTGCGGGCCGCTCAGCCACTGATGCGTCTCGACGGCTCCCTGGTAGACGTAAGGCAGCACCGCGTAGGCGCCGCCAAAGGTGAGCAAGGCCGCCTTCGTGAAGAACCAGCCCATCTGCGTGAGCGTGCCCTGCAGGCCGTTGAGAGCGATCAGCACCGCCATCGCCAGCAGCCATAGCCCGAGCCCGAAGCCCAAGACCTTCGCCAGGTGGCTGCGAGAAAAGCGCGCGTGCAGAGGCGTCGGTGTGTCATCGTCGATCAGCGCGGGCCCGGAGCCGGCCTTGACGCTGCCGTGTCCGCCGCCGAGCGCAAACACCTGCGGCCAGCGGCGTGCGCCGAAGTGGCCGATCAGCGCAGCCGCCAGCACGATCGCCGGGAACGGCGTGTCGAAGGCGAAGATCGCCACGAAGGACGCGGCAGCGATGCCCCACATCCAGCGGTTCTTCAGCGCCCGCGTGCCGATGCGGTGGGCGGCGTGCAGCACCAGGGCCGTCACCGCTGGCTTCAGTCCGAAAAAGATGCCGGCGACCAGCGGCATGTCGCCGAAGCGCAGGTAGATCCACGACAGCGCGATCAGGATGAACAGCGACGGCAGGACAAACAGCGCGCCGGCCACGATGCCGCCCCAGGTGCGGTGCATCAACCAGCCGATGTAGGTGGCCAGTTGCTGGGCCTCAGGCCCGGGCAGCAGCATGCAGTAGTTCAAGGCGTGCAAGAAGCGTTTTTCGCTGATCCAGCGGCGGCGCTCCACCAGTTCGGTGTGCATGATCGCGATCTGCCCTGCAGGCCCGCCGAAACTGATGAAACCAAGCTTGAGCCAGAAGCGGAAGGCCTCGGCAAAGCTCACCGAGGCTGGGGCGGCCATCGGGCCTGCCGACGCATCGGTGCCGGTTGTCGTGACGGTCGTCATACCGGTCCTCCGGGTGCAGCGTGCAGGGCGTCGAAGACCGCCGCCGCCGCCAGGGTCAGTGAGTCGTCATCGGCGTGAACCTCGCGCAGACCGGCGAGCACCGCCTCCAGCCCGGCCGCCTCGGGCACCGGGATGCCGCCGATGTCGAGGAAGTGCACCGTGCGTGCGATGCGCTGCAGCCGCGGATCCGCGTCCAGGCAAAAACTCGTCGCCAGCACTTCGAACGTGACGCGCGAGCCGACGTGCGTGAAGCGAGCGCCGTCGTAGTCGAATCCCAGTGCGCCGCGGGGTGCGGGCGTTGACCCGGCGGGGTCGGCCAGCCAGACGAAGCGTGCCTCGGGGTCGATGAAACGGCGGATCAGCCAGGCGCAGGCCAGGCGGTCGACCCAGGGTCGCTCGCGCGTGGCCCAGCGCTTGCCCTGGAACTTGCGCACGTCCAGGCGCGGGATTCCGTGTGGCGCCTGTGCCACCGGCTCACCGCGCGAGAAGCGCGCATCGAGGGCCTGGCGCAGCGCATCGAGCTCGGCCTGCGCTTGCTCTGCGGCCGCGGCGGGGTAGTAGTCAATGCGCAGAAGTGCCTGCAACGCCTCGGCAGTGCCCCGCCAGCGCCGCCGGGCCTCGGTTTCCGCCAGCACAGGCAAGGCCGCCGCCAGATTCTGCGCTTCAACGCTCCACTGAGCATAGGCCTCTGTACGGTCGAACAGCGCCAGGATCTCGGCGCGCTGGGCCTCGTTTGGGGCTGAGAGCTCGAGCACGCTGGCCTGGCCGCCGTGGGCCTGCACCTCGGCCACCAGCGGATCGAAAAGGGCCGTCTTCGACTGAGGCAGGACATAGACGCCGTCTCGCATCGACCCACAGCCCAAGGTCTTCAGCGCACGCCAGACGCGCAGTCGCACCGCGTTCGGTTGCGTAGGCAGGGTCAGGAAGAGCACGCTCCACATGAATGAATCATATGCTACAAAAAATGATATGAGTGCTATTCAAGCAAAAGATAGAGACCGGCGCCCATTCCAGGTGGTGCTCGTCCGAAGCGAGGTAGACCGCCAACGATGCGTACTCCTCAAGCTGGCTCAGGTGCCCCAGCGGCACAAGTTGCAGCAGGCGGGCCTTCTGCGCATGGTTGCGAGGTGTTCTGCAGATTGAAGAAACGACTTTCAATGTGCAGAGGTCCGATATCCCGGTCCTCCCGCCGCCCTGACAGGCTCAAGCAGCCAGGCCGTCCTTGCCCGCGAGTGCCTGCACCGCCTGGTAATGCGTGAGAAACACCTGCCCGCGCAGGTGTTGCAGCAGCTCGGTGCCCTTCAGGCGGTCCATCACCGGGCCCTTCACTTCCGACAGGTGCAGCGTGACGCCGGCGTCGCGCAGGCGGGCGTCGATGGCTTCCAGGCTTTCAAGTGCGCTGGCGTCGATGTCGTTGATGGCCGAGCACTGCAGCACCACGTGGCGCAGGCCGGGGCGCTGCGCCACTTCCGCGTTCAAGCGGTCTTCCAGGGCGCGGGCGTTGGCGAAGTACAGGCTCTCGTCCACGCGCAGGCCCAGCACGGCTTCGTCAGTCTGCACGGTGTGGCGTTGCACGTTGCGGAAGTGCTCGGTGCCCGGCACCAGCCCCACCTCGGCAATGTGCGGGCGGCTGGTGCGGTAGACGAACATCGCCAAGGACAGGCCCACCCCGGCGATCAGGCCGGCCTCCACGCCCGCCCCCAGGGTGACCAGCACCGTGACGACGGCCGCCGAGAAGTCTGATTTCGAGTAGGCCCAGGTGTGCCTGAAGACCGACAGGTCCACCAGCGACAGCACGGCCACCACGATGGTGGCTGCCAGCGTGGCCTGGGGTACGAAGTACAGCGCAGGCGTGAGCAGCAGCGCCGCGGCCAGGATGCCGACGGCCGTGAACACGCCCGCCGCGGGCGTCTGCGCCCCGGCGTCTAAGTTCACCACCGAGCGCGCGAAGCCGCCCGTGACGGGAAAGCCCCCGGTGAAGGCCGCGCCCAGGTTGCCGGCCCCCAGGGCCACGAGCTCGCGGTCGGGCTCGATGCGCTGGCGCCGGCGTGCGGCCAGGGTCTGGCTCACAGACACCGATTCGACGAAGCCCACCACGCTGATCAGCAGCGCGGGCAGGGCGAGCTCCTTCCACAGGGCCAGATCCCACAGTGGGGTGGTCAGCGGTGGCAGGCCCTGCGGCACGGTGCCCACGATCTTGACCCCCTGCTGCGCCCACTGCAATTGCCAGGTCAGCGCGGCCGACAGCGCAATGCCCACCACCGGTGCCGCCTTGGCGGCCAAGTCCGCACCCCGGGCCGGCAAGCCCAGGCGCACCAGCAGCGGCTTGAGGCCCCGGCGTGCCCAGAACAGAAAGGCGACCATCGTCAGGCCCAGTGCGGCGGTGAGCACGTGCACCTCACCGGCGTGGCGGGCCAGGCCCAGCACCAGCTCGAAGAAGTGCGCGCCCTCCACCTTCACGCCCAGCAACACCTTCAGCTGCCCGGCCGCAATCAGCAAGGCCGAGGCCGTGATGAAGCCCGAGATCACCGGATGGCTGAGGAAGTGCGCCAGAAAGCCCCAGCGCAGCAGCCCCATCACCAGCAGCATGGCGCCTGAGAGGAAGGCCAGCGTCAAGGCGATGGCAGCGTAGGGCGCCGTGCCCTGGGCGGCAAAGCCGCCCACGGTGGAGGCCGTCATCAGCGACACCACCGCCACCGGGCCCACGGCCAGCACGCGGCTGGTGCCCAGCAGCGCGTACAGCACCAGCGGCGCGATGCTGGCGTACAGCCCAGCCTGCGCCGGCAGGCCGGCCAGTTGCGCATAGGCCAGGCTCTGCGGTATCAGCATCAGCGTGACGATCACCGCCGCCACCAGATCACTGACCAGGGTGCCGCGGTCGTAGCGGCGGCCCCAATCCAGGATGGGCAGGTAGGCGGCGGCGCCGGCGGGGGCGGTCATGGAGGGTGCAGCTTGGTGTTGCGGGCCAGAGCTTTCTCAGGCTGCCTTGGGCTGCGGCGGCGCAGCGCGCCGGTCGGTGAACTCAAACACCGCCATGCCGGCCACCATCGCGGCCACGAACACCAGGCCCTTGAACTCGCCAGCGGCCATGGAGACGATGCCCGGCCCGGGGCAGAAGCCCGCCAGGCCCCAGCCCGCGCCGAACAGCAGCGAGCCGATGACCAGGCGCTTGTCGATGTCCTTGGAGGTGGGCAGGTGCAGGGCGCCGCCAAAGAAGTTGGTGGTGCGCTTCTTGGCCATGCCGAAGGCGAAGAAGCCCACCGCGATGGCCCCGCCCATGACGAAGGCGAGCGACGGGTCCCAGGCGCCGGCCAGGTCCAGGAAGCCGATCACCTTGCCGGGGTCGGTCATGCCGGCAATCATCAGGCCCCAGCCGAAGAGAAGGCCGACGGCGAATTCGGTTGCGCGTTGCAGGTTGGTGTTTTTCATGGAGATGTCCTCAGGGGTTGTGTGCACCGCACTCACAACAAGTGTTTGATCACGAAGACGATGGCAAAGCCTGCGGCCATGAAGGTGCCGGTGGCCACCATTGAGCGTGGCGACAGGCGCGACAGCCCGCACACGCCGTGGCCGCTGGTGCAACCCGAACTCAGGCGTGTGCCGTAGCCCACCAGCAGGCCGGCCACCACCACGGCGGCCACGCTGGCGTCGATGCGCGGTGCGGTGAGGAAGCCCGCCGGAGCCAGCCACTTCAGCGTGACCGGCGCGGCTAGCATGCCCAGCAGGAAGGCGATGCGCCAGCCGGCGTCACCGCTCTTGGGGCGCAGCAGCCCGCCCACGATGCCGCTGATGCCCAGGATGCGGCCGTTGGCCAGGATGAACAGCGCCGAGGCGATGCCCAGCAGCACGCCGCCTGCCAGCGACGCCCAGGGCGTGAAGTGGGTCCAGTCGATCGTCATGGTGAGGTCCTTGGGGTTTGAATGGGTGGGGGATGAGAGGAGAAGTGAAGCGCCAGAAGGGAAGCGGCGGCCTGCGGGTCCTCACTCCACAGCGCTGGTGGCCTTGTGGCCCGCGGGGGCGCAGTGGGGCTGGCAGAACTCCTGGTACAGCGTCTGGATGACCGCCAGCGCCTGCGGGCTGCTGAGCGTGTAGAAGATGTGCTTGCCCTCGCGCCGGGTGCTCACCAGCTGCTGCTCGCGCAGTACGGTCAGCTGTTGGGACAAGGTGGGCTGCACGATGCCCAGGCGCTCCTCCAACTCGCCCACGCGCAACTCGCCTTGCGAGAGTTGGCACAGGATCATCAACCGGTCGGGGTTAGCCAGCACCTTCATGAGGTTGCAGGCTTGGGCTGCGGCCTCGCGCATCTGGCTCAACTCCAGGCTGGCGTCCGCGCTCATGTCAAGTTCGGCGGTGGTCATGGAAGGGGCGTCCTTTCAGCGCGGGATGGGCGCTTCAACAGTTCGATGGTTCACAGTCTATTGACAAACAATCTATTGGTCAATAGACTATCGGAAACGAAAGCGAAGGAGTCGCCTTGAACACCCTGTCCCCCATCCCATCCGCCACAACGTCCGCCACAACCTCTTCCACTTCATCTGCCGTGCCGCCTGCCGCCACGCGCAAGCCCCAGGTGCACGGCCTGTTCGACAAGGCCACTTGGACGGTGACCTACGTGGTGCACGACGGCCCGGGCACGGCCTGCGCGATCATCGACTCGGTGCTGGACTACGACCCCAAGTCCGGCCGCACCCGCACCACCTCGGCCGACCAGGTGATCGCCTACGTGAAGGCCCACAACCTGCAGCTGCAGTGGATCCTGGAGACGCACGCGCACGCTGACCACCTGAGCGCCGCGCCCTACCTCAAGCAGCACCTGGGCGGCCGGATCGCCATCGGCGCGCGCATCACGGGCGTGCAGAAGGTGTTCAAGGGCATCTTCAACCTGGAGCCCGAGTTCGCGGTGGACGGCTCGCAGTTCGACGTGCTGCTGGGTGACGACCAGGTCATCGAGTTTGGTGCCCTGTCGGCCCGCGTGATGTCTGTGCCCGGCCACACCCCTGCCTGCGTGGCTTACCAGGTGGGCGACGCCGTGTTCGTGGGCGACACCCTGTTCATGCCGGACGTGGGCACCGCGCGTTGCGACTTTCCCGGCGGTGATGCGCGCACGCTCTACGCCTCGGTGCGCCGCATTCTGAGCCTGCCGGAGGACACGCGGCTGTTCATGTGCCACGACTACCCGCCCCGCAACCGGCCCATCGAGTTCCAGACCACAGTGGCCGCGCAGCGTCAGGCCAACATCCATATGCATGACGGCATCAGCGAGGAGCAGTTCGTGCAGATGCGCACCCAGCGTGACGCCACGCTGGAGATGCCCGTGCTCATCCTGCCCGCCGTGCAGATCAACATCCGCGCCGGCCACCTGCCGCCCAAGGAGGCCAACGGCACGGCCTACGTGAAGATTCCGCTGAACGCACTTTGAGCTCCCGAGGAATGAGCGCCATGAGTTCCTTTGACCACCCCACCCTCGTCCAGCAGATCGGCCAGCAGATGACCAGCCTGCGCAAGGCCCGGCCCGAGGCGATGCAAGGCTTCGGCCAGCTGGCCAAGGCCGCCATGGCGCCCGGCGTGCTGGACGAAAAGCAAAAAGAGTTGATCGCGCTGGCCATCGGCATCACCCAGCACTGCTCGGGCTGCATCGGCTTTCATGTCAAGGCCCTGCGGCGCCTGGGCTGCACCCGCCCAGAGCTGGAGGAAATGCTGGCCGTGTGCGTCTACATGGGAGGCGGGCCGGCCCTCATGTACGCCAGTGAGACGCTGGCCGCCTGGGATGCGTTCGAGCCGGTGACGGCCTGACCGAACCCGTCTCCCGAGGCTGGGGGGCGGCCGGGGGCGCTGTGGGGTTCCGGGGTAACGGCGCGCGAAGCGTCGCGCAGCGCGCCCTACCATCGGGGATGGCTGCCGTGCTCGCGCTGACCAATCCCCACGCCCAGGGCGGGCGGCTGCGCCGCTCGGCGCCAGCCTTGGCTCGGGCGCTGGCCCTGCGGGCGCCCCAGGCCCATTGGGCGCTGCCCGACACGGTGGCCGAAGCGCTGCACCTCATCCAACACCAGCCACCGGGCACCCGGGTGCTGGCTTTTGGTGGCGATGGCACCGTCAACCGCTGGTTGCCGGCCCTGCGGGCCGGTGACCACACGCTGGCGCTTGTGCCCATGGGCAGCGGCAACGACCTGGCGCGGGCCCTGGGCCTGCACGGCCTGGCGTTGACTGCGGCTTTGGAGTGCGCGCTGACTTCTCCTGAATCCTTCATGGACGTGGGAGAGGTGGTGTTGCAAGAAGGTCCGGGCGATGGGTCGACCGGTTTCCCGCCTCACCCGGGAATCGATACCCAGATCTCCTGCGCCGTGCCATTCCACTCCAGCTTGGCCGTGGGCTTTGACGCCTCTGTGGGCCTGCGTGCCCTGCGCGGGCCGCCTTGGCTGCGCGGTCAGCCGCGCTACCTGTGGGCCACTTTGAAAGAGCTTTTCGCCCTGCGGCATTGGGGCCTGCGCATCGCGGTGGACGGCGGCCCGGCATGGCAGGGCCGCGTGCTGCTGGCCTCCACGCTCAACACTCGCAGCTACGGCAGCGGAATGCCGGCTGCGCCCGCGGCGCGTATCGACGATGGCAGGCTGGAGCTGTTACGCGCCGGCGCCATGGGCCGAGGCGATGTGCTCACCCTGCTGCCGCGCCTGCTGCGCGGCACGCACCTTTCAGACCCGCGCGTGGCCTTGCAGCCCTTCCAGACCCTGGAGGTGCAGGCGGCCGAGCCCGTGCCGCTGGCGGTGGACGGCGAGTACCTGGGCGCCTTCACCCGCTTCAGTGTGCGGGTGTTGCCTGCCGCACTGCGGGTGGTGCGGGCACAGCATCCGACCAAATCAATGGATACTGGAAAATAGTCGCGACTTTCTTCCATTCAACGATAAGATCGTCGGATGCGTCGCTCCATAGAACCGCTCATTCAGGCCGATCTACCGCGCAAGCTGGTGTTGTTGACGGGCCCGCGTCAGGTTGGCAAGACCACGCTGGCGCGCCATCTGGGGAAGGCTGCTGAGTCTGCCGTTTACCTCAACTGGGACGTTCCGGCGGACCGGGCCGTGCTGCAGCGGCAATCCTGGCCAGTCTCCAGCCGCCTGCTGGTGTTCGACGAGATCCACAAGATGGTGGGCTGGAAGAGCTGGCTCAAGGGCGTGGTGGACGGTCGCCCGGCGGGTCAGCAGTTGCTGGTGACGGGCAGCGCCCGAATGGAGACCTTCCGCCAGAGTGGTGACTCGCTGGCCGGGCGCTACTTTGCCTACCGGCTGCACCCGGTGTCCGTGCGCGAGTGGTGTGAGGCAACGCAGGCGACACCCCAGCAGGCGCTGGATCATCTGCTTCAGCGCGGCGGCTTCCCGGAGCCTTGCTTGGCGGATGACGCGATTCAGGCCGAGCGCTGGCGGGCCCAGTACCTCACCGACTTGGTGCGCGAAGACGTGCTGGAGTTCTCGCGCGTGCAGGAGATCGGGGCCATGCGGCTGTTCGTCGAGGTGCTTCGGGACCGGGTGGGCTCGCCGCTGTCACTGGCCTCGATTGCGCGCGACCTGGCCATCTCGCCGACAACCTTGCAGCGCTATCTGGACATCTTGCGCGCCCTGTTCATCGTCTTCACGGTCCAGCCTTGGCACCGCAACATCGCCCGTGCCCTGCTGCAATCTCCCAAGGTCTACTTCTTTGACACGGGGCTGGTGCGAGGGGGCGACGGCCCTCGCCTGGAGAACGCTGTCGCCGCCATGCTGCTCAAGCACGTGCACTGGCTTTGCGACGCGCGTGGACGCCAGGCGAGCCTGCATTACGTACGAACCAAGGACGGCGCCGAGGTGGACTTTGCAGTGGCCGAGGAAGGTGAACTCACCCAACTGGTTGAGTGCAAATGGGCAGACCCCCACCCGCACCGCGCCTTGACCCGGTTTGCCGTTGACTTTCCGCAGGTCCAGGCCGTGCAGATCGTGCGGGAGCTGCGGCAAGAGGAGGACCTGGGCCGTGTCCAGATCCGTCACGCGGCGCCCTGGCTGGCCGGGCTGGCGGCTTGAGGGGCAGGCGTCAGCCGCGCGGGCCGGGCATCACCTCGCCTTCACCCCGCCGTGACGAACCTGGCCAGCAGGGCCGCGTGGCGCTGCGGCCAGTCGCGCAGTGGCTGCTCGTCGCTTTGCAACACCTGGCGCAGGAACGCGGTGGCCAGTTCCTTGGTCGCGGCCTTGACCTGACCATTGAGCAGCACGCCGCCCGTGCCCGCGCGGTCGGTGAACATGCTGTGCGAGCCCCCGTTGAACATGGCCAGTGCCTTGCGCGGGCTGCCGATGGCGTCGAACACGGCTACGCGGTCCTCCGGGCCGCTGTAGTAGCCCGGGATGCGGATGATGTCCTCGGTGGCCGAGACGTGCAGGCTGGGCAGGCGCACCGGGCCGAGGATGGGCTCCAGGGAAGACTCGCCGTAGAACGGCGGCGCCGAGATGACGATGGCGGCGCGCAGGCGCGGCTCGCGCAGGTCCAGCGTCCGGCCCTCCCGCACCACCTGCGCCCCGCTGGCCAGCAGCGTGGTGTTGGCGCCGTAGGAATGGCCCGCGGCCACCACGCGCTGCCCATCCAGCAAGGCGCCGAACTCCCCGCCCAGCGCCTGGCTCAGCGCGAAACGCAGGTCGTGCACCCGCGCGATGGCCTCGGCTTCCTGCGCGGCGCCTTGCAGGCGGCCCACCAAGGCCAGCGGGCTGCCGCCCGTCCACAGCCCGCGGTCGCTGCCCACATGCTGCAGGTGCAGGCTGGCATAGCCCTCGGCGGCGAAGTGGCTGCCCAGGTAGCTGTAGCCGCGGCGCGAACCGCCAATGCCGTGCGAAAACACCACCAGCGGCACGGGCCGGGCCGCTGCCGCCCGCGCCGGCAGGTACAGGCGCACGGGCACAGGGCGCTGCCGCGCCGGGTCTGCCCAGTCCAGGTCGAAGGTGCGGATGCCGCCTGCCTGGCCTGTTTCCAAGCCTGCCGCCGGGTCTGGGTTCTGGACGGCGGTGTGGGCGCGTGCGCTGCGCAGGCCCAAGCCGAGGCCGACCAGCGTTGGTACCGCGAAAGCGGCGGCAATCAGAGAACGTCGGCGTAGGGTCATGGGCGGGTAAGAAGACAAAAACACCGTGGTTGGAATATCTGCGGGCGGCGGACCCATTTTCAAGGACTGTGCCGCCGCATGTTGCCCACACTCACATGCCCTCGCCGAAGCAAGGCCTGGCCAGCGGCCATGGGGCGCAAATCAGCCCCACGCCTGCGATCGGGCAGACGCCCGCCGCGCCGCTTGGATGCGGGCGTGCCCGCTCCTGGGCGTGGGCACGGGCGGGAAACGTCACCAGCCTCAGTACCCGCCTTCCCTCCAGGCGAGGATGGCCTGGGCGGTTTCCTGGGCGTACTCCACATGCGGGAAGTGGCCCGCTTTGTCGAGCTGCAGGGCGGCGAAACGGCGCGCGCCCTTGCACTTGGCGGTCGTGGCCTCGGCCATGGCTTTGCCGGCCGTCGGATCGGCAGTGCCCACCACCAACTTCAGTGGCGTGCTCGTTGCGCACAGGGCGTCGGTCCAGCGGACGTCCTGGGCCTCGCGCTCCTCCACGCTGGGCAATGTCTTGTGCATGAGTCTGGCGTCGGAGGGGTGGTTCAGCAGCTTCCACACCTCTGACAGCTCACTGGCCGGTATGCGACGCTCTGGTCCGGAAATCTGGGTGAGGCTGGTCACGATGGTGTCCTCAGAAGCGCCGCGGTTGATCATGCCGCCCAGCGGGCTGAGCAGGGCCTTCTGGGCGTTGCTCGGTTTGAATTGCTCTGCGAAAAGCGACCCGTTGATCAGCACCACGGAGTCGATCGCGAAGGGCAGCTTGGCCGTCCGCTCGCGGGCGAGCAGCTCCTGCACCACCGCGTTGCCGATGTCCGAGCCGATCAGCCGTGCCCGGGTCAGACCCAGATGCTTGACCAGTGCCACCACCAAATCCGCATGACGGGCGATGGAGTAGCTGAATTCGGCAGGCTTGTCCGAGTAGCCGAAGCCCAGCAGGTCCGGGGCGATGAAGCGCGCATCGCGCGACATCGGCCCGAGCAGGCGCCTGAAGTCCCACGACGACGTCGGATAGCCATGGATGGCCAGTGTGGTCGACCCGCTGCCCTGGTCGACATAGAACACGGAGTGGCCCTCGAACGAGAAGGTCTTGCCCAGCGCCTTCCACTGGGCCGATGAGGGTCCGCTTTGCGCAGTGCTTGCGGAAGGGGTCTGGCCGTGGGCCGCTGGAGAAGCCGCGGCGGCCAGGCCGATGGCCAGGGCCATGGCGGCGAGGGGGGCAAACGGAGCAAAGGGCACACGCGGAAGTTGGAACATGGAGTGATCCTTTCGGGGATGAAGAAGCAAGGCTCGGAGGGCGATCGCGTCGAGAAGCCACGCCGGGACACGACCTGGGATATATATTATGACGCACGCGTCATTAAAGCAAGTCCCGATGCATTCCGGCCTTGAAGCGCGTGGGGCCTGTGCCGCTTGTCCCTCCGAGTGCACCTGGGCATTGACGAACGCCGAGTGACCCCTTGCGCGGGGCAGCCAGCCTGCGGTGCGCGAATGGCACATCCGCCCGGAGTGCCCGTTCAGTCGTGGCGGACCCCTGGCGCGCCTGACGCCACGGGCGGCCGAACCGGGGCTTCTCGGCCAGAGGACGAGCGCCCGGCATCCGGTGAGGAAAGCCGTTCGGGGACAGCGGGTGAGACGGGCGACTCAACCCCGGCCGGGGTTGGTGCTCACAAGGAGGGCCATCAGCGAGGAGGCCAACTCTTCGGAAAGCGTCCTGCGGTCCAGGGACATGGCATCGGCGTCGCCTGCGGCGATCGCGTCAGCCACCGCTTCGAACATCATCAACCGGATGGCCACTGCCGCCCGGAGCTTGGCGGAACTTCGGCGGCCGACCAGGCGGACCACCTCGTCGATTTGCGTGATCCGGCTCTGCAAGCGGGCCGCGCGCACGCGCTCGTCATCACGGGCCAGCACGGCAAGCGCGTGCCGAAGACGTGACCAGGCTGCATGGTGCTCGATCAGGAGCGGCACGAGACGGTCTATGCGTTGGCGCGGACCGACCCCGGGCTCGCCGAAGACCCTGCGCACCATCGCCCACTCCTCCATGACCCAGCGCTCGTAAACGGCCAGCAGCACGTCCGCCTTGTCGGAGAAGTAGTTGTAGAACACCCCTGAAGACAGGCCCGCGCGGGCCGCGATCCGGTTCGTCGAGGTGGCAAACCAGCCGGACTCGCGTATCTCGGCCGCCGCGGCATCTACCAGCGAGGCACGCAGGTCGGTGCCCTGCGGCAAAGCCTTGGGCGGCCGGCCGCGCCGACGCGGTGGGGGCGATTCTTCGGGCGCAGCGCTCACTGCTGAAGTATAGGTTTCGGCCCCGACGCAGTGGCGGATGAGACCCTCGGCGCGATGGCATCCATCGGGGGGCACGCCCGCAACACGACGGCGCTGGAGAACCCTTTTATGATTTATACGTCATTATGTTACGAGAACTCGCCGTTAGAGATACCACAACATGCATAGGCACCCCCCACCCGGTCCGCTTGCACCCACCATGGAGCCGGCGCGCGCGCCGGACCTGCCGGCACCGTACCGACCCGCGCTCCAGCGCGGGAACGGGCCATGATGCGCCGGCGCTGGCTGCAACTGGCCGCCGCATGGCCCGCGGTGCTGGGGGCTCGACGCGCCGCAGCCACTGCAGGGCCGGCGGACAATCCTGAGGTGCCGCCATCACCCCACCTGCGCCACCGGGTAAGCGCTACGCGCGACCTGCAATCCTGGCGCCATGCAGGGCTGGAGCTGAGCTATCTGGATACAGGCGGCGCCGATCTGCCCGTGCTGGTGTGCCTGCACGCCATCGGCCATGGCAGCGGGGACTTCGAGGCCATGGCCGAAGCGATGCGGGGCCGGTATCGGATCATCGCGCCGGACTGGCCCGGGCAGGGTCGATCCGGGCCCGTGTCGTGGGCGCCGGGCGTTCGGGCCTATGCCGAAATCCTGCGAGCCTTCGTCGACGCGCTGCAATTGCCGCGCTTGGCCCTGGTGGGCAATTCGGTGGGGGGCGGCGCCGCGCTGCTCTACGCGGCCCAACACCCGCAACGGGTGCGCGCCTTGGTCGTCGCCAATCCTGCCGGGCTGGACGAGGGCGGCTTCCTGGGTCGCATGGTCACGCGCTGGATGTCGCACCGCTTCGCCGCCGCAGAACGCGAACCCGAGGCTTTCCAGGCATGGTTCGCGCGGTACTACGCGCAGGTGCTGACGGGAGAGGCGGCACGGGCCCAACGCGGGCGGATCGTCGCCTCGGGGCTGGAGATCGCCCCCCTGCTGGTGCAAGCCTGGCGCGGCTTTGCCGACCCGGACAACGACATCCGCCGCGAACTGCCCGGCTTGCAGATGCCGGTGCTGGTGACCTGGGCCCGCCAGGATCGTCTGGTGCGGTGGTCACGCAACCGCAAGGCCATCGAGCTCATTGCGCGCAGGCAGGTGGAGTTTTTCGAAGCCGGACACACGCCCTTTCTCGAAGACCCGGCCAGGTTCGTCAGCCTCGTCGAGCCCTTTCTCGCTGGCGCCGCCTGAACGCTGCCGGCTGCGCTGCAGGCCGGCGCACCAACCAAGGAGCGGCCCCGGGCCCTAGTCCAAGGCAGTGCCCTCACCCGTACACTGTTGACGGTCATGACGACAGTTCCAATTCCGCTGAGCTACCCGGCCCCGGCCTTCGCTGCATGAGTGCTTACCAGTGGACCCCCGTGATCGCTGCGCACGCCGCCATGGCCGGGGCGGCGCTGGTGGTGGGCGGCACGGTGCTGGCGCGGCGCAAGGGAACCGTCTCGCACCGGGTGCTGGGCTGGACCTGGGTGTTGCTGATGGCCTCGGTGGCGAGCAGCTCCTTTGCCATCCGCTTCAACGGCTTTTCCTGGATCCACGGCCTGTCGGTCTACACCCTCTTTGCACTGGTGTTCGGCGTGGCGAATGCCCGGCGCCGCAACATCCGCACGCACCGCATCACCATGATCTCCATCTTCGTCGGCGGCCTGCTGATCACCGGGCTGTTCACCCTCTTGCCACAGCGCCTGATCGGCCAGGCGGTGTGGGGCGCACTGGGCTGAGAGCTTGTCCCGAGGCCTGGAGCCCGGTGGGCCCCTGCCCCTTCAGAGAATCCCCATGCGCTGGAAGACGCTGGCCAGCGATTCGCCCCGCAGCAGGGCGTCGCGCGTGTCGTTCTCGCCCTGCACCTTGGCCAGCGCGCGCTCGATCACTTCATGCTCGCGCGCCTGCGGGATGACCACCACGCCGTCCACGTCGCCGAACACCAGGTCGCCGCTGGCGACCGCCACGCCGGCGCATTCCACCGGCACGTCGCGCTGCATCATGCGCGCGGCCTTTGGTGTCCAGCGGGCCGATGCCGCCATGGAACACGGGAAAGCGCATCTCGCGGATCTGGCGCACGTCGCGCACCAGGCCGTCGATGACGCAGCCGGCCGCGCCGCGCGCCGTGGCGGCGGTGGACAGCAGTTCGCCCCAAGGCGCGATGCGCTCCGTGGGGCCGTTGCAGGCCAGCACCACCACGTCACCGGGCTTCAGGTCGTCCACCAGGGCGATCTCCACCTCGTAGGGGTTCTCACCGTCCTTCACCTCGTAAGCCGGCATGTACAGGCCGGTGCGCGCGCGGCCCACCAGCACCAAGCTGTCGTCCAGCGGCCGCACGAAGGGCTTCATGGCCTGGCGCATCAGGCCCAGGCTGTCCATCACGTCGGACAAGATGGCAGCGCTCAAGGGCTTCAGGGCGGCGGGGTCGATCATCGGCATGGCGGGGCTCCGGTGCGGTGTCAGGCGCGGGGTGGCGAGGCTGCCACGCATCGTAGAGGGCGCGCAGGTGCTGCGGGATCGGTATTTGCCACGGGGCCTGCCAGGCCGCAGCGCCACCAGTGCTGCCCGGTGCAGGCGAAGGCCATTGAAGACCGGTTTGTCGGCCCCGGCGCCCGTCCGGCGGGCGAAAGTCGCCATTCATCGCAGGGTCATGGTCCCGGGAGGTCTTGCGCAGTACGCTGCGGCCCTCATCTACTCCCAGTCAGCACAACCCGTACCGAAAGGAGCCCGAGATGTCCACCACCGACGACCTGACCCGCCTGGCCGACCTGCACCGCAGCGGTGCCTTGAGCGATGACGAGTTTGCGCAGGCCAAGGCCCGGGTGCTGAACGAGCGTGTGCTGCGTGAGCAGCCCCCGCTGGCCGGGGCCCTCAACGGGCTGCACCGCAGCCGCAGCGATCGCTGGCTGGGCGGCGTGTGCGGCGGCCTCGCCCAGGCCTCGGGCATGGCGCCCTGGCTGTGGCGCCTGGGCTTTGCCCTGTTCACCTTCTTCGGCGGTGCGGGCCTGCTGGTGTACCTGCTGCTGTGGATCTTCGTGCCGCAGGAGCCCGTCTGGGTGCCTGCAGCCCGGTAACGGGGCGGGTCAGGGCGCCGCGTCAGAGGAGTGAGTCCCGCATCGCCCGTACGGTGACCTGGTTATCGTGACCTGGGCAGGGTGACCTGGGCAGGGTGTCCCGACGGTCCCGGCCTGGACGGCCCCGCCCTGGGCCCGGGCCCGGCGACGAAGGTGTACCTGCGGCATGAACAGGTCCACAGGGCCTGACTGTTCGGCCGGTACGTTCGTACCGTGTCCATTACGCACACTTCGCGATTACCTGTATGGCCGCGCGTGCCGCCGTGAAGGTCCAATTCGTACCCCGGATGTCAGCTTCGCACCGAAGATGACCCGCACAGCTGACCGGACAAACGGACTCGCCATGGAAGTTCACGCCCGCGCCCCATCCAGACAAACAAGCCCCGCCGGGCAGGTTGCGTCTGGCAAAGCCGGTGAGCGCCCTTGCGCTGGGGTCATCCGGGTGCTCGGCGGGCTCGAACTGGAGTTCGAGGGTGTGAAGCTGGAGCCCGCGGAGTGGCGACGCACCCACACCCGCCGCCTGCTGCAACTGCTGGCCAGTGCTCCGGACGGCGTGGAGCGGCGCAGCCGAGTCCAGGACTTGCTCTGGCCGGAATTCGACGAGACGCGGGCAAGAAACCGCCTCCACCACACCATCCACCTGATCAGGAAGAACCTGGAGGCGGTTCCAGAGACGCTGAGGCCCCAGATATCAGTCAATGCCGACCACCTGTGCCTCGTGATGCAGGTTGGCACGGTGATCGATGCCCGGGAATTCATGCGTCTGGTCAAGGCAGACGCGCCTAGCGCCGCCCGCAGGCTGCGCGATCTGGAGCAGGCCACGGCTTGGTACCGCGCGCCGCTGGCCCCCGACTGGGACGACCTGGGAGACATCGCGGCTCGGCGCAGCTGGTTCGAGGGCCTTCTCGATGAAGCGCTGGAAGAAGCGGCCGATCTGGCGATGCAGGAAGGTCGCGCGGAAGAGGCCCTGGCTTACGCCAAACGGCGGGCCGCGATGCACATGGGCGAAATTGAACCGCAGTTGGCCTATGCGCATCTGCTGGTCCAGCAAGGGCGCCCTGAGATGGCGCTTCAACACTGCAGCGCTGCACGGCCGGCGATCGCGGAACTCGATGCGAAGGCCGCAACTCGCCTGGACGAAATTGCCCGGGACATCCAGAAGCAGACGAATCAACGTGCCAAGGGGCCACCACCCAAGACCGAAACCGCCATCCGTCAGGGCGCCGTACCCCCCAGCCTCATTGCGCCGCAGGCTCGACCGCTCGTGGGCTACGACGATGTCGTTGCCAGCGCACTTGCAAGCCTGACCGACCCTTTCTGCAAGGTGGTGTCCCTGATCGGCCCGCCGGGGTCGGGAAAGTCTGCTGTGGCCGCTGCGCTGGTGGCGCAGCTTCGGCCTGAATTCGAGGGGGGCACGCTCTGGATCGACTGCTCGAACTTGGCGCCGCCCGCCCATGACTTGCGCAGCCGCGTGCTCACGGCTCTTGGCGCATCCTGCGAAGTCCCGGCCACGGCTTTGGGCCCGGCGTTGGTCGGCCGCGACTTGTTGCTGGTTCTGGACGGCCTGGAGGCGGACCCTTCTCAGGCTTCAGCCTTGTCCGACCTGCTCCGCCTGAGTCCCAACATTCAGTGGCTGGTGACCGCTTGGTCACCTCCACAGATTCCTGGGGGACGGGTGGTCTTCGTAGACCCGCAGCGGCTGCTGACCTCGCCCCAGCATGGCGCGCCCAGCTTTGCGGCCCAACTCCTGAGCTCGCAAGCCGCGCCGCAATGGGGCCTGAGCGACCAGCGCCATCGCACCCGCCCCGACGCGCTGGCCCGTGCTTGCGGCGGGCTGCCGTGGCTGCTCGAAGTCGTGGCCCAGGCATCAAACGTCTTCAGCCCGAACGAACTGCTGACCAAGCTTGACGGGGATTCCACCGCTTTGCTGCGTTGGGCGCACGATCACGGCGGTGACCAGAAAGCAGTGCAACTGGCGCGCCTGGTGTCCTGGATGGGATCAATACCGGAGCAGGAGCGGCAACTGGTTGTCCTCATGGGCGCCTGCAGAGGCTGGCTGACACGTCAAGATGTGGTCGTGCTGGCAAGAGGGTTTCTGGATGGCGCCAGCGAATTGCTGGATCGGTGCGTGCGCCACCAGGTCGTGTCCCGCAAGGTCCACTCGACGGCTGGACACTCCTGGAGCGAGTACAGCGTACCCGCCTTTGTCCGCATGACCTTGGGATTCAGGAACGAGCTGCCCAGCTTGTCGGCCCGGCATCAGTTCATGGAACAGTGGCTGCTGTCGGCCAGGCCCTGCGAAGGAAGTTCAGATCCTCGGGGGTGGGACATCGGGCAGTGGTACTCGGCTCGGATCGAGGACTTTGAGGCGCTCATTGGGGAATGGCAGCTCACGGGGCAGTCCGACAGGATAGGACGCCTGTGTCTCGCCCATGAGGCAGGACTGTCAACGCTGCCGAACGCCCACCGCCTGTTGGTCTGGCTGACGTCCCTGGGCGAGTCCATGGAGTCGCTCGACGAAGATCTCGCAGCCGCGCTTCTTGTCCAGCGGGCAAGCTTGCGCGAAAGATCAGGCAGCAAGCACGACGCATTCAACGATGCCGTGCGCGCGTTGCAACGCGTTGGCAGCCGGGGCAACCCCGAGACCAAGGCTCAGGTCCTGAGGATGGTCGAGCGCCTGGGGCTGGCCACCGCATCCTCGGAACCAGGCCTGGCCGAAAGCCATCGTGGCGCGCACGCGGCCGAGATGCTGCTCCATCTGGCGCCGCTGACCGCTCGACATGGCGACCTTCCCAAAGCGCTGCTGCTGTGTGGAGAAGCCGCCGGCATCCTGAATTACTTCGGGCTCAAGCGAGGCCTGGTCAATGCGCACCAGCAGCGGGCCAAGATCGCCTATGCGATGGGCAACCTGGATCTGTCGGCGAGTTGCCTGGATCTGGCCGAGCGAGCGGCCATCGCCGTCAGCGACGAGTGCGAGCGAGCGCGCACCCAGCTCATGTCGTGCAGCCTTCTGTACGCCCGCAGCGAGTTCAGGCAGGCCATCGACTCCGCCTCAAGGGTGCTGTCCGAACCGTCCCTTGCAGCGCAGCCTGCCCTCTTCACGCGGGCCATGCTTGTACTGGCCTGGTCTTACTATGCCACCCAAGCCTTGCCGCTGGCGCATGCGATCGCTTCGGACCTCGGCTCCCGCCTGCACCATTCGCCCAGCATGGGTGCGCGTGTTTCCGTGGCAACGCTGACCGCCCTCATCCATGCCCGGCAGAACGGGTCGGCTGGTACCCATTCGATCGGAGCCGCCTTCGCGAGCGTGTCAACCCCGCGAGCGACGGACCTCGATCCCCAAGAGGGCTTGATCAACGTGGCGGAACTGGCGTTCCTGCACGAACGCTTTGATCTCTGCGGGCGCACTCTGCACGCCCTGGACCGATTTGTCCAACAACCCGACCACCGCCTCAGGGCCTACGTCGGCAAGCGCCGGGACGTCCTGACGACTGGCCTGCCCGGCCAGGGCCGGCCAGCGCCGGTTTTCGAGCCGGCACCTTGGCACAGGGTCCTCGATGAGGTCCTCACGGACCTGCTCCGTGCAGGGAAGTGAGGCCTGGCGGCGTGCCAATGCCCGGGGTGCTGCGAAGGTTCAGCCCTTGGGACGACATCCACACCCCATCCCGCATCGAGCCTGTGTGCAAAGGGCCCGGCCATGCGAACCCGGCCCCAGGACGGTGAGTGGCCACGGCTCGCAGGCTACTGCAGCACTCCCATGCGCAGCGCCCACGCCGTGGCGGCGGCTCGATCATGGACCTTGATCTTCAGATATACCTGCGACAGTCGGTTGCGGACGGTGTTGGGCGAGATCTCCAGTTCGGCTGCGATGTCGCCATTGGTCAACCCACGGGCCACGCCGCGCAGGATCTGGAGGTCCTTGGCCGAGAGCCGCAACGCACCTCCGGAAGCCAGGGCGATCTGGAAGTCTCCGGGCACATGTCCAGCAGCTTGATCAGAAGCTATGTGGGCCGGCAGTCGGGCCAGCAGCGCATGCGCCTGGGTCGTGTAGGACCGCACATCCGCCGACCGCTCCAACCCTTCCGCCAACTCGGCCACCGCCGCTGCGGACCGATAGGCCTGCTCGAACAGGCCTCTGGCTGCGAGGGCCTGGGCTAACCAGCCATGCACCCGTCGGGTCAGGATGCCGGCGGGCTGGGCGTTATCGTGGGCGAGTGCCGCCTCACCCACTTCCGCGGCCAATTCGTGATGGCCGGCAAGGTGTAACACGTGGCCGTAGGCGCTCAAGGTCCGGCTTTCAACGGGCTTCATGCCCAGTCTTCGACTCTCCTGGATCACGCTCAGGCATTCGGCCAACTGGTCTGCCGGCTGCCCGAGCTTGGCCCGCAGCAAGGCCAATTCGCTGCGCGCGTCCAGTTCCATGAACGTGGCCCGGCAAGCGCGGGCCTTCATGGCAGCATCACCAAGCCATTGCAGGGCCTCGTCACTCTGGCCCAAGAAGCCCAGCGCGCGTCCGGCGT
The DNA here is from genome assembly GCA_947464185.1 of Burkholderiales bacterium. Lineage (GTDB taxonomy): Bacteria > Pseudomonadota > Gammaproteobacteria > Burkholderiales > Burkholderiaceae_C > Rubrivivax. The sequence goes on from CANHVY010000020.1 coordinate 56,427, forward strand.
ACAGGGCCGCGCCACTGTGTATGGCAGGGGCGGCCGGCAGGCGCAGTGCCGCGCGCTGGAACCCCAGCGACAGATCGAACGCCTGCATCCCATACAACAGGATGCCGATGTTCAACAGGGCCAAAGCAGCCAGCCCGGACTGAAACCCAGCCAAGGCGATGCCCGCACGGTGCTCGGCAAAGCTCTGGCTCAAGCGGCTGCAGTGTCCCAAGGCCGTGCCGAGGTTGATTCGGCACAAGGCCTCCAGGTGGAGGTTGCCGCCGGCCAGGCCGGCGGCCTGCTCATAAGCACTGGCAGCTTCGGAAAAACGGCCCAGGCACAGCAACGCGCCGCCCGAGGCGCGCAGCAGTTGCACGCGATCCCATGCACTGAGGTCGGCGGCGTCCAGACAGGATTGGGCATCGCACAAGGTCGCCTGTGGCGTGGCGTACATCCCGACGATCATCGCGGCCAGCTTCTCCGGGGGCATCAGCCGAATCCTTCCCTATGCGTCAACAAATGCCGTCATGGACCTGGGGCCTCCGTCAAGGCCCGGTAAAGCACCCCAAAGCGAAAGCAAATTGAGCCGTAAGAACCTCAGCATATGGCCGACGCGATCAAAAGCGTGCAGACCTCTTGCAACGAAAACGAAAGTCGAACGAGACTCGTCCATGACAGGAATTGATGTTGATGACGCCGATGGCATGTTCGCAACAGACATGCTTCACACATGGGTGGCCGCTTTGGACAGAAGCCTCAGCGAGATCGCGCTTCAGGCCACGAGCCTTCCTGCCAGTGGCTTAGAAGGGCCCGCCCTGGGCCTGCAACTGATCACCCAGGCCTTGCAACTGGGAGCAGACACCTTGCGGTCTGTGGGGAGTGTCTCGGAGACTGGACTCTAGGGTGCGAAAACACACCCGCGCTTGCTCAAGCCCAAGTCCAAGCCCAAGCCCAGGTTCGGTGCACGAGGCCTGGCCGGACTCCCGCGAGCGAGTGTAGAGACAGACGAGCGCGAAAGCCGAGAGACATGTGGTCGCCAAGCCCTTGCATCAGTGACGAGGCGCTGAAAGCGCTTGCGGAGTCCGTCGGGTCGCCGGGCCTTGAGGCTGCAACAGAGCGGAGATTGGAGCTGGCCTGGCACCTGCGGCAGCGCGACGGCGCGCAGGCGCTTCGGCTCGCGCAGCAGGCATCAGCCCAGGCCGTGGGGACTGGCTCGGCCGCACGTTCGCTGTCGGGCTGGGCACTGGTGCTGCAGGCTGAAGTCCACTGGCTCTTCGGGAATGTCCAGGCCGCCGAAGAACAGCTCAATGCCGCGCTGGTCGCTTTCGAAGCCGCCAAGGACGGGGCAGGCCTGTGTGAGGCCCATGCTTTGGGCGGCATGATGGCCCATGACGCGGGCGACCGGCTCCGCCGCGAGGAGGGCTTCGAGACCGCCGCCATGCACGCCCGGTTGCACGGTGACACGCAACGAGCCCTGATCGCGCAGGCCGCCCAAGCCGCATGTGAGGTCGAAGAAGGCCGGGCCCGCGCGACGGGTGCGTTGGGCGCCCTGGAGGACCACAACGGCCACCTCGCTGGTTTGTGGACCAGCGAAGATGGCGTGCTCCAGGCCTGGGCTTCGTACCTTGTGGGCAAGGCGGCCTTGGCTTCGGGCAACTTCCGCAACGCTGGACTGCTGGCCTCCCAGTGCTGGGAAACCGCTCGCGGGCATGGAATGCTCTGGATGGCCGCGGACGCGGCGCGGCAGGCTGGTTTGGCGTTCGCCGCCCTGGGGGATCAACTGGGCGCGGTGGAGTGGGTGCAGCGCGCGCTCACCCTGGCGCAGGAGGCAGGCTGGCCCATGAGCCTGTGCGAGGCCACGCAGAGCATGGCCAGATGTTTGCTGATGTTCGAGCAGTGGGAGCAGGCGCACGGGTTCATCAAGGAGAGTTCGGCCATGGCGCAGTCCATTCCTGCGCCTCGCATTCGGGTGGCACAAGCCGCCCTGCAGGGCGCCACGGAAGAGGCCGTGGGTGTTCCCGATGCGGCCTTGGCGGCCTGGCGGGAGCATGAACACTTGTGCATCGCCCAGGGGCTGGTGGCCGAGCATGCCCAGTCACTGTGCGCTCAGAGTCGCCTGCTCACTGCGCTGGGCCGGCTTGAACTGGCCGACACGGCAGCCCGTTCGGGGATTTCCATTGCCGTCATGCAAGGCAATCTGCAACACGTGTCCTCGGCCTGGCACGCTCTGGCCGCGGTGCGCCGGGCCGTAGTGCTCAGCCCGTCGGAGCAGGCAGTTCCTGGAGAGAGCGTCCTGCACTGCCTGGAACAGGCGCTGACCGCAGCGCAGGCGCTGGGGGGCGCAGTTCCCGAGACGATCCTGGTGGAGACTGCGGCCGAACACCACCGGCTGGGCAATCACGCCGCCGCCTACAGGCTTTGCCTGGAGGCCAGGACAGCCGCACAGTCTCAACATGCCGAGCGGGTTGCCAACCTGACCGTTGCTCTGGAGGTCAGGCTGCACACAGACCAAGCCCGGGCCGCGGCGGCTCACAACCAGAAGGTGGCCGCTGAGTTGGCGGCCCGGGTGCAAGATCTGAGCCACAGCTTGGCACAGATGCGCAACTCGCAAGCGGCCTTGGAGACTTACGTCAGTTCCTTGGAGCAGGACAACCACACCCTCGAGGACCTGCGGATGATCGATCTGACCACCGGCCTGAGCAGTCGCCGCTGCGCCGAGCGCTTGTTGGCGCTCGAGCTGCCGCTATGCCTGCGCAACCAGGAACGCGCCGCAAGGGCAGGGTCTCCCCCCCAGTACGCCGACACCCTTCTGTTCTTGATCGACATCAACCGGCTGGGCTGGGTCCATCAGTCCTGTGGCCCCAAGGCGGCGGAGCGCGTCCTGTCTGAGGTGGCACAGCGGCTGACCACGCACACGCGCGCATGCGACTACACGGCGCGCTGGGACGCATCCGAGTTCCTGGTGGTGGCCCGCAGCACCAGCCGATCACGGGCATCTGAGCTTGCGTTCCGGCTGCGCGCCGCACTGTCGGAGGCTGCTTATCGCGACGACGGGGGCACCCCGATGCGCCTGAGTTGCTCCATTGGCGTGGCCTGCTTTCCTCTGGCCCCCGAGCACCCGACCCTCCATTCCCGCGATGAGGTCCTGGCCCTGCTGGGGCAGGCCCTTCGTCGGGCCAAGGGGGCCGGGCCAGGAGCTTGCGTGGAAGCACAGGCTGCAACACCTGAAACGGGTTCTCATGAACGCAGCGCGGTCCGATGGGCGCCCCTGACCTGAGCGCGCATGCCGTGAACGGGCTGCTGTCGCCGATCAGCATCCGGGTCCTGGGTCAGCTCAGCGTGGGCAGGCCCGCTGAAGGGCGGGTGGCTCCGCTGGACTCCCGAACCCAGGCACGTACGCTCCTCGCACTGCTGGCTGGTTCACGCGATGGGGTGACCCGTGATGAGTTGACCAACGCCTTGTGGCCCAACCACGACGACCACGCGGCGCGCAATCGACTGCACCACACGGTTCACCTCGCGCGCCAGTGCCTGGCCGCGCTGACCTGGCCTGACGAGTGGGTGATCTCCGACAGGAACCGCCTGCGCCTGGACCCGCGCGTGGACTGTGACGCCTGGCATGTACAAGACGCAGCGTGTTCGGCGTCGCTCACCGAAGTCGACTCCCTGACGCTGATGCAGGCGCTGGAGCTGTGCCAGGGTGAGTGGGCGCCGGACGTCGATGCCGGCGGCCTGGGGCAGACGATTCGTCGACAGATCAAGGAGTGGCACTTCGCACTGCAACATGAAGCCGCCCGGCGCCTGGGCGCCGAGGGCGACACGCCTGGTCTTCGCCGCGCGCTGGAGAGGCTGCTTGGGCTCAACGGCACCGACGAGTGGGCCCATCGCAAGCTGATGGAACTGGACTTCGAGGCCGGCCGCTACCAGGCTGTGCTGCGCAGGTTTCAGGACTTGAGCCACGGGCTGGCCACGGAATTCGGGCTTCGCCCCTCCGAACCCAGCGCGGCCATCGCAGAACGTGCCGCAATCCGCCTGAGCAGCGATGGCTCGGGCAGTGCAGGCATGGAGCAGCCGTCGCCGCTGCTGGGCAGACAGCCCCTGGTTCACGAGCTTTGCGCTGGCCTGCAGGCCAAGGGGGGCTTGTGGAACATCCACGGCCTGGGCGGCATGGGGAAGACGGCCTTGATACACGAAGTGGCACGACGGGTGGGTCACGCCTTCAAGGACGGTGTGTTCATCATCAACAGCGACCACAGGGTGCCTGGGGCGATGGCGCGGGCCTTGCAAGCCTTCGGTCTGCCCCCCCTTGCGCCGGCTGACGCGGCCAGCGCCGTCACGGCGGCGGTGGAGCAGCGCGAAGCCCTGGTTGTCTTCGACAACCTGTGTGAGTCCTCCGAGCTCTGGCCGGTGCTGCCACTGCTGGCGCGGACGGCGGGTTGCCGCGTGGTGGCCATCACGAAGCGACCCCTGGGCGACGGCCACTCCACTCAGATTGCGCTGCCGCCACTGAGCACGCCCACCGCCGATGCGTCGTGGACGTTGGCGCAGCACTCCCCGGCTGTGGCGATGTTCACGGTGCGTCGAACCATCGCGCAGGCAGATCCCGCAGAGTCGGACCACTCGTCCAAGTGGGTACGCCTGGTGCGGGCCCTGGCTGGCTGGCCGCTGGCCATCGACTTGGCGGCATCCCGCGCCGATACCGTGACGACGAGTGAAATCCTGTCCGAAGTCGAGAGCGGGATGTTCCTGGATTGGGCGGCCACGCCCGCCCATCCTGCCGGTCAGGCCGGCGTGAAGCCCCTGCGGCAGGCGCTGGACGACAGCCACTGCCGACTGAGTCCCCAGGCCCAGCGCCTGTACGCAGCGATGGCCGTCTTTCCGGGCGCTTTCTCGGTCGAGGACCTTGAGCCCGTGGCCGCCGCGGCCGGTACCGCGGCAGGTGGCGACATGGCTTGCCTGCTCAGCGAACTGCGCTGCGCAGGGCTGTTGTTCCACGCTCAGGCGGAATCAGCTCTGCAGATGCCGCATCCGGCGCGTGTCCACGCCCGCAGCCTGCCGTACTTCGCGTCCGTGCGCACGGCGGCCGCACAAGTCTTTCTCGAGCACCTGGCCGCGCAACTCTCGCAGGGTGAGGTGGGTCACGAGTCGCCGCAGTACCTGCAGTGGATGGATCAGGTGTTCCGACTGCACGACAGGGCCGTGGCTTCGCTTCCGCTGGCGCAATCGCTGGGCGATGAGGCATTGCTCAGCCTGCTGCTTCCGCTGGCGCAGTCATGGTCGCTGCGCCTGACCCATGGCGAACCGTTCTCCTGGCTCAGAGCGGGCTTGGCCGCGGCGCTGCGCCTGCGCGACACTCGGGCTGAGATGATTGTGCGCACCCACGCCGCGCGGATCCATCTGGCACGGGCTGATCTGGACGCCGCGATTTGGTGGAGCCAGCCGCTCAAGGACATGGCCGAGCGGCGCCCCGCAGATGGCGAACTCTCCGCTCTTGCATTGAGCGCCTACCTGCGAAGTCTGCACCTTGCGCGACCCAGCGGCGACCACTTCGGTATGGCCAAGGATTGGCTGCGCCGTTGGGGTGACGAATCAACGCCGGGACACCACACCATACTCGCAGAGTTGAGCCGCCTGCGGCAGGAGGGCGCGGCGTTGGATGTGGCACGGACACACCAGTTCGACAACTTGAGAGCCAGATTCGGCGGCTCCCTGGTCTGGCTGCATCTATTGCTGTCAAGTGGACATCGCGAACCGCAGGTCCGGCTGCAGGTGGGCGAGGAACTGCTGGCCGTCAGCCGTACCGCGAGGTCGCCGCTGCTCGGTCTGCGCGGCCTGATGTTTCAGGCGTCGGCGCTGGATGCGCTGGGGCGCTACGCGCAACTCCAGCACGTCCTCCACAGTTGGTACCGTCTGGCTTGCGCACAGCAGGACCACCCCAATGCCGCAGCCGCCCTCGCCTGGCGCGCAGAGTTCGCCTGGCGATCCGGTGCCTTGGCCGATGCGGCGCGGCATCTGGACGAGGCAGGGCCGTTGTTCGCCACACTGAGGCGGCCGAGCTTCACCACCATCCTGCAGTTTCACCAGCTTGTTCTCAGTCTGCTGCGCGACGATGTACGGGGAGCCGTCGACATCTTCTTGAACATCGGCCGCCACGGCATCGGAAGTTTGGCTCTGGAAGGCGTGGAACTGGCAGTGGAGTCTGCGGCGCTGCTGGCCCAGGCGCTGCAGGAATTGCCGGTGGCCAAGGCGCTGGTCCATGCACTGAATCGGTTGAATTCCTCCCGTCACGGGTCACCGGTCACACGCCGGTTCAGGCAGGCGCACTTCGGCTGGGCCGGTCCGGAAGCGGCCACACCCGTGCCCGGGGCTGCCACTGCGGATGCGCCGCCGATGACGCCGGAAGCCTTCGCCATGGCCCCAGGCGCACTGGTAACCCGCCTGGACCCTTGGCCGGAAGCCAAGGCCAACATCCTGGCCCTGATGCGAAGCCAGCAGATGCGCGCCACCAAGCCCCCCACCCCCGCGTAAAGGCCGAAGAACGGCCGCGTAAAGGCGACGAAATGTCGCGCAAAGCGGGACGCGGAATGATGCGCTTGGTTCTTCACCCACCCAATGCGCGCATGCCGGGCCAGCAATCGGTGCGCGCATCAGCGTCAAGCCCATTGCCATGCCCTCAAGCGCCAATCGCTGGTTTGTTGCCGCCAACTGGCTGGCGGCGATGTTGGCCATGGCTTCGGCAGCCGTTCATGGCGAATTTGGCGTGGCGTCGGTGTGGGTGCTCACGGCCGCGTTGTTCGTCACCGTGGGCTGTCTGGGCTGGCCGCAGGCGACCGCGACGCGTGGTCTCGGGATCATCGGCCTGGCGTGGCAACTGGCACTGATTGGCGCCTACTGGCCGTTTGCCGGGCGCCAGGCGGCCACTGATCTATGGGGCCAACTGGGTTGGAATCTGCCGGTGCTGGTGATCCTGTCGGTGCTGGCGCTGCTGGGCCTGAGCTTCCTGGTGCTGTTCGTGCTGCCCGCGTTCGGCCTGCGGCGGCGGCTGGGACGCGCCCGCTCCCACCTGACGGCGCATCAACAGCACGGGCTGGACCTGGTGGTGCAGGAGCTGGACAGCGACCCTGCCCTGCGCCACCTGTGGCTGCAGTACCGCAGCCAGGTGCGCATCCCTGCAGACGGCGCCCCTGCCCAGCAGGTGCATGCACTGGCCAGCGCGCGCGACGTGTTCGATCTGCATACCCTCACGCATTCACGGCTGCGCCTGGATCTGTTCCGCCATCTGCCCGGCATCATCACCGGCCTGGGCATCATCGGCACCTTTGCCGGCATCATCAAGGGCATACGTGGTCTGCGTTACTCGCAAGACCCGGCCGAAATGCAGCGTGTCTTCGATGTGCTGGCTGGCGGGGTCGCCGAGGCGTTTTTCGTGTCCATGACGGCCATCACGCTGGCGATGGCGGTCACCTTGGTCGAAAAGACGCTGATGAGCAGCATCGCCCATGCGCTGGACGGCCTGAACGTCGGGCTGGATGCCGTGTTCCCGCCGCGGCCATCGGCTGAAACCCCGCCCGTCGTGCCCCAGGCCCCTGCTCAAGCCCAGACGCAGGCCCAGACGCAGGCCCCCATGCCCGCCCCACCGGCCATGGCTCACCCCGCGCAGGCTGCAGGTGCCGCGGTCGAGGCTGCACCGCCAGCCGGGGTTGCCGCCATGCGGCCCCTGGGGGAGTCGGCCCCGGGCCATCTGGCCACGGCCACAGCGCCACTTGCGGCCCAGCCCCCGGCGCCGGCCCCGCCCGAACCATCGACGGCCCGCATCGACTGGCCCACCCAGATGCTGGAAGTCACCGCCCAGACCCAGGCCGCCACCCACGCCATGGCGGAGCTGGCACGCGCCCTGCCCAAGCTGCTGGCCGAACAAGGCGAGGCCTCCGGCCAGGCACAGCAGCAAACCATGCAATCGCTGCGCACCTTGTCCTCGCGTCTGGAAGGCGTCGCTTCCAGCATCGAAGTCTCAGGGCGTCGTACCTTGGAAACGGTCGCCGCCCGTCTCATGCAGGCCGAACTGCAAATGGTGTCGCGCAACCAGGCCGTGGCCGAGCATCTGGGCGAACTGGTCCAGCGCATCGAGACCCTGTGCGGCCTGATGCAGCAGGACCGCAGTGCCCTGAACGTCCACACCGGGCCAGACCCCTTTGCCGCCCTCATGGCCGGGGCAGGGCCAGACCCGGGGCAAAGACCAGGTCTGAACCAGACGCCGAACGTGACACTCTTCAACGCTGCCCAGGCCACTTCAGCGGCGGGGTCCGGCCTTGCCGCCGCGGCTGATTCGAACTTCGGCTCACCGCCGGACTGGGCCGATCTGTGGGCCCCCGAGCCGCCCGGCCCGCGCGGCTTCGGCGCATGAGCGGCACCCGAAACCGGCGCACCACGGAGAGCGCCGACGGCGCAGACGCCGCCGTCTGGGTGTCATTCGCCGACCTGATGACCGCCCTGATGGTCCTGTTCCTGCTGCTCATGGTGCTGGCCATGATGGCCGTTGGCCGGATCACGCCCGCGTCGAGCAGCACCGCGCCCAAACCGGTCACCGTGCCCGAACCCCACCGCAGCACCGGCCCGGACGAGCGCATCATCGACGCCCTGCTGCAGCAGGTGGCGCAAGCCGTCCAGGCCACCCCTGGGCTGCACCTGGATCACCGGCACTACGTCATCGATTTCGGCGACCGCGCCCGCTTCCACACCGGCAGCCACGAGCTGGACGCCGCCAGCGCCCGGTTGCTGCGCGAGTTCGTGCCCAGGCTGCTGGCCGTGACCGAATCCGCCGCGGGCCGACAGGCGGTGGCCCGGGTCGTGGTCGAAGGCTTTGCCGACCATCGGGGCGACTACCTCTACAACCTCAACCTCAGCCTGCAGCGCGGCCAGCGGGTCATCTGCACGCTGCTGGAAGCCCCGCCCGACGGCAGCGGGCTCGCCCCGGGACAGGCCGCCGCCGTGCGGGCCTTGTTCGCGGTGGGCGGCTTTTCCTTCAACGACCAGCGCGAGTCCCTGGACGCCAGCCGCCGCATCGAGATGCGCATCGAATTCGGCCCGCGCGCCGCGCCGCGCGCGCCAACCCAGGCCCAGGGCGCCGTCACCGGCCCCTGCCGCCTGCCCATCGCCGAGGTGGCCACTTCGGCCCAGGCGGCCCAGGCGGCCCGGGCGGACCAGGCGGACCAGGCGGACCAGGCGGACCAGAAGGCCCCCAGACCGCACAGCCCGGCCCGCCCCGGGTACAGCGAGGGCGGCCATTCGGCGGTCTTTGAAGCCCGGCCCGCGCGAGCGCCAGCGGCGCTGCGGCCCTGAGGCCCTGAGGCCCTGAGGGGCTGAGGCCGCACCCGGCCTGCGCTATCTGCGCAAAGCGCGGCAAAGCGGCTGAAAAGTCACGGGCCATACCGTCACGTCGTGGCCTGCCGCGGCACCCGTCGGCGCCACAACGCGATGGCGGCCATGCAAGGGATACCGCGAACTCAACTGCAACCGCGCACGCGCCCGATAAATCACTGGAGAACATGCAATGTCCACTACCCCCACAGCTATCACCCCCACAGCTATCGCCAACAGCACGGGATACGACTTTTACGATACGGGTATACAAACACTCAGTTCACTCCCGGAAGTCAAGGCCCAAACAGAGGGCTCTACGAAGGTTACCAAGCCGGATATCACAAAGCAGGTTCGGGATCTCGATACCAAGATCAAGAGCCTCCTCGGCCATGGGCACACAGCATCTACCTATACCAACAATATCGATGGGCACCAAGGCAAGGCAACGGTCGACATCCTGAACAAGAACTACAAGCAATTGATGGAGATGGCCAAAGATCCGAATCTGACCGAGGCGAACCGTGCAGAACTGAAGGTTGTGATCCAAGACATCCGCAATCTCGGTGCTTCATTGGACAGTTCCGGATGGTACAGGCCCAACACAAAACGCGAGTTGCAAGACGGCAGCAAGATATCAGATGGCTTGACTCGCGTCGCAAATGCATTCGAGAAGGAATTGAATGCGGCTCCGTTGCGGAGTGCGATGGCGAGGAATGGGGCTTTGAACCGTGTATTGGATGGTGGTTCGGCGCTAACGGTATCAAACGTGGTGATGACGCCGCAGAGTTCAAAGCCCGACATGAAGGCTCTTGTACCTGACCCTGACTTGAATCAGAAGATTGACGCAGCCACTAGTTGGCGAGATTTGCTCACAATCGCGCAGGCGCAGCTTGAAAGGCTGGCACCCAGCCCGGAGAGAGAATCACTTCAAAATGCCGTCAAAAGCATCAATGAAGCCGCAAATATGAAAGTCGACCAGAGCCAAGCTCCTATTCAGATCAAAGTTCCAAGTACGTTGCCCGCGCAAGAGGTAACGAGGCGTACCTCCGGAAATGGTAGCTCAGGTGCCGGCCCCCTCTGATTTTCAGCCCCAGATCTGCACGCTGCCCGACGCGCTGGGGCCACGAGGGTGGTGCAGTGCACCATAAAACCCGCGCAGGGGATGCGGAAGGCCGGCCACCAAGGTTTATCTTGGCGCGGTCACCGCGGCGATGCAGGAGGGGTTGACGGCTATGTCCAAGCAGCCGCTCACCGTCGAGGTTCTTGCCGCAATTCAAAATCTCTCGACCGCGGTCGGGGTGGTGGTGAACGTCTCGAAAACCCTCGCCGCTGCCGACAAGACTGCGGGCGAGCGCGCGCGCTGGCTGATTGCGGTGCCCCGATGCGTGCGTTCCCGAAAAGGCCACGGCGGTCTCCTGCCGGGAAACCACGCTATGCAGCGCTGCGCGCGTCGATGATCGTTCAGGCTTGATGAATACCCAAACCCCATGCCCGTGTCTTGAATCCGCCAGCCTGGTCCTGCGGCCGGTGCAGGTCGCGGATGTCGCGACGCTCTTTACGCTGTGGACCCAGGAGGGTAGCGCCGCCGATGGCGGCTTCGACCCGCTGACCGACCCGGCGCAGGTCGCCGGCGTTATCGAGTGTTGCGAACGGATGAACTCCGCCGGCATGTTCTATACGTGGTTGATCATCGACCGCGCGACCAGTCTGCCGATCGGCGAGTGCGAACTTTATCCGCTCAAGGCGCAGTTTCGCCCATGGGTGGAATTCGGCATCGGCTTTTTACTGGCCAGAGGCCAATGGGGCAGGGGCCGCATGAGCGAGGCGGTGCGCCGCCTGCTGGTGTATGCATTCGTCGAACGCGACATCCCCCGCATCAAGGCCGATGTGTTGCCGCACAACCTGCGTTCGTGCCACCTGCTCGAGCGGGTGGGCTTCCGGCGTGAGGGGTTGCAGGCCGGCAAGGTGTGGCAGGGCGGCACCCCGCGCGATGCCTGGCTGTACGGCCTGACCCGCACGCAATACCTGGTCGCATCCGGCGGGGCGCCGGGGCAGGGCGCGCGCCGGGCGGCGCGTTGACACGGGTTACCTGGCGCGATGGCGTTTTTCCAGCTTCCGATCCTGATGCACTTCCTGGGTGTCTTTCCAAGTGCATGTGCCCAGCACACTGATGCTGACTGTACGATGGCGCGCATCAGCCAGCGGATGTTGAACCCCGCCGCGCACAGCACCGCGTGCAGCGCGTCGCCTTCAGTCCCCTTCAACCAGCAGCGGTCCATCCGGTGGTCGGCCTTGAGATGACCGATGGTCGGCTCAACGGCCTGACGTCGTCTCAGCCAGGTCTTTTGTTGGGCGGTGAGCCTCTTGGCCTTGCCGCGGTGGATGACCTGCACGGCTGGAACATCTTCGTCGACACCGCGGTAGCCCATGTCCACCACGGCCGTGGTGGGCTTGACGCCGATGTTCTCCAGCAGTGTGCTGGTCTGCTCGATCTGGGCGGCCAGGGTGTGCCCGTCGTACGGGTTGCCGGGGAAGGTTCTGGCGCCCACCACCAACCCTTTGCGGTGCGTGACGGCGATGCTGGCCTTGACGCCGAACTCGTAGGGCTTGCGCGCCTTGCCTTTACCGATGCACTCCGCCTCGGGGGCGTGCATCGCGTACAGCTTGTTCTTGTCCTTGGTCTTCTGAGTCCGGATGCGCTCGGCGCGCTCCAGCCAGGTCATCAACTTGGCCTTGATGTCAGCAGCCAAGGTGGTCATCTGCTCCATCTTGCGGGTGACCTCGCGGATCAGCACCCTCAGGATGGTGCGCTGGCGCTTGACCACGGTCTTCAGTCGCTTGAACTGCTTGGCGTGGGCGTAGCCGCCTGCGCGCCGGCGCAGCGTCTTGCCCTCGCGCTCGTAGGTCATCTTCAGCGCGATGCCCGCGCGCTGCGCGTGGCGCACGACAAGCCGGCGCGCCACATCCAGCAGCCGCGAGTCGGTCGGGTGGGCAATCGCCTTGTGGCTGCGGCCGCTGCTGCGCAGCTTCACATCGGCTGCGCCGATATGAGCCTTCGCCGCAACTTCGTTGTCCTGCACCGTGGTGTCCACGATCACGCGCTCGAACTCGGCCTTGTTCACCGCCTTGATGGCCACGGCCGTCTCGATGGTGGTCTTGAGCAGTTGCTCCACGCCGGCCTCACCCAGGATCTTGCGAAAGCGGCTGATCTGCGCAGGGTCGCACGGCAGCTTGGTCGAGTAGTACTCCAGCCCGGAGAAGAGTTGCCAGACGACGTTCTCGCTCCAGCGCTGCACGAGCGTAAGCGTCCGGCCAACTCATCTTGATGCCCGCTGAGAGTTGAAGGATGCTGGTGTCCGCTTCATTTCTTGGCGGACACATGGACACTTTCACTTCAGTTGAGCTTCCGGCGCGTCGTACGCGCAGGCG
>CANHVY010000021.1 GCA_947464185.1 Burkholderiales bacterium
CAAGTCGGCCTTGGTCAGCGTGGGCGTCTCCAGGGACTGCAAGAGGGCACTGACCGCAGGGACGTTGGGAATCTGGTCGTTCATGTGCAATGCTCCAGGCGGGTGTCCGTTCAGACCCGCAAGCGGGCGCCACAGGCCGCTGCGGCACGTTGCACCGCCGCGGCCACGGTGGCGTCGATACGGGCGTCGATCAGGGTCGTGGCATCGTCCAGAAGTTCGAGCCTGACGGCCAGACTGTGTTCGTCAGCGGTCATGCCGTCCACGGGTTGCGCCGGCTTGTAGATGTCGAACAGAGTGGCCTGGCGCACCAGGCCCTCGGGATCCGACCGCAAGGCCCTCAACAGGGTGTCGTGCGACACATGCTCCCGTACCCACAGGGCCACGTCGCGTTGCGCTGCCTGCTGCCGGGCGACAGGTTCAAACGCAGGCACTGTCCGCATCAGCACGTCGTCCAACGCAAGTTCGAAGAGCATCGGCGCCGAGGGAAGGTCTTGGGCCTGTCGCCACTTGGGGTGGAGTTCACCTACATGGCCCAGCACCCGCCCATTCCATTCCACACGCGCGCACCGTCCGGGATGCATCGCCGGATGCACATCGGCATGGAAGCTCAGCGCCTGCCCGGCAAGCAGCGCTTGCAGGTCGCCTTTGACGTCGAAGAAGTCGATGGCACGTTCGCGCTCGCCCCATTGCAACTCGTCCACCGGCCCCCAGGCCAGACCCGCCACACGCGTCGGCTGGTCCACCCCCGCCACCGCTAGAGGCCCATCCTGGACTGAATCGTCACGCCTGAAGACGCGGCCGATCTCGAACACCCGGACCCGGGTCGCCTTGCGCGCGAGGTTCGTCTTGAGCACGCCAACGAGGCTGCCCAGGAGCGAAGAACGCATGACCGCCAGGGGGGCCGCGATGGGGTTCAGCACGCGGATCGGGTCGACGTTGCCCGCCAGTTCCAGCTCCGTGCGCTCTTCGACGAAGCTGAAACTGATGGTCTCGTGATAGCCCAGGGCGGCCAGCGATCTGCGCAGCGCGTGTGCGGATACCCTCCCTTCGCGCTGCGGACGCGAGATCACCGGCGCGTGCGGAGGGGTCGCGGGCAGGTGCTGCAGACCGATGACCCGGATGACCTCCTCGATCAGGTCTTCCTCGATGGCCAGATCAAAGCGCCACGCCGGGGGTGTGACCACCAAGGTGTCGCCCTGCTGCTCGAAGGCCAGCCCCAATCTCTGGAAAACCTGCGCGCACTGCGCAACCGTCAATGGCATGCCCAGCACCTTCGACGCACGCGGTACGCGCAAGGTGATGGGTTGACGCTGCGGCAGCGCCAGCGTCTGGTCGTCGATGGGGCCGGCCTCACCACCACAAATCTGCTGGATCAGCGCGGTGATGTGCTCGATGTGCTGCACCGTGAGCGAGGGATCCACGCCACGCTCGAAGCGGTGTCCGGCGTCGGTGGAGAAGTTGAAACGGCGCGAACGGCCTGCCACCGCCTCGGGCCACCAGAAGGCGGCCTCGACGTAAACGTTGCGGGTGTCGTCGCTGACGGCCGTGGCGTCCCCGCCCATGATGCCGGCCAACGACTCCACGGCCTGCGTGTCCGCGATCACCCCCACCTGCTCGTCCACTTCGATGGTGTTGCCGTTGAGCAGCTTCAAGGTCTCGCCGGGCTGCCCCCAGCGCACCACCAGCTTGTCGTGGATCTTGTCCAGATCGAAGATGTGGCTGGGCCGTCCGTACTCGAACATCACGTAATTCGAGATGTCCACCAGGGCATTCACCGAGCGCTGGCCGCAACGCGCCAGGCGGCTCACCATCCAGACGGGCGTCTGGGCGGCCGTGTTCACACCGCGCACGATGCGGCCAGAAAAGCGGCCGCAAAGATCGGCTGCCTTCACCTCCACGGGCAACTTGTCCTGATGCGTGGGACTCACCGGTGTGAAGGCGGGCGTCTTCAGGGGCGCGCCAGTCAAAGCCGAGACCTCGCGCGCAATCCCGTACACGCTCAACGCATGCCCCAGGTTGGGCGTGAGCTTCAGCGAGAACAGGGTGTCATCCAACGCCAGAGCCTCACGCACGTCCTGCCCGATGGGCGTGTCGGCGGGCAGCTCCATCAGGCCGGCATGGTCTTCCGAGAGCTTGAGCTCACGAGCAGAACACAGCATGCCGAAGCTCTCCACCCCACGCAGCTTGCCCACGCCGATCTTGAAGGGCTTGCCATCCTCTCCGGGGGGCAACTCGGCGCCCATCAGGGCCAGCGGCACGCGGATGCCCGCACGGGCGTTGGGTGCGCCACAGACGATCTGCAAAGGCCCTTGGGCGGAATGCGGTCCGGCGTCCACCTTGCACACGCGCAGCTTGTCGGCATTGGGGTGCTGCACGGCCTCGAGGATCTCGGCCACGACGATGCCGTGGAAGGCAGGGGCGACGGGCTTCAGCTCTTCGACCTCCATGCCCGACATGGTGAGAAGCTCGGCCAAAGCTTGAGTGGTCAACGGCGGATCGCAGAACTCGCGCAGCCAGGATTCCGGGAATTGCATCTTGAGGCTCGGAAAGGGTTCGTTCGAGATCAGTGAAGGCGCAAGGCGGTGCTGGTCGAAGCAGACTTGCAGCGGCTCAGCGGAACTGCGACAGGAAGCGCAGGTCGTTCTCGAAGAAGAGTCGCAAATCGCTGACGCCGTAGCGCAGCATGGTCAGGCGGTCGGGGCCCATGCCGAAGGCGAAGCCGATGTATCGCTCCGGGTCCAGGCCGTAGTTGCGCACCACGTTCGGGTGCACCTGGCCAGAGCCCGCCAGTTCGAGCCAGCGGCCTTTCAGCGGGCCGGTGGCGAACATCATGTCGATCTCGGCGCTGGGCTCGGTGAAGGGAAAGTAGCTGGGACGAAACCGTGTCTCGATGCCTTCATCCTCGAAGAACCGACGCAGGAAGTCGGTGAAGACGACCTTCAGATCTTTGAAACTGATGTGTTCGCCGATCCACAGTCCCTCGCATTGATGAAACATCGGCGAGTGCGTGGCATCGCTGTCCACGCGGTAGGTGCGGCCCGGCGCGATCACGCGGATCTCGGGCATCGGGTCCTGGCCGGCATGGGCCGCAGCGTGCATGCGGGCGTAGCGTACCTGCATGGGGCTGGTGTGTGGGCGCAGGTTGAGCCAGCGCCCGTCAGCGTCCTTCACGTCCACGTAGAAGGTGTCCTGCATCGAACGCGCCGGGTGATTCTCCGGGTTGTTCAAGGCCGTGAAGCTCATCCAGTCGGTCTCGATCTCGGGGCCTTCGGCCACGTCAAAACCCATGGAGCCGAAGATGGCCTCGATGCGCTCGATCGTGCGGCTGACCGGATGCAGGCTGCCCGGCCCTCTCTGACGGCCGGGCAGCGTGACATCCAGGGCCTGGGCCTTCAACTGCGCCTGCAGTTCAGCGTCGGCCAAGGCCTCGCGACGGGCCTGCAGAGCCTGCTCGATGCCCATTTTCAATCGGTTGATGTCAGCGCCGCGGGATTTCTTTTCCTCGGGGCTCAAAGCGCCCAAGCCTTTGAGCAGCTCGGTCACGCGACCGAACTTGCCGAGGAAGCGGGCCTTGGCGTTCTCCAGTTCTGCTGCGGTGGGTGCAGCATCAAACTCGGAGGCAGCCTGCGCGAGCAGGGGATCGAGATCGTTCATCGGATGCGTTGGGGTAAACGACGTCGGAAACGAAAAGAGGCCGCCACGAGGTGACGGCCTCTGGAATGCTTGCCGGCACCAGGGGGCTGCCCCGGTGCCGCATCATCAAGCCAGTTGAGCCTTCACCTTGTCCACGATGCTGGCAAAGCCAGCAGGGTCGTTGACAGCCAGATCGGCGAGGACCTTGCGGTCGATGTCGATCTGCGCCTTCTTCAGGCCGGCCATGAACTTGCTGTAGGTGACGCCCATCGACCGGGAAGCCGCGTTGATACGGGCGATCCACAGTTGACGGAACACCCGCTTGCGGGTGCGGCGGTCACGGTAGGCGTACTGACCGGCCTTCATCACCGCCTGCTTGGCGATGCGGAAGACGTTCTTGCGGCGGCCGCGGAAGCCCTTGGCGAGCTTCAGGATCTTCTTGTGGCGGGCGTGTGCGGTGACACCACGTTTGACGCGAGGCATATGTGTGCTCCTTGTTCAGTGGTGGTGGATCAGAGACCGGCAAACGGCAGCATCGCTGCCATGTGGCCCATGTTGGTCTCGTGCACAGTGGCCGCGCCGCGCAGATGGCGCTTGCGGGTGGTGCTCTTCTTGGTGAGGATGTGGCGCTTGAACGCCTGTCCACGCTTGACGGTACCGCCGGGGCGGACGCGGAAGCGCTTCTTGGCGCTGCTCTTGGTCTTCATCTTGGGCATGACTGCTCCTGTTGTTGGACACCTTTGCAGGCGACCGCAAACCTCGCGGTGCTTGTTGGGCCTGCATCGGCTTGTAGTCGGCTCTTTCGTGGGCTTGCACCCGCTCGGGAACCCTCATCATCAGCCCGCCCCGTTTCCGGGAGCCGGCTGTTTCAGCCGTCTGCCGGAAAGCCCGGCAGACGAGTGATCTTCAAAAAAACTCCGGCCTCGAAGGATCCGAGGTCCTACTTGCGCTTGGGCGCCAGCACCATGATCATCTGGCGGCCTTCAAGCTTGGGCATGTGTTCCACGACCGCCACGTCGGCCAGCTCGTCACGGATGCGCTCCAACAGGCGCATGCCGATGTCCTGGTGCGTGATCTCGCGGCCGCGGAACCGCAGTGTGACCTTGCCCTTGTCGCCGTCATCGGCGATGAAGCGCCGCAGGTTGCGCATCTTGATCTGGTAGTCACCCTCGTCGGTGCCCGGACGGAACTTGACTTCCTTGATCTCGATGACCTTTTGCTTGGACTTGGCCTCCGCGGCCTTCTTCTGCTCCTGGTACTTGAACTTGCCGTAGTCCATGAGGCGACACACCGGAGGGTCTGCCACAGCCGCGATCTCGACCAGATCTACATCGAGCTCACCGGCCATTCGAAGCGCGTCCATCAAGCTGACGATGCCGAGCGGCTCATTCTCGACACCGTTGAGGCGCACCTGCGGCGCCATGATTTCGCGGTTCAGCCTGTGCTTGCGCTCCGCGTTCGGCACGCGGCGGTCCATGAAGGTAGCGATGGTTCAAACCCCTCTGTGCAACCCCTAGGCAATGCGGGGCCGCCTTGAAAATGAATCGGGCGCGACGAGGACTCAGGCCTTGCGGGCAATGTCACCCAGCAGCTTCGCAGAGAAGTCTTCTAGGGGCATCACGCCCAGGTCAATAGACCCTCGTGCGCGCACCGCAACAGCCCCGCTTGCCTTCTCCTTGTCACCCACGACCAGGATGTACGGGACCTTTTGCATCGAATGCTCACGGATTTTATAGTTGATTTTCTCGTTTCGAGCATCAACCGACACCCTAACTCCTTGTTTTTGCAGCGTTTTCGCCACTTCTCTTGCGTATTCGTGCTGTTGATCGGTGATCGGGCACACCACCGCCTGCTCAGGCGCCAGCCAGGCTGGCAGCGCTCCGGCGTGCTGTTCGATCAGGATGCCGATGAAACGCTCCAGGCTGCCGACGATGGCACGGTGCAACATCACGGGGTGGCGACGTGAGCCGTCGTCGGACACGTACTCGGCGTCCAGGCGCTCGGCCATGGAGAAGTCCACCTGGATGGTGCCGCACTGCCACTGCCGGCCGATGGCATCTTTGAGGGTGTACTCCACCTTGGGGCCGTAGAACGCGCCGTCGCCTTCGGCGATGACGAATTCCACGCCCGAGCGGCGCAGGCTCTCCATCAGCGCATGCTCGGCCTTGTCCCAGACCTCATCAGACCCGATGCGCGCTGCCGGACGGGTGGCCACCTTGTAGAGGATGTCGGTGAAGCCGAAGTCTGCGTAGACCTTCTGCAGCAGTGCGGTGTAGGCCACGCACTCGTCCAGGATCATGTCCTCGGTGCAGAAGATGTGGCCGTCGTCCTGCGTGAAGCCGCGTACCCGCATGATGCCGTGCAATCCGCCCGTGGGCTCGTTGCGGTGGCATTGGCCGAACTCGCCATAGCGCAGCGGCAGGTCGCGGTAGCTCTTGATGCCCTGCTTGAAGATCAGGATGTGGCCCGGGCAGTTCATCGGCTTCAGGGCGTAGTCGCGCTTCTCGCTCTCGGTCGTGAACATGTTGTCGCGGTACTTGTCCCAGTGGCCCGTCTTTTCCCACAGCGCCTTGTCCAGGATCTGCGGACCCTTGACCTCCTGGTAGCCGTTGTCACGGTACACCTGGCGCATGTACTGCTCCACGCCCTGCCACACCGTCCAGCCCTTGGGGTGCCAGAACACCACGCCGGGGGCGTGGTCGTCGATGTGGAAGAAGTCCAGTTCACGGCCGAGCTTGCGGTGGTCGCGCTTCTCGGCCTCCTCCAGCATGAGGAGGTACTTCTGCAGGTCGTCCTTGGTGGCCCAGGCCGTGCCGTAAATGCGCTGCAGCATCTCGTTGCGGTGGTCGCCGCGCCAGTAGGCGCCGGCCACCTTCATCAGCTTGAAGTGCTTGAGCTTGCCGGTACTGGGCACGTGCGGGCCGCGGCACAGGTCCTCGAAGCCGCCTTCGCGGTAGAGGGACACGTCCTGCCCCTCGGGGATGCTGGCGATGATCTCGGCCTTGTAATGCTCGCCCAGGCCTTTGAAGTAGGCCACGGCCTCGTCGCGCGGCAGCACGCGGCGCTCGACCTTCTCGTCCTTGCGGGCGAGTTCGGTCATGCGCGCCTCGATGGCAGCCAAGTCCTCCGGCGTGAACGGACGCTTGTAGGCGAAGTCGTAATAGAAGCCGTGCTCGATGACCGGGCCGATGGTGACTTGCGCCTCGGGAAACAGTTGCTTGACGGCGTAGGCCAACAGGTGGGCCGTGGAATGCCGGATCATCTCCAAGCCGTCGGCATCGCGGTCGGTGACGATGGCCAGGCGGGCATCGGTGTCGATGCGGCGGCTCAGATCGACGGGCTGGCCATCGACCTTGCCACCCAGGGCGGCCTTGGCCAGGCCGGCACCGATGGAGGCGGCCACCTCGGCCACGGTCACGGGAGCAGGGAATGCACGTTGCGAGCCGTCGGGCAGCGTGATGTTCAGCATGTGAATCTCCAGGCAACAAAAAAGCGCGGTGGGGGCCGCGCTTCATGGGTCATTAATTGGGGACGTGATGATGCGGCCGGGGTCAGACCTCGGTGAGGGAGGAGGACGTAGTCCGCGGTGTCATAACCCGTCGTGCCTTTCCCGTTCTTGCCATCGTTGAAGGTAAAAGCATTGTAGTCAGAGCAATGGCAGCGGCTCGAATGAATCGCGCATCGCCAGACCGGCAAACTCTTCGGCGAGTTGCTGGCTCTGCGCGACGGCCGTGCGCCATACGCGCTGCCGCCCGGCTTCATCGTCGGCAAAGGTCTTGAAGTCGCTGCGGTCCGGCAGCTTGCCGCCCGGCAGCGTGGCCACCCAATCGGGGCTGGGGCTCAGCAGCACCAGGTTGTCCAGCGCGGGCGTGGCCCTGTGGCGCGCCTTCCAGGCCTTGTCCAGCCAGCCCGGCACCACCGTGGGCTGGAAGTGCGGATACAGCACCAGACCGTCGTCCATGTCGGCATACGGCCAGTGCAGGTGGTAGTCGGTGATGCCGCCATCCCAGTAGGCGCCGCGCGGGCCGCCTGGAATGTCGTGCACCGCCTTGAGCCAGAACGGGATGGAGCAACTGGCGAGCACGGCCGGTGAGAGATTGCCCGCATTCAGCACCGCTTGCCGGGTGCGGAAGTCTTTCAGCGCCATTGGCAGCGGATCGCGCGGGTCGCTGAACACCACACGCTCCAGCCAAGCCCCCAGCGCGCGGCGGTGCACCGCGTTGGCAACAAAGGCCCCGGCGTACCCCAGGGGCGTGCGCAGGCGCCCTTCCCTGCCCAGCACGTGGCGCCCGTGGCTCGTGACCACATGCAGGCGCCGGCGCGGGTGCGACAGGATCTCGCCGGCTCGGGCACCCAGGCGCTCCAGGATTTTCTGCCCGAAAGCGCGGCTCACCACCTCGGCCGTGGGTTGTCGCCCGGGCTCGTGGTCGTAAGTCTGGGTGACATAGTCTTCGGCCAGCTGCGCCAAGGCCGCATCGGCGTCCGGCAGGCAGGCGCAGGCCATGCGCCAGGCGCCGATGGAGGCGCCCACGAGGTGGATGACCTGCGGCGCATCTCTCAGCCACTCAGCGAACAGAAACCGGTCCAGCGGGTTGAGCACCAGGCCCTTGGGCCCGCCCGCAGCCCCCGGCAGCAGGCGCACGTCCTGCGCGCGCAGGCCTTGCTCACGCAGAAGGGCCGCAGCGCGCGGGCCGGCATGCACCTGGAGCGCCTGCACAGGTTGGGACTTCCCGATCAGATCGCGCCGACCTGCAAGGTCAGCAGCTGCCAGGCATCACGCGGCGGCGAGCACCGCGCAGTGCGCGCTGGCGGATCACCGCGGCTGCCCCAGCCAGCGCTGGACCAGACGCACCCAGTAGCTGGCGCCCACAGGGATCAGATCGTCGTTGAAGTCGTAACTGGGGTTGTGCAAGGTGCAGGGGCCTTCCCCATGGCCCATCTCGCGGTGCAGGCCATCACCGTTGCCGATGAAGCCGTAAGCCCCCGGCTTGGCCAGCAGCATGTAGGAAAAGTCTTCCGAGGGCATCACCGGCTCCTGCTCGATGGCCAGGTCCGCCCCCACCACCTCGCGTGCCACCTCAGCAGCAAACTCGGCCTCGCGCACATGGTTGGTGGTGGCCGGCACGCGACGGTTGAACTCGAAGTCGCACTCGGCGCCGAAGGCCGCGCAGGTGTGGCGGGCAATGGCCTCCATGCGATCGGCCACCAGGTCCATCACCTCGGCGGTGAAGGTGCGCACCGTGCCTTCCATGGTGCAACTGGCAGGGATGACGTTGATCGCCTCGCCGGCTTGCAGCAGAGTGACCGAGAGCACGGCGGTGTCCACCGGCTTCTTGTTGCGGCTGACGATGGTCTGGAAGGCCTGGATGAGCTGCGCCGCCACGACCACCGGGTCCACCCCGCGGTGCGGCAGGGCAGCATGCGCCCCCACGCCCCGCACCTTGATCTTGAACGTACTGCCGCCGGCCATCACCGGCCCGGGGCTGAAAGCGATGGCGCCGGCCGGCAGGCCCGGCCAGTTGTGCATGCCGAACACCGCCTCCATGGGGTACTGGTCGAACAAGCCCTCGGCCACCATCGCCTGCGCGCCGCCCCGGCCTTCTTCAGCCGGCTGGAAGATCAGTACCACGGTGCCGTCGAAATCGCGCGTCTGCGCCAGGTGGCGCCCGGCGGCCAGCAGCATGGCGGTGTGGCCGTCATGCCCGCAGGCGTGCATGGTGCCGGGGTGCCGGCTGGCGTGCGCAAAGGTGTTGTGCTCCTGCATGGGCAGGGCGTCCATGTCGGCACGCAGGCCGATGGCACGGCCGCAAGCGCCGCCATCGCGCCCGCGCACGATACCCACCACACCTGTCTGGGCCATGCCGCGGTGCACCTCGACGCCCCAGGCCTGCAACTGCTCGGCCACCAGATCCGAGGTCATCTTTTCCTCGAACCCGAGCTCCGGGTGGGCATGGATGCGGCGGCGCAGCGCGGCGATGCCGGCAGCCGCCAGCGTGATGTCGTCAATGAGCTTCATGGGAACCCTTCTCAGCTTTGCAACAGCGGGGTGTCAAGCATGGGCGCGGGCAAGCGCCTGCTCCAGGTCGGCGATCAGGTCGGCGCAGTCCTCAATGCCCACCGACAGGCGCAGCAGATCCGGCGGGGCGGGCGTGCCCGCGCCCTCGACGCTGGCGCGGTGTTCGATCAGGCTCTCGGTGCCGCCCAGCGAGGTGGCGCGCTTCCACAATTCCACACTCGCCGCAGTGGCGATGGCAGCAGCTTCTCCACCCTTTGCACTGGCCTTGACGCGCAGGGACATCATGCCGCCAAAGCCGCCCTGCATCTGTCGCACCGAAATGGCGTGGCCATGCGCGCCGGGCAAGCCGGGATAGAGCACCGCTTCCACCAACGGGTGATTGTTGAAATGCTCAGCAATGCGTTGCGCCGACTGCGAGGCCGCCCGCACGCGCAGGTACAGCGTGCGCATGCCGCGCAGCAACAGCCAGGCTTCGAACGAGCCCAGCGTGCCGCCGATCTGCGCGCGCACCGTCTTCACGCGTCGCCAGAACTCGCTGTCCTCGCGCGTGACCAGCGCACCGGCCACCAGATCGGAATGGCCGTTGAGGTACTTGGTACCGGCGTGCATGACGATGTCCGCGCCCAGTGTCAGCGGGCGTGTGAGCACGGGCGAGGCCACGGTGGAGTCCACCGCCACCAGGGCGCCTGCGGCGTGCGCGATCTCGGCCGTGGCCGCGATGTCGGTGACGGTCCACAGCGGGTTGGCCGGGGTCTCGATCCACACCAGCTTGGTGGCCCCCGGTCGCACGGAGGCCTGCACGGCGGCCGGATCGGTCATGTCGATCAGCTCGACGTTCAAACCCCAGCGGGTGGCGAAGTTCATCAGCCAGTTGCGCAGCGACCAGTACATGACCTTGGGCGCCAGCACATGGTCTCCTGGCGACAGGGCCTGGAACACCGCCGTGGCCGCGGCCATGCCGGAAGCGAACAGCGCCGCCTGCGCGCCTTCTTCCAATTGCGCCAGCACGGCCTCGGCCTGGTCGAAGGCGGGGTTGTCGGCACGGGCGTAGATGCGGCCGGAGCGGTACTGGTTGTCGGGGTCGCGCAGGTAGGTCGACGAGACGTGAATGGCCGGCGTGATGGCGCGGGTCTTGTCATCCACCCAGCCCAGGGCCTGTGCGGCGATGCTTTCGGGCTTGACGTGGCGAGGGTCCATGTGAAGGGTCTCCAAAGGGATTGAGGGCTTGACACTCAGGTTGCCATGGAAGCGGGGCAAGGCCGATGCAGTTTGCGGGTGGAGGGTTCCCATCCGCCTTCGTCGATCTGCCAGACGCGGCTCAGGTCGCCCAGCGATTCCGCATTGTTGCCTGCCGGACGCAACAGCTCCTGGCGGCTCGAATTCCGCTGCACGCAGACATCGGGACTGCGCAAGCAGCCCTGCTGCGCCTTCAGGGGCCTCAGCGCCGCCGCTGCAGCTTGGCAAAGGCTGCGGCCATCGCCCCTTGGCCCTCGGCCACGCCGGCCGCCCCCCCCCGCGGGCCGGGCCGCTCCTGGCGTGCAGCTGGCCGGAAGCTGTTGTCGCCCGAGCGTGTCGCCCCGCGCGGCGTCACGGCCGCGTCCAGCTTCATGGTGAGCGAGATGCGCTTGCGCGCCAGGTCCACCTCCAGCACCTTGACCTTGACCACCTGCCCGGTCTTGACCACCTCGCGCGCATCGTTCACGAACTTGTGACTCAACTGGCTGACATGGATCAGGCCGTCCTGGTGCACCCCCAGGTCCACGAAGGCGCCGAACTGCGCCACGTTGCTGACCGTGCCCTCCAGCAGCATGCCGGGCTGCAGGTCTTTCAGGTCGGACACGCTGTCGTTGAAGCGGGCCACCTGAAAGTCCGGGCGCGGGTCGCGGCCGGGCTTTTCCAGTTCGATGAGGATGTCCTTGACGGTGATGGCGCCAAAGCGCTCGTCCGCAAAGGCCTCAGGCTTGAGCGTGCGCAGCACGTCGGCCTGGCCCATCAGCGCCTGCACGCCCTTGCCCGTGCGCTCCAGCATCTTCTGCACCACCGGGTAGGTCTCCGGGTGGACACCCGTCATGTCGAGCGGGTTGTCGCCGTCGCGGATGCGCAAGAAGCCTGCGGCCTGCTCGAAGGTGCGCGGCCCCAGGCCCGCCACGTTCAGCAGCTGCTGGCGGCTGCGGAAGGCGCCGTTCGCATCGCGCCAGCGCACGATGCTGCCGGCCACCGAGGCCGACAGGCCCGACACGCGCGACAGCAGCGGCACCGAGGCCGTGTTCAGGTCCACCCCCACCGCATTGACGCAATCCTCCACCACAGCGTCCAGCGTGCGCACCAGCGCGCTCTGGTTGACGTCGTGCTGGTACTGGCCCACGCCAATGCTCTTGGGATCGATCTTCACTAGCTCGGCCAGCGGATCTTGCAGGCGGCGCGCGATGCTGACGGCGCCGCGCAAGCTGACATCCAGCTCGGGCAGCTCTTTGCTGGCGTACTCGCTGGCCGAGTAAACCGAGGCACCGGCCTCGCTGACCACGACCTTGTCGAGCCGCGCCTCGGGCGCCAGATTGCGGATGCGCTGGAGGAGTTCAGCCGCAAGCTTGTCGGTCTCGCGGCTGGCCGTGCCGTTGCCGATGGCGATCAGGTTCACGCCGTGCGTGGCCACCAGGCGGCCCAGGGCGTGCAGCGCGCCCTCCCAGTCATTGCGCGGCTCGTGCGGGTAGACGGTGGCTGTGTCCAGCACCTTGCCGGTATCGCTGACCACCGCCACCTTCACGCCGGTGCGGATGCCAGGGTCCAGCCCCATGACCACGCGCTTGCCGGCCGGCGCGGCCAGGAGCAGGTCGCGCACGTTGTCGCCGAACACCTTGATGGCCACGGCTTCGGCCTCCTCCCGCAGGCGCGCGAACAGGTCGCGCTCCAGACTGAGGGAGAGCTTGACCTTCCAGGTCCAGGCGATGGTCTTGCGGATCAGGTCGTCGGCACGGCGGGCGGCGTGGCTCCAACCCAGGTGACGGGCAATGCGGCCTTCAGCCAACGAGATTGACGTGGGCGCGGCTCGTGCGGCCGTCGGTCGAGGCGCTCCTGCCGCACCGGCTGCGACGGTGGGCGTGGTACTCGTCACGCTTGGGCCCGGCTCATCCAGCACCAGCTTGGCATCCAGCCATTCCTGCGAGCGCCCACGAAACACCGCCAGCGCGCGGTGGCTGGGCACGGTACGGATAGGCTCGGCGTAGTCAAAGTAGTCACGGAACTTGGCCGCGTCGGCGTGCGTGCCGTCCTTGCCTTCGACGAGCTGGCTCTTGAACAGGCACTCGGCCCAGAGCCATTCCCGCAGCTTGCCGACCAGGGCCGCGTCTTCAGCCCAACGCTCCGACAGCAGGTCGCGCACGCCGTCCAACACTGCGTAGGCATCGGCAAAGCCGGCTTCGGCCATTGCCACCGCGCCGCCAGGGTAGCCGGCCACGAAGGCGGCCGCCTCCGCGGATGGGTCCAGCGTGGGGTCGACAAACAGCCGGTCGGCCAGGGGCTCGATGCCCGCCTCGCGGGCGATCATGCCCTTGGTGCGGCGCCGCGGCTTGTAGGGCAGGTAGAGGTCTTCCAGCTCCTGCTTGGTGGGCGCGGCCTCGATGGCAGCGCGCAATTCGGGCGTGAGCTTGCCCTGCTCCTCGATGCTCTTGAGCACCACGGCGCGGCGGTCTTCCAGCTCGCGCAGGTAGGCCAGGCGGGCTTCCAGCTCGCGCAACTGGGTGTCGTCCAGGCCGTCGGTGGCCTCCTTGCGGTACCGGGCGATGAAGGGCACCGTGGCGCCCCCGTCCAGCAGCTCTACGGCTGCGTTCACTTGCGCCGGCCGAACCTTCAGCTCGGCGGCGATCTGCAACAGGATCTTGTTCAAGGGATGTCAGGCCCCTGCGCTCGGCAGGCGGTCATGAGAATTGAAGGAAGGGAGGGCAAAACAAAGCGGCGCAGTGTAGCCAGGGGGGGTTCTTCCAATCCGGCCGCCAGTGCATTTCGACGGGCAGCCCTTGGTACCCCGCTACACGCTGAACTCGGGCGGCTCGCGGCTGCGTGTTCAGGACGCGGCCAAGGCCTCCAGGAGTCGCCGGGGCGACAGGATGGCCACACCCCCAAAGCTGCCCATGCTCAGCAGGTCGTCATCGCTGGAGACGAGCGCCTGGGCCCCACCATTGACGGCCAGAGCAAGGAATTTGTCGTCCTTGGGATCGCGACACGCGGTGACGGGGTCGATGTCTGGCACAAGCACTGTCATGGCCCGATAGTGCTCAAAGAACGCAACCCTGTGTGCCGGCTCACGGAAAGCGTCCAGTCGAGAGCGAGAAAGCACGACATGCAACTCGTCCAGCGTTTCTTCAGAGACGATCACGTCGGCCACTTCCCAGGCCAGCGTCAAGGCGAGAGCCGGCGTGGAGCGCGGCTTCAAGACCGCCCCCACCAGCGTGCTGGTGTCAAACACCAGCCGGCTTACGGAGCTCATGCACGAGAGCGCTGATGTCCTGATCGGTCAGGGACTCCGCGGCATCCACCAAAGGCAATGCACGCAGGAGTGCTCCCATACGCCGGCCTGCCAAGGCCCTTTGCGCCTCGAGCGCAAGTTCATGGCTCATCAGCGTCACAACGGGGCGGCCATATTGCGTGACAGTCACCGGTTCACGCTTGGCAAGGTCCAAAACGGCTCCAAAGTGGTTCTGCACTTCTCGGGAGGGAATGGTCTTCTCAGTCACTACGAGTTCTCACTTGCGATGATGATGTCCATCTTAGCTACAAATCAACTGACGCATCACGGTGCGCGAAGCACTGAGCAACAACCCGATGTCCGCACCTCAGGCTGTCATCGTCAGACCGTTCTCGGTGCATCTGAGGCAAGCGAATTCAACCATTGCACGGCACCCGCACCCGCCCAGCGCCCCGTGGCGAAACAGCCGGTGAGCAGGTAGCCCCCAGTGGGCGCCTCCCAGTCGAGCATCTCACCGGCGCAGAACACGCCCGGCAGGCGTTGAAGCATCAGATGTTCGTCTACCGCGTGGGCGCCCACGCCGCCAGCGGAGCTGATGGCTTCGTCGATCGGGCGTGGCGCCCGCAGGGCGATGGGCAAGTGCTTGATGGCGCGGGCGAGCGTGGGGCCGTCCTGCATCTCCTGGCGGGTGAGCCGCTCGTGCAGCAAACCCATCTTCACACCGTCCAGCCCCAGTCGTGATTTGAGGTGGGTGCTCAAGGAGCGCGTGCCGCGGCCGCGCGTCACTTCCGCCAGCACCGCTTCGGCCGTGCGCGCGGGCAGCAGGTCCACCCAGCAGGTGGCGGACCCCTCGCGGCGCAGGCGGTCGCGAAGCGCGGCAGACGCCGCATAGACCAGGCTGCCCTCCACGCCCGTGGCCGTGACGATGAACTCGCCCAACTGCCGGCGCCGCATGGCCCCCTGCGCCGGGCCTTCCTCCCACTCCAGGGCTACGGACTTCAGCGGCGCGCCTTCATGCCGGGCGCGGAAGTGCTCGCTCCAACCCACGTCGAACCCGCAGTTGGCGGGCTGGAGCGCCGCCACCTCCACGCCCCGCGCCTGCAGCCAGGGCACCCACGCGCCGTCAGACCCCAGGCGCGACCAGCTGGCGCCACCCAGCGCCAGCACCGTGGCCTGGGCAGGCACCGCACGCAGGCCTTCGGGGGCCGTGAAGTGCAGGTCGCCTTCAGGGCCCCAGCCCGTCCAGCGGTGGCGCATGTGAAAGCGCACACCCTGCCGGCGCAGCCGCTGCAGCCAGGCTCTCAGCAAGGGGGCGGCTTTCATCTCCTGCGGAAAGACACGCCCCGAGGTACCGACAAAGGTGGTGATGCCCAATTCCTGCGCCCAGGCCCGCAAGGCCGCAGGACCGAAGGCCGTCAAGGCCGGCACCAGCCAGGGCTGGGCCTCGCGGTAGCGCGTGTGCAGGAGGTCTTCGGGCTCGGCGTGCGTGAGATTCAGCCCCCCCTTGCCGGCCAGGAGGAACTTGCGTCCCACCGAGGGCATGGCGTCAAAGACATGCACCTGCACGCCTGCACCGGCCAGGACTTCGGCGGCCATCAAGCCGGCTGGCCCGGCACCCACCACCACGGCCTGCATCAGCGCTGCTCAAGCCCCGCGCAAGGCGGCACGCAAATTCGCGCCGATCTCCGGCCTCACCGCGAACGGGTCGCTCGGGTTGCGCGGCGTCATGATGTCTTCCAGACGCGTCTGCACATGGCCCAGGCTCTTGGGGTGGCTGTAGATGTAGAAGCGCTGCTGCGCCATGGCCTCGAAGACGAACTGCACCACCTCGGCCGCGGAGACCTTGCCGCTGGTCACCGCCTTGTCGCTCATGGCCTGGGCGATGAGCTGGCTCTTGGTGGGCCGGCTCTGCGCATCGGCAAAGGCTTCGGGGCGGTTGCGCTCACTGCGGTGGATGCCGGTGGGCACGAAGTAGGGGCACAGCACGTGGGCATGCACCTGGTCGGTAACGAGGCTCAGGTCCTGATAGAGCGTCTCTGACAAGGACACCACGGCGTGCTTGGTGACGTTGTAGACGCCCATGTTGGGCGCGTTGAGCAGGCCCGCCATGCTGGCGGTGTTGACGATGTGGCCGCGCCAGGAAGGGTCTGCCTTCGCGGCGGCCAGCATCATGGGCGTGAACACGCGCACGCCATGGGCCACACCCATCAGGTTGACGCCGATGACCCACTCCCAATCCTTCAGCGTGTGCTCCCAGATCAGCCCGCCGGCGCCGACGCCGGCGTTGTTAAAGAGGAAGTTCGGTGCGCCAAAGGCCTGCAGCGTGGCCTGGCCCAGCGCCTCGACCTCGGCAGCCTTGGCGATGTCCAGCCGGTGGGGCAACACGGTCGCCCCCAGGCCCCGGACCTCGGCCGCAGCGGCCTCCAGCGCATCGGCCTGCACGTCGGCCATGACGATGCGCATGCCCAGCCGGGCCGCCGTGCGACTGGCCTCCAAGCCGAAGCCCGAGGCGGCGCCGGTGATGACGGCCACGCCGCCTGAGAGTGGGTGCATGAAAGGCTCCATGGAAGATGTCGAGTGTCGCGCCAGAGACAAGAGAAGACTTTGACGGGAAGGTTCACCGATGATCGGGCAGGCCGCAGTGGTGGCTCAACGCCCTTCAACCGGCATCGCGCGGGCGATAAGCGCCTCCAGCGGCAGGCCTGCGGGCAGCAAGCCAAAGGCATCAGCGGCCGTGGCCAAACGCGAAGCACAGAAAGCCTCGAAGACGAACGAAGGCGCATGACGGCACAACTGCGCTGCCTGCAACAGCACGGCGAGATCGCGCGCCAGTTGCCGGGCCTGCACCTCCTCCACGCCCTGCTCCACGGCCAGCAGCACGCGGTCACGAGCGCGGTCGAAGGATGGGTGGGCGCCGCGTGCAGACGCACATTCGTTCTCCAGGGCTGCGGCCACGTCGTGTCCGCGCAAGGCGCGCATCAGGTCCAGCGCCATGATGTTGCCTGCGCCTTCCCAGATGGAATTCAGGGGCATTTCGCGGTAGATGCGCGCCATCACGCCCTCGCCCTGCTCTTCCACGTAGCCGTTGCCGCCCAGGCACTCCATGGCTTCCTGGGCAAAGGCGCTGCCGCGCTTGCAGATCCAGAACTTGGCCACAGGGGTAAGCAGGCGGCGCATCACGGCTTCGTGGGCGAGGTCGATGGAGGGGGGTAACGCGGCGCCAGTCTGGCCGTTCTCGGTGTGGTCCACCGCGGCCGCCAGGCGCAGCGCCAGTGCCGTGGCGGCCTCGCTTTCCAGCGCCAGGTCGGCGAGCACAGCCTTCATCAGCGGCTGGTCGATCAAGGGCTTGCCAAAAGCGTGGCGCTGGGCCGTGTGGTGCAAGGCCAGCGACAGGGCGTGACGCATCAGCCCCGCGGTGCCCAGGGCGCAGTCCAGGCGCGTCAACGCGCCCATGGCCAGGATCTGCGGCACGCCTCTTCCCACCTCGCCCACCAGCCAGGCGTGGGTGCCTTCGAACTCCACCTCGGAACTGGCGTTGGCGTGGTTGCCGAGCTTGTGCTTCAGGCGCTGGATGTGCAGCGGGTTGACCGTGCCATCCGGCCGCCAGCGCGGCAGGAAGAAGCAGCTCAGGCCGCCAACCGAGGCCCCGGTACCCAAGCCTTCGGTCCCCGTCTGCGCCTGAGCCAGAACCAGGAAAGCGTCGCACATGGGCGCGGAGAAGAACCATTTGTGCCCGGTCAGCCGGTAACGCTGGCCCCAGGCGTCTTCGCCATCGACCTCGGCCCGGGTGGTGTTGGCACGCACATCCGAGCCGCCTTGCTTCTCGGTCATGCCCATGCCCATGGTCAGGCCGAGCTTGGCCGGGTGGGGCATGAAGCGGGCGTCGTAGCGCGGCGCCATCAGACCCGGTCCGAAGGCAGCGTGCAGCGCGGGGTGGGCGCGCAGCGAAGGCGCCACGGCATACGTCATGGACACCGGGCAGAGCACCGAAGGCTCCAACTCGGTGAACAGCATGAAGGCCGCCGCGCGCTCGATGTGCCCGCCCGGCCCTTCCGCCCAGGGGCTGCCATGCAGGCGCGCAGCGCAGGCGGCCTCCAGGAGGGCGTGGTACGAGGGGTGGAACTCCACCTGGTCGACGCGGCGACCGAAACGGTCGTGCGTCAACAGGCGCGGGCCCTGGGTGTTGGCCAGCCGCGCATGCGCCTGCATCTCGGCGCTGCCACAAAGGGCGCCCAAGGACTGAAAGCGCTCCCGGTCGAAGCTGGGATGGTGATGCGCCAGTGCGTCCTGCAACGGACGGTTGGACGTGAACAGGTTCACGTCCGTAAAGGGCGTGCTCTGGTTGGTGACGGTGTGGGTGGGGGTCATCGCGAGACTCTTCATGCAGCCCCGCCGCGTCGCTGGCTGCCGCTGGGTTCGGGTACCCCCCGCAGCGAAGTCAAGGAGGAGGGTCGGGCGCAGCCCGAGCCGGGGGACATGAGCGGAGGGGGGTGCCCGAATTCAGCGGCCCGCACCATCTCCACATGGGGGATCCCATCCTCCAGGTAGCTTTCGCCCTGGACGACGTATCCAAAGCCACCGTAGAAGTCAGCCAGATGCGCCTGCGCACTGATACGGTTGGCCTGCCCCGGCCAGGCTTCGTCGATGCGCCTGACGCCCTCAGCCACCAGCAAGCGCCCTGCTCCGGTGCCTCGCACCTCGGGTGACGTGATCACACGCCCCATGGACGGCTCAGAAAACTTGGCTCCGGGATCCAACACCCGCAGGTAGGCCTGGAGAACCCCGGTCCCGTCGTGGCCCAGCAAATGCCAGGACTCCCGGTCCAGGCCGTCCGGGTCCAAGTAGGCGCCTTGCTCCACGATGAACACGCGGCAGCGCAGGGCCAGGGCGTCGTACAGCTCGTCGAGGCTCAGGGCCTCGAAGCGCTTCCAGGTCCAGGACAGCCGCGGTGGCGTCACACCAGCTTCACCAACTGCTTGCCGAAGTTGCGGCCCTTCAGCAGCCCGAGGAAGGCTTCGGGTGCGGCGCCCAAGCTGTCGGCCACGGTCTCGCGGTACTTGAGCTTGCCGGTAGCGACCATGGTGCCCAGTTCCTTCAAGGCCTGGGGCCAGAGGTTCATGTGCTCGCTCACGATGAAGCCCTGCAGCTTCAGGCGCGACACCAGGATGAGCGAGGGGTTGGCCATCGGAATGGGCTCGCCGTTGTAGCCGGCGATCATGCCGCAGAAGGCGATGCGGCCGAAGGCGTTCATGCGCAGCATCACCGCGTCCAGGATCATGCCGCCCACATTCTCGAAGTGGCCGTCAATGCCATTCGGCGCGGCCTCCTTCAAGGCCCGCAGCATGGACTTCAGGTCGGGATGCTGCTTGTAGTCGATGCAGGCGTCAAAACCCAGCACGTCCGTGACATAGGCGCACTTGTCGGCGCCCCCGGCCAGACCCACCACGCGGCAGCCGCGGGCCTTGGCGAGCTGGCCCACCGCGCCGCCTACCGCGCCGCTGGCGGCGTCCACCACCACGGTCTCGCCTTCCTTGGGCGCGATGATCTGCGTCAGGCCCACCCAGGCCGTCACGCCGGGCATGCCCACGGCGCCCAGGTAGGCCGCCAGAGGGATGTGCGCGGTGTCTACCTTGCGCAGCATGCCCAGTTGCGTCGCGTCCACCACCGAGTACTGCTGCCAGCCGCCCATGCCCACCACCCGGTCACCGGGGGCAAAGCCTGGGTGGCGCGAATCCACCACCTCGCCCACGGTCCCACCGATCATCACTGCATCCAGGGGCTGCGGCTGGGCGTAGCTCTTGCCGTCATTCATGCGGCCGCGCATGTACGGGTCCAGGCTCAGGTAGTGGTGGCGCACCAGCACCTGGCCATCGGCCAGTGCCGGCACGGGGGTCTCCACCAGGCGGAAGTTGTCGGCGGTGGGCTCGCCCATGGGGCGGGAAGCGAGGACGATCTGTTGGTTCTGCATGGGTTTGTGCCTTGTTGAGGAAGATCGGGAAAGAGCAGTGGGGTCAGTCGGAGGCGTTCAGTCGCTGGATGCGCCGGCCATCGGCCGCAGGCAGGCCGCGCATGGTCTTGAAGGTGCCGGTGGAATGGCCCACCAGTTCGCCACGGTGGTTCACCACGCTGGCCTCGCAGAAGCTCAGGGAAGCCGTGCGGTGCAGACGGCGGCCCGTGCCCACCAGTCGGCCTTCGCCCGGGCGCATGAAGCTGGTCTTCATTTCGATGGTCACCACGCCGGGCAACACGTCGCCGCCCGGCTCCAGCGGGCTGCGCGCGGCATGCGCCATGGCAATGTCCATCAAGGTCATCAGCAGGCCCCCGTGGGCCACGCCCCAGGAGTTGGTCAGCTCGTCACGCACCTCGATGGCAATCTCACCCAAACCGGGCTCCACGCGCAGCAACTCAAAACCCAAATGCTCGATGAAGGGAATGCGGACGAGGAAGTCCATGGGCGGCCGGGCTGCGGACATCAGCCGTTGTGCACGGCACTGACGCCGCCGTCCACCGCCAGGATCTGCCCGGTGATGTGCTTGCCGGCGGCGCTGGCGAACAGCAGCACGGCACCCTTGAGGTCGTCATCATCGCCAATGCGGCGCAGCGGCGACATGGAGGCCAGGTTGTCGGCACCGAACTCGGCCAGGGTGGCACGCGTCATCTTGCTGGGGAAGAAGCCCGGCGCCAGCGCGTTGACCGTGATGCCGTAAGGCCCCCACTCGCCGGCCAGCGTGCGGGTGAAATTGACGGCCGCACCCTTGCTGGTGCCGTAGGCGATGAACTTCATCTGCAGCGAACCGGCCAGCCCGGCAATCGAGGCGACGTTGATGATGCGCCCGCTGCGGTTGGGGATCATGCTGGCCTTGGCCACCGCCTGCGCAAACAGGAACAGGCTGCGCACGTTCAGATTCATCACCTTGTCCCAGGCCTCCAAGGGGTGGTCCTCGGCCGCTGCCCCCCAAGTGGCGCCTGCGTTGTTGATGAGGATGTCGATGCGGCCGAAGCGCTCCATCGTCTCGTCCACCACGCGCTGGATCTGCGCGGGGTCGCTGGCGTCGGCGGCGATCCAGCGGGCGTCGATGCCCTTGGCCTGCAGGTCGGCCACGGCCTCTTCCAGGTCAGCTGCCTTGCGCGAGGTCAGCATGATCTTGGCGCCGGCCTCGCCCAAGGCCTCGGCCATCTGCAGGCCCAACCCACGGGAGCCGCCGGTCACCAATGCAAAGCGGCCGCTGAGATCGAAGAGTTGCTGGACGGGAGTGCTCATGGGAAGTCCTGCTTCAGGCAAGGGGTGGAACGGAGGTCACGGACAAGCGTGGCGAGAGTGGGAAGAACTGGCGAGAAAGGAGCAAGGAGGGGCCGGGATCAGAACCAGGCATCGTCCATGGTGCGGCAGACGGCCTCGCGCTCGGCCACGACTTTCAGCCACGCGTCGATGCGGGGCAATTCATAGGCGAAGTAGTAGCGCAGAGCGGCCAGCTTGCCTTGCGCAAATGCGGTGTCGCCAGCTCGTCGGGCAGCCAGCGCCACATCCAGCCAGATCCAGCCCAGCACCACATGGCCGAAGGCCTGCAGATAGGGCGTGGCATTGGCCAGGGCCTCGGCGGGCACGCCTGTGGCCCAGGCCGACTTGGTGGCCGCACCCAGCTTTTGCAGTGCCGCCGCCAGTTCCGTGGCCTGAACCGCCAGGGCGGCATCATGTCCGGCGCGCTCGATGGTGGCGTTCACGCGCGTGGCCAGCAGCTTCAAGCCCGCTCCGCCGTCCATCACCACCTTGCGGCCCAGCAGGTCCAGCGCCTGGATGCCGTGCGTGCCCTCGTGGATCATGTTCAGGCGGTTGTCGCGCCAGTACTGCTCCACCGGGAAGTCGCGCGTGTAACCGTAGCCACCGTGCACCTGGATCGCCAGGGAGTTGGCCTCCAGGCACCACTCGCTGGGCCAGCTCTTGGCAATCGGTGTCAGCACTTCCAGCAGCAGCGCCGCTTCACCTGAGGCCGTGAGGCCGCTGGGCAGCACCGCGGCTTCATCGCCCGTGTGCTGCTCGTCCACCAGGCGCGCGCAGTACAGCTCCAGCGCCAGCGCCCCTTCGCAGTAAGCCTTCTGTGCCAGCAGCATGCGCTTGACGTCGGCGTGCTCGATGATGGGCACCTGCGGTTGGGTGGCGTCCTTCACCACCTTGGCGGCTGCGGCTGTGGAAGGCGCTTGCGCGGAGGCCGCGGCCCCTGCGGATGACAGTTGAGCAGAGGCACCCGCCCCCGCCACAGGTCGCCCTTGCGGGCGCTGGCGCGCATAGGCCAGCGAGGCCTCGTAGCCCGCCATGCCCAGCATGGCCGCGGCCATGCCGACGCCAATGCGGGCCTCGTTCATCATGTGGAACATGCAACGCAGGCCTTCGCCCGGGCGACCCGCCAGATAACCCACCGCGCCGGCACCTTGCCCGTCCAAGCCCGCGCCCACCGCTTGGCGCGGGCGGAAGCGCCCTTCGCCGAAGTTCAGCAGCGTGTTGGTGGTGCCGCGCCAGCCGCACTTGTGGTTCAGGCCGGCCAGCGCCACGTCGTTGCGCTCTCCCGTGAGACGCCCCTGCGCGTCCACCATCTTCTTGGGCACGATGAACAGCGAGATGCCCCGCGTGCCCGGCACCAGTTGGCCATCCGGGCCGGGAATCTTGGCGAGCACCAGATGGATGATGTTTTCAGTGAGCTCGTGCTCGCCGGCGGAGATCCACATCTTGTTGCCGCGCAGGCGGTAGCGCGGGCCCAGCGGGTCGTCTTGCCAGGGCGCTGCAGCATCACCCTCAGCGCCCTCGTCCGGCACGGCACGCGTGACCACATCCGACAGGCTGGAGCCCGCCTGCGGCTCGCTCAGGCACATGGTGCCCGACCATCGGCCGGAGAACTCGTTCAGCGCAAACACCTGCTTCTGCAAGGCCGTGCCGTGGGCCATCAGCAGATTGGCATTGCCCGTGGTGAGCATGCCCGCGCCGATGCTGACCGAGGCCTTGGCGAAGAAGGCATTGGCAGCGGACTCCACCGTGTAGGGCAGCTGCATGCCGCCGATCTCGGCGTCCTGCGCAGCCGACAGCATCCCGCTGGCAGCGTAGGCGTTCCACGCATCCTGCGTGGCCGCGGGCAGGATCACCTTTTCGCCGTCGAAGCGCGGCTCGTCGGTGTCCACCAGACGATTGAAGGGCGCGTACTTCTCCCGCGCGATGCGCTCGCAGGTGTCCAGCACGGCGTCCACCGTCTCGCGGGAATGGTCAGCGAAGCGTTCGCGCTGGAACAACGACTGCACGCCCAGCCAATCGTGCAGCAGAAAGTCGACGGTGGATCGCATGACAGGCCTGGACCTCGCAAGCGCCTCAGGTGGCGTCAGAGCACCTCGAACACACCAGCCGCGCCCATGCCGCCGCCCACGCACATGGTGACGCACACGCGCTTGGCGCCGCGGCGCCGGCCCTCGATCAGGGCGTGGCCGGTCAGGCGCTGGCCGCTCATGCCGTAGGGGTGGCCCACGGCGATGGCGCCGCCGTTGACATTCAGACGCTCCATGGGGATGCCCAGGCGGTCGGCGCTGTACAGCACCTGCACCGCGAAGGCCTCGTTCAGCTCCCACAAGTCGATGTCCTCGACCTTCAGGCCCAGGCGGGCCAACACCTTGGGCACCGCGAACACGGGGCCGATGCCCATCTCGTCAGGCTCGCAACCGGCCACCGCAAACCCGAGGAAGCGGCCCAGGGGCTTCAGGCCCTTCTGTTCGGCGTAGGTCTCGCTGACCACCACGCACGCACCGGCGCCGTCGCTGAACTGGCTGGCATTGCCAGCGGTGACCACACCGCCCGGCACCGCTGTGCGGATGCCCTGGATGTTCTCGTACGCGGTACCCGGGCGCAGGCCTTCGTCGGCGCTGATGGTCACCTGCTTGCTGCGCATGCCCATGACCGGGTCGGCCACGCCGGCGGTGACGGTGCAGGCCACGATCTCGTCGCGCGTCAGGCCCTGCTCGGCGGCGGCGCAGGCTTTCTGCTGGCTCTCGGCGCCGTAGCGGTCTTGCCGCTCCTTGGAGACGCCGTAGCGCTTGGCCACCATCTCGGCGGTCTGCAGCATGGGCCAGTAGATCTCCGGCTTGTGCTGCTCCAGCCAGGGGTCCTTGAACATGTGCATGTTCATCTCCTGCTGCACGCAGGAAATGCTTTCCACACCGCCGGCCACGTAGAGGTCGCCCTCGCCCGCCATCACGCGCTGCGCGGCCATGGCGATGGTCTGCAGGCCGCTGGAGCAGAAGCGGTTGACCGTGGCCCCGCCCACCGTGATGGGCAGCCCCGCGCGCAGCGCCGCCTGGCGCGCGATGTTCCAGCCGTTGGCCCCTTCCGGGTTGGCGCAGCCCATCAGCACGTCGTCGATGGCGGCCGGGTCCACCCCGGCGCGCTCGACCGCCGCCTGGATGGCCAGGCCGCCCAGGGTGGCGCCATGGGTCATGTTGAAAGCGCCCTTCCAGCTCTTGGCCAGAGGTGTGCGGGCGGTGGAGACGATGACGGCTCTTGTCATGGCAAGGTCTTTCGAAGTCTGCGGGTGTGTCGGACGCGGGCGGAGTGCTGAGGACGGGCCACTTCAGGTGAAGGACTTGCCTTCGGCCACCAGTCGGGCCAGCAAGGGCGCGGGCTGCCAGAAGCTGGCGTCGTCGTGGGGGTTCTGAGCAAAGCGCTTCATCGATTGGGCCACGTTGAACAGGCCCTGCTGGTCGGCATAGCACATGGGGCCACCGCGCCACAGCGGGAAGCCGTAGCCCGTGAGGTAGACCATGTCGATGTCGCTGGCCTTGCTGGCGATGCCTTCTTCCAGGATCTTGGCCGCCTCGTTCACCAGGGAGTACACCAGGCGCTGCACGATCTCCTCATCCGAGATCTTGCGCGGCTTGATGCCCAGCGTGTTGCGGTGTTCCTCCACCATCTTCACCACCACGTCAGAGGGCATGGCGTCGCGCTTGCCGGGGGCGTAGTCGTACCAGCCGGCACCGGTCTTCTGGCCGAAGCGGCCCATCTCGCACAGCAGGTCGGCGGTCTTGCTGTAGCGCAGGTCAGGCTTTTCCACGTAGCGGCGCTTGCGGATGGCCCAGCCGATGTCGTTGCCCGCCAGGTCGCCCATGCGGAACGGACCCATGGCAAAGCCGAACTTCTCGATGGCGCGGTCCACCTGGGCGGGCGTGCAGCCCTCCTCCAGGAGGAACCCCGCCTGGCGGCTGTACTGCTCGATCATGCGGTTGCCGATGAAGCCGTCGCACACGCCCGAGACCACCGCGGTCTTGCGGATCTTCTTGGCCACGCCCATCACGGTGGCCAGCACGTCCTTGGCGGTCTTCTCGCCGCGCACCACCTCCAGCAGCTTCATCACGTTGGCGGGGCTGAAGAAGTGCATGCCCACCACGTCCTGCGGCCGCTGGGTGAAGGAGGCAATGCGGTTGACGTCCAGGGTGGAGGTGTTGGAGGCCAGGATGGCACCGGGCTTCATCACGGCGTCGAGTTGCTTGAACACCGCCTCCTTGACACCGATCTCCTCGAACACGGCCTCGATGACCAGATCGGCCTGGGCGATGTCGGCGTAGCTCAGCGTGGTGGACAGCAGGGCCATGCGCTGCTCGTACTTGTCCGCCTTCAGCTTGCCCTTCTTGACCTGGGCCTCGTAGTTCTTGCGGATCGTGGCCACGCCGCGGTCCAGCGCTTCCTGCTGGGTTTCCAGGATCGTCACCGGCACGCCAGCGTTGAGGAAGTTCATGCTGATGCCGCCGCCCATGGTGCCGGCGCCGATCACCGCCACCCGAGCGATGGGACGCACGGGCGTGTCCTCGGGCACGTCCGGGATCTTGCTGGCGGCACGTTCGCCAAAGAAGGCGTGACGCAAAGCCTTGCACTCGGGCGTGAGCATCAGCGCGAGGAAGATCTCGCGCTCCACGACCATGGCATCGTCGAACTTGCGCTTGACGGCAGCCTCCACCGCGTCCACGCACTTCGCGGGCGCCGGGAAGTTCTTGGCCACCGCCTTGGCGGTGTTGCGTGCGAACTGGAAATAGGCGTCGGCATTCGGGTGCTGGCAAGGCAAGTCCCGCACACGCTTGAGCGGGCGGACATCGGCCACCTCGCGGGCAAAGGCACAGGCGCCGTCCAGCAGATCGCCGTCGATCATGCGGTCGATCAGCAACTGGCCCGGCAGACCCGCCAGGACTTCACTCTTGACCGGGTCACCGCCCACGATCATGTTCAGCGCGGTCTCCACCCCCAGCACGCGCGGCAGGCGCTGCGTGCCGCCGGCGCCGGGAACGAGGCCGATCTTCACCTCGGGCAAGGCGATGTTGGTGCCCGGCGCTGCCACGCGGTAATGGCAGCCCAGCGCCAGTTCCAGCCCGCCACCCATGCACACCGTGTGCAGGGCCGCGATCACCGGCTTGGGCGAGGACTCCATCAGCTTGATCAACGACAGCAGATTGGGCTCTGCCAGGGACTTGGGCGAACCGAACTCGCGGATGTCGGCGCCGCCCGAGAAGGCCTTGCCGGCACCCGTGATGACGATGGCCTTGACCGCGGCGTCTGCCCAAGCCTGCTCCACGCCCGCGGCCACGCCCTGGCGCGTCTCCAGGCCAAGGCCGTTGACGGGAGGGTTGTCCAGCGTGACGATGGCGACATCGCCGCGAACTTCATATCTCGCACCCATGGGGTCTTCTCCTGGAGGTCAAAGAGGCGTCCTGAAGGACTGTGAAACACAAAATAGAACGATCGTTCGATTCTAAGGGCAGCGTCGACGCGGCCCCGTCGCCGCCGGGCCAGGAGCCCGGGCTGCACCCGCAATACCGCGCGTGCGCGTCAGACTTCCAGCCACTCCTTGCGCACGGCCGCATCGCGTCGCAGGTCTTCGGGCGTGCCTTCGAACACGATCTGCCCGTGCCCCATCACCAGGCAGCGGTCGGCAACTTCCAGCGCGATGGTCAGCTTCTGCTCCACCAGCAGGACGCCTATGCCGCGCGCCTTCAGCGCCCGCAGGTACTGCGCCACCTGTTCGATGATCTTGGGCGCCAGGCCTTCGGTGGGCTCGTCGATCATGATCAGGTCAGGGTCCCCCATCAGGGTGCGGCACAGGGTGAGCATCTGCTGCTCGCCGCCAGACAGCACCCCGGCTTCAGTGTGCTGGCGTTCCTTCAGGCGCGGGAACAGGGCGTACATGTCGTCGAAGCTCCAGCGCGGCGCCTCGGCCCCGCGCTTTTGCCCCAGCATGAGGTTCTGGTGCACCGTCAAGGTGGGGAAGATGTCGCGGTTCTCGGGCACGTAGCCGATGCCGGCATGTGCGATCTCGAAGGCCTTGAGGCCCACCAGCTGCCGGCCCCGCCAGTCCACCGACCCTTCGGTGTGCACCAGGCCCATGATGGCCTTGACCGTGGTCGAGCGGCCCGAGCCGTTGCGCCCCAACAGCGCGACGATCTCGCCCTCGCCGACGCTGAAACTCACGCCATGCAGGACATGGCTCTTGCCGTAGTAGGCATGGACGTCACGGAGCGCCAGCATGATGGTCAGTGCTCCTGGTCAGGCTGCGTCGCCCGGTCAGGGCCTTCGGCCTCATGGGCTGCCAGCACGGAACCCAGGTAAGCCTCCTGCACGCGCGGGTCGGCACGCACCTTGTCGGGCGTGTCAAAGGCGATCACTTCACCGTACACCAGCACGGCGATGCGGTCGGCCAGGCCGAAGACCACGCCCATGTCGTGTTCGACCGTCAGCAGGGTGCGGCCCACCGTCACCTCACGGATCAATTCAACGAAGCGCGTGGTCTCGGCGCGGCTCATGCCGGCGGTGGGCTCGTCCAGCAGGATCACCTGCGCGCCGCCCGCAATGGTGATGCCGATCTCCAGAGCCCGTTGCTCGGCGTAGGTCAGGTTCACGGCCAGCACGTCGCGCCGGCGGTCCAGACGGATCATGGCCAGCACCTGCTCTGCGCGCTCGTTGGCGTCACGCAGATTGCTCAGGAACTTCCAGAAGGCGTAGCGGTAACCCAGGCTCCACAGAACGGCACAACGCAGGTTCTCGAAGACCGACAGGTTGTTGAACAGGTTGCTCACCTGAAAGCTGCGCGCCAGGCCCAGGCGGTTGATCTCGTAGGGTTTGAGGCCGTCGATCTTGCGCCCGTTGAGCAGGATGTCACCCGACGAGGCACCGATGCGCCCGCTGATCAGGTTGAACAAGGTGCTCTTGCCCGCACCGTTGGGACCGATGATGGCCACCCGTTCGCCAGGAGCGACCGACAGGCTGGTCCCCCGGATGATCTCGGTCTTGCCGAAGCGCTTGTGGACGTTGCGCAGTTCCACCGCCGCCGTCATGAGGACTCCACACTTCGTTGGGCGGTCTCGATGTCCTGCTGGATCGCGGACCATCGCCGGGCGAAGGGGCGTCGCACCCACTCCAGCAAGGCCACGCCGGTGGCCAGCACGGCCCAGGCCACCGCCCAGTGCAGCGCGCTGCGCACACTCAGCTGCAGGCCCAGGTAGCTCAGATCAGGGCCGGCCGTGTCGTTCAGCTGCAGGTGGTACACCATCTCCACGACGGCGCCAGCGCCCAGCAACACCACGAGCAGCGCAGCGCCCAGGCCGGCGTAGGTGGGCAGCAGTTCGCGCAGCCGGCCGAAGGCGGCCACCCTCAGGTTCATCATGATGAGGCTGGCCACGCCACCGGGCGCGTACATCACCATGAGCAGGAAGATCAGGCCGAGGTAGAGCAACCAGGCCTTGGTGATCTCCGACAACAGCACGCCCGCCAGCACCATCAACACCGCGCCGATGATCGGCCCGAAGAAGAAAGTGGCACCGCCCAGGAAAGTGAACAGGAGATAGGCACCTGAGCGCGCCGCGCCCACCACCTCGGCCGTGGCAATCTCGAACTGCAGCGCGTACATGCCACCGGCCACCCCTGCAAAGAAGCCGGCCATGATGAAGGACAGATAGCGCACGCGCTGGGTGCTGTAGCCGACGAACTCCACGCGCTCGGGGTTGTCGCGCACGGCGTTGAGCATGCGCCCCAGCGGCGTGCGGGTGAAGGCGAACATGGCAGCCGTGCACACAAAGGTGTACACAGCCAGCAGGTAGTACACCTGAATGGGCGGCCCGAAGGTGATGCCCAGGAAGGGCTTGCCGGCGGTGCGGTTGCCTGACACGCCGCCCTCGCCACCGAAGAACTCCGGCACCATCAAGGCCATGGCGAACACCAGTTCGGCAA
The DNA here is from genome assembly GCA_947464185.1 of Burkholderiales bacterium. Classification (GTDB taxonomy): domain Bacteria; phylum Pseudomonadota; class Gammaproteobacteria; order Burkholderiales; family Burkholderiaceae_C; genus Rubrivivax. Next base: position 29,350 of record CANHVY010000021.1, read on the forward strand.
TGCCCAGGGTGATCATGGCAAAGGGCGTGCCGGCCTTGCGGGTGGTGACGAAGCCCAGCAGGATGGCAAATCCCGCTCCGGCCAAGCCACCCACCAGAGGGATCAGGCTCACTGGCACCGACAGCCAGCCCTGCCCCACTTGGTTGAGTGCATGGATGGCCACGAAGGAGGCCAGACCGGTGTAGACCGCATGGCCGAAGCTGAGCATGCCGCCCTGGCCCAGCAGCATGTTGTAGGACAGGCAGGCCACGATGGCAATACCGATCTGCGACAGGATGCTCAGGGCCAAACCGCCCGTTACAGCGAAAGGTGCCAACAGGAGCACCAGCGCAAAGCCGCCCCAGATGGTGACCCGAACGCGCAATACAGCAGAGGGGTTCGAGGAGGTGGCCACGTTCATCCCTCCCGCGTGCCCAGCAACCCTTTGGGCCTGAAGATCAGGATCAGCACCAGGAACAGGTACGGCAGGATGGGCGCCGCCTGCGCCAGCGTGAGCTTCATCAAGGTGTTGCCTGCCAGGGCCGGGCTCAGCGCCACCCCCAGCGCCGACAGCGCGGAGGCCAGGGAGTGGTCCAGCGCCACGGCAAAGGTCTGGATGATGCCGATGAGCAGCGACGCCACGAAGGCGCCGGCCAGTGAACCCATGCCCCCCACGACCACCACCACGAAGATCACGCTGCCGACCGTGGCCGCCATCGCGGGCTCGGTGACGAAGGTGCTGCCGCCGATCACCCCGGCCAGTCCAGCCAAGGCCGCACCGGCGCCAAAGACCAGCATGAACACACGCGGCACGTTGTGGCCCAGCGCCTCCACCATCTCGGGGTGCGTGAGCGCGCTCTGGATCACCAGGCCGATGCGGGTGCGGGTCAGCAAGAGCCACAGCGCAAGCAGCATCGCGAGGGCGACGACCATCATGAACCCCCGGGTGGCCGGAAACGGCGAGCAGGCCACCCGAACAGCGGCATCGGCCGCCTGGCACAGAGCCGCTGGCGCGGCGCCTGCCACGATGCCCAGGCCGTCCACCGAAGAGTGCACCAGGGTGAACACCGGGCCGCGCAACACCTCGGGCGGCAGGAACTCCACCGAGGTGCGCCCCCAGACCAGTTGCACGACCTCAAGGATCACGTAGGACAGGCCGAAGGTGATGAGCAGTTCGGGCACATGGCCGAACTTGTGCACTTTGCGCAGAGCATGCCGCTCGAACAAGGCACCCAGAAGCCCGACCACGATGGGCGCGATCACCAGCGCCGGCCAGAAGCCCACCACCTTGGTCAGGCTGCTGGCCACGTAGGCCCCCACCATGTAGAAGCTGGCGTGTGCGAAGTTCAGCACCCCCATCATGCTGAAGATGAGGGTCAGGCCGGAACTGAGCATGAACAGCAGCAAGCCGTAGCTCAGGCCGTTCAGCAGGGAAACGGTGAAGAACTCCATCGCGCGTCATCAGGGGCGGCACTCAACCGATCCGCCGGCCGGGCAAGGCCGGGGATGGCCGCGGGTCAGCCGCTCAAAGGCTCAAGGGCGCTTCATCTGGCAGCTGGTGGGCGTGCTGGAGACGTAGTTCGGGAACTCCTTCACGGGCACCAGCGTCATCCCGGTCTTTTCCGGGCTGTAGGGGAACTTGGCATCGGCCTTCTGCCACACCGTCATGTACAGCGGCTGCTGCAGCTGGTGGTCCACCTTGCGCATCTCCACCTCGCCATTGAAGGTGTTGAACCTCAAGCCCTCCAGCGCCGCGGCCACCTTCACGGGATCGGTGGACTTGGCCTTGGCCATGGCCTGCCCCAAGCTCTCGAAGATGCGATTGACCGAATGCGTGTAGTGGTCATCGTTGTACTTCTGGTTGAATTCCTTGGTCCAGGCCGCCATCTGACCACCCATGTTGTAGTGGCTGTAACCGATCTGGAACACCCGGCCTGCGCCGCTGGTCCCCAGGGCCGTGGGGGTGCCCGTGACCCCGGTGTAGTAGGTGTAGAACTTGCCGTTGTAGCCGCCCTCGTTCGCGGCCTTCACAAGCAGCGACAGGTCAGAACCCCAGTTGCCCGTGATGACGGTGTCGGCGCCCGAGGCCTTGATCTTCGCGATGTACGGGGCGAAGTCGCGCACCTGCCCCAGGGGGTGCAGGTCTTCTCCCACGATCTGCACGTCCGGCCGCTTGCGCGCCAGGTTCTCCTTGGCATAGCGCACCACCTGCACGCCGTGAGAGTAGTTCTGGTTCAGCAGGTAGACCTTCTGGATGTCCTTCTGGTCCTTCATGAAGGTGGTCATCGCCTCGATCTTCATCGAGGTGTCGGCGTCGAACCGGAAATGCCAGTAGCTGCACTTGCTGTTCGTGAGGTCCGGGTCCACAGCCGCATCGTTCAGGTAGATGACCTCCTTGCCGGGGTTGCGCTCGTTGTGCTTGTTGATCGCATCAATGAGCGCCAGCGCCACGGAAGAACCGTTGCCCTGGATGATGTAGCGGATGCCTTGATCCAGCGCCGACTTCAAGGCGTTCAGGCTCTCAGTGGGGCTCAGCTTGTTGTCAATGAAGCTCACCTCGAACTTCACGCCTGCCGGATTGATGGCGCTGTACTTCTCAGCGAAGAACTGGTAACTTTTGCTCTGGTTGATGCCCACCGGGCCCAGGAGGCCGGACAGCGGATCGATCCGCACCATCTTCACCACCTGCCCGGCCAGCGGCTTGGGTTCTGCCTTCGCGGGCGCGGCCGCGGACTTCGCAGGCGCAGCAGCGGACTTGGCTGCCGGGGCATTCTGGGCCCAGGCTCCACCAGCCAGGGCCGAGCACAAGGCGGCGGACAACAGGCTGAAGGTACGACGCGAAAAAGAGGCAGCAGGACGGGTCATCGGGCGACTCCGAAGGGGTAGGTTGAACGTAGCCAACAGCGTAATGCAGGCCAGGCCCGCTCCCGATGAGGGACTTCCACTAGGAGGTAGCAGCTAGTAGGCCCGTAGGCCAGCAGGCACCCCGCGGAATTGCCACAGGGTGCCCCCGCTCAGACCCCAGGCAACATGTGATCCTTGAACTGCTCGCGCAGCTTCATCTTCTGCATCTTGCCCGTGGCCCCCAAGGGGATGGCGTCGACAAAGGCGACATCGTCAGGCACCTGCCACTTCGCCACCTTGCCCTCGTAGAAGGACAGCAGGTCCTCGCGCGTTACCTCGGAACCCGGCTTCTTCACCACCACCAGCAGTGGGCGCTCGTCCCACTTCGGGTGCCGTACGCCAATGCAGGCTGCCATGGCCACGGCCGGGTGGGCCACAGCGATGTTCTCCACGTCGATGGAGCTGATCCACTCGCCGCCGGACTTGATGACGTCCTTGCTGCGGTCCGTGATCTGCATGAAGCCGTCAGGGTCAATGGTGGCCACATCGCCCGTCGGGAACCATCCATCCACCAGCGGGTTACCCCCTTCGCCCTTGAAGTAGCTGGAGATGATCCACGGCCCCTTGACCATGAGATCGCCACTGGACTGGCCGTCCCAAGGCAGTTCCTGGCCTTCCGGGTCCACGATCTTCATCTCCACGCCGAAGATGGCTCTGCCCTGCTTGAGCAGCACCGTCATCTGCTGTTCGGGCGTGCCCGCCATCTGGTGCAACTTCAGCGTGCACACCGTCCCCAGGGGCGACATCTCCGTCATGCCCCAGGCGTGGAGGACGGTGACACCGTACTGGTCTTTGAAAGCGCGGATCATGGCCGGCGGGCAAGCCGAGCCGCCGATGACCGTCCGGCTGAGCGTGGAGAACCGCAGGCCCCCCTGCGCCATGTGGTTGAGCAGGCCCAGCCAGACGGTGGGCACGCCCGCAGCCATGGTGACGCGCTCGCCCTCGATCAAGTCGTACACCGACTTGCCGTCCAGCGCCGCCCCCGGGAAGACCAGCTTGGCGCCCGTCATGGCCGCCGCATAGGGCAGTCCCCAGGCGTTCACGTGGAACATGGGCACCACGGGCAAGATCGAATCTCGTGCTGAGAGGTTCAGTGCATCGGGCAGCGCACCGCCGTAGGCGTGCAGCACCGTGGAGCGGTGGCTGTACAGCGCGCCCTTGGGGTTGCCCGTGGTGCCGCTGGTGTAGCACAGCGAGGCGGCGCTGCGCTCGTCAAACGACGGCCACTCGTACTGGGTAGCCTGCGGGGCGATCCAGGCCTCGTACGACACCAGCCCCTCGATGCCGGAGTCCGCGGGCAGAGCCCCCTCATCGCACAAGGCCACCCAATGCTTGACCGTTGCGCACTGCTTCCAGATGGCCTTGATCAGGGGCAGAAAGGTCATGTCGAAGCACAGCACGCGGTCTTCGGCATGGTTGGTAATCCAGACCACCTGGTCTGCCGCCAGGCGGGGATTCAGGGTGTGCAGCACGCGCCCGCTGCCCGAAACGCCAAAGTAGAGTTCCAGGTGGCGGTACCCGTTCCAGGCCAGGGTGGCCACCCTGTCACTGAAGGCCAGGTCCCAGGCATCCAGGGCTTGAGCCACCTGGCGCGAGCGTGCCGCCACGTCCCGATAGGTGCAACGGTGAAGATCGCCCTCCACCCTGCGCGACACCACTTCAGCCTCGCCATGATGGCGGGCGGCGAATTCAATCAGCGACGAGATCAGCAGCGGCTGATCCTGCATGAGTCCGAACATGGGCAACCTCCGAAAGTGGGGCAATGGAATCGAGAAAGATTCTCCACGCTTCCGGCTCGCCCCCCGGCACAGACGAGAATCATGGGGTCATCAGTCCATACCAGCGTCAGGCCGCGAGCTGCCTTCGCTGAGGATACGCCCCCATGAACCTGTTTCGCCGCCCACCCGCCCCGCATGACCATGACGACCCGCGCTACCCCGTGCGCAAGACCGAGCAGCAGTGGCAGGCGGAACTGAGTCCCATGCAGTACCAGGTGGCGCGCCACGCCGCCACGGAGCGTGCCTTCACGGGCGAGTACTGGGACCATTTCCAGGACGGACGCTACGATTGCGTGGGCTGTGGCACGCCGCTGTTCGCCTCCTCCACCAAATTCGATGCTGGCTGCGGCTGGCCCAGCTACTGGGAACCGCTGAACAGCGAAGTCGTTGAGCGGGTGGTGGACCAAAGCCACGGCATGGTGCGCGTCGAGGTGCGCTGCAACCGCTGCGGCAGCCACCTGGGACACGTCTTTCCCGACGGGCCGGAGCCCACGGGCGAGCGCTTTTGCATCAATTCCGCAGCCATCGATTTCAAGCCCGCAACTTGAAAATCCGACGGAACGGCCCAGGATCTTGATCCAGCCGCACACCCCCAAGACCCGATGAAACTGCTGTTCGACTTTCTGCCCATCATCCTGTTCTTCGGGACCTTCAAGTACGCCGAGTCAGAGAAGGCCTGGGCAGCCGACTTTGCCACCCGCCACCTGGGCTTCATGGTCTCGGGCGGCCAGGTGTCGGTGGCTGAAGCTCCCGTGCTGCTGGCCACGGTGGTGGTCATCGTGGCCACGTTGGCCCAGGTGGTGTGGCTGAAGCTGCGACGCCGCAAGGTGGACGCCATGCTGTGGGTCAGCCTGGCCTTGGTGGTGGTGCTGGGCGGCTTGACCATCTGGTTCCACAGCGAGACCTTCATCAAATGGAAGCCCAGCGCGCTGTACTGGGCCATGGGCCTGGCCTTCTGGCTCAGCCCGTTGCTGTTCAATCGCAACCTGCTGAAGGTGCTGCTGGGTGAGCAGCTGGACCTCCCGGGCAAGGTGTGGCACCGCTTGAACTTCGCCTGGATCGCGTTCTTCGGCGTCATGGGATTGCTCAACATCTGGGTGGCCTACACCTTCACCACCGCCACCTGGGTGAACTTCAAGCTCTTCGGCGGGCTGGGCCTGATGCTGCTGTTCATGCTGGCCCAGGGCCTGTGGATCAGCCGATACCTCGAACCCGCGGCTGGCAAGCCAGGCAGCGGAGATGCTTCGCCGGAGGAACGCCGGTGACCGCGCCGACGGACTCTGAACAGGATCAGGCCGGTCACCCTCAGGCCGGACCGCGGCACGCCGCGCCACCAGGCGAAGCCCTGGCCACCGCACCCAATGCCGCTGCGCTGGAAGAGGTCTTGACCGCTGCATTCGCTCCCGTCGCCCTGGAGGTGGTGGATGACAGCCACCTGCACGCCGGCCATGCCGGCGCGCGCGAGGGGCGGCACTTCACGGTGCGCATCCGCAGCACCCGCTTCACCGGTTTGAGCCGGGTGGCCCGCCATCGCCTCGTTTATGATGCCTTGGCAGTCTGGATGCCGCGCGGTATCCACGCACTGGCCATCGACGCCCAGGCCCCGTGAACACTGAGGCGCCGCAGCCCAAGCTGCAGCCCTGTGTGTCGAAAATTCCAAGTTCCTGAGAATGAAACCCACGCCGGCGCGGCACGATCCGCGCGCGTACACGAAAGTTCGCTCCATGAAGATGAAGACCTCCTCCCTGCGCCAACTCGCTGCTGCAGGATGCCTGGTGCTGATGCTGCCGCTTGCTGCCCAGGCCCAGAACATCGCCATCGTCAACGGCAAGGCCGTGCCCAAGTCACGCGTGGATGCCCTGATGCAGCAAGTGGCCCGTTCAGGGCAGCAGTTGCCCCCGGGCTCCGAGCAGCGTATCAAGGACGAAACCGTCTTGCGCGAGATCTTCGCGCAGGAGGCCGAGCGGCGCGGCATCCCGGCCTCGGCTGAATACCGCGCGCAACTGGAACTCGCGCGCCAGAGCATCCTGATCCGTGAGATGTTCGACGACTTCCGTAAGAAGAACCCGGCCACCGACACCGAAGCCAAGGCCGAATACGACAAGTTCAAGGCCCAGGCCAGCGGCACCGAGTACCGTGCCAGCCACATCCTGGTGGAGAAGGAAGACGAGGCCAAGGCCCTGATCGCACAGATCAAGGCAGGCGCAAAGTTCGAGGAACTGGCCAAGAAGAGTTCCAAGGACCCCGGTTCTGGCGAGCGCGGCGGCGATCTGGATTTCGCCAAGCCTGACGCCTACGTGCCCGAGTTCGGCAAGGCCATGGCGGCGCTGAAGAAGGGCGAGATGACGGATGCACCCGTCAAGAGCCAGTTCGGCTGGCACATCATCCGCCTGGACGACACGCGCGAGGCGCAGTTCCCGTCCTTCGACGAGGTCAAGGACCAGATCAAGCAGCGCCTGGAGCAGACCAAGCTGCAGGACTTCCAGGAGAAGCTGCGCAAGTCCGCCAAGACGGACTACAAGTTCAGCCAGTGAGCTGAGCCGCGGTGTTGACCCCGGGGCGGCGCAAGCCGCCCTTTTTCATTTGCTGCGGCGCGGGGCGCGCCTTTTCATTTGCTGCGGCACGGGCCGCGCCTTTTCAGTTGCAGTGGCGCGACCCGCCCCTCGTCATCTCAGGTGACCAGGCGTCCGGCCTCGATGTGCAACTGCCGGTCGCAGCGCGCGGCGATACCGCGGTCGTGCGTGACCAGCACGAGCGTGGTGCCGGCCTCGCGGTTCATGTCGAACATGAGGCCCATGACACGCTCGCCCGTGGCGAAGTCCAGGCTGCCGGTGGGTTCATCGGCCAGCAGCACGGCAGGCTCCACCACGAAGGCCCGGGCCAGCGCCACCCGCTGTTGCTCACCGCCCGAGAGCACACGGGGATAATGCCGAAGCCGCTCGCCCAGCCCCACACGGCCCAGCATTTCGGTGGCCGCGGCCCGCGCACCGGGCCGACCCAGCAACTCCAGCGGCAGCATCACGTTTTCGAGCGCGGTCAGGTTGGGCAGCAACTGGAAGCTCTGGAACACGAAACCCACGCGCCGGGCTCGCACCGCGGCACGCGCATCCTCGTCCAGCGCAAACAGGTCTTCGCCGGCCAGCACCACCGTGCCCTCGGTGGGCGTGTCCAGCCCTGCGATCAGCGACAGCAGCGTGCTCTTGCCAGAACCCGAGGCGCCGACGATGGCAGCCGACTCCCTGGCCTGCAACGAGAAATCGATGTCGTCGAGAATGGTCAAGGTGCCAGAGGAATCGGTCACCCGTTTGGTGACATGACGCACAGCAATGATGGGATCGGACATGCGAGGGTGTGGAGGGGTCAGGAGCGCGGCTGGAGTGCAGACCTGCAGCCTGCGGCGGCAGTGGCTGCACTGTAGCCTCGCGGCCTGGCTGGCCACCTGCGCGCTGGGGACGTCCGTCCAGGCGCAAGGGACAAGCCCTGGGGGCACGCAAGCATCCTCGGGCCCATCGGGCGCCCCCGTGATCCTGGTCGTGGGCGACAGCCTGTCCGCCGAGTATGGCATCGCGCGTGGCCAGGGCTGGGTGGCACTGCTGGAGCAGCGCCTGCAGCGCGAAGGCCTGCGCGGGACCGTGGTGAACGCCAGCGTCAGCGGCGACACCACCTCAGGCGGCAAGGCCCGGTTGCCGGGCTTGCTAACGCGACACCGCCCGGCTGTGGTGGTGATCGAACTCGGCGGCAACGATGCGCTGCGGGGCCTGCCCATGAGCGCCACGCGCCAGAACCTCACCGACATGGCCAAGGCCGCACGCTCCGCCGGGGCGCGGGCGCTGATCGCCGGCATGCAGCTGCCCCCCAACTATGGCAAGGCTTATGCGGAAGAGTTCGCCGCCTCTTTCGCCCAGGTGGCCAAGGCCGAGGGCGCTGCCCTGGTGCCGTTCCTGCTGAAGAACGTGGCCGACGGGCCGGATGCCGACCAGATGTTCCAGCCCGACCGCATCCACCCCACCGCGCAGGCGCACAGCCGCATCCTGGACAACGTGTGGCCTGCGCTCAAGCCGCTGGTGGTGGCCGCGGGCCGGCCGAGGGGCTGAGGATCAGCGGCCGGGGCGGCGTCAGGCTCTCACTGCATCTGCGCGCGCTCACGTTCCTGACGCCAGGGGCCGCGCGCCCCTGGCACGTGACGATGGGCCGGCTCCCACCCGCGTGGCGGATGCGTTGGTCCCACCGGATGCGCCGGCCCCATCGGATGGGGGCGATGACCGATCCAGGGCCGATAAGGCTCACGCGGCGCCAGGGGCACCCAGGCCACCGGAGGTCTGGACGGGCCGATCACGACGCTCACGCCCACCGACGGGCCGGTGAAGGTGACCAACGCGGGGGCGAAGACCGGACGCGCCATCCGCGGCCCGGGCGTCCAGACCCAGCGGTGACCCCAGAGCACCCAGCGCCCATAGTGAAAGGGCGCAAAGCCCCACGGCGCCTGGTCCACCCAGGTCCAGCCCCAGCGGGCGTGCCAAACCCAGCGGCCGTGCTTGAACGGGGCCCATCCGGCGCTGACCACCAGCGGCGACCACACCATGCCGAACTCGGGGTGGCGCTCCCATCGACCGTGACGGTCCAGGTCTTCCGCACCTGTCATTTCCGGCGACACATAGCGCATCGAGGCGCTGCGGTCGTCATGCTGCTCATCGGCCCGCACCCATTCAGCAAAGCGGTCTTGCACAGGGGCAGACCAGGTGACCAGCGTGCTCCGCTCACGGCCCTGGGGCGCCAGCTCCACACGCTGCCCCGTGGCCAGATCAAAGGCCTGATCGACCGTCTGCACCTGCAGTGCACCGCGCCAGGCGGTGGCCCAGGTCACGTCGTCTTCGCGGTCCACGCGGTAGGCCCCGGCGCGCTCAGGCTGCAGCCGCACCTCGGCCGTCAGCAACTCCAACTCTGCGGCGATCTCGCGTGATCGCACGCGCAGCGCCAGGCTGCCGCGATGGAGCTGAAAGCTCATCCGCCCCTCGTCCATCCGCACGATCTCGAATTCGGTGCCCGCGCCCAGACGCAACTCGGTGGAGCCCACCCGGACTTCCGCCTGCGCACCGCGCTCTGTGGACAGACGATCGCCTTCTGTCAGCGCACGGTTGCGCAAGGCCTCGGACCACTGGCCTTGCACGGTGTCGAACAACCACACGCGGCCCTGGAAGTCAGACAGACGGCCCGCCCGCTGAGGCCCCGCCTGGACGGCGGCCTCCAGCGAAGCGGTCGACACGGAAGAGGCGGTTGACCAGGATGCTCCCCACGAGCCCGCCGGCGCCGCGTGTGAAGCAGCACCTGAGAGTGCCAACACACCCACGATTCCCCTCCCCATCAGCACGAGGGCTCGCCGCACCGGCCAGGGCATGCGCGCCAGACAGTTATTCCCGATCATGGTGGATCCTCCAGCGGCACGACCGTGTCGAACTCGAAGCGCTCCCCACGGTGGCGGCATCCTCTAAACGTGGCATGGCGTGTCGACGCCGACATTCTGGCGATGGCTGCCATGTAAAGATTGCGTGAACCCGGCCTGCGGGCTTGCGGCCTGAAACATCTCAATGTCGCTCGGTGCCCGACGCTGTCGGCGCCCCGGCCACAGCAGGCATACTGGTTCGCCTGCGGATGCCCTCCACCCACCCCCCCATTCCTCCCCGCGCGCTGGCCCTGCTGGCCGTGCTGACCCTGGTATGGGGCACCAACTGGACCTTGTTTCCGCTGGCCGTACAGGAAGTGTCGGTGTGGACCTTCCGCTGCTTTGCGCTGCTGGTGTCCGGCCTCACCCTGCTGACCGTGGCGCGCCTGCGCGGCCTGTCGCTGCACATTGAACGCCAGGATTGGCCCACCGTGCTGGCCGCGTCGCTGGCTTACCTGGTGGTGTGGAACATCGCCAGCACCTACGCCGCGGTGATGATCCCCTCGGGGCAAGCCGCCGTGCTGGGCTTCACCATGCCGCTGTGGGCCGCTGTGATCGCCACCACCTTTCTGAGGGAGCGTCTGACCGGGCGCATGGTGGCCGCACTGACCCTGGGCGGGAGTTGCGTCGCACTGCTGCTCTATGCAGGGCGCGACGCCTACGCATTGGCGCCGGCGGGCTTTGCGCTGGGCCTGCTGGCCGGTGTGGGCTGGGCCGTGGGCACGCTGATCCTCAAACGCCGCCCGCCGCGCGCCGCCGCCATGGTGCTCACTGGCTGGCAGTTGCTGATCTCGTCCGTGCCGATCACGCTAAGCGCCTTCGCACTCGGCCAGGGGCCCTGGTTCATGCCCTCCTGGACCAGCATCGCCGCCATCGCCTACATCACGCTGGTGCCCATGTGCATTGGCAACCTGGCCTGGTTCTCCATCGTCGGCATGCTGCCCGCCCAGATCGCAGGACTGTCCACCATCATGGTGCCGATGGTGGCCATGGTGACCGGCGCGGCGGTGCGGGGTGAACCGCTGGGTCCGCTGCAATGGGCCGCCATGGCCTGCTGTGCGGGCGCCCTGTGGCTGGCCCTGAGGCCTCAAGGCCTCAGGTCAACTTAATGCCTCAAGGCCTCAAGTCAAGCTAACGCCTCAAGGCCCCAGGTCGAACTGAGGCTTACGCCTTCGCCCACCAACCAGGCGCGCAAGCCAGCTTCGTCCAGCACGGTCACGCCCAGGCTGAGGGCCTTTTCCAGCTTGCTGCCGGCCTCGGCCCCCGCCACCACGGCGTCAGTCTTGCGCGAGACAGAACCGGCGACCTTGCCGCCTGCGGCCTCAATCAACGCCTTGGCCTCGTCGCGCGAGAGCGTGGGCAAGGTGCCGGTGAGCACCAGGGTCTTGCCGGTCAGCGGGCCCGGGGCGGCCTGGGCCGCGCCATCGTGCTCGTCCCAGCGGATGCCGCAGGCCCGAAGTTGCTCCACGATCTCGCGGTGGTGAGGCTGCGCAAAAAAGGTGTGAATGCTGCGGGCCACCACAGGGCCCACGTCAGGCACCTCCAGCAACTGCGGCTCAGCCGCATCCATTAGGCGGTCGATGGAGCCGAAGTGGCGTGCCAGGTCGCGTGCGGTGGCCTCACCCACGTGGCGGATACCCAGGGCGAAGATGAAGCGCGCCAGCGTGGTGTGCTTGCTGTGCTCCAGCGCGGCCACCAGATTGGCCGCGCTCTTGTCGGCCATGCGGTCCAGCGCCGAGAGTTGGGCCAGGCCCAAGGTGTAAAGCTCGGGCAAGGTGCGCACCAGCCCGCTATCAACAAGCTGATCCACCAGCTTGTCACCCAGACCCTCGATGTCCATCGCCCGGCGGCCGGCAAAGTGCAGCAGCGCCTGTTTGCGCTGGGCAGCACAGAAGAGGCCGCCGGAGCAGCGGTGGTCGATAGCGCCCTTCTCGCGCAGCACCTCGCTGCCGCAGACGGGGCATTGCCGCGGCATGAGGAAGTTGGACACATAGCCCGGACGCACACCCGGCACCCGGCCCACCACTTCGGGGATCACATCACCCGCACGGCGCACGATGACGGTATCGCCCACGCGCACCTCCTTGCGCCGCAACTCGAAGACGTTGTGCAGCGTGGCGTTGCTGACCGTGGTGCCCCCCACGAACACCGGCTCCAGCTTGGCCACGGGCGTGAGCTTGCCCGTGCGGCCGACCTGGATCTCGATGCCATTGAGCCGCGTCATCTGTTCCTGGGCCGGGTACTTGTGCGCCACGGCCCAGCGCGGCTCGCGCGTGACGAATCCCAGCTGGCGCTGCAGGTCGAGCCGGTCCACCTTGTAGACCACGCCGTCGATGTCGAACGGCAGGCCGTCACGCGCCGCAGCGACGCGCTGGTGGAAGGCCACGAGGCCTTCAGCGCCCAGCACCACCGCGCGGTCAGCACACACCGGCAGGCCGAAAGCAGCCAGGGCATCGAGCACCTGACTGTGCCGCGCAGGCACCGCCCAGCCGGACCCCTCTCCCAGCCCGTAGGCAAAGAAACTCAAGGGGCGTTGGGCAGCGATGGCCGGGTCCAGCTGGCGCACGGCGCCGGCCGCAGCGTTGCGCGGGTTGACGAAGGTCTTGTCGCCGCGCTCGCGCTGGCGCTCGTTCAGGCGCTCGAAGTCGTCACGGCGCATGTAGACCTCGCCGCGCACTTCCAGCACGGCGGGCAGCGCAGCCCCCGCTGGCACCTGAAGTCGCAAGGGGATCTGACCGATGGTGCGGATGTTCTGCGTGACGTCCTCGCCTGTCTCGCCGTCACCCCGGGTGGCGGCGCGCACCAGCACGCCCTGTTCGTAGCGCAGGCTGAGCGCCAGCCCGTCAAATTTCAGCTCGACGGCGTACTCGACCGGGGCATCTTCCGGTTCCAGGCCCAGTTCGCGCCGCACCCGGGCATCGAAGGCCTGTGCACCGGCGTCGGTGGTATCGGTCTCGGTGCGGATGCTGAGCATGGGCACCGCGTGGCGCACGGGCTCGAAGCCGTCGAGCACCCGGCCCAGCACCCGCTGGGTGGGCGAATCGGGCGTGCGCAGCGCGGGTTCCGCCTCCTCCAGCGCTTGCAACTCCTGGAACAGGGCGTCGTAGGCGGCATCGGGCAGTTCCGGCGCGTCCAGCACGTAGTACAGGTGGGCGTGGCGGTGCAGCAAGGCGCGCAGCTCGGCGGCGCGGCGGGCCGTGGGAGAGGGCGCCAGCATGGCGGGAGCCTCGTTGAAGAGGTCAGGGGTGTGGCTCACGCTAGCCCTCGCCGCTCAGGTCAGGCCACACACAAGGCACACGGGCATTGCGCCGCTCAGCTGAACAGCCGGCGCGCCGCGACAGAGCCCGCCGCCAGGTCACGCGACTCCAGCGAACGGTACAGCTGCTGAAGTTCCTTGCCGATGGCGTCGAAGGCGTGCAACGTCACCGCCCGCCCCTGATCGTCCACCAGCAAGGCATCCATCTCGCTTGCAAGGGCCGTGGCCACGCGGTGCCAGGTGGGAAACGGCTCGGCCGCCTCTTCGGTCTGGGCCACGTCCAGGCTGAGCTGCACCTCACGCAGGGCGGCGTCCTGTGGGTCGTCGGCCAGCGCGACCTGCGGGTCGAAGGACAGCACCAGCACGGGCGGGTCACCGTCGTGCGCGCCTGGCAGCACCATGCGCCCCGGCAGCACCCCGGGGATGAAGCCGTGGCGCGACGCGGCCTGCTGCACATAGCCCAGCGACCAGGCCACCGAACGGGCCCGCAGCAGCAGTCCCAGCTGCGCGTCCAGGGGCTGGGAAAAGGCGTCCAGTTCCCGCGCGCGCGCCACCACCTCCAGCATGTCGGGGAAGTCGGCCATGGCGCCCACGCCTTGGGCAAAAGCCTCGATCTTCTGCACGAACTCCGAGTACTCGATCTCGTTGAGGGCGCCCGCCCGGTTGGCCAGCTGCACCCCCGCCTGGAACTCCGAATAGGTCTGCCCATGCACTGGCTGTTCCCAGGCCTGCGTGGCGGCATTCAGGCCTTCCACGTACAGCGGCTTGCTGCCCGCACGCCAACTGGCGGGCAGGTGCGCCACGGCCAGATCGCCCGTGACGGCGGACTCCAGCGTGAGGATGACAATGGCGTCGATCAGGGCGTCCAGCCGTGCAGCGGGCCGCAGGGACGACAGGCGGTTCGAGCCGGGCAGCACCGGGTGCGGATGCGCTGCCACAGCCTCTTCCAGGCGGGGATCCGTCCGCTCTTTTTCACCCTCGGAACGGTCCGCAGGCGAGCCATCTACGAGCGAGGGCTCCTGTCGACCGCCGGTGCCGGAAGGCGTGTGTGCCTCGCCCGGGGGGGGACCCTGCCGGGGACGTGAACGCCGGGCCGACCACCACGCCTGCAGCCCCACCCCGCCGAGCACCAGCGCCGCCACGACTGCCAGGGAAACCGTCAGGTCCATCGTCAAATGCCCTCGAATCAAGCGGCCTGCGCCATGCCCACGGCCGACTCCATGTCCACCGCCACGATGCGCGACACGCCCTGCTCCTGCATGGTCACGCCAATCAACTGCCGCGCCATCTCCATGGCGATCTTGTTGTGGCTGATGAACAGGAACTGCGTGGCGCGGCTCATCTCACTGACCAGCTTCGCATAGCGTTCGGTGTTGGCATCATCCAGCGGCGCGTCCACCTCGTCCAGCAGGCAGAACGGCGCCGGGTTGAGCTGGAAGATGGCAAACACCAGTGCAATGGCCGTCAGCGCCTTCTCGCCGCCTGACAGGAGGTGGATGGTGGAGTTCTTCTTGCCCGGGGGCTGCGCCATCACCTGCACGCCGGCGTCCAGGATCTCGTCACCCGTCATGACCAGGCGCGCCGTGCCGCCGCCAAACAGGCTGGGGAACATGCGACCGAAATGCTGGTTGACCTGCTCGAAGGTCTGGCGCAACAGGTCCCGGGTTTCCAGGTCGATCTTGCGGATGGCATCTTCGAGCGTGCCGATGGCGTCGTTCAGATCGGCATTCTGGGCGTCCAGGAACGTCTTGCGCTCGCGCGAGGCGTTCAACTCGTCCAGGGCCGCCAGGTTCACCGCGCCCAGGGCGTTGATCTCACGCTGGATGCGGTCAATCTCTCCCTGCAGGCCCCACAGGCGCACGCCGCCGTCCTCGATGGAACGCGCCAGCGCCTCCATGTCGACCGCGGCCGCCTGCAGCTGCTCCAGGTACTGGGCGCCACCCAACTGGGCCGCCTGCACTTCCAGCTGCAGCTTGGTGATCTGCTCGCGCAGCGGCTCCAGGCTGCGCTCGGTCTCCAGGCGTCGCTCGTCGCCCCGGCGCAAGCGGGTCGTGAGGTCGTCGTACTCGCTGCGCACCGCACCCAGTTGCTGCTCACGCTCCAGTTTCAAAGCCAACGCCGCTTGCAGGCCCGCCTGGGCCGCCACGTCGTTCAACGCGCCCAACTCCATCTCAAGCTGCGTGCCGGTCTGGGTGCCGCTGTCCATCTGCTGGGCCGCCGTCTCCACCACGCGGTGCAATTCTTCGCGGCGGGCAGCCAAGGCGCGCACCTGGAAGCGGGCCTCCTGGGCCTGGCGCTCCAGCGAGCGCTGCTGCTCCCGGGCGTCGGTCAGCACGCGTTCGGCATCGATCACGGCTTCTTCAAGCTGGGCATGGCGCTCCTGGGTGTCGGCCAGGGCCATGTCAAGCTCCTCGAAACGGGCCTCACCCGTGGCGCGACGCTCCTGAAGCTCCTCCAGGCGAGCGTCCACTTCGGCCAGCTCATCATCCAGCTGGCCACGGCGCGCCTGGGTGGCCTCGGCCTGCTGAGCCAGCCGCATCCAGTCCACCTGCAACTGGTGGGCACGGGACTGCGTCTGGGCAGCCTCGCGGCGCAGGGTGGTCAGGCGTTGGCTGGCCTCGGTGTAAGCGGCGTCCATTCGCACCAGCGCGGTGCGCGCCTCGTCAGCGATCAATTGCTGCGCGCGCAGTCCGCGCTCCAGGTTCTCGATCTCCTGGGCGCGTGCCAGCATCCCCGCCTGCTCGGAGTCGGGGGCATAGAAAGTCACGGCGAAAGAGGAGACGGCATGGCCCTCGCGGGTCATGATGACCTCGCCACGGGTCAGCCGGCCCCGGTCGGCCAGTGCCTGCTCCAGGTGGGGGGCGGTGTACACCCCCTCCAACCAGTCCGACAACAAGGCCCGAAGGCTGGCATCGCCCAGGCGCAGCAGATCGGACAGGCGCGGCAGGGTGCGGTGCTCGTCTGCAGCCACCGCAGACGGCGGGCTGTAGAAGGCCAGCCGGGCCGGCGGCGCGTCCTGGGCGAAGGCGCGCACAGTATCGAGGCGGCCCACCTCCAGCGCGCTCAAGCGTTCGCGCAAAGCCGACTCCAGGGCCGTTTCCCAGCCGGGCTCGATGTGCACGCGCGTCCACAGGCCTTGAAGGGTGTCCAACCCGTGGCGGGCCAGCCAAGGCTTGAGTTTTCCCTCGGTCTGTACCTTTTCCTGCAAGGCGCGCAAGGCCTCCAGGCGCGCGGCCAGGTCGGCCTGGCGCGCCGCTTCCTGGTTGGCTGCCTGCTGCTGCGCACGCCGCTGCTCGTCCAGATGCGGCACCTCGTCCTGCAGTTGCTGCAAACGGGCCTCGGCCACGGCGTGATGCTGTGAGGCTGCGTCGGCATCGCGCTTCATCTCCTCCAGCCGGCCCAGGTCCGGCCGTGCCAGCCCCTGACGCTCGCCGGCCAGCTTCTCGCGTCGGAACTGCAGTTGACGGGATTGCTCCTCGATGCTGCGGCTCTCGGCGGCCAGCACCTGGATCTGTTGCTGCACCTGGCCCGCCGCAGCGCGCTGGGCGTTGGCCACGCTCTGGGCGGTGCGCACCGCATCTTCGAGCGCAGGCAGACCGTCGGACTGCTCCTGTGCCTGGGCTTCGAGCAGTTCTCCCTGCTCCTGCGCGATCTCCATCTCCGCAGCCATGCCCTCAAGTTCCGTCCTGGCTTCATCCTGACGCTGAGCCCACTGCGCCTGCTGGGCGCGCAGGTCGGCCATGCGCTGTTCCACGCGTTGGCGGCTTTCCACCACGTAGCGGATGCGCTCCTCCAGCCGACTGACCTCCAGCGCAGCGTCGGCCAGCGCACCCTGGGCCAGGTGCAGCCGGTCAGCGGCGGCGTAGTGCTCCTGACGCACTGTCTCCAGCTCGGCCTCCACATGCCGCAACTCGGCCACACGCGCCTCCAGCGCGGTGGCTGCAGCCGCCGCCGCCTGGCGCACACGGGCCTCCTCACCCGCGGCGTCTCGCTGCTTCAGAAACCACAACTGGTGCAGCTTCAATGTCCCCTGGTCCTGGAGGCTGCGATAGGTCTGCGCCACCTCGGCCTGCTTCTCCAGCTTGTCCAGGTTGGCGTTGAGCTCGCGCAGGATGTCGTCCACGCGCGTGAGGTTCTCGCGCGTGTCCTTCAGCCGGTTCTCGGTCTCGCGCCGACGCTCCTTGTACTTGGAGACGCCCGCGGCTTCCTCCAGGAAAAGCCGCAGCTCCTCCGGGCGCGACTCGATGATGCGGCTGATGGTGCCCTGGCCGATGATGGCGTAGGCCCGGGGCCCCAGACCGGTACCCAGAAAGACGTCCTGCACGTCACGCCGACGCACGGGCTGGCTGTTGATGTAGTAGCTGCTGGTGCCGTCACGGGTGAGCACGCGGCGCACGGCGATCTCGCTGAAGCTGTTCCACTGCCCGCCGGCCCGCGCATCGGCGTTGTCGAACACCAGCTCCACGCTGGCGCGGTTGGCCGGCTTGCGCTGGCCCGAGCCGTTGAAGATGACGTCCTGCATGGACTCACCTCGCAGCTCGCTGGCCTTGCTTTCGCCCAGCACCCAGCGTACGGCGTCCATGATGTTGGACTTGCCACAGCCGTTAGGCCCCACCACACCCACCAGCTGCCCAGGCAACTGAAACGTGGTGGGTTCGGCAAAGGACTTGAAGCCCGAGAGTTTGATCTGGTTCAGACGCATGGAAGCTCGGCTGCGAGGCTCGGATCACACCCCGACCGCAATACCTCTAAGCTATTGATTTAATTGACGTTTTATCCCCGAAGTACCCGCGGAAACCGGGCTGGATGATATCATCGCACCCCTGTTGAGAAGACCTCGTCGCGCCATCGGCGCGCTTTCACCACATGCCTACCAGAACACAGCGCGCCAAGCCTGCCACCCCCCCCAGCGCCCCGAGCCGGCAGCTCGACACCTTCGAGAACCCGGCGCCTGAGCGGGATTACGTCATCCGTTTCGATATCCCGGAGTTCACCTGCCTGTGCCCGCTGACCGGGCAGCCAGACTTCGCGCACTTTCTGATCGAGATCGTGGCAGACCGCCACTGCGTGGAGACCAAGAGCCTCAAGCAGTATTTCTGGAGCTATCGCAACGAGGGCGCGTTCCACGAGAAGGTGACCAACGCGATCCTGTCGGATCTGGTCAAGGCCCTGGCTCCGCGATTCGTGCGCATCAGCGCCGACTGGTATGTCAGAGGGGGAATCCGCACTTATGTGACAGCCGAGCACCGCAAGCGCGGCTGGAGGCCGGCGCCACCTGTGCAACTGCCTTCACTGAGTGGCGAGCCGCCTGCTGGCGGCTTGGCAATGTGACAAAGGCCTCATGCAACGTGAAAAGACGCCCGGTTCACCAATCTCCTTTTTTGTTGCTCGATGTGGCGTGACATGACGTCCTGGTTCAACAAGCTTCTCAAGACCGGCAGCTCCGATGCTGCCGATCTCAAGACCAGCGACGGCAGCGCCGGTTCGCAGGCGCCCTCGAACGCCGGAGGCTCGGAACCGGAGGGTGGCTCCGACCATGTGGTCGAGGCCAGTCTTCAGCGCAGACCGCTTTTGCATCGCAATGGTCAACTTGCCGGGTTCGAAGTGGCAGCCGTCACAGCGACGGCGGATCCCGCGGAGGGCGCTAGTCCGGCAGCAGTCCTGTTGCGAGGCATGACCAGCAACGCCGTCAATGGACGCGTGGCGCTGATCACACTGACGGAGAAAGAGCTCCGCTTGCAAGCGGTGATCGACAGGATTCGGCCGGGCATGATGTTCACCGTGGCAGACGCCGCAGCGCCCCTGTCAACGCAGTTGCCATGGGTGCAGGACGTGAGAAGCCGTGGCGGGGTACTGGGGACCTTGGCCGTCCCTCGCGCAGGTGCATCGTTCGTGGTGCTGGACGCTGGCAACGTCACGATCAGCACTTTGCTCAGCCGCGCCCAGGCGTGCAGAGCGGCAGCGCCGGGATGTCAGTTGGTGGCCACGGGGCTGCGCACGATTGACGACCTGGAAGCTGCGCTATGCGGCCCGTTTGAGATGGCTGCCGGCCTCTTTGACCGGGTAGGAGAGCGGCGCGAATCGGGCACGCTGTCACCCAACGTCACCAGCTTGTGCCGTCTGCTGAACCGCGCAATGACCGAGCCCGACACACGGGGGTTGGGCCAGGACATTCGGGGTGACATCGACCTGAGCTACCGGATTTTGCGCCACGCCAACAGTCCGCTGCTCGGACTGCGCCGCAATGTGGATTCGATAGAACAGGCGTTGCAACTGTTGGGCCGGCAGGCCTTGTTCAGGTTGCTGACCGTGCTGCTGGTGACCCGCTCGGGCAGCCGACCCACGGCCGTCGCCTTGCACGAGTTGGCGCTCACCCGGGCCCACTTTATGGAGGAACTGGCCGACCAGATATGGGCACCCGCGGCCACGCTCTACACCACCGGCCTGCTGTCACTTCTGGACGTGATGATGCAGATGCCGATGGAGAAGATTCTGGCGCCGATCGGTCTGACGCAGGAGGCGCGTAACGCCCTGCTCTATCACAGCGGGCCCTGGCATGAGCTGTTGGAACTGGCGCGATGTCTGGAGATGGGCCAGATCGAGCAGGCTCGCGAACTCGCCCAGCCCACGGGCGGCCTTCCTTTGGCACAAGAGGCCATGGAACGGGCTCGAACATCGGCGGCGGCCATTTCTGCTGAACTGCGAGGCGTCTGGAAATAGGACTGGCGATCCGCGCCCGCGGCCTGCGGGCTTGAGACGAGACAGGCAGCCCCCGCGGAGCGTCGAGACGGTGACTTCCCAGCCGGGATAATCGCACCGATGAACCCCCTGTTGCAGCGACTGCACCCCTACCCCTTCGAACGTCTGCGCGAACTCACCCGCGGCATCCAGCCTGCCGTCGCCCACCGACCCATCAGCCTGGGGATCGGAGAGCCGCGCCACCCCACACCGCGTATGGTGGAACAGGCCTTGTTGGACGCACTTGGAGGGTTGTCGAGCTACCCCGCCACCGCGGGTGAGCCCACCTTGCGTGAAGCGGTGGCCCGTTGGGTGCAGCGACGCTACAACGTCAATGTCGACCCCCACACGCAGGTCTTGCCGGTCAACGGTTCACGCGAGGCGCTGTTCGCCCTGGCCCAAACCGTCGTGGATGCCAGCCGGCCGGGCGCCACCGTGGTGTGTCCCAATCCGTTTTATCAGATCTACGAGGGTGCGGCGCTGCTGGCCGGGGCCCAGACCGCGTTTGCCAACAGCGACCCGGCGCGCAACTTCGCCGTGCGCTGGGACGACATCGACGACGCAACCTGGGCCCGGACGCAGCTGCTCTACGTGTGCTCGCCGGGCAACCCCACCGGCGCGGTGATGCCACAGGCAGAGTGGGCGCGTCTGTTCGAACTCAGCGATCGCCACGGCTTCGTGATCGCCAGCGACGAGTGCTACTCGGAGATCTACTTCGGCGATGAACCGCCGCTGGGCAGCCTGCAAGCCGCTGCGGCGCTGGGGCGCAGCGACTTTCGCCGCCTGATCGCCTTCACCAGCCTGTCCAAGCGCAGCAACGTGCCCGGCATGCGCTCCGGCTTCGTGGCCGGGGATGCCAGCCTGATCAAGCAGTTCCTGCTGTACCGCACCTACCACGGCAGTGCCATGAGCACCGTGGTGCAGCGTGCCAGCATCGCCGCCTGGAACGACGAGGCCCATGTGGTGGCCAATCGCTCGCTGTACCGCCAGAAGTTCGACCGCGTCACGCCGCTGCTGGCAAGCGTGCTGGACGTACAACTGCCCGACGCTGGCTTCTACCTCTGGGCGGGCGTGCCCGGCGGGGACGATGTGGCCTACGCGCTGGGATTGCTCGCTCAATACAATGTGGCGGTCTTGCCGGGCTCGCTGCTGGCCCGCCCGGCCCACGGCCTCAACCCCGGGGCCGGCCGCATCCGGCTCGCCCTGGTGGCGGGCACTGAAGAGTGCGTTGAAGCCGCCGAACGCATCGTCCAATTCACCAAGGAATACCGTCCATCATGAGTACCGCCCAGTTGCAAGCCGTCATTGACACGGCATGGGAATCGCGCGCGCAGATCAATGCCTTGAACGCCCCAGAGGTCCGCGAGGCGGTGGAAGAGGTGATCTCGAACCTGAACAAGGGTCGCATCCGTGTCGCCGAGCGTCAGGCGGTGGGCCAGTGGCAGGTGAACCAGTGGGTGAAGAAGGCCGTGTTGCTGAGCTTTCGGCTGAACGACAACCAGATCATGAGGGCCGGTGACCTGGGTTTCTTCGACAAGGTCAAGACGAAGTTCGCCCACCTGGACGAAGCTCAGATGCGCGAGACCGGCGTTCGTGTCGTGCCTCCTGCAGTGGCGCGCCGTGGCAGCTACATCGCCAAGGGCGTGGTGCTGATGCCGTCGTACGTCAACATCGGCGCCTATGTCGACGAAGGGACCATGGTCGACACCTGGGCCACCGTGGGCTCATGCGCGCAGATCGGCAAGAACGTGCACCTGTCCGGCGGCGTGGGCATTGGCGGCGTGCTGGAGCCGCTGCAGGCCAACCCCACCATCATCGAGGACAACTGCTTCATCGGCGCGCGTTCGGAGGTCGTGGAGGGCGTGATCGTCGAGGAGAACTCGGTCCTCAGCATGGGCGTGTACATCGGCCAGAGCACGAAGATCTACGACCGTGCCACGGGCGAGGTGCATTACGGCCGGGTGCCTGCGGGCTCGGTGGTGGTCAGCGGCAGCCTGCCCTCTGCCGATGGCAAGTACAGCCTGTACTGCGCGGTGATCGTCAAGAAGGTCGATGCGCAGACCCGCGCCAAGACCAGCATCAACGAACTGCTGCGTTCCTGACCCCCCCTGACGGCTGCGGCGTCGCCCCGAGCTATGTCCGGCAACATGGAGAAGGTGCTGCGCCTGATGGTGCAGCGCCAGGCTTCGGACGTGTACTTGTCCAGCGGCGCACCGGTCCAGTTCAAGATCCACGGCACCACGGTGCCGATGTCGGAACAGCAACTGACTGCCGCACAGGTGCGGGCCTTGATCTCCGAGGTGGTCGCCCCGGAACACCTGACCGAACTCGATGCGTCGGGCGAACTCAACGTGGGCGTGCAGGTGCAGGGCGACGGACTGTTCAGGTTGTCCGCCTTCCGCCAGAGCGGATCGATCGCGGCGGTGCTGCGCTGCATCCCGAGTGACATTCCCACCTTGTCGGATCTGGGCCTGCCCGCGACACTGGAGGGCCTGATCCTGGAGCGAAGGGGCCTGGTGCTGATGGTGGGCGCCACGGGCACCGGCAAGAGCACCACGCTGGCCGCCATGCTGGAGCACCGAAACAGCAACCTGAGCGGCCACATCCTCACCATCGAGGACCCAGTGGAATTCCAGTTCACCCACAAGAAGTCGGTGGTCAACCAACGTGAGGTCGGACGTGACACGGCTTCGCTGCACGTGGCGCTGCGCAATGCCCTGCGCCAGGCCCCTGACGTGATCCTGATCGGCGAAATCCGCGACCGCGAGACGATGTCTGCGGCCTTGTCCTATGCGCTGTCGGGCCACCTGGTGGTGGCCACCCTGCATGCCAACAACAGCTACCACGCGCTGGGCCGCATCCTGAGCCTGTACCCTGCAGACGCCCGCACGGCGCTGCTGTCGGATATGGCAGCCGGGCTCAAGGCCGTGGTGGCCCAGCGACTGCTGCGCTCGACGACCGGTGGGCGCGTTCCGGCGGTGGAAGTCATGATGAACACCAAGTTCGTTGGCGAACTCATCGAGCGCGGTGACTTCAACGGCGTGAGAGACGCCATGGAGAAGTCAATGACCCCCGGCTCCCAGACCTTCGAGCAAGACCTGGCCCGCATGGTCCGGGCCGGCCAGGTCAGCCGTGACGAGGCCCTGCAGCACGCCGACTCCGCCAGCAACCTGATGTGGCGTCTGCAACATGACAGTGCGGCCGCCGCCGGGGCAGCACCGGTGCCCGCCGGGTCTTCCACGAAGGACCGGCCGGACACGCCCGCCTTGCGTCCCGGGACTGCTTCGGCGGCACCCTCCACCAGCGGCGCACGGCCACCGCAGTTTCCTGAGCTCAGCGGCTGATGCGGAACCCCGAACGGGTCGCAGGCCGCCCATCACCTGCCACATGAACGTTCTGGAACTGATCGAGCGCAGCAGCGCCCGCCTGGAGAAGGCGGGCGTTTCGTTTGGGCACGGCACCACCAATGCCTTTGACGAGGCCGCCTGGCTGGTGCTGTGGCGTCTGGGGAGGCCCCTGGATGCGCTGGACGACGTGGCCGAGCAACTCCTGAGTGCCGAGCAGTGCGCCGCCGTGGAAGCGCTGGTGGACCAGCGCATCGCCACCCGCCAACCCGCGGCCTACCTGACAGGTGAAGCCTGGTTGCAGGGCGTGCCGTTCTTCGTTGATGCACGGACCATCGTGCCGCGCTCCTTGATCGCGGAGGTGCTGTGCGAGGGCACGCTGGATGCTTGGCTGGAGGCAGGGCAGGAGCCCAGGCCCGAGACCGATGAAGCCCGCGCCCCGCGGGTGCTGGACCTGTGCACCGGCAACGGCAGCCTGGCCGTCCTGGCGGCCCTGTGCTGGCCGCAGGCGCAGGTGGAGGGCACGGACCTCAGCGCCGAAGCGTTGGCCGTGGCGCAGCGCAACGTGCAGCGCCACGCCTTGGAGGCGCGGGTGACCCTGCGGCAGGGTGACGGCCTGGCGGCCGCCCGCGGCCCGTATGACCTGATCTTGTGCAACCCGCCCTACGTCAACCGCGCCTCCATGCAGACCCTGCCCCCCGAATACCGCGCCGAGCCGGCGCTGGCCCTGGACGGCGGACTCGACGGCATGGACTTCGTCCGCCCACTGCTGGCCCAGGCCGCTGCCCACCTTCGGCCCGGCGGCGTGCTGGTGCTGGAGATCGGCCACGAGCGGGCTCACTTCGAGGCGGCGTTCCCCACCCTGTCGCCGCTGTGGCTGAGCACCAGCGTCGGTGACGATCAGGTGCTGCTGCTCACGCGCGAGGACATCGCATCATGATCACCGTACGCGATGTCACGCTGCGGCGCGGCGCGAAGGTGGTGCTGCAGGGCACCACCTTCACGCTGAACCCGGGCGAGAAGGCCAGCCTGGTGGGCCGCAACGGCGCGGGCAAGTCCAGCCTGTTCTCGCTGCTGACCGGCCGGCTGCATGCGGACGCAGGCGAGGTGGAGATTCCCCCGCGCTGGCAGGTGGGCGAGGTGGCCCAGCACATGCCGGAAACCGCCGACGGCGCCACCGACTTCGTGCTCGAAGGCGACCTGCCGCTGCAACGCGCGCAGGTGGCGCTGCGGGCCGCCGAAGCCGCCGATGACGGCCACGCCATGGCCGAGGCGCACGCCTTGCTGGACGAGGCTGGCGCCTTTGACGCCCGCTCGCGTGCCCAGGCCTTGCTGCTGGGCCTGGGCTTTCGGACCACCCAGCTCGATGCGCCCGTCAACAGCTTCTCGGGTGGTTGGCGCATGCGGCTGCAACTGGCACGCGCGCTGATGTGCCCGGCCGACCTGCTGCTGCTGGACGAGCCCACCAACCACCTCGACCTGGACGCCCTGGTGTGGCTGGAAGCCTGGCTGCAGCGCTACGCCGGCACGCTGGTGGTCATCAGCCACGACCGGGAGTTCCTGGACGCCGTGACCCGCGTGACACTGCACCTGGACGAGTGCAAGGTCACGCGCTACGGCGGCAACTACACCGCTTTCGAGAGCATGCGCGCCGAGCGCATGTCGCAGGCCCAGGCGGCGTTCGACAAGCAGCAGGACCGCATCGCCCACCTGCAGCGCTTCATAGACCGCTTCAAGGCCAAGGCCACCAAGGCCAAGCAGGCGCAGAGCCGTGTCAAGGCGCTAGCGCGGATGGAAAAACTGGCCCCGATGCTCACGGCCAGCGACTTCGCCTTCGAGTTCCGCGAGCCTGTGAGTCTGCCCAACCCGATGCTGGCGCTGCGCGACGTGGAGTGCGGCTACCGCAGCGCGAGCGGCGATGGCGCAGAGGCAGCCGGGGGGCAGAAGACCACCGTCATCGTCCGCCACGTCACCCGCACGGTCATGGCCGGTCAGCGCGTCGGCATCCTGGGGGCCAACGGCCAGGGCAAGTCCACCCTGGTCAAGACCATCGCCCGCGCCCTGCCGGCACTCGGCGGCACCGTCACCGAGGGCAAGGGCCTGGCCGTGGGCTACTTCGCGCAGCAGGAGATGGACCTGCTGCACGCTGACGACACCCCGCTGCAGCTGATGACGCGCCTGGCCCGCGAGGCCGCGCCGCCGGGCACCGACACGCGTGAGCAGGCGCTGCGCAACTACCTCGGGCAGTTCCGCTTCGAAGGCGACATGGTGCAGCAGCCGGTGGGCACCTTGTCGGGCGGAGAGCGCGCCCGTCTGGTGCTGGCCACCATCGTCTGGCAGCGACCGAACCTGCTGCTGCTGGACGAGCCCACCAACCACCTGGACCTGAACACGCGCGAGGCGCTGTCGATTGCCCTCAACGAGTTCGAAGGGACGGTGCTGCTGGTCAGCCATGACCGCGCGCTGCTGCGCGAGGTGTGCGACGAGTTCTGGCTGGTCACGCGTGGCGGCGTCGAGCCCTTCGACGGCGACCTGGACGACTACCAGCGCTGGCTGCTGGAAGTGAGCCGGGCCGTGGCACGCGGGCAGGAGATTCCCAAGCCTGGCGCGGTGGGGCCCACGGCCGCCACGTCAAGCACAGCGCTTGGCAGCCGCGCCATTACAGCGTCCGCCACAGCACCAGCACGGGAACAGCCCTCAGCGGCAGGTGCCAGCACTGCGACCAAGACAGGCCCCGGTCGAGCGGCCGGTGGAACGGCAGGTACCGCCACCGGCAGCGACCGTGGCGGCGCGGACGACCGCAAAGCCCGCGCGCAGGCGCGCCAACGACTGTCCGACACCACGCGCCCCATGCGCAACGAGATCGCGCAGATCGACAAACGCCTGGAGAAGCTGGGGCAGGAGCGCACGGCCGCCGAGACGGCGCTGTCCACGGGCAGCGCCAGCCCGGCCGCGATTGCCGATCTGGGCCGCAGCCTCAACCACATCGCCGCCGAAACGGCCATGCTGGAGGAACGCTGGCTGGAGCTGCAGGAGCAGATCGAAGCCTTGCAGGCCCAGGGGCTGTGAAGCACTCCCGCGCGGGGAGCCCTGAAAAGCTTTCAGGAGAAGGCAGACGCCTGCAGCAATCGCAGCGTCAACTCCACCCGGGCCTGGGCGGGGGTGAGCCCGCCCGCTGAAGGCAACGCATCCGCGCCCCCGGGCACGATGCCGCCAGCGGCGCATCGGGTGGACCGCAGCACGGGCACACCCTGCGAAACTGCGTGCAGCAAGGCCGCTTCCAGGTCCTGGTGCACCGTACCGTTGCCGGTGCCGGCCACCACCAGACCCCGAACACCCGCGTTCACCAGCGCCTGCACGGCCCGCGGGCCGGCGCCCGCGTGGCTGGAGACGATCTCGACCCAGGGCCAGGCTTCGGGGTCCTCGGGCAGTCTCAGGCCCAGGGTCCCCTCGCCTTGCACGGGGCCCGCGCCACCCGCTGTCCCGACAGGTGTTGGCCCCCCAGCGTTCCGCCCTCTTCCCGGCCAGGGTCGGAAGCCCTGCAGCCGCCCCTCCACCACCTGCGCCAGCGGCCCGGCATCTCCAGCGCCAAAGGCGTCGGTACGGTAGCTGTGCACCTTGCGCACCTCGGCGCCCGCCCACACCAGCCCAGCCATCACCAGCACCACGCCGCAGGCCCCTGGCGCCGCGGCCACGGTCACCGCATCCAGCAGGTTCTGCGGGCCATCCGCTTGCAAGGAGGTGGCCGGCCGCATGGCGGCCGTCAGCACCACGGGCTTGGTGTCCAGGGGCGCCCCCACGGTGCGGTGCAGCAGCCAGGCCGTTTCCTCCAGGGTGTCCGTGCCGTGGGTGATCACCACCCCGCGCACCTCGGGCCGGGCCAGATGGGCCCGCACCCGCGCCACCAGCGCGGACCAGATCGCAGGGCCCATGTCCTTGCTGTCGAGTTGCGCCACCTGCTCGGCCTCCAGCGGCCAGCGGGCCAGCGCCGGCACGGTATCCACCAGGGCCTGCACCCCCCGCTGCGCTGAAGCGTAGCCCACGTTGTCGGTGGCACTTGCGGAAGCACCGGCAATGGTGCCCCCCGTGCCCAGCACCACGATCGTGTGCGGTGCGACGTCATCTCTTTGCTGCATCAAGGGCCTTCACGCGTGTGAGTCCGGGCGCCACGGCTTGCCACGCCCGGACATCTGGATGAAAATACAGTCACTGGATGCATCACCAGGACACCTCAGGAGAAGCGCATGCTCGACGACACCCCCAAGCTGACCGACCGCCAGCAGCAGATCCTGGACCTGGTGCAAAGCGCCATCGAGCGGACCGGGGCGCCGCCCACCCGGGCGGAAATCGCGGCCGAGCTGGGCTTCAAGTCGGCCAACGCCGCGGAGGAGCACCTGAAGGCGCTGGCCCGCAAGGGCGTGATCGAGCTGGTGGGGGGCACCTCGCGCGGCATCCGCTTGAAGTCTGACACATTGCGCGCCCTGAACGAGGCCCGCGCCAACCCCTACGGCAAGCAGTTCTCGCTGCCCCTGCCCGGCTTTGCGCAACTCACGCTGCCCCTGGTGGGCCGCGTGGCCGCTGGCAGCCCCATCCTGGCGCAGGAGCACATCGACCAGACCTACGTGGTGGAGGCCACCATGTTCCAGCGCAAGCCCGACTACCTGCTGAAGGTGCGCGGCATGAGCATGCGCGACGCCGGCATCATGGACGGCGACCTGCTGGCCGTGCAGAAGGCCCGCGAGGCCAAGAACGGGCAGATCGTGGTGGCGCGCCTGGGGGACGAGGTGACGGTCAAGCGCCTGCGCAAGACCCAGCGCCACATCGAACTCATCCCCGAGAACCCCGACTTCAGCACCATCGTGGTGTCGCCTGACGACAGCAGCTTCGAGCTCGAAGGCGTTGCAGTGGGGTTGATCCGCAACACGATGCTGATGTGAGGCCCGTTCAGGGCGCCGGGCTGATGACCAGGGTGCCGCCTGCGGCAGCCTGGGCCCCCTCGATCCACAGCGGCACATAGTCGCCGCGCACCCAGGCATCCTTGAAGCTGCGGTAGCCCGTGGCCCAGGGCAGTCCGCTCTGGCCGGTGCTGTGCATCACGCGTGACTGTCGCGGGTCGGCCAGGTCGTACAGCGCGCGCAGGCTTGGCCCGTGGTCGTTGAGGTAGAGCTCGCCCGTGACAGCGTCAGGGCGCAGGCTCACGCGCGAGACGTTGACGGTGTAAGTGTCACCGCCGACAGGCCGACGCAGCTCAAACAGCTGCGCCAGCGCCCGCACGCGGCTGAAAGGTCGATGCTCCGACACGGCCTGGTGCGCCTGGCCCCAGCGCCAGGCGGCCGGGTCCTGGCCGAATCGAGCCGAGAGCTCGTCCAGTGCCGCAGCCAGTGCGCGCGAAGCGATGTCTTCGCAGGTCTCCACGGCCGGCGTGCGCTTGTCGTCGCACCACCAGGCGTCGCGCCGCTCCAGGATGCCCTCCACGGCGTCGCGGAACGTGCGGCTGGGAAACACCTTGGCAAAGGCCTCCTCGCTGCCAAACTCGTCGGCAAGCAGCGCCTTGGTAAGATACCGCACCCAGGCCCAGTGGATCAGGGGGGCGGCCTTTTCGGCCCCCATGGCGCCGTCCCAGCCCGCGAGCTGCGCCTGCGCCGCGCCGGTCAAGGCGTGGGCAGGCCGCGCGCCCTGCAACCAGGGCAGCAGCTTGACGGCGGCCAATGACACCACGTCAGCGTGCATGCGCGCCAGGTCGTCGAGGGAGTGCTTGGGGCGCTGCTCCAGCAGCTGCTCGATGCGCTGCTGGCGCCACGGCGCGGCCCAGTCGCTGCTGATGTGGTGCGGGTAGTCTGGCGGGTGAATGCGCTGGTTGGCCGTGGCCAGCCAGCCACGCTCGGGGTCGAACTCGCGCGGCGTCTCGTCCAGCGGCACCCAGCCGGCCCAGTCGTAGCGGGCGTCCCAGCCCGGGGCCGGGGCCAGGCCCTTGAGGTCGTTGTCGGGTCGGCGGACCGGCACCCGCCCCGCGGCCACAAAGCCGATCCGCCCTGCGCGGTCGGCCACCACCATGTTCTGCATCGGCGCCACCCAGTCTCGGGAGGCCTGCACGAAGGCCTCGACCGAGGTGGCCCGCATCATCTTGAGCCCGGCGCCCACCGGATCGGTGTCCGGGTCCAGCGCCGTCCAGCGCATGGCCAGCACGAGATCTGGCGAACCGCCCTTGGCACCCACCAGGTCTGCCGCGGTGCCGGCGTCGGAGATGACCGGCCCGTGGCGGGTGCTGCGCACCTTCAGGCGCACCGGCTCGCTGCGGCCCTTGACGCGGATCTCCTCATCCACTGTGCTGAAAGCCGCCCAGCCGGAGGGCGTCTGGTACTGCGCGGCATCACCCGCCTTCAGGCGCTCCAGGTACAGGTCCTGGACATCCGGGCCGGTGTTGGTGAAGCCCCAGGCGACGTCAGCGTTCTGACCCAGCACGATGGAGGGCACGCCGGGCATGGTGGCACCGGCAGCCCGCAGCCCCGGAGCCTCGAGGCGTGCGAAGTACCACAGCGCCGGGGCGCTGAGCTTGAGGTGCGGGTCGTTGGCCAGCAGGGGCGCGCCCGTGGTAGTGCGCTTGCCCGCCAGCACCCAGTTGTTGGAGCCCACCCCCTCCACGCCCGAAGGTGGCGCCTGCTCGGGCAAGCTCAGCCAGGACTGGGTGGCGCCGGTCGCACCGATCTTCAGTTCACGGTACAGGGTCGAGACGTCGGCCGTTGCTGCGGGCGGTTCGCCCGGATAAGGCGGCATCAGTTCGTGGACGCGCTGCGCCGGGAAGGTCAAGGCCAGCCGCATGCGCTGCAACTCGCTGTTCCAGTTGCCGCCCAGATCCCAGGCCATCATGATGGCCCACGCCAGGCTGTCCACCGGCGTCCAGTCCTCGGGCTGCAGGCCCAGGATCAGGTACTCCGGGGGGCGGGCGCCCAGCGCCTGGCGCAACACGGCATTGATGCCTGCGGCATAAGCCTGCAGCACTTCACGCGACTCGCCCTGGGTGGCCTCCCACTGGGCCTGTGCGGCACGCCGCACACCCAGCGCGCGCAGAAAGCGGTCGGTCTCCAGCGCCCCTTCGCCGAAGGCCTCGGCCAGGCGGCCTGAGCCGATGCGGCGGTGGGTTTCGAGCTGCCACAGACGGTCCTGTGCATGCGCCACCCCCAGCCCGAACATCACGTCGCGCACACTGGCGGCGCGGATCGTCGGGATACCCTGCGCGTCGCGCAGGATGCGGATCTCGCCGCTCGCGCCGGCAAGCTGCAGGGTGCCGTTGGTCGCAGGGGTGGCGCGCCACACGTAGAACCCGGCCGCAGCCGTTATCGCCAGCAGCAGGCCCGTAGCAGCCCACAGCAGACGCGCGCCCCAGACACGCCACACCGGCCGGACGGCTCCCGTGCGGCCCGCAGCCCGGTCCTGCGCCACGCTCACGGCTCAGGCGCCGAGGTAATCGCCCTTGCCCACCGCCACGCCGGCCTGCCTGAGCAGCGCATACAGCGTGGTGGCGTGGAAGTAGAAGTTGGGCATGGCGTTGTGCTTCAGGTACTCCTCGCCCTGGTAGCGCAGCACATCGCCATTGCGCTTGACGATCTGGATCTCGCGCGTCTCGGAGCCATCGATCTGCGCCGGCTCGAACGACGCCACGTAGTCGATGGTCTTGCGGATGCGCGCACGCAGATCGTCCAGCGTGGCCTCGTCATCGGCCCACTTGGGCAGTTCCTGGCCGGCCAGCCGGGCCATGCAGGCCTTGGCAGCATCGCTGGCGATCTGGATCTGGCGCGCCAGCGGGAGCATGTCGGGTGCCAAGCGCAGACCCAGGTAGTTGACGGGGTCGAAACCGCGCGCCTGGGCATGGGCCTCGGCCTTGTCCAGCCAGTTCAGCATGTTGTGCAGCAGGCGCTGGAACACCGGCGCGCTGGCGGAATGCATCGAGATGCTCATGAGGTCTTCTCCTGGGTGGACGGGGTGGACGGGGTGAACGCCGCGGCGGCCCAGACGCAGGCGTCAGTGGCCAGGCAGGGCGCAAGCTTGGGGGTCATCCTACCGTTGCGCCGGGCCGGCGCGGAACGGGGCAGATCCGGGAGCAAAATCCAACCCCGTCCGCATTCGCGTTCCACATTCCGCATTCCCCTGCCCCTCACCTGGGGCGCAGCCTGGGTCCGGGCCTGGTTCAGGCGCCAGCACCCGTGACCCCGATCCCCATGAACGTCATCATCCTCGACGATTACCAAGATGCCGTGCGCAAGCTGCCTTGCGCCGCACTGATGGAACCGCTGCACGCCAAGGTGTTCACCAACACGGTCAAGGGCATCGGCCAGTTGTCCGTGCGCCTGCGCGACGCCGAAGTGCTGGTGCCCATCCGCGAACGCACCCACTTCCCGCGCCAGTTGCTGGAGAAGCTGCCCAAGTTGAAGCTGATTGCGCAGACCGGCAAGGTCGGCGCCCACATCGACGTGGAAGCCTGCACCAAGCTGGGCATCGCGGTGGCCGAAGGCGTAGGCTCACCTGTGGCGCCAGCCGAGTTGACCTGGGCCTTGATCATGGCCGCGATGCGACGCCTGCCGCAGTACATCGGCAATCTCAAGCACGGCGCCTGGCAACAGAGCGGTTTGAAGGCCGCCTCCATGCCGGCCAATTTCGGGGTGGGCATGGTGCTGCGGGGCAAGACGCTGGGCATCTGGGGCAACGGCAAGATTGGCCAGTTGCTCGCAGGCTACGGCCGTGCCTTTGGCATGAAGGTGGTGATCTGGGGACGCGAAGCGTCGCGCCTGAAGGCGGCGGCCGACGGCTTTGAGGTCGCGCAGACCCGGGAGGCCTTCTTCGCCGACTGCGACGTGATCTCCGTGCACCTGCGCCTGAACGAAGCCACCCGGCACATCATCACCGCCGAAGACCTGGCCCGCATGAAGCCCACGGCCCTGTTCGTCAACACCTCGCGTGCGGAACTGCTGGAAGACGGTGCTCTGGTCTCAGCCCTCAACCGCGGCCGCCCAGGCATGGCGGCAGTGGACGTCTTCGAGAGCGAGCCAATTCTGCAAGGCCACCCGCTGCTGCGCCTGGAAAACGCCGTGTGCACACCGCACCTGGGATATGTAGAGCAGGACAGCTACGAGCTGTACTTCCGCGCCGCGTTCGAGAACGTGGTGAACTTCATCCGCAGTGAACCCACGAACATCATCAACCCTGAAGCTTTGAAGGTGAAGCGTTGATGGTGCAGCGCTGAAGCTTTTGCGCTCAAGCGCCGGCGCCGCAGGTCACGCAGTGAAGGTCTTACGCTGATGCACGATGCTGGCAGCGCTATGCCGCCGTCCCCGGCAACGCAGGCAGGCTCCGTTCCCCAGTCAGCTGCCGAGCTGTTCTTTGCCTTCAACCGCCTGGCCCTGCAGGGGTTCGGGGGCGTGCTACCGGTCGCGCAACGGGAGTTGGTCGAACGGCGCCGCTGGCTGACCCAGGCGGAATTCGTCGAACTGCTGTCGCTCGGACAGATCTTGCCCGGGCCGAACATCGTGAACATGGCGCTCATGTACGGCGACCGGCACTTCGGTTGGCGTGGCGCACTGGCGGCCCTGGCGGGGTTGCTGCTGGCGCCATTGACCATCGTGCTGGCTCTCACCCTCCTGGTGCGCCAGGCGGGTGGCTCGCCTGAGGTGACCGGAGCCTTGCGAGGCATGGGTGTGGTGGCGGCTGCGCTGATCCTGTCCACGGCCTGGAAGGTCACCGGCACTTTGAAGTCCAACCGCATGGGCCCGGCATGGTGCGCCTTGCTGGCGCTGGCCACGGTACTTGCCGTGGGCGTGATGCGCTGGCCGATGGCCGGTGTGCTGGCTGCCCTGGTGCCGCTGTCCTGGGCCCTGGCCTGGTGGAAGCTGCGACCGTGAACGCCCTGTGGTTCGGCACGCTGGGCCTGGGTCCAGCCGACTGGTGGGGCCTGTTCTTCCACTTCACGATGCTGTCGCTGCTGGCCGTGGGCGGCGCCATCACCACCGTGCCAGACATGCACCGTTACGTGGTCGTGCACAAGTCCTGGCTGAGCGACGCCCAGCTCAGCGCCTCGGTGGCGCTGGCCCAGGCCGCGCCGGGGCCGAACGTGCTGTTCGTGGCGGTCATCGGGTTCAATGTCGCCGGCATGGTGGGCGTGCTGGCCACCCTGGGCGGCAGCCTGGTGCCCTCAGCCGTGCTGGCCATCGCCGCCGGCCGCTACCGGCGCGACCGCAAGGACAGGCGAGAGGTCCAGGCCTTCACACAAGGGCTGGCGCCGCTGACCATAGGCCTGCTGGTGGCCACCAGCTGGATCCTGACCGAGCCCACGCGCCAGGCCTGGACGGCCTGGGTGCTGTTTGCCGGCACGATGATCTGGATGACCCGTACCCG
Organism: Burkholderiales bacterium; assembly: GCA_947464185.1. Classification (GTDB taxonomy): domain Bacteria; phylum Pseudomonadota; class Gammaproteobacteria; order Burkholderiales; family Burkholderiaceae_C; genus Rubrivivax. Next base: position 63,175 of record CANHVY010000021.1, read on the forward strand.
CTTCAGCCCGCTGTGGCCGATTGCGGTGGGCGCGGGGGCCGGTGTGCTGGGCTGGGTGTGATCAGCCCTTGGTGCCAAAGATCTTGTCGCCCGCATCGCCCAGGCCCGGGATGATGTAGCCCACCTCGTTGAGGTGGCTGTCCACAGCGGCGGTCCAGCAGCGCACGTCGGGATGCGCGGCCTCCAGGGCCCGGATGCCTTCGGGTGCGGCCACCAGCACCAGGGCCCGCACGTCCTTGCAGCCGCGTTCCTTCAACAGGTCCACGGTGGCGATCATCGAGCCGGCAGTGGCCAGCATGGGGTCCACGATCAGCGCCGTGCGCTCTTCCAGCCGGCCCACGAAGTTCTCGTAGTAATGGCGCGGCTGCAGGGTGTCGTGGTCGCGGCTCAGGCCCACCACGCTCACCTTGGCGTTGGGCACCATCATCAGCACGCCGTCCAGCATGCCCAGGCCGGCGCGCAGGATGGGCACCACCGTGACCTTCTTGCCGGCAATCTGGTCCACCTCCACCGGGCCGCTCCAGCAGTCGATGCCGTGCTTTTCGAGCGGGAAGTCGGCCGTGGCCTCGTAGGTCAGCAAGGCGGCGAGTTCGCCCGTGATCTCACGGAACTTCTTGGTCGAGATGTCGGCTTCGCGCAGCAGGCCGACCTTGTGCTTGACCAGGGGATGACGAACGTCGATGACGGGCATGGGGGTCTCCAGGGGATCCGGCTTGCTGGGGCTTGATCAGTCAGCGGTGGCCGCGGCCGCCCGGCGCTGGCGCAGCGCCTCGTACAGACACACGGCCGAGGCCACGGACACGTTCAGGCTCTCCACCGCCCCCTGCATGGGGATTTGTACGAGTTCGTCACAGGTCTTGCGGGTGAGTTGGCGCAGGCCGGTGCCTTCGGCCCCCAGCACCAGGGCCACGGGGCCGGTGAGGTCCAGGTCGTACAGGGTCTCGGGGGCATCGTCGCTGGTGCCGACGACACGCAGACCGCGGTCCTGCAACTCGCCGAGCGTGCGCGCCAGGTTGGTCACCATCAGGTAGGGCACTGTCTCGGCGGCCCCGCTGGCCACCTTGGCCACCGTCGCATTCAGGCCCACGGCATGGTCCTTGGGCGCGATCACGGCATGGGCCCCTGCGCCGTCAGCGGTGCGCAGGCAGGCGCCCAGGTTGTGGGGATCGGTCACACCGTCCAGCACCAGCACCAGCGCGGGGCCCCGGCCTTCGGCCTCTACGGTGTCCAGCACATCGTCCAAGGAGTGCGAGGTCTTGACTGCCGACACCCGTGCCACCACCCCTTGATGGCGGCCAGAGCCGGCCAGCTGGGCCAGCCGGGCATCGTCGCTGTCGACCACCTTCACGCCCGCCGCTTGCACACGATCGACGAACTGGCGCATGCGGGCGTCGCGCCGGGTCGCGTCGACATGCACCTCGATGACGGAGGCGGGCGATGTCTTGAGGCGCACGGTGACGGCGTGGAAGCCGAACAGGACTTTGGGGGGCGGCACTTTGGAGGTCATCAGCGCATTGTCGCCACCGCCATCAGCACGCCGATGAGCACCGGCTGATGGACCATATAGAAGCTCAGGCTCCAGCGCCCCAGCACGGCCAGAGGACGCATCGCAGCCGGCACGGCGCCCGCCAGCCACTGAGGACGCCTGGCAAGGATCAAGCGGCCCGCCGCCAGGCCCCACAGCATCACCCCCAGCCAGGGCAACACCGGCACGTAGTCCTCGGTGATGGGCTTGCTCGTCACCAGGCCCACCCAGTTGCTCCAGCGGGTGTCGAAGAAGGGATGAGACACCAGCGCCGGCAGCAGCAGGCAGACCGCGCCCAAGGCGAAAAACAACAACAAGCCCGCCCCGCCCGAGCACTGGTGGGACGAACGACCGGCCTGCGCCGTCGCGGAACGGTCCAGGGCGCTGGACGACCAGGCCAGCACCCGCGTGAGCAAGAGCATCACTGCAATGCCATGCAGCACGCCAAAGCTGATCCAGCTTTGGGGAAACATCAGCGCCGAACCGGCACTGACCAGCAACGCACAGCCCGCCACCTGCCACCAACGGCGCCAGAAGCGAGGCCAGGTCTGCCCGGCTTGCAAGGCTACTGCCTGCGAGAGCCCGGCGCAGAACAGGAACAGGCTGACGATGGCCGTGCGCTGGACCGTCCAGAACGGGTCGCCATAGAAGTCCTGCCGCGGCAACCAGAAGCCCAGGTGGTTCAGATCGAAGCAGAAGTGAAAGCCGGCCATCCACACGATGGCCAGCCCTCTCAGGGCGTCGAGCCGGTCGAAGCGAACCACCCTATGCAGACGCGGTGCAGGTGCTTCGAGACGGCCCTCTCGACGGTTGGAGGCCAAGGGCTCAGGCGGCTTCAATCCACCCTCAGCGATCGGCCACCGGCCACCCCTCGGCCGCCAGCTTCACCAGCAAGGCAGCGGGCTCGAAGCGCGGCCCGTGGCGCACCGCCAGCTCGCGGCAGCGCTCGACGAAGGCGCCGACGCCGCGGGCATTGATGAACTGCAGCGCCCCGCCCTCGAACGGCGCGAAACCCCAGCCCATGATGCTGCCGATGTTGCCGTCGGCCACCGAGCGCAGCACGCCCTCCTCCAGGCAGCGCGCGGCCTCGTTGGCCTGGATGAACATCAGGCGGTCCATCAGTTCGCGCTGCGCGGGCTGCTGCTCCGCCACCGGGTAGCGCTCGGCCAGGCCGGGCCACAGGCGTTTCTCACCCTTCGCGCCCTTCTCGCTGCTCTGGCCCTTGTCACTTCCCGCCGCGTCCGCGCCGTCCACGGCGGCCTCACGGCCCGGCCAGTCGTAGAAGCCCTGGCCCACCTTCTTGCCCACGCGGCCGATGCCACACAAGTCGCGGATCACACTCAAAGCCGGGTGCTCGGCAGTGGGGCGGCCCTCGACCAGGAGATCCTTGCGTGTCTGCTCGGCCACGTGCAGGCTCAGCGACAGCGAGACCTCGTCCTGCAGCGCCAGCGGCGGCATGGGCATGCCGGCCTGCTGCCCGGCCACCTCGATGCTGCGCGGGTGCACGCCTTCCTTGAGCATGGCAATGCCTTCCATCACGTAGGTGGCGAAGACGCGGCTGGTGTAGAAGCCGCGCGAGTCGTTCACCACGATGGGCGTCTTGCCGATCTGCTGCACGAAATCAAACCCCCGCGCCAGTGTGGCGTCCGAGGTCTGCGCGCCCACGATGATTTCCACCAGCGGCATCTTGTCCACCGGGCTGAAGAAGTGCAGGCCAATGAAGTGCTCAGGCCGGGCGCTGGCCTGGGCCAGCCCGGTGATGGGCAAGGTGGAGGTGTTGGAGGCGAACACCGTATCGGCGCCGATCACGGCCTCGGCCTTGGCCGTGACCTCAGCCTTGACCGCGCGGTCCTCGAACACGGCCTCGATCACCAGATCGCAGCCGGACAGGGCGGCAAAGTCGGTGGTGGGCGTGATGAGGGCCAGCAGCGCATCGCGCTTCGACGGCGTGCTGCGGCCCTTGCGCACCGCGCCGTCCAGCAGACCCTGCGACCAGACCTTGCCGCGCTCGGCACCCTGTTGCGAGCTGTCCAGCAGCACCACCTCCAGGCCGGCCTTGGCCGCCACGTAGGCGATGCCGGCGCCCATCATGCCGGCCCCCAGCACACCCAGCTTGCGCACCTTCACCGCAGGCTGCCCTGCCGGTCGCGAGGCCCCCTTCTTCAGCGCATTGAGCTGATGCCACAGCGTGCCGATCATGTTCTTGCTGGCCTGTGACATGGCACAGGCTGCGAAGTAGCGGCTTTCCACCTCGCAGGCCGCCTCAAAGCCCAGCAGGCCGCCCTCGTAGACGCTGCTCATGATGTGCTGCACGGCCGGCAGGTTGCCCCAGGTTCGGGCCGAGGCCACCGAGGGCGCGACAGTCCACAACTGCGCCATGGCCGGCGAGCGCGAATCCCCGCCGGGGAAGCGGAACTTGGGCTCGTCCCAAGGCTGGCGCGGGGCCGGATGCGCCAGCACCCAGGCACGGGCCTGCGCGAGCAGGTCGTCACGGTTCTGCGCCACCGCAGCCAGCAGGCCGAGCGCCAGAGCCTTCTGGGGCGAGAGGTCGGTGCCTTCGGTCATCAGTTGCAGGGCGGCCTGAATGCCGATCAGGCGCGGCAGGCGCACCGTGCCGCCGCCCCCAGGCAGCAGTCCGAACTTCACCTCGGGCTGGCCGATCTTCAGCCGGGAGTCATCTACCGCGATGCGGGCGTGGCAGGCCAGGGCGATTTCCAACCCGCCGCCCAGGGCGTGACCGTTGATCGCGGCCACCACCGGTTTGCCCTGAGTCTCCAGCCGGCGCAACTGGGCCTTCATCGCCATGCTGGCCTCGAAAGGCTCTTCCGGCCGGGTCCAGCGCGACATGCGATCCAGGTCACCCCCCGCGCAGAAGTCGACCTTGCCCGAGGTCAGCACCAGGCCCTTCACGGCGGGGTCGGCCATGCGCTCTACGGCCTGCGCAATGCCCAGCATCAGCGCATCGCCCACCACGTTCATGGGCCGTCCGGGCAGGTCCATCACCGCCAGCAGGACACCGTCCTCGCCCAGCTGAAGCGTCACAGCGTCTGTCATGGTCACACCCTCTCGATGATGGTGGCGATGCCCATGCCGCCGCCCACGCACAGCGTGGCGGCGCCCGTGCTGAGGTCGCGCCGCTCCAACTCGTCCAGCAGCGTGCCGAGCAGGATGCAGCCGGTGGCGCCCAAGGGATGGCCCATGGCGATGGAGCCGCCGTTGACGTTCACGCGGTCCATGTCCAGGCCCAGGTCGCGCGCCGTCTTCATGGGCACGACGGCGAAGGCCTCGTTGATCTCCCACAAGTCCACGTCCTGCGGGCTCATGCCGGCCTTTGCCAAGGCCTTGCGGCAGGCTGGCGTCGGGCCAGTGAGCATGATGGTGGGCTCGGAGCCTACAACGGCGGCGGCCCGGATGCGGGCACGCGGTTTCAACCCGGCCGCCTCACCACCGCCCTTGGAGCCGACCAGCATCAGCGCGGCACCGTCGACGATGCCGGAAGAGTTGCCGGCGTGGTGCACGTGGTCGATGCGCTCGACCGTCGTGTACTTGCGCAGCGCGGTGGCGTCGAAACCCATGGTGCCCATCTGCGCGAACGAGGGCTTCAGCGAGGCCATCGCCTCCAGGCTAGCCTCGGGCCGGATGGTCTCGTCATGGTCCAGCATCATCAGGCCGGCGATGTCGCGCACCGGTACCACGGAGCGGCTGAAGCGCGCTTCAGCGCGGGCCGCGGCGGCGCGCTGGTGCGAGCGCAGCGCAAAGGCGTCCACATCGGCGCGGCCCCAGCCTTCGAGCGTGGCGATCAGGTCGGCGCCGATACCCTGGGGCGTGAAGCCCAGCTTCTGGTTGACGCGCGGGTCCAGCACCCAGGCACCGCCGTCGCTGCCCATGGGCCAGCGGCTCATGCTCTCCACCCCGCCGGCCACCACCAGATCTTCCCAGCCGCTCTTGACCTTGGCCGCGGCCAGGTTCACCGATTCCAGCCCGCTGGCGCAGAACCGGCTTTGCGTGACGCCGGCCACGGTCTGGGCCCAGTCGGCGTCCAGCACCGCGGTGCGGGCGATGTCGGCGCCCTGCTCACCCACGGGGGTGACGCAGCCCAGCACCACGTCGTCCACCAAAGAGGTATCCAGCGCCAG
>CANHVY010000022.1 GCA_947464185.1 Burkholderiales bacterium
AAGTCGTTCTCGCGGATGGCCTGCAGCACGCGCCCGAAGGGCGAGTTCACGATGCGCAGCAGCACCAGGAACAGCACCCCCACCACCGCGAAGATCAGCCAGTAGGTGAGTGTCTTGCCGTCGATCAGCAGGCCCAGCACCTCGGTCTCGAAGGGCTCGAAGGAAGGGCTCAGCCAGGCGGGGTTCTTGAAGTTCAGGCCGTCCTCGCCCCCCGTGAACTCGCTGAGCTGCGAGGCCAGGGTCTGGAAGGCGGTGGCCACCGCCAGCGTGATCATGGCAAAGAAGATGGCCTTCACGCGCAGGCTGAACAGGCCGATCACCAAGGCTAGGAGCAGCGAGACGGCCAACGCCACCGCCAAGCCCAGGCCCACCGCTGCCCAGCCGGGGCCCATGCGTTCGCTGGCAATGGCCACGCCGTAGGCGCCGATGCCGAAGAACATGGTGTGGGCGAAGCTGACGATGCCGGTGTAGCCCAGCAGCAGGTCGTAACTGGCCACCAGCAGCACGAAGACCAGGATCTTGGCGGCCACCGAGATGCCGCGCGCGCCCGGGAACAGGAAGGGCGCCAGCGCCAGCGTCACCAGGATCAGCAGCAGCGCCGCGGCCAGCCAGCGGCTGCGCGGCAGATCGTGGGAGAGCAGGCGGTGGATCATGAAACGTGGCGAGGGGTCATGACTTCACCGGGTACAGGCCCTGCGGCCGCCACAGCAGCACCGCCACCATCAGCGCGATGTTGGAGAACAGCGCCAGCTTGGGCGCGAGGTAGCCGGTGTAGTTGGCCATCAGCCCCACCAGCAGCGCACCGACAAAGCAGCCGAAGGTGGAGCCCAGGCCGCCGATGATGATGACGATGAAGATCAGCACGTTGACCTGCGCGCCGATCTGCGGCGTGACGCTCTGCTGGTACAGCCCCCACAGCACGCCGCCCAGGCCGGCCAGCGCCGAGCCGCCGACGAACACACCCACGAACAGGCGCTGGATGCGGTAACCGAGTGCCTCCACCATCGAGCGATCCTGCACGCCGGCACGGATCAGCAGGCCGAGCTTGGTGCGGTTCAAGGTGAAGACCAAGGCCAGGAAAACCAGCAGCCCGATCACGCAGGCCAGCACGCGGTAGCGCTCGATGGCGGCTTCGCCCACGTACCAGGCGCCGCGCAGGGCCTGCGGCAGCGGCAGGGCAATCTGCAGCGGGCCCCAGATCACCTTGATCAGTTCCTCGCCGACGATCATGCCGCCCATGGTGATGAGGATCTGCTTGAGGTGCAGGCCGTAGACAGGCCGCACGATCACGCGCTCGAAAGCCCAGCCGGCCGCACCGGCCACGGCCATGGCCACGAGCATGGCCAGGAACACACCGGCCACGGTCGGACCGTCGGCCGTGGCCGTCCAGCCCATCACGCTGGTGGCCATGAAGGCGCCGAGCGCAATGAACACGCCATGGCCGAAGTTCAGCACGTCCATCAGGCCGAACACCAGCGTGAGGCCCGAGGCGATGACGAAGATGATCAGGCCCATGGCCAGCCCGGCGAAGGTGAGCGTGATCCAGGTGCTGGTGTTGCCGAGCAGCGGCAGCGCCAGCAACGGCACGGCCAGCAGCAGTGCAGCCGGGCGCCAGTCGAAGGCCGCTTTCGGGATGGCCGCCGGTGCGGCCGTGGCGATGTCGCTCATCCGTGATTCCCCAGGCTCAGGCCCAGCAGGCGGCGCTGCAGGCTCTCGTCTTCGGCCAGTTCGGCCATGGCTCCGCGGTGCACCACGCGCCCGTCGTCCATCACCGCCACCGTGTCGCCCAGCTCGCGCGCCATCATGAAGTTCTGCTCCACCAGCAGGATGCTGGTGCGCTGGGCCTTGAGCTCGCGCAGGGCCGTGATCAGGTTGCGCACGATGGCGGGCGCCAGCCCCTTGCTGGGTTCGTCGATCAGGATCAGTTCGCGCGGCTCGACGATGGCACGCCCGACGGCCAGCATCTGCTTCTGCCCGCCGCTGAGCTTGCCCGCCGGGAAGAGCCAGAAGGTCTTGAGCGGGGGGAACAGGCCGAAGATCCAGGCCAGACGGTGGGCGTCCAGCTCGTCGGCATGGCGCGCGCTGCGCGCGGCCAGCAGCATGTTCTCCTGCACCGTCAGGTCGGTGAAGATGCCCATGCTCTCGGGCACGTAGGCGATGCCCAGCTGTGCGATGTCGGGCGTGGCCTGGCCCCGCAGCGGCTGGCCGCGGAAGTGCAACTCGCCCTGGCTGGCGGGCCACAGGCCCATGATGGTGCGCAAGGTGGTGGTCTTGCCGGCGCCGTTGCGGCCCAGCAGCATGGTCACCTGGCCTGCGGGCACCTCCAGGTCCACCCCGTGCAGGATGTGGTACGCCCCGATGTGCGTGTGCACGCCGCGCAGGGTCAGCAAAGCGCTCACCGCCCGGCTCCTTCGACCGCGGTCTCGGTCATCGCGCCGGCGCCGTCATGGTCTTCAGGCCCCAGGCCCAGATAGGCCTGCTGCACGATGGGCGAGGCCATGACGGCCGCCGGTACCCCATCGGCCACCAGCCGGCCGTTGTGCAGCACCACGATGCGGTCCGACAGCTCGCGCACCACGTCCATCTTGTGCTCCACCAGTAGGATGGAGCGGTCGCGCCGGGTCTTCAACGCGCGGATCAGGTCCAGCACCACGGGCGCGTCGTCCACGCTCATGCCGGCCGTGGGTTCGTCGAAGAGGTAGACCTTGGGGTCCAGCGCCATCAGCAGCGCCACTTCCAGCTTGCGCTGGTCGCCGTGCGGCAGTGCGGCGGCGGGCTGATCGGCGCGCTCCGCCAGTTGCACCTGGCGCAGCAGCGCCTGCGCCTCGTCGATCCAGCTCTGGCGGTCCAGCCACACCTTGAACAGATCCAGCCCCCCTTGCCACGCCGCCCCGGTGCGCATCTGCTGGCGCCCCTGCTCGCGGGCCTGCACCGCCAGACGCACGTTCTCCAGCACCGAGAGGTTGGGAAAAAGCTGCGTGAGCTGAAAGGCCCGCCCCAGCCCCTTGCGGGTGCGCAGCGGCGCGGGTAGCGCACTCAGGTCTTCACCGTCCAGCAGCACCTGCCCGGCGCTCGCCGGCAGCTGTCCGCTGATCAGGTTGAAGTAGGTGGTCTTGCCCGCCCCGTTGGGCCCGACGATGGCCGTGAGTGTGCCCGGCTCGAAGCGGCATGACACCGCGTCCACCGCCACGTGGCCGCCAAAGCGGATGGTCAGGTCCCGGGTTTCAAGCATCGGCTTCGGTGCGCGTTGATGCGCACAGCGCCCTCAACGCTTGTTGCGAATCGGGATGTTGAGCTCTTCCGCCTTGATCACCCGTACCAGCTCGGGCACGCCCCAGGGGAAGGCGGGGTCGTTCTTGATGCGGAAGTGGTACATGTCCTGCATGGCCTGGTGATCTTCCTTGCGGAAGGTCATCTTGCCCTTGGGGGTCTCGAAGCTCATGCCCTCCATCGTGGAAATGAGCTTGTTGGTGTTGGTGTCGCCGTTGGTCTTCTTCAGCGCCTCCACCACCGCAATGGCCGCACTCATGCCGCCGGCAGTGAAGAAGTCCGGTGGGCTCTTGAACTTGCTGTAGTGGTTGGCCACCAGCCACTCGTTCACCGGGTTCTTGGGGATGCCGAAGTAGTAGTACAGCGCCCCTTCCATGCCGGGGAAGTTCTTGTAGGCCACCATGGCCGGCAGGATGTTGCCCCCCGTGGCCAGCTTGATGCCGTAGCGCTTCTCCAGCTCCAGGTCGGCGATCTTCGGGAAAGGCGTGGGGCTGCCGGCCCAGGCCACCGACAGGACCTTGTTACCCGACTGGTCCTTGAGCTTGTCGATGATGCGTTGCAGGCCGGCGGTGAAGTCCGTGGTGCCCAGCGGCAGGTACTCCTCATGGACGATCCTGGCCCTCTTGGTGAATTCCTTGGCGGCCTTCACACCATCACGGCCGAAGGCGTTGTCGTTGGCCAGGATGGCCACCACGTTGCCCGGCTGGTCCAGCGCGGCGGCATTGGCCGCGGCGTCCTGGCTGCTGTTGCGGCCGGTGCGGAAGATGTACTTGTTCCACTTGTCGCCGGTGATGGAGTCGGCCACGGCCGGCTCCACCAGCAGGATCTTCTTGTACTCCTCGGCCACTGGCAGCATGGCCAGCGCCACCGGGCTGGCGGTGGTGCCCACGGCGATGTCCACCTTGTCGTCGGCGTAGGCCTGTGCCAGCACGGCCTTGCCCACATCGGGCTTGGTCTGGTCGTCCTTCTCGATGACCACCAGCTTGCGGCCGACCACGCTCATGGTGCCGCCGGTCGCGTACTCCAGGCCCATGTTGAAGCCCACGATGGTTTGCTTGGCATAGGCCTCCAGCGGGCCGGTCTTGCCCGCGATCAGCGCGATCTTGATGTCGGGCTTGCCTTGGGCCAGCAATGCTGACGGGGCGGCGGCCGCCAGGGCCGCCACGCCAAGGGCTGCGGCTCGACGGGACCAGGTGAAGGCGTGCAGTGCAACGGGCAGGGTGCGCATGGTGTCTCTCCTTGCTGAGAATCCGTTCCAGGTGAACGGCGACGGGACCCAGATTACCATCCGCGCCTTGCGCCAGGATGGCGCTTTCCGGCAGCCTCGCCACCGCTTTGAAAGGATTTGTCATGGCGCAAGCCTTGCTCCACCGCCGACACCTGTTGCTCGCTGGCAGTGCCGCCGCGTTGGGCCTGCCAAACGCACTGGCGCAGACCGCCTGGCCTGCCAAGCCGGTGAATATCGTGGTGCCTTTCCCTCCCGGTGGCGGCACTGATGCCTTTGCAAGACCGCTGTTCGCCTTGATGAGCAAGAACACAGGCAAGCAGTTCGTCATCGACAACAAGGGCGGTGCGGGGGGCACGCTGGGCGCGGGGGTGGCGGCACGGGCCGCGGCCGACGGGCACAACTTTTTCATGGGCGCTGTGCACCATGCCATCGCGCCGGCCATGTACCCCAAGCTCGACTACAACATCGAGAGCGACTTCATGCCAGTCGGCCTGGTGTCCAGCGTGCCGCAGGTCATCGTGGTGAACCCGCAGAAGGTGCAGGCCTCCACCCTGGCGCAGTTCCTTGAGTTCACGCGCAAGAACCCGGGCCGGCTGAACTACGGTTCGGCCGGCAATGGCACCTCGCACCACCTGGCGGGTGAATTGTTCAAGCTGCAGACCAAGACATTCATCACCCACATCCCCTACAGCGGCGCCGGCCCGGCGCTGCGCGACCTGATTGCCGGGCAGGTGGACGTGATGTTTGACGGTCTGGGTTCTTCAGCCGCGCACATCAAGGGCGGCCGCATCCGCGCGCTGGCGGTGGCGGCAGACAAGCGCGCGCCGGGCTTTCCCGACGTGCCCACCGCCCCCGAGGCCGGCGCCGCCAACTACAAGGTGGCCACCTGGTATGGCATCTGGGCGCCAAAGAACACTCCGCGCGAGGCCATCTCTGCCATGCAGGCGGAGATGCGCAAGGCGCTGAACTCCGATGAGCTGAAGACCATGTGGACCGGCCTGGGCACCGAGACCCCCAACCTCTGGGGCGATGACTTCGGCCGCCACGTGTCCAGCGAGGTCAAGCGATGGGCTGAGGTGGTGAAGAACTCGGGCGCCAAGCTCGACTGAATCTGCCATTCGACATGGCCGGTCGCATCGATGTCGTGCCTTGCGAGGCCGACGGCATCGTCCGGGTGACGATCAGCCACCCAGAAAAGCTCAATGCCCTGAGCGTGGCCATGTGGCGCGAGCTGAGGCAGGCCTTCGACGCAGTGGCCAGCGCTAACGGGTCACGTGAGCGGGTGGTGATCGTATGCGGCTCGGGTGGAGCCTTCGCCGCCGGTGGCGACATCGAGGAGTTTCCGCAGTTCCGCTTCGATGAAGAGAGGCTGCGCCACTTTCACGAAGACGTGGTGGCGCCGGCCTTGCGGGCCCTGCTGGACTGCCCGCTGCCGGTGATCGCGCAGATCGAGGGCGCCTGCGTGGGCGGCGGGCTGGAGATCGCGGCCTGCTGCGACATCCGCATCGCGGGCGCCAGCAGCCGCTTCGGCATCCCCATCGCCAAGCTGGGTTTTCCCCTGGCGCCGCTGGAAGCGCAGGTGGTCAGCCGGGTGCTGCCGCTGCCGCTGCTGCGCGAGTTGCTGCTGGAAGCCCGCCTGATGGACGCTGCCGAAGCGCTGGCGCGCGGGGTGGTGAACCGCGTGGTGGCGGATGACCAGGTGGCGCACGAGGCCGCTCGCAGCGCGCAACGCATGGCGCAGCTCTCACCACAGGCCGCGCGCCTGAACAAGATCACCCTGCGACAACTAGCCGAAGGCGGACCCACGCCCGCGCAACGCCTTGCGCATTACGCCTACGCCGACTCGGCCGAGCACCGCGAGGGCCTGGCCGCCTTTCTGGAAAAGCGCCCCGCACGCTTCGCGCCCTGAGCCCTGATCTCACCGAACGACCCGTACCCTTCGCTCACCATGACCGCCAAGACCGCCCAGGCCCCCGCCGCCAACGCCAACCTAAACGCCAACCTGTTCGCCGCGCTGCGCGCCGCCTTCCCCGCGGACCTGGACGCCACGGCCATCGAGACGGCCGACGGCCCCGGCGCGCTGGCCTTCTACACCTGGCGCGACCTGGACCGCGCCACCGCCCGCATCGCCAACCTGCTGGACAGCCTGGACCTGCCTTCCGGCAGCCGCGTGGCCGTGCAGACCGACAAGAGCGTCGAGGCGCTGATGCTGTACCTGGCCGTGCTGCGCGCCGGCTTCGTCTACCTGCCGCTGAACAACGCCTACCAGGCCAGCGAAATCGAGTACTTCGTGGGCAACGCCGAGCCCGCGGTGGTGGTGTGCACGCCGAAGAACTTCCCCTGGATCAGCAAGATCGCGTTCAAGGCCGGCACCCGCAACGTCTTCACCCTGGGCGACGACCGCAGCGGCAACCTGCTGGAGCGTGCCGCCCACCACCGCGACGAGCACACCGTGGCGGTGCGCGGGCGCGACGACCTGGCCGCCATCCTCTACACCAGCGGCACCACCGGGCGCAGCAAGGGCGCCATGCTCAGCCATGGCAACCTGTTGTCCAACGCCCGAACGCTCAAGGCCTACTGGGACTGGCAGCCCCGCGACGTGCTGCTGCACGCCCTGCCCATCTTCCACGTGCATGGCCTGTTCGTGGCCAGCCACGGGGCGCTGCTCAACGGCAGCAAGATGATCTGGTTCGGCAAGTTCGACCCCAAGGCCACCATCGCCCGGCTGCGCGAGGCCACGGTCTTCATGGGCGTGCCCACCCTGTACGTGCGCATGCTGGCCGAGGCCACGCTGGACGCCGCCGCCTGCGCCCACCTGCGGCTGTTCATCAGCGGCTCGGCCCCGCTGCTGAAGGAGACCTTCGACGAGTGGACGCAGCGCACCGGCCACGTGATCCTGGAGCGCTACGGCATGAGCGAGACCGTGATGCTGACCTCCAACCCCTGCCGCGCGGCCGACGGCGCGCGCGTCGGCGGCACGGTGGGCTATGCCCTGCCCGACGTGGGCGTGCGCGTGCGCGACGACCAGGGTCGACCCGTGCCGGCGGGCGAGATCGGCGGCATCGAGGTGAGCGGGCCGAACGTCTTCCAGGGCTACTGGCGCATGCCGGAAAAGACGGCCGAGGAGTTCACCGCCGACGGCTGGTTCAAGACCGGCGACGTGGGACACATGCAGACCGACGGCCGCGTCACCATCGTCGGGCGCAGCAAGGACTTGATCATCAGCGGCGGCTACAACGTCTACCCGGCCGAGATCGAAGGCCTGATCAACGAGATGCCAGGCGTGGCCGAGAGCGCGGTGGTCGGCCTGCCGCACCCGGATTTCGGCGAAGGCGTGATCGCGGTGGTGGTGCCCAAGCCTGGCGCCACGCTGGACGGCGCGCAGATGGTGGCGGCGCTGAAAGCCCGCATCGCCAACTTCAAGGTGCCCAAGCAGGTGTTCGTTGTGGCGGATCTGCCGCGCAACGCCATGGGCAAGGTGCAGAAGAACCTGCTGCGCGAGCAGCACAAGGGCTTGTTCAGCGCCTGAACTTGAGTTGAACTTCAGCTGAGCCTGAGTGGAGCGATCAGCGCCGCCGTGAAGCGCCCGTCCGGGTGCTGCAGCAACCTCAGGCCCGCAGGCCCAGCAAGTGCGCGGCGCAGCCCGCCAGCGTGCAGGCCAGCAACACCTTCGCGGTGCCCACCTTGAAGCGCATCAGCGCCAGGGCGCCGGCCGCGGCCAGGGCCAGGGCCCCCACCGCCAGCGGCCCGCCCAGCCCGGCGGACGCGGCGGCACCCCCCCGCCGTGCGGCGCGGGTGCCGGGGCCGGCTGCAACACCACCGCCGTCACCGCCGGCTTGAGCCCCCAGAACACCGCTGCCACCGGGCCGACCTGGCCGAAGCGCAGATAGACCCAGGACAAGGCCACGAGGATGAACAGAGACGGCAGCACGAACAAGACGCCAGCAGCGATGCCGCCCCAGGTGCGGTGCATCAGCCACCCCAGGGAGGTGGCGAGCTGTTGCGCCTCCGGCTCGGGCAGCAGCATGCAGTAGTTCAACGCATGCAGAAAGCGCTGTTCGCTGAACCAGCGCCGGCGCGTCACCAGCTCGTCATGCATCAGCGCGATCTCCCCGGCCAGACCACCGAAACTGATGAAACCCTGTCGTCACCAGAACGGCAGCGCCTGGGCGAGGCTGGGGGCGGGTGTCGGCTCAGGGATCAAGGTTCGCACGCAGGGCTCGACCGTCATGGACAGGGTGCGGCCCCGTAAAGGCATTCCGGACACTGCCCGGCACGGGGGCGCTCAATAAGACAGGTTTGCATACGCGCTCTGACGCGAGGCCGCGAGGGCCTGTCCAAGGGTGTGGATGCCGCGGTCGGCCAGCAGCGGCACCAGTTTTTGGAAGACTTCGGCCGTCACCAGGGCGTCGCCCAGCGCCGTGTGCCGCCCGACCACGCGAACCCCGAGGCGCTCGGCGATGGCCTCCAGCCGGTGTGAATCCTGCTGCGGATGCAACACGGCCGACAGCAGCAAGGTGTCCAGCACCGGCTGATCGAAGCGCAGGCCCGTGGTGGATTCCTTGAGCTGCAGGAAGCGCATGTCGAACGCCGCGTTGTGCGCCACCAGCACGGTGTCGTGCGCATAGCGGTGGAACGCCGGCAGGACCTGCTCGATGGGGGGCTGGCCGCGCACCCTCTCCGGGGTGATGCCGTGGATGGGAATGGAGGCCGGCGGAATCGAACGTCGCGGATCGACCAACTGGTCGAAGCGCTCGCCCCACAGCAGCTTGCCGTTGACCATGCGAACGGCGCCGATCTGCAGGATCTCGTCGCCGCCGGCAGGGTCCAGGCCGGTGGTCTCGGTGTCGAAGATGGTGAAAGACAACTCGGCCAGGGGCCGGTCTTCCAGCGCCTGGCCGGTGTCACGGTGGGCGAAGAGGTCGAAGTCGTAGAACACCGGACGGCTGTCGGTGGGATCGATCACCTCCCCCGCGTGAGGCCCGTGGTCTTCCGGGGTGTCCTCGGCCTCCAGGGCCTGCGGGTCGGTGGCCGCCACGGGCTGGGTCTGCAGCATCAGCACAAAGCCCGTCAGGGACGGCGCGCCCGGGCCGGGCAGTCGGGTGCTGGGCGACACGTCAGCAGCTTCCTCCACGGCGCGCACCGGCGCCATCTGCACCCGCAGCAGGTGGCCGCCCGGCGCAGGGCTCACGAAGTCAGCCGTGGGATGCTCTGCCCCGCGCTGCAGACGAGCTTGCAGGCTCTGCAGCGCCTGGGTCACCCGCTCGCGGTCCAGCGTGGCGTAGATGGACCGGCCCAGGCCGATCAGATCGGTGCCGCCCAACGACAGTGCGGATGAAGGTGACGCCGCCTGCAACAGGCGGAATTGCAGGCGCGCCCGGTGGTTGTAGAGCAGGATACGGCCGTCGAGGTTGCAGACCACCACCGCCTGGGTCAGCTCGCTCATCAGGGCGGCCAGGCGGTTGCGCTCCTGCTCGATGGCGCGGCTGGCGCGGGCCACTTCCTGCGCCACATCGGCACGCAACTGCTCGCGCTGCGCCACCAGGTCATCCAGGCTCAGCGCCAGGGCGCGCAATTCGGTGGGCCAGGACGTGCCCGCCGCCGTGCGCCCCCCGGCGGTGGTCAACAACACACGGGCCTGTTCGGCCAGTTGGGCCGGTGCGGCCACCAGACGCCGGTGCAGCGTGGCGGCCACCGCCGCGGCAGCCCCCACCAGGGCCAGGCCCGGCAGCAGCAGCACCGGCCAGCGATCGGACGTCAGCGCACGCCAGGCGGCCTGTTCGTCCTCGGACAGCATGGACATCAGCAGCGCCTGGCCCACGGCCACGAAAGCACCCAGTGCCAGCGCACAGAACAACGCGACCCCGCCCACGGCCCAGGCCAAGCGGGGGCCGCGCCGCTGGGCACTGGGGACAGGGGGGGTCTGGGTGCTCGTCATGGGGCGTAGGGTTCAAGGCGGGCACCCTGCAGCTTACGCCCGATCACTCCCTGACCACGGTGACCGTGCAGTCGGACTTGGCCACCCCCTCGGAACTCACGCTGCCCAGGCGGGACCGCAACGACACCCCCTTGATGCACTCCATCACGATGCAGGGTTGGCGAGTGAAGTCGCCCCGCGCATGGTCCAGCACCGCTTCGACCGCCTGGCGGTTGGCGTGCAGGTCGGTGATGAGGGCGATCTTCATGGATGGAAAGAAGAAAGGGGCCGGCTCTGCTGAGAGCGGCCCCGGATCGCCGACGTCGGCTCAAATCACTTCGATGCTGCCGGCGCAGGTGCTGCGGCGCTGGCCGCGTCAGGCGCCGGCGTCGCTGCGTGACCGGCACCTGAGGCGGCCGGCGGGTGGGCATCGATGCCGTGCTTCTCACCGCTCATGTCGATGTCACCCCCCTTGGAGAGGATGAACAACGCGAGCGCAGCGAACACTGCGAATGCAACAAGCAGTTTCCACATGATGGTCTCGTCCTTGTGCCGGGCTCAGTCGCCGGCAAAGATGTCGCGGTCCTTGGTCTCGCGCACGAAGATCATGCCGATGACGAAGGTGACCGCAGCGATGGTGATGGGATACCAAAGGCCGTGGTAGATGTTGCCGTTCTGCGCCACCATCGCGAAGGCGATCGTGGGCATCAGGCCACCGAACCAGCCGTTGCCGATGTGGTACGGCAGGCTCATCGAGGTGTAGCGGATGCGCGTGGGGAACAGCTCCACCAGCATCGCCGCAATCGGGCCGTAGACCATGGTCACGTAGAGCACCAGGATCGACAGGATGGCCACCACCTTCCACCAGGCGGCTGAGCCGAAGGGGATCGGATCGGCCTTGGGCGGGTAACCGGCAGCCTTCATGGCCTCAGCCACGTCCTTCTTGAAGGCTGCGATGGCCTTGCCACTGGCGTCGTCGAACTTGTGACCACCGGCCGTCAGCACGCCCGTGGGTACGGTGATGGACTTGTCGCCAATCTGCACCACGGCCTGCTGGCCGGCCTTCTCCACGGTCTCGTAGCTGGCCGAAGCCTGCGCCAGGGAGCGCTTGGCGATGTCGCAGGAGCTGGTGAAGTCCACGTCACGCGCAATCGGGCTGCCCTGGAACGAGCACTGCGCCGGATCCACCGTCACGCTGATCTTGGCGCTTTTCTGGGCGGCGGCCAGCTTGGGGTTGGCGGCTTCCGTCAGTGCGCCGAACAGCGGGAAGTAGGTCACCACGGCCAGCGCCAGGCCCGCCATGATGATGGGCTTGCGGCCGATCTTGTCCGACAGCGTGCCGAACACGACGAAGAACGGCGTGCCGATGATCAGCGACACGGCCACCAGGATGTTGGCCGTGGAGCCGTCAACCTTCAGCACGTTTTGCAGGAAGAACAGGGCGTAGAACTGGCCCGAATACCAGACCACGGCCTGACCGGCCACCAGGCCCACCAGCGCCAGGATCACGATCTTCAGGTTCTTCCACTGGCCGAAGCTCTCGGACAGCGGCGCCTTGGAGGTCTTGCCCTCAGACTTCATCTTCTGGAACGCAGGAGACTCGCTCATCGACATCCGGATCCACACGCTGATGGCCAGCAGCAGGATGGAGACGAGGAACGGCACGCGCCAGCCCCAGTCGGCAAACTCAGCCTCGCCGATCGCGGTGCGGGTGCCCAGGATGACCATCAGGCTCAGGAACAGGCCGAGCGTGGCGGTGGTCTGGATCCAGGAGGTGTAGGCGCCGCGGCGGCCCATCGGCGCGTGCTCGGCCACGTAGGTAGCGGCACCGCCGTACTCACCGCCCAGCGCCAAGCCCTGCAGCATGCGCAGCACGATCAGGATGACCGGCGCGGCTACGCCGATGGCGGCGTAGGACGGCAGCAGGCCCACCACGAAGGTCGACACGCCCATGATCAGGATGGTGACCAGGAAGGTGTACTTGCGGCCGATCATGTCGCCCAGGCGGCCGAACACCAGAGCGCCGAAGGGGCGCACGATGAAGCCGGCCGCAAAGGCGAGCAGCGCGAAGATGAACGCGGCGGAAGGATCCAGCCCACTGAAGAACTGCTTGGCGATGATGGCCGCCAAGGAGCCGTAGAGGTAGAAGTCGTACCACTCGAACACGGTGCCGAGCGAAGAGGCGAAGATGACCTTCTTTTCCTCTTTCGTCATCGGCGCTGCGGCGGCTTGGCCGCCGGTGCCTGCGATGGATGCCATGGGATGTCTCCTGTAAGGAACGGGTTGCGCAGCGGGTCGCCGCGCAATGACCTTACTTTCGATGAGGTCTCTGACCCCCCTCTGACGCTGAACTGATAGGGGGCTTGCAACCTAAGTGGTAACCCACCCTTGACATTTCATATTGTGAACTTTGAGGGTCTGCGAGGCGCAGACTTCACAGCGCCAGACCTGGAATTCACCGCCCGAGCGCTGCCCAGGCAGACAGCAGCTGTAAGTTCAGGCCCGGAAGACGCGTGGGCGCGTCTGGGCAGCCTGGTCCCAGGCGGGGCCGGCAAACCAGGCATCGCCCTGCAGGGCTGCCTTGAGCATGGGCAAAGCGTCGTCGCCCCAGAAGGCGCGCCCGTCGAGCACGACGGTAGGCACGCCGAACACGCCCTTCGCCAGGGCGGCGTCACCTGCGGCGCGCAGTTCGGCCTTCACCTCGGGGCCGTCGGGGTCGCGCTCAGGCGCCAGGGCGGCGCGCAAGACGGCCAGTCGCTCGGGGCAGGCGGCGTCCAGTCCGCCGCGCCACACATGGTGAAACAAGGCCTCCACCACCCGCCGGTTGGGCGTGCCGCCGGGGCCGGCGCAGGCCAGCGCCAGGCGCAGCAGGGGCAGCGGGTTGAAGGGATGGGCGGCCGGCAGGTCCAGCGGCGTGCCCTGGGCGTGCGCCCGCCAGGCCACGTCTCGGTAGGTCCAGGCGCGCTTGGGCTCGATCTCGGCAGGGCCCTTGTGCTCGTGCTGCTTGAGCAGGCCGGCGAACAGGACCGGCCGGTAGTCCACGCTGTAACTCAGCCCTTCCAGCACCTGCGGCAGGCGCTCGAAGGCCAGGTAGGCGTAAGGCGAAATGGGGTCGAACCAGAAGCACAGGTGCTTCATGAGGCGGCTTTCGGAACGCCCATCAGCGGGTTGGGCCTGGGAGGGCCGATCAAGGCGCGAAGCGCCTTCTGCCGCTGCGGCAGCTCCTCCCAGACGCGCCGCCTGGCAGGCTCGTCCAGGGTGCCCCAGGTGGCGATCTCCTGGAGGGTGCGCGCGCAGCCCTCGCACCACCCCGTGCCGGCATGCATGCGGCAGATGTTGATGCAGGGGCTGGCCTGGGCCATCAGACCTCTCCCCAGACACCGTCGGGCAGCGCCCGGCAGCAGCAGAGGTTGACGTTGCGCGGGGACGAAGGGGCCATGGGCCTATTCTGGGTCAAACGGTGGCTTTCTTGGCCAGGAGCGCGCGGCCCACCCTGGAGACAGGCGGCCGGCCCAGTTCCGCCGAGATCCAGGCCCCCGCGCTGGCCAGGGCGTCCAGGTTGACGCCGGTCTGGATGCCCAGACCGTTGAGCAGGAAGACCACGTCCTCGGTGGCCACGTTACCCGTCGCGCCCTTGGCATAGGGGCAGCCGCCCAATCCGGCCACGCTGGCGTCGAAGACGTGCACGCCCATCTCCAGGCAGGCGTAGATATTGGCCAAGGCTTGGCCGTAGGTATCGTGGAAGTGTCCACTCACCTCCTCGACAGGGAAGTGCTTCAGCGCGCGTTCCATGGCGGCCTGCACCTTGCGGGGCGTGCCCACGCCGATGGTGTCGGCAATGCCGCAGTGCTGCACGCCCAGCGCCTTCATGCCCACCACCACGCGCTCCACCTCGTCGGCACTGACCTCGCCCTGGTAGGGGCAGCCCACGGCACAGGAAACCGCCGCGCGCACCTTGATGCCCTGGGCCAGCGCCAGCTGCACTACGGGGCGGAAGCGTTCGATGCTCTCCTCGATGCTGCAGTTGATGTTGCGGCGGCTGAAGGCCTCGCTGGCCGCGCCGAACACCACGATCTCGTCCGGCCGCCCGGCCAGCGCGGCTTCCAGGCCCTTGAGGTTGGGCGTCAGCACCGAGTAGCGCACGCCAGGGCGGCGGGCTATGCCGGCCATGACCTCGGCGGCATCGGCCATCTGCGGCACCCACTTGGGGCTGACGTAGCTGGTGACCTCGATCTCGTGCAGACCGGCATCCTGCAGCCGGCCTACCAGCTCGATCTTGGTGGCCGCCGGGATGGGCTGCGCCTCGTTCTGCAGGCCGTCGCGCGGGCCGACATCGACCAGGGTGACATGGGAAGGCAAGGATGAGCTCATGCCGCAGCCTCCATCTTCAGCAGTTCGGCACCTTCGGCCACCTGGTCTCCGGCCGCATGCAGCCACTCGGCCACCACGCCGTCACGCGGCGCGCTGATGGTGTGCTCCATCTTCATAGCCTCCATCACCGCCAGCGCCTGGCCCTGGCGCACGGCCTGACCCGGGCTCACCAGCAAGGACATCAGCTTGCCCGGCATGGGGGCCACCAGACCCCCGACGGCACCCGCGGCATCACCTGCACCCCGCGCGGGGTCCAGAAGCTCCAGCACCGCATGGCCCGCGGGGCCGAACACGCTGAAGCGCCCGCCCACTGCGTAGACGCTCAGGCTCTGACGGTGTCCGCCCATGCGGATGTCGTGCCGGCGCTCTCCTGCGGCGTCGGACTGCACCCGGGCTTGCAGCGCCAGACGCTCCCCCTGCAGTGTGAGGACCGAAAGGCCGTCGTGCGTGCGCTCCAGCAGCACCTCCTGGCGCTCGCCCGCCTGCTCAAAGCTCAGGCGCCGACGCGACAGGCCGTGGGCGCGCCAGCCGTCGGTGTGGCTCCAGGGGTCTGCCCCCTGCCCTTGCGCCTCCTGCGCCAGCAGGTGCGACACCACGCCCGCCACGGCCCAGGCCAGCGGCAGGCCCGGGGCGTTGAACAGCGCCTCGCGCTCACGCTCGATCAATGCGGTATCCAGATCGGCCTGGGCGAAGGCGCGGCTGCCCACCACGCGCCGCAGAAAGCCCACGTTGGTGTGCAGGCCCACCAGGTGCGTGTCGCGCAGCGCAGCGTCCAGCCGGGCCAGCGCCTGGGCGCGGTCTTCGCCCCAGACGATGAGCTTGGCGATCATCGAGTCGTACCAGGGGCTGACCGCATCACCTTCGACAAAGCCGGTGTCCACCCGAAGCTGCTCGTCGTCAGCCTGGAAGGCCACATGCGCGGGCCAGCGCGCCACCTGCAGCGTGCCCGTGGCGGGCAGGAAGTTGGCGTCCGGGTTTTCGGCGCAGATGCGGGCCTCGATGGCGTGGCCGCGCATGGCCAGCTGCTCCTGTCGCAGCGGCAGCGGCTGCCCGGCGGCCACGCGGAATTGCCACTCCACCAGGTCCTGCCCGGTGATGGCCTCGGTGACCGGATGCTCCACCTGCAGCCGGGTGTTCATCTCCATGAAGTAGAAGCGGCCGTCCTGCTCAGCGATGAATTCCACCGTGCCGGCGCCCACGTAACCGACGGCCTGCGCCGCCGCTACCGCCGCCGCGCCCATCTCGGCGCGGCGCTCGGGCGTCATGCCCGGGGCGGGGGCTTCTTCCAGCACCTTCTGGTGGCGGCGCTGGACGGAGCAGTCGCGCTCGAAGAGGTAGACCGCACCGCCCAGGCTGTCGCAGAACACCTGGATCTCGATGTGGCGCGGGCGCGTGACGTAGCGCTCCACCAGCACATGGTCATCACCAAAGCTGGCCTTGGCTTCGCGCTGGCAGCTGGCCAGCGCGGCGGCGAAGTCTTCCGTGCGCTCCACGCGCCGCATGCCCTTGCCACCACCGCCGGCGCTGGCCTTGATGAGCACGGGGTAGCCGATGCGGTCGGCCTCGCGCTGCAGCAGCGCGGGGTCGTTGTCCTGCCCGTGGTAGCCGGGCACCAGCGGCACGCCGGCCTTCTCCATCAAAGACTTGGCCGCGGCCTTGCTGCCCATGTCGCGGATGGCCGAGGGCGGCGGGCCGATGAACAGCAAGCCAGCATCGGCGCAGGCCTGGGCGAAGTCTTCGTTTTCCGACAGGAAACCGTAGCCCGGGTGCACCGCCTGCGCCCCGGTGGCCTTGGCGGCTTCCAGGATGCGCTCCCAGCGCAGGTAGCTGTCGCGCGGCGCGCTGGCACCGATGTGCACCGCTTCGTCGCAGGCGCGCACATGGCGCGCGTTGGCATCGGCCGCCGAATACACCGCCACCGTGCGGATGCCCAGGCGCCGCGCCGTGGCGGCCACGCGGCAGGCGATCTCGCCGCGGTTGGCAATCAATATCTTCTGGAACATAGGTTCTCCGCGGCTCGATCGCCGTTCGCTGCGCTCACCAGGCGGTTTGGCTCCGGCATCACGTCGGCTGCGCCGACATGAGCCTGCACCGCAGGTCTTGCCTTGCAAGACCTGTCGCCGCGGTTGGCAATCAATATCTTCTGGAACATAGGGTCTCCGCGGCTCGATCGCCGTTCGCTGCGCTCACCAGGCGGTTTGGTTGAGAGATCACCACCACGCTGGCTCGCGCTTGTTCAGGAAGGCCTGCACACCCTCCCGGCCTTCGTCGCTGGCGCGGATGTCGGCGATGCGACGCGCCGTCTCGGCGCGCAGGTCTTGGGTGATCTCACGGGCGGCGAAGTCCTGCACCAGGCGCTTGCAGGCCTTCACCGCCGCCGGGCCGTTGGCCACCAGCAGGGCCACGATCTCGTCGACCTTGGGGTCCAGCGCGTCGGGGGCCACCAGTTCATGGACGAAGCCCATGTCCCGTGCCTGCGCGGCGCTGAAGCGCTCGGCGGTGATGAAGTAGCGCCGCGCGGCCTGCTCGCCCATGGCGCGCATGACGTAGGGGCTGATGGTGGCCGGCAACAGGCCCAGCCGCGCTTCGCTCAGGCAGAAGTGCATGCCCTCGGCGGCCACCAGCACGTCACAGCACGCGGCCAGGCCCATGCCGCCGGCGTAGCAGTCGCCATGCAGCCGCCCCACCACCGGCAGCGGGCAGCTGTAGATGGCCCACAGCATCTCCGCCAGGCGGGTGGCATCGGCGCGGTTGTCCTCCCAGCCATAGCCGGCCATGGACTTCATCCAGTTCAAGTCCGCACCGGCGCAAAAGGCCTTGCCATGCCCGCCCAGCACGATGACCCTCACACCCGGGTCCTGCCCCAGGCGGGTGAAGGTCGCGGCCAGCTCAGTGATCACGCCGTCGTTGAAGGCATTACGGACCTCAGGCCGGTTGAGGAAGACCTTGGCGACACGGCCTTCGATGTGGATGTCCAGGGTGTTCATGCTGATATGCCTGCGTTTGCTGATGTGCCTGCGTTGCACGTGACGAGCGCGACATGCGGTCCCCTCCGCTCATGTCCTCCGGATCGGGCTTCGCCCGCTCCTCCCCCTTTACTTCGCTGCGGGGACCACCTGCCGCACTCGTCCTGCCAGCAGATCTCAGCGCCACCGTCCGGAAACCAGAGTGCTGGAAGGTCAGCGCGTGTTGGGGCTGTGCGCAGCGAAGTCAAGGGGGAGCCGGTTGCCAAAGGCGACCGGCGGAGGACATGAGCGGAGCACAGCCCCGACATGCGCTGACCCCGCGAGGTCTCACCTGGCAAACAAACATCCAGCACAGACAGTCTCCCCGAAGCGTGAACCCGCGAGCAACCCCGCATCTCAATACCGCTTCGCCGCTTCATCCAGCATCACCTCAGTGGCCCCGCCGCCAATGGCCAGAATGCGGGCGTCGCGCCAGAGGCGCTCGATGGCCATGCCGCGCATGTAGCCCATGCCGCCGTGCACCTGCTGGCAGCCCAGCGTCACCTCGTTGACCAACTCGCCCGTCAGCGCCTTCAACAGCGACACGTCCTGCACGATGTCGTGGCCCTGCGTCACACGCCAGGCGCAGTGGTAGAGGTAGGCGCGGGCCGCGCGGGTTTTGGCGTCCAGCATGGCCAGCTTCTGGCGCACCGCCTGCTTGTCCCACAACGTGCCGCCGAAGGCCTGGCGCGTGCGGGCGTGCTCAACCGCCAGCTTCAGCGCCTGCGTGCAGTGCCCCACGGCCATCGCGCCGAGGGCGATGCGCTCAGTCTGGAAGTTCTTCATCACCGCGTAGAACCCCTTGCCCTCCTCGCCCAGCAGGTGCGCCGCCGGTACACGGCAGTTGTCGAAGTGCAGCTCCGCCGTGTCGGAGCACAGCCAGCCGGTCTTCTCCAACTGCCGGCCCACGGTGAAGCCGGGCGTGCCCTTCTCCACCGCGAAGATCGAGATCTCGTGCCGCGCCGTGCCGGTGCGCGCGGCGACGAAGTACAGGTCGGCGTGCACGCCGTTGGTGATGAAGAGCTTGCTGCCGTTGATCACCCACTCGTCACCATCGCGCCGCGCCGTGGCGCGCATGCCCGCCACGTCCGAGCCCGCGCCGGGCTCGGTGACGGCCACCGCGGTGATGGTGCGGCCGCTGGTGATGCCCGGCATCCAGCGCGCCTGCTGCGCCGGGTTGCCGGCATGGTGCAGGTGGGGGCTCGCCATGTCGGTGTGCACCAGCACCGTGACGATGAAGCCGCCGAAGGTGCTCTGGCTCAGCGCCTCGGCAAACACCAGGTTGGTCATGGCGTCGGCGCCGCCGCCGCCAAGCTCGGGCGCGTACACCAGGCCCAGCAGGCCGGCGTCGCCCATCTTGCGCAGCACCTCGCGCGGCACCATGCCCAGGCGCTCCCAGGCCTCGGCGTGCGGCTCCACCTCGCGGGCCAGGAAGCGGGCGATCTGCTCGCGCAGGAGTTCGTGTTCGGGGGTGTCAAAGATCTGCTGCATGGCTTGGCTCCTCACATGCGGAAAACGCCGAACTTCGGGCTCTCGGGAATGGGCGCGTTCAGGCTGGCGCTGAGGGCCAGGGCCAGCACACGGCGCGTGTCGGCCGGGTCGATCACGCCGTCGTCCCACAAGCGGGCGCTGGAAAAGTAGGGGTGGGCCTGGTGGGCAAACTGGTCCAGGATGGGCTGCTTGAAGGCGGCTTCCTGCTCGGGCGTCCACTGCCCGCCCTTGGCCTCGATGCCGTCGCGCTTGACGGTGGCCAGCACGCTGGCGGCCTGCTCGCCGCCCATCACCGAGATGCGTGCGTTGGGCCACATCCACAGGAAGCGCGGCGAGTAGGCACGGCCGCACATGCCGTAGTTGCCCGCGCCGAAGCTGCCGCCAATGATGACGGTGAACTTGGGCACCGTGGCCGTGGCCACCGCCGTGACCATCTTGGCGCCGTGCTTGGCAATGCCCTCGGCCTCGTACTTGCGCCCGACCATGAAGCCGGTGATGTTCTGCAGAAAGATCAGCGGCACGCGGCGCTGGCAGCACAGCTCGATGAAGTGCGCACCCTTCATGGCCGACTCGCTGAACAGCACGCCGTTGTTGGCCACGATGCCCACCGGCTGCCCTTCGATGTGCGCAAAGCCGGTGATCAGCGTGGCGCCGTAGCGCGCCTTGAACTCGTCGAACTCGCTGCCGTCGACGAGGCGCGCGATGACCTCGCGCACGTCATAGGGCTTGCGCGCATCCGTGGGCACGATGCCATGCAGTTCCTTCGCGTCGAACAGCGGCGCACGCGGCGCGGCCAGGCGCACCTGCTCTGGCTTGCGCCAGTTGAGGTTGGCGACGATGGAGCGTGCGATGGCCAGGGCGTGGGTGTCGTTGTCGGCCAGGTGGTCGGCCACGCCCGACAGCCGGGTGTGCACATCACCACCGCCCAGGTCTTCGGCGCTCACCACCTCGCCGATGGCGGCTTTCACCAGCGGCGGCCCGCCCAGGAAGATGGTGCCCTGGTTACGCACGATGATGGTCTCGTCGCTCATGGCCGGCACATAGGCGCCGCCCGCCGTGCACGAGCCCATCACCACCGCGATCTGCGGGATGCCCTGCGCGCTCATGTTGGCCTGG
Source organism: Burkholderiales bacterium (assembly GCA_947464185.1). GTDB lineage: Bacteria > Pseudomonadota > Gammaproteobacteria > Burkholderiales > Burkholderiaceae_C > Rubrivivax. Next base: position 20,399 of record CANHVY010000022.1, read on the forward strand.
TTGTAGAAGATGCGGCCGAAATGCTCGCGGTCGGGGAAAACGTCGTCCTGATTGGGCAGGTTGGCGCCGCCAGAGTCCACCAGATAGATGCAGGGCAGCCGGTTCTGCAGCGCGATCTCCTGCATGCGCAGGTGCTTCTTGACCGTGACGGGATAGTAGGTGCCGCCCTTGACCGTGGCATCGTTGCACACGATGGCGCACTCCACCCCGCTGACGCGGCCGATGCCGGCGATCATGCCGCCGCCCGGGGCGGCGTTGTCGTACATGTCCAGGCCGGCCATCGCGCCCACTTCCAGGAAGGGCGTGCCGGGATCCAGCAGTCCCTCCACCCGGTCGCGCGGCAGTAGCTTGCCGCGCGCGGTGTGCTTGGCGCGCGCCGCCTCTCCGCCACCGAGTGCTGAGCGGTCGAGTTGCGTGTGCAGGTCGTCCACCATGGCGCGCATGGCCTGGCTGCTGGCCTTGAAGTCGTCACCACGGGGGTTGATCTTGGAACTCAGTACCGGCATGCGCGCATCTCCTGTTCCGGCCACTGGGGCTGACGCCCCTGCGGACGGGCCGACTTTCGGCCATGGACTCTTGACTTTCAATTGACGTTAACGTCAATGTCAATCGCGATTCTAGAGACGCCGCCTTCAGCACCCCTCAACGAAAGCTCAGAGCCGCCGTCAGCGCCTCCAGAACGAGGGTGTCAGCAGCACCAGCACCGACAGCAGTTCCAGGCGGCCCAGCAGCATGGCCACGGAGCACACCCATGTCTGGAAGTCGCTCAGGCTGGCGAAGTTGGCAGCAGGGCCCACCTCCCCCAGGCCTGGGCCGATGTTGTTGACGCAGGCCACCACCGCCGTGAAGGCGGTCACCGGGTCCAGGCCGCTGAACAGCAGCACCATGGTCAAGCCGACGATGGTGACGCCGTAGACCATCATGAAGGCCATCACGCCCTGGACGGTGGCGTCGCTGACCGTTCGCCCGCCGATCACCACCGGGTTGACCGCCCGGGGGTGCACGATGCGCACCATCTCCCGGCGCGCCTGGGCCAGCAGGATCAGCAGACGGATCATCTTGATGCCGCCGCCCGTGGAGCCGGCGCAGGTGGCCAGGCAACCCAGCAGGATGATCAGCATCGGCGCAAACAGGGGCCACTGCGCGTAATCCTGCGAGGCATAGCCCGTGGTGGTGGCGATCGAGACCACGTGGAACGCCGTGTGTCGCAGGGCCTCCAGCGGATCGGGGTAGGTGCCGCTGATCACCAGGTAGGCCACGATCAAAGCGATGCTGCCCAGCAGCATGAGGTAGAAGGCCCGCGCCTCCACACTGCGCCACAGGGGGGCCAGAGAACGGGCCCGCCAGGCCACGAAGTACAGCGTCAGGCTCACCCCCGACAGCAGCATGAAGACGATGGCCACGGCCTCGATGAGAGGGGAGTTCCAGTGGCCAAAGCTCGCGTCGTAGGACGAAAATCCGCCCAGGCTGACGGTGCTGCACATGTGCAGGAAGGCATCGACCCAGCTCATGCCCGCCCAGCGGTAGGCCAAGGTGCAGGCCACAGCCAGCAGCGCATAGGCCACCCAGATCGCCCGCGCGGTGTCGGCAATGCGCGGCGTGAGCTTCTGGTCTTTCATGGGCCCGGCCGTCTCGGCCCGGAACAACTGGCTGCCACCCACTCCCAGCAAGGGCAGGATGGCGACCGCCAACACGATGATGCCCAGCCCCCCCACCAGCATCATGAAACAGCGCCATACGTTCACCGACAAAGGCATGGTGTCCAGCCCGGTGAAGACCGTGGCCCCCGTAGCCGTGAAGGCTGACATGGCCTCGAAGTAGGCGTCGGTGACGCTGAGATCAGGCAAGGCCAGCAGCAGCGGCAGTGCCCCAAAGGCCGGCAGCACCAGCCAGGTCAGCCCCACCAGCAGAAAGCCGTCCCGCGGCTGAAGCTCCCGGCGGAAGCGTCGCGTGGCCAGGCTCATCACGACACCCAGCACAAAGGTCACGCCCATCGCCGTGGCAAATGCCCCCTCCGCGGGATCGCTTTCCGTCAGGGCGAAAGCCAGCGGCACCGCCATGAGCAGCGAGAAGATCAGCACCATGCGCCCGACCAGCGCAACGACGGCAAGCGCACCCATGTGAATTCGCTGCTGCAGGCGCCTCAGAAGAAAGTCGCCGACACCTGGAACAGCTTCTCGACCTGCCGCACCATGCGCTTGTTCGGCACGAAGACGATCACGTGGTCGTTGGGCTCGATCACGGTGTCGTGGTGGGCCATCAGCACCTGAGGCTGGGCGTCTTCGCCTGCCTCGGAGCCGTCGGGCCGGTGCAGGCCGCGCACGATGGCGCCCACCTGCGCACCGGGTGGCAGGCCGATCTCCTCCACGCGCCGGCCGGCCATGCGGCAGGTCTTGCGGTCACCGCGCACGATGCCTTCCAGCGCCTCGGCCGCACCCCGGCGCAGCGAGTGCACGGCCTCGACGTCGCCGCGGCGCACGTAGGCCAGCAGCTCGCCGATCACCGTCTGGCTGGGCGAGATGGCGATGTCGATCTGCGTGCCCTGCACCAGCTCGGCGTAGGCCTTGCGGTTGATGAGCGCGAGCACGCGGCGCGCGCCCATCTTCTTGGCCAGCAGGCAGGCCAGGATGTTGTCCTCGTCGTCGCTGGTGAGCGCCACGAACAGGTCCATGTCCTGCACGTTCTCCTCGCCCATCAGTTCCTCGTCGGTGGAGTCGCCGTGCAGCACCAGCACGTCCGAGGGCAGCTGGGACGCCAGGTAATCGCAGCGCGGGCGGTGGGCCTCGATGATCTTGACCTCCAGCTCGTCCTTGACCTGGCGCGCCAGGCGCAGGCCCACCTTGCCGCCGCCAGCGATCATCAGGCGCTTGACCGGTCGATCGCGCTCGCGCAAGGCCCCCAGCACGGTGCCGATGTGCTGTTTGGCCGCGAGGACGAAGACCTCATCGCCAGGCTCGATGCGGGTGCGCCCATCCAGGTCGGTCAGCGCCTGGTCCTGACGGTAGATGGCCACGATGCGCATCTCGGCGGTCGGTACCAGGGCCGGAATCTCCGCCAGGCTGTGGCGCACCAGCGGGCCGCCCGCCACGGCCCGCACCGCGATCAGGCTGACCAGCCCCTGGGCAAACTCCAGCACCTGCAGCGCCTCGGGGTGCTGCACCAGTTGGCCGATGTAGCGCGTGACGCTCTCCTCGGGGCAGATCACCCGGTCCACGGCAAAGCCGGTGGCCTTGTCCATCAGGGGCGAGCCGTCCTCGAACTCCGGCGAGCGCAAGCGGGCGATGGTGGTGGGCACGTTGAAGCGGTCGTGCGCCACCTTGCAGGCCACCAGGTTGGTCTCGTCCATGGGTGCACAGGCAATGAACAGGTCTGCATCTGCGATGCCGGCCTCCTCCAGCACCGAGGGCTGGATGCCGTTGCCTGGCACGCCGCGCAGGTCCAGCCGGTCCTGCAGCGCGCGCAAGCGCTGCGGGTCGGTGTCGATGACGGTGATGTCGTTGCGCTCCGAGGCCAGGCTCTCGGCCACGCTCTCACCCACCCGACCGGCGCCGAGGATGACGATGTTCACTGCTTGGCGAAGAGCTGGCCGAGGTCGGCAAAGGCCTTGAACTCCAAGGCGTTGCCTGAAGGATCCAGGAAGAAGAACGTGGCCTGCTCGCCGGCCTGACCCTTGAAGCGCACATGGGGCTCGATGATGAACTTCGTGCCCACGGCCGTGAGCTTGTCCGCCAGCGCCTGCCACTCGGCCATGGGCAGCACCACGCCGAAGTGACGCACCGGCACGGCGTCGCCATCCACGGCGCTGGTGGCCGCCAGGCGGCATTCCTGCGGCGCCAGGTGCGCCACCACCTGGTGGCCGAAGAGATCGAAGTCGATCCACTCGGGCGAACTGCGCCCCTCAGGACAGCCCAGCAGATCGCCATAGAAGCCGCGCGCGACCTCCAGGTCATGCACGGGGAAGGCCAGGTGAAACGGGCGGGGGGTGGCGGCGACAGTGTTCAAGGGGGTTCTCCAGTCAAGGCCGGGCGCTGAGGGCCCGCGCGTGGCGCAGGGATGGGTTGGCGGTGCGGTGTTTGAAGCTGCGGGCTTGGGATCTGGACCCGTGACGGGCAAGCCCGGCAACAGGACAGGATTCTGCGCTCACTGCCGATGGTTGGCGCGACAACCCTGGTCAGACGATGCCCTGCCAGACCCTGCTGACAGAATCCACGGCAGTGCCCATGAACTTCACCAACCCGCCCCGCGTGCTGTCGCTCATCCCGCCGATGACGCAACTGAACACGCCCTACCCTTCCACGGCCTACCTCACGGGGTTTCTGCGCTCGCGTGGGGTGCAGGCCACCCAGGCCGACCTGGCGCTGGGTCTGGTGCTGGAGCTGCTGAGCGCCCGAGGCCTGCAGGAGATCCACGCCGTGGTGCAGTCGCTGCCCGATGCGCAGCGCAGCGCGCAGGTGCAGGCCTTCGACGCGCAGTTCGAGCGCTACGCGGCCACCATCACCCCCACCATCGCCTTCCTGCAAGGGCGCGATGCCACGCTGGCGCACCGCATCGCCGGGCGGCAGTTCCTGCCCGAAGGAGAGCGCTTCGCCTCGCTGGACGCCTACGTCGTCCCGGATGACCCCGAAGGCGAGCACGGTGGCGACCCGCTGGCCTGGGCTTTCGGCGCATTGGGCCAGCAAGACCGCGCCCGGCATCTGGCCACGCTCTACCTCAACGACCTGGCCGACGTGGTGCGCGACGCCGTGGACCCGCGCTTCGAGTTCGTGCGCTACGCCGAAAGCCTGGCCATGAGCCAGCCCAGCTTCGACCCGCTGGCCCAGGCCCTGGCCGCCCCCCTGAACCTGGTGGACCGCACGCTGGAACGCCTGACGCGCGAAGCCCTGGCACAGCACCAGCCCACGGTGGTGCTGCTGTCGGTGCCCTTCCCTGGCGCCGTGTACGGGGCGCTGCGCATCGCGCAGGCCGTCAAGGCCCTCGATGCCGACCACCCGGATGTCCGCATCGCCCTGGGCGGCGGCTACGTCAACACCGAGCTGCGCGAGCTGGCCGAGCCGCGCCTGTTCGACTTCGTCGATGCCGTGACGCTGGACGCGGGCGAGCGCCCGCTGCTTGCGCTGCTGGAACACTGGCATGGCACGCGTTCACGCAGCCGGCTGGTGCGCACCTTCGTGCGCGACGAAGCGCACGACGGCGCGAACGACGACACATGCGACACAGCGGACACGGTCCGCTACCTGAACTTCGCCGAGGCCGACATCCCCTTCGAGGCCGTGGGCACCCCCACCTGGGACGGCCTGCCGCTGCAGCACTACCTGTCATTGCTGGACATGCTCAACCCGATGCACCGGTTGTGGTCCGACGGGCGCTGGAACAAGCTCACCGTGGCCCACGGCTGCTACTGGAAGAAGTGCAGCTTCTGCGACGTGAGCCTGGACTACATCTCGCGCTTTGATGCCGCGACCGCTGAAACCCTGGCCGACCGCATCGAGGCCATCGTGGCCGAGACCGGGCAGACGGGCTTTCACTTCGTGGACGAGGCCGCGCCGCCCAAGTCGCTCAAGGCCTTGGCGGCGGAGCTCCAGCGCCGGCAACTGTCCATCAGCTGGTGGGGCAACGTACGCTTCGAGAAGACCTTCACGCCCGAGCTGTGCCTGGAACTGGCCGACAGCGGATGCATCGCCATCTCCGGCGGGCTGGAGGTGGCCTCGGACCGACTGCTGAAGCTGATGAAGAAGGGCGTGTCCGTTGAGCAGGTGGCGCGCGTGACCAAGGCCTTCTCGGATGCCGGCATCCTGGTGCACGCCTACCTGATGTACGGCTTTCCCACCCAGACCGTGCAGGACACGGTGGACGCCCTGGAGTACGTGCGCCAGCTCTTCGTCAACGGCTGCATCCAGTCGGGCTTCTTCCACCGCTTTGCCTGCACCGTGCACTCCCCCGTGGGCCAGCGCCCGCAGGACTACGGCATCACCCTCCTGCCCTTGCCGCCAGGCCGGTTTGCGAAGAACGACATCGGCTTTGTCGACCCCACCGGCACCGACCATGACACGCTGGGCGCGGCGCTGAAGAAGGCCCTGTACAACTACATGCACGGCATCGGCCTGGAAGAGGATGTGCGCAACTGGTTTGCAGGCCGGGTGCCGCGCACCACGGTCAACCGGCACCGCATCGCCCGGGCGCTGGACGCCCCGCCCCAGCGCGCCGGCTGAGCCCGCGCTCGGCGCTGGCCCGGGCCGCCAAAGACCCCACGCCCGGGATTGCCCGGGGGTCAAGCCCGCGGCGGCTTGGTCATACTGAGGGCCGACACGACACCGTGTCATCACCCTGCCTCGGCAAACGCTACTGTCGTCTGCACGGGCACATGAGCATCACGGAGACAACTGACCATGAAGCAACATCGCATCACCACCAGCGACGGCGTGGGTCTGAACGTGCTGGAGGCCGGCAGCGGCCGCCCCCTCGTCCTGATTCCCGGCTGGTCCCAGGCAGCCGAGCAGTTCAAGTTCCAGATCGAAGGACTGGCTGACCGCTACCGCGTCATCGCCATCGACATGCGCGGCCACGGCGACGCCGACAAGCCGGCCCACGGCTACCGCATCCAGCGTCTGGCCAAGGACGTGTGGGATGCGCTGCGCGCCCTGGACCTGCAGGACGTCACCATCCTGGGCCACAGCATGGGCTGCTCGGTGCTGTGGTGCTACTTCGACCTCTTCGGCGCCGAGCGCATCGGCAGGTTCATCTTCTGTGACGAGCCGCCCTTCCTCACCAGCAACCCGGCCTGGAGCGAGGCAGAGCTCGCCAACGCCGGCGCCATCTTCAGCCCCGAGGCCGTGACCGGCACCGCCAACGCCCTGGCTGGCCCGGACGGCGTGGCTACCTCCCAGGGCTTTGTCGGTGGCATGGTCACCTCAGCCATGCCCAAGGAGCAGTTGCAGTGGATGATCGACTGCAACCTGAAGTTCCCGCGCGACAAGGCAGCCGCCCTGATCTACAACCACTGCCACCAGGACTGGCGTGACGTGATGCCGCGCATCAACGTGCCCACGCTCTACATCGGCGGCCGCGTCAGCCTGGTGCCCTGGAAGAGCGTGGCCTGGGCGGCCTCTCAGACCCAGGGGGCGCAACTGGAAATCTTCGAGGAGGCCGAGGGCGGCCAGCATTTCATGTTCGTGGAGAACCCCGCCAGGTTCAACCGCATCCTGGCGGATTTCATGGGCTGAGCAGCCCGCGGCGAAGGTCCGTATCATCGATGCGAACCAGGAGATGCCATGACCGCCCAGACCTTCGCCGACTTTGAGACCCATGCCCGTGCACAGGGCTTTGACGTGGTGCTGGTGCGCGAGTGGGCGCCCGGGCAGGTGGCGGGCACCCACTCCCACCCGTTTGATGTCAGCGCCCTGGTGGTCCGGGGTGAGTTCGTGCTGACCTGCAACGGGCAGGAGAAGACCGTGTCCGCAGGCCAGCCCTTCGAGCTGCCCCGTGGCACCCCCCATTCAGAGCACTACGGCCCCGAAGGCGCCACGTTCTGGGTGGCGCGCAAGAACTGAGGTTCAGCGCCCGTTCGACAGCCGGCGACCGGACCCTGCGGCGGCGCACACCGTTGCACCGAGCGCCGTTAGTGAACTGACGATTCGCGTCTTCAAGGCACTCACAGGCCCAGCCATGGTGCAGGGCTGCGCGAGGGACACCCAGGGAATGTGCACTGCCTGATCTCGGGCGCACAGGTCATGGTTCGCCCTGCCCATCCTGGCCAAGGACATTTGCCGCAGCCCGGCGTGCATACGCTGCCTTGGTGTCGAAGGCAGCGGCAAGCACGGCAGCCAGCTCCGAATGACCCAGAACGCCCTGCAAGGGCGTGCGGATCTCGTGACTGATGTTTGCCAGGAATTCGCTCTCGGCCCGGTTGGCCAACGCCGCCGAACGGTACGCTTTCGCCTGCACGCTCATCATGATCGAGGCGTCCAGGAGCCGGTCCAGCTCCGCGCGGACGCGCGCGAGCCCGCACCCCTGACGCCCAAAATCGTCCCGCAGCTTGGCCAGCGCCTGCTCAGGCCCCAGGCCCCAGGCCATCAGTCGCCAACGGTGCGAGATGTGCTCGATCACCTGTCCTTCAAGGCACACCGTTCCGACATCAACCTGCACCTTCGAGAGGCCGCCGGCGAGGTGCAGATCGAAGCGGACAGCGGCGCATGGTTCGTGCTGTTGAAGAACTTGGTCGAGAACACCATCGACTTCTCGCCACCAGGCTCAGATGTCATCGTTCGGCTCGAAGACCGAGGTCTGAGCGTGGACGACCAGGGACCGGGGGAGCCTGCCGAACACCGTACACAGGTGTTCGAACGATTCTGGAGCGCTCCAGGGCAGGCGCGCCCGGGCTCAGGCTTGGGCCTGGCCCTGGTGCACGAGATCGCGGTCGCCCATGGCTGGGCGGCAAGCTGCCGCGAGGCCCTTGCTGGCGGGGCCTCTTTCAGCATGCGCTGGTGTCTTTGAACAACCCATCAAACCCCAATGGACTTCTTCATGGCTGACACGACACGACCCACGGGCGCCGCAATCGCCTCCAGCCGCTCCAGACAAGCCCTGAGTCTCCCCTTGCAAGCCCCTGCGCCATGAGCCCCGACACCCTGTTCCAAGTCGCCAATCCGCTGGCCCTCGTGGGTTGGCTGGCGCAGGACTTCAGCCCCTGGCACGCGGGATCGCCTGGTGGGTCGCCGGTCTCTTCGTGCCGCTCTTGCTCACGGGTTGCCCGACTGTGAACCCCTACTACGATCCAAGCCGCCCTCATCACCGCCCGGACGGGTTCAACAACCTGCACGTCGACAACTGGCGCGCCGATGCGCCGAGCTTCTGGCGCTGGGTGCGGGAGTGGCGTCTTGCCGACCTGCCCGCCGATGAGCCACAGCGCATCGAGCGGACGGCCACCGATGCGGCGCTGCTGAAAGCCAACCGTCACGACGTGTCGGTCACGTGGATGGGCCAGTCAACGGTGCTCTGGCAGGTCAACGGACTGAACATCCTTACCGATCCGCACTTCGGTCCTCGCGCGTCGCCGCTGGCCTTCACGGGGCCGCGGCGCCTGGTGCCCTTGCTGGTGACGTTGGACAGCCTGCCTCGAATCGATGTGGTGCTGATCAGCCATAACCACCACGACCACCTGGACCGGGGCACCGTGCAGGCACTGAACAGGCAGCCCGGTGGGCCGCCGCTGTTTCTCGTTCCGCTGGGCGTGGACCTGTGGATGCGCGGCGAAGGCATTCGCAACGTTCAGCGCATGGACTGGTGGGACCGGCACCCCGTGCCCACGCCAGGCAGCGACTTGCTGGTGCATCTGGTGCCGGTGCAGCACTGGTCCAGGCGCTCGGTCTGGGACCGCAATGCCACCCTCTGGGGCGGCTTCGTTGTGGAAGCAACGGTGGACGGCCAGGCCTTCCGCCTGCTGTTCGCCGGCGATACCGGCTACTCCCCCGACTTCAAGATCCTGGGCAACAGGTTCACCGCCTTCGACTTCGCCGCCATACCGGTGGGCTGCTACCAGCCCCGCTGGTTCATGAGCGACCAGAACGTCAACGAGGACGAGGCGGTGCGTATCCACCTCGAGGTCAACAGCCGCCGGTCCATGGGCATCCATTGGGGTACGTTCCGCCTGTGCGACGACCCGAGCCAGGCGCCCCTGGACGGCCTGCCTCGGGCCCGGGCGCACCATGGTGTGCCCGCTGAAGACTTCGTGCTGTTCCGGTTGGGCGAGACGCGCGTCCTGAAGAAAGTGCGCCCGTGAATGCCGGACCGAAGCAGAGGACAACCGCGGGCCCGAGGGCCCGGCGGCGCCGGTTGCTCGTTGGGGGGGCGCCGCTGCCGGTACGCTTGCTCTAGGCAGTTGCGTCGCCCAAGTGGAAGGCGGCGCCGCCCCTCCTGGCCCACCCGAGGCCGCACCCCTCACGCTGCCCCCAGCAGGCGGGGACGCCGTGCGAACGGCCTGGGTCTTCAGCTCGGGCGGGCCGCGCGGGTTCGTTCACATCGGCGTGATCAAGGGGCTGGCCGCGCTCGGGCTTCAGCCCGATCTGGTGGTGGGCGGCTCAGTGGGGGCCCTGGCCGGCACGCTATGCGCCGCGGGCCTGGACGCGGGCCGGATCGAGGAACTGGCCCTGTCCGTCCAGCCCTGGGACCTGCTGCGCCTGAACCTGCGCGGGCCCGAGTGGCTAAGCGGCGCAGGCATGGCGGAGTTGGTGCGCGAGGCGCTCGGTGGCAGAGGCCTGCAGGACCTGCCCGTGCCGATGGCCTGCGTGGCCGTGCGGCTCGACGACCGCGAGGTGGTCGCCTTCACGCGCGGGGATGCCGGCCTGGCGGTGCAAGCCTCCACCGCCATCGTCGGGGGCCTGGCCCCGGTGCCGATCCGCGGCGCCCGGTATGCCGACCCCGACCTGCACCTGCCCTTGCCGGTGCGTCTGGCCCGCCGGCTGGGCGCCACGCGCATCCTGGCGGTGGACGCCGCGGCGCATGAGGACCGCGCGCCACCCGAGGCTGCCGACTATCGCGAGGCCGATCTGCGCAAGCGCGAGCTCACGCTGCCCGATGCACGGCTGGCCGATGTGCTGCTGCATCCGGACACCGGCTACTGGGCCGGCTGGACGAGCGCCTACCGCGTCCGTCTGATCGCCGCGGGCGAAGCCGCCGTGCATGCACAGGCCAACGCCCTGCGGCAGTCGCACGCGGGCCCGCGTCGCATGGCCAGCCGCTGAGCGACAGACCACGGCCCTGGCACAGCGCTGAGGCAGATCAAGCCTGCGCGCACCCGCGTCGCGGACGATCGTCGGGGTTTACTCCACGACTGGAAGCTTCATGACCTGCGCCCCAACTGTCGCCACTTGCCCCAGCCGCGCAAGTACCCGCTCTGCCCTGATGGTTCTGGCCTTGGGCCTCGGGTTCTTGGCGCCATCGGCATTGGCCCAGCAAACAACCACCCATGCCGTGAGGCTGCTCACCCCGGACACGGCGCTGAAAGCCGCGCAGGCGGCCCTGGCCCATTGCCGGCAGGCCGGGCATCAGGTGGCGGTGGCCGTGGTGGACCGCGCTGGCGTGCTCCAGGTGCTGGTACGAGATCGCTTCGCCGGAGCGCACACCGTGGAGGTGGCCACCCGCAAGGCCTGGACGGCCGCGAGTTTCAGGATCCCGACCGCTCAACTGGCTACGGAATCCCGGACGGGCCAGCCGATGAGCGGCATCCGTGCGGCGTCGCAAGTGATGGCCATTGGTGGTGGTCTGCCCATTGAAGGCGCGGGCAGCACCTACGGCGGCATTGGGGTGTCAGGCGCGCCCGGGGGCGATGCGGACGACGCCTGCGCCACTGCCGGGCTCAAGGCCATCGCTGAGGCGATCGAGTTCTGAGCGCCTGTGATCAGCAGGTGACAGGCCCACCGCGAAACGGAGCGGGGGCTTATGGGATTCGTCAGTGGGAGAGGTACCGCCGAACCCAGACAGCCACGCATCACGCTGAAGCCCGCTCAGGGCTGCCAGCGGCCGCCGCTCAGGAATCGGCCTTGAAGTTCAGGGCAGTCACCAGGCGCTTGGCCAGTTCCGAATCCACGCCCATGCGCCGCACATGCTCGGCGGTGGTGCTGGCCTCGATGTAGCCACCGATCGGCCCGACGAAGTCGCGCACATCCTGCTGGGCCATGGCATTGCGCAAGGCAGTGTTCAGCGCCTCCTTGACCGCGTCAGGTGTGGCGGCAGGGGCGAAGAAGCCGAACCATTCACGAACCATCAGCTCGCCGAAACCCTGCTCCCGGTAGGTGGCCACGTCCGGGGTGTAGGGAGAGCGCTCCGGCCCCGAGGTGGCCAGAATGCGGATGCGGCCGGACTTGTGGTGCTGCACCCAGTCGCCCAGCGGCGACGACATGCCGGCAATCTGACCACCCATGACCTGCGGAATGGCCGGACCCGAGCCCGGGAAGGGCACGTTGGTGATCTGCACGCCGGCCAGCATCGCCAGGCGGCCGGCCAGCAGGTGCGGCATGGAGCCCGCCCCCGGGTTGCCCAGGCTGGCCTTGTCCGGGTTGGCCTTGGCCCAGTCGAGGAAGGCACGGACCGTCCTCACGGATTCAGGCACCGCCGGCCCCACCACCAGGGCATGGTCGGTGGAGTGCCCCATGCCGATGGGCGCCACATCGGCCGGCGAGTAGCTCAGGCGCGAGTACGAATGCGGATAGATCGTCAGCATCGACGCTGGCGAGTACAGGATGTGCGCGCCGTCGGCCGCGGCACTCTTCAGGGTCATGACGCCCAGCTGCCCACCCGCTCCGGCCTTGTTGTCGACGATAACGTTGTTGGCGTAGGTGCCACGCAGCCTCTCACTGACTCGACGCGCAAAAGCGTCCGTGGTACCCCCTGGAGGGAAGCCCACGATGACGCGCAGGTTTTCAACCCGCGTCTGCGCCCTGGCAGCCCAGGGGCTCAACCCCAACAGGCCGGAAGCGGCGGCACCCTGCAGAACTTGACGGCGGTTTTTCACGGCAGCGGACTTCTCGAACAGTAACAAGAGCGGATCGTGCGCATCCTAGAGACTCTGACCTGCCCACCGCGGAAACAGGGATACGGGACTTTCCCTTGTTGCGTTCGGGCAGCGAGGCACGGAGCAGATCCGCTTACGCCAGCGCCCGCCCGATCAAGATCTTCTGCACCTCCAAAGTGCTGGCACCGCAGTTGACTTTTGCACATCGGCGTCCGGGGTCAATTGGTGGCAATTTTGATACCATCCAGCGATGCGGGTGGTGGTGGATACCAACGTCTTCGTCAGCGCGTGCCTGGGTGAAGGCGCGCCGGCGCAGGTCGTCCGTCATTGCATCGAAGGCCTGGCGAGTCCAGTCATGGGGGCTGCGCTGTATGCGGAGTACGAAGACGTTCTGAGCCGACAGGCCTTGTTCGGACGCAGCCGTCTCGACGCAGATGAGCGGCAGGAATTGCTGGACATCTTCCTGGCCCGGTGCAGTTGGATCAGGGTCTATTTCGGCTGGCGCCCCAATCTGGCTGACGAGGCGGACAACCATCTGGTCGAACTGGCCGTCGCGGCGCAGGCGAGCCATATCGTCACCGGTAACGCCCGACACCTGAAAGCCGGTGAGCTGCAGTTCCCATCCATCCGCATCCTGGACCCCGCAACATTCCTCTCGGAGTGGAAACTATGAGTGCACTCACCCTTCGACTGCCCGACGACAAGCACGCCCGGCTCCGCGCCTTGGCCAAGAGCCGGGGAACCACCGTGAACCGCCTGCTGGACGAGGCGGCCACCCTGTTGATCAGCGAGTTCGACGCGGAAACCCGCTTTCGCCTGCGCGCGGCGCGCGGAGCCGGTCAGACCGAACGCGGGCTGGCCTTGCTGGACAAGGCGCAGGGCCATATCGGGTGAGGTTCAGGCCTACGCCAACGCCCGCCCGATCAAGATCTTCTGCACCTCCGACGTCCCCTCGTAGATCTGGCACACCCGCACGTCGCGGTAGATGCGCTCCACGGGGAAGTCGCTCACGTAGCCATAGCCGCCGTGCACCTGGATGGCGTCGGAACAGACGCGCTCGGCCATCTCGCTGGCGAGCAGCTTGGCCATGGCGGCTTCCTTCAGGCAGGGTCGGCCGGCGTCCTTCAGCGCCGCGGCATGCCAGATCATCTGCCGCGCGGCCTCGATCTGCGTGGCCATGTCGGCCAGCTTGAACTGCACCGCCTGGTGCTGGAAGATGGGCTGCCCGAAGCTGGTGCGTTCCTTGGCATAGGCCAGGGCCGCGTCGAACGCGGCGCGGGCCATGCCCACGGCCTGGCTGGCAATGCCGATGCGCCCGCCCTCCAGGCCTGACAGTGCGATCTTCAGACCCATCCCCTCATCGCCCAGCAGGTTCTCCGCCGGCACGCGGCAGTTCTCGAACAGGATCTGTGCCGTGTCGCTGGCGTGCTGGCCCATCTTGTCCTCCAGCCGCGCCACGGTGTAGCCCGGCGTGGCCGTGGGCACGAGGAAGGCGCTGATGCCCTTCTTGCCCGCGGCCTTGTCGGTGACGGCCATGACGATGGCCACGTCGCCGTTGCGGCCGCTGGTGATGAACTGCTTGACGCCGTTGAGCACGTAGGCGTCACCATCGCACACGGCGGCGGTGCGCAGGCCGCCAGCCTCGGAGCCCACATGCGGCTCGGTCAGGCAGAAGGCGCCCAGCATGTCGCCGCGCGCAAGGGGCTTGAGGAAGCGTGCCTTCTGGTCTTGGGTGCCGAAGGCCATGAGGATGGAGCACACGGGGCAGTTATTGACGCTGACCACGGTGCTGGTGGCGCCGTCACCTGCGGCGATCTCTTCCAGGATGACGGACAGGGCCAGGTAGTCCAACCCGGCGCCATCCCACTCGGTGGGCACGGCCACACCGTAGCAGCCCAGGTCGGCCAGGCCGCGCAGGGCAGCTTTCGGAAACTGGTGGCTCTTGTCCCAGGCAGCAGCGTGGGGCGCCACTTCGGCCTGCACGAAGCTGCGCACGGCCTCCTGCACGGCCAGATGGTCTTCAGACAGCAGCATGGGGCGTCATCTCCTGCTCGTTTGCTTCAGCAAAGCTCATCGCTCACCACGCCAGGGGTTGCCCGTCATAGTTGAAGAAGCTGCCGTTGTCGGACTCGCTCAAGCCGGCGAGGGTGCGGCGGATGCCCGCCACGCTTTCAGTCACGTCGATGTCGGCGTGGGCGCCGCCCATGTCGGTGCGCACCCAGCCCGGGTGGAAGGCCACGCAGACGGCCTGCCCAGCCAGCGCCAGGGACGCGTCCTTCAGCACCGAGTTGACCGCCGCCTTGGAGGCGCGGTACAGCCAGCTGTTGGGCGCCGCGCGCAGGCTGATGGAGCCCATGCGCGAAGACAGCACCGCCACACGCGCGCCAGGCGCCAGCGCCTCGGCCATCTGCGCCAGCATGCGCATGGGCCCCAGCACATTGGTGTGCATCACGTGGTCGAACTCGGCGGCGTCGGGCGGCTCAAGCCCGGTGGTGCGCGTGCCGCTGACCCCGGCGTTGATGACGGCCACATCAAAGCGTGCCCCGTCCCCCTGCCAGGCCAGCCCGGAAGCGTTGGCGGCATCGGTCACGTCCAGCCGCAACGCGGTGGCCCCCAGGGACCGCAGGCGTTCCAGCCCGGCGTCGTCGCGCGCGGTGGCCGTGACGGCGCCGCCGTCGGCCCGGTACTGGCGCACAAGCTCAAGACCGATGCCGCGCGAGGCACCGATGACCAGGATGTTCATGAGAAGCTCCCAAAGAGTTCAAGGGCGCGGAAGTGCGCAGGGACCGCACTGCGCAAGGCATGCCCGGCATTGTCGTGGCTCCACACCGTTCGTTCAGGCCTCGGTGGCCTTCGGTCCGCTCGAGGAGAGCGCTTCAACGCCCGCGTGACAATCTGCCATCACACCATCTCCACCGCCAGCGCCGTGCCCTCGCCGCCACCGATGCACAGCGCCGCCATGCCGCGCTTCAGGCCCCGCTTGCGCAGGGCGCCCAGCAGCGTGACGACGATGCGCGCCCCGCTGGCGCCGATGGGATGGCCCAGCGCACAGGCACCCCCGTGCACGTTGACGATGTCGTGCGGCAGCTTGAACTCCGCCATCGCCGCCATGGTCACCGCAGCGAAGGCCTCGTTCACCTCCCACAGGTCCACCCCGTCCGCCTGCCAACCCGCCTGGGCCAGCGCCTTGGCAATGGCCCCCGCCGGCGCGGTGGAGAACCACTGCGGCTCCTGCGCATGCACGGCGTGGCTGACGATACGCGCCACGGGTTGCAGGCCCCACTGGCGCGCCGTGCTCTCGCGCACCAGCACCAGGGCGGCCGCGCCATCACTGATGCTGGAGGCGTTGGCCGCGGTGATGGTGCCGTCCTTCTTGAACGCAGGCTTGAGCGAGGGGATCTTGTCGAGCTTGGCCTTGAAGGGTTGTTCATCGCGCGCAACGACGACATCCCCCGCCTTCCCGGGCAACGTCACGGGCGCGATCTCCCAGTCGAAGCTCCCGTCCTCGTTCGCCGCCTTGGCGCGGGTGGTCGAGGCGATGGCAAAGGCGTCCTGCGCCTCGCGCGTGAAGGCGTACTTCGCCACGCACTGCTCGGCAAAGGCGCCCATCGCCTTGCCACGCTCGTAGGCATCCTCCAGGCCGTCCATGGCCATGTGGTCGAACATCGTGGTCGCGCCGTAGCGCACGCCCTTGCGCGCAAACACCAAGTGCGGGGCGTTGGTCATGCTCTCCATGCCACCGGCCACCACGGCCTCTACGCTGCCGGCGGCCAGCATGTCGTGGCCGAACATCATGGCGCGCATGCCCGAGCCGCACATCTTGGACAGCGTGACCGCGCCCACCGAGTCCGGCAGGCCGGCGCGGCGCATCGCCTGGCGCGCCGGGGCCTGGCCCTGCCCGGCCATCAGGCAGTTGCCCATCAGCACCTCGCCGATGCGCTCGGCCGGCACGCCCGAGCGCTCCACCGCGGCGCGAATGGCCACGCCGCCCAGTTCCCAGGCGGCCAGGTGGGCGAAGTCGCCCAGCAAGCCGCCAATGGGCGTGCGGGCGGCCGAGACGATGACGATGGGGTCGGACATGTGGGGGGGCTCCTTTTCAGCAAGCGGGAAGGGTGAGGGTCAGCAAGCGCGGTGAGTTGCTCAGCGGGACAGCGACAGGCCCGGCGCCTGGCGTTCCTCGTCGGCGATGCGCCGGATGTAGGCCTGGAACGCCGGGTCCTCGCCGCGCAGCAGCAGCGGCAGGGCATTCTGGAAATCCTCGCGCCGGCACCACTCGCGCATGTAGTCGTCCCAGGAGTTCCAGCGCCGCTGCTCCGTGGGGTTCATGTCGTCCTTGTAGGCCACCAGAAAGGCCCGCTCGAAGAGCGCGATCAACATGTCGAAGATGACCAGCATGCGCTCGTTCTGCTCCGGCGTGGGGCTCGGCAGTGCCGAGGAGGTGCGCAACTGCAGGTCCGCGTTGTTCAGCACCACCTGGAGGAAGGCGCTGTAGGCGTCTGACAGATGCTGGAACCCCTCTTCCTCCTCGTTCTCGCGCTCCTTGCGCTGCTCGGTCACGAACACCCACACCGCAAAAGGCAGGGCCACCACGGTGACCGCGTAGCTTCCAAGCTCCAGGATGTCGCGCAAGGTCTGCAAGACTGCCGCCACCAGTCGCTGCTCAGTCGGCGCCTGCCGCCTGCCGGGTCGGCGCCTCGGCGTGGTGGGCAAAGCGCTTGACCGGTTCATACGGGAACACGTCGTGCACGTGCCCTTGCAGGATGCGCTCCTTGTGGCCTTGCCAGAAGGCGGCGTCCAGCAGATCGCCATGGTGCTTCATGAAGACGTCGCGAACTGCGGCGTTGCCCAGCAGGAAGGGGCCGAAGGTCTCGGGAAACACGTCCTTGGGGCCCACGGCGTACCAGATCTCGCCCGACATCTCGTCCTCTTCGTTGCGCGCGGCGGGCACGCGGCGGAAGTTGCAGTCGGTGATGTACTCGATCTCGTCGTAGTCGTAGAACACCACCTTGCCGTGACGCGTGACGCCGAAGTTCTTCCACAGCATGTCGCCCGGGAAGATGTTGGCGGCCACCAGGTCCTTGATGGCGTTGCCGTATTCCACCACCGCGCGTCCGATCTGCTCTTGATCGCCCGCCTGGGAGGCATCCTGCAGATAGATGTTCAGCGGGATCATCCGGCGCTCGATGTAGAGGTGGCGGATGATGAGCATCTCGCCATCCTCCTCGATCAGGCTCGGGCAGAAGTGGCGCAACTCAGCGACGAGTTCCTCCTCAAAGCGCGCGCGCGGAAAGGCCACGTTGCTGTACTCCAGCGTGTCGGCCATGCGGCCCACGCGGTCGTGCTGCTTGACCAGCAGGTACTTGCCCTTGATCTGCTCGCGCGTGGTGTCCTTCTGTGGCGGATAGAAGTCCTTGATCACCTTGAACACATACGGGAACGAAGGCAGGTCGAACACCAGCATCACCATGCCCTTGATGCCCGGGGCGATGCGGAAGCGGTCGCTGGAGTGGCGCTGGTGGGCCATGAAGTCCCGGTAGAACAGGTTCTTGCCGTGCTTTTGCAGGCCCAGCGCGTTGTAAAGCTCGGCGCGCGGCTTGCGCGGCATCAAGGCGCGCAGGAACTGCACATAGGCGCTGGGCACCTCCATGTCCACCATGAAATAGGCGCGCGCAAAGCTGAAGACGATGAGCAGCTCGTCCTCGCGAAACAGCGCGGTGTCGATGACGAGCTGACCGGCCTCGTTGTGCAGGATGGGCAGGCACATCGGCAACTCGTTGAAGCCGTTGATGATCTTGGCCACCAGGTAGGCGCCCTTGTTGCGGAAGAACAGCGAACTCAGCACCTGGATCTGGAAATTGGCCCGCAAGCGCCACTCGGCCAGCGGGAGCTTCAGCTCCGACTGCATGGAGACCAGCACGGCGTCGATGTCGCGTGGCAGGTCCAGGAAGGGGCACTGCAATTGGAAGTTGTCGACGACGCGGATCAGCGTCTCGCGCAGGTTCTCGCGCGTGGGGTAGTAGGCCCGGTAGGTGGGCTTGGATGCGGGTTCGTCGTTCTCGATGTACTCGGTGCTGACGGCCGGCCGCACGAACAGGAACTCGTTACGGAAATAGCTGCGGTGCAGCAACTTGGAAGTCACCGAGTTGAAGAAGGTTTCGGCCAGTTCGGGCTGGTGGTGGTCGGTCAACAGCCCGATGTAGTGCAGCTTGGCCTGCTGCCAGGTGTCCTGCGACAGTGCGTCGGCATTGAACTCGGCGCGCAGCCGCGCCACCGCCTCATTGACCCGCAGATCGTAGAACTCGATGCGCTCGCGCTGCGCGCGTTGCTGGCCATGCCAGTCGGCCTGCTCGAAACGCTTCTGAGCCTGCGCGCTGGCCTGCCGGAACAGCCGGTAATGCCGGTCGAAGCCCTCCAGCATGACGCGGGCAATGTCGAAGGCGCTGCGGTCGGTGAGTTCGTAGGGAAACATGAGGGTCGGCAGCGCAAGCGCTCAATACAGGCTTTCGTCGTGGGCTTCATCGGCCGCAGGGGCTGTGGGCCCTCCCTGGCGCGGGTAGCGCTTGATGGCATCCGAGAACACTTGCACCACCATGTCTGGACGGTCCATCGTCACCTGCAGGTCCTTGAGAAGTCCGTCGCGCAGGCCATACACCCAACCATGGACGGACAGCGTCTGTCCGCGTGCCCAGGCGTCCTGCACCACGGTGGACAGGGCCACATTGCCCACCTGCTCGATGACATTCATTTCGCAAAGGATGTCTTCCTGCTCCTGCGGCTGCAGATGATCCAAGCGCTTGCGGTGGCGCAAACGCACATCGTGCACGTGACGCAGCCAATTGTCGGCCAGGCCCACGCGGATGCCCCGCATGGCCGCGCGTACCCCCGCGCAGCCGTAGTGGCCCACGACGAAGATGTGTTCCACCTTCAGGTGCTCCACCGCGAACTGGATGGTCGACAGCGCGTTCAGGTCCGAATGCACCACCACGTTGGCCACGTTGCGGTGCACGAACACCTCGCCCGGGTCCAGCCCCGTGATCTCGTTGGCCGGCACGCGACTGTCGGCACAGCCGATCCACATGTAGCGCGGGTTCTGCTGCTGGGCCAGCCGGGTGAAGAAGCCAGGGTCGCGCGCGTGGGTGGCGGCCGCCCAGGCACGGTTGTTGGTCAGCAGACGGTGAGGCATGGGGCTTGCGCTTTCACAGCGTCTCTGCGAACAGCTCCCGACCAATCAGCATGCGCCGGATCTCGGACGTGCCGGCGCCGATCTCGTAGAGCTTTGCATCGCGCCACAGGCGGCCGAGAGGGTACTCGTTGATGTAGCCATTGCCGCCGAAGATCTGGATGCCCTCACCGGCCATCCAGGTGGCCTTTTCGGCACACCACAGGATGACGCTGGCGCAGTCCTTGCGCACCTGGCGCACGTGCTCGGCGCCCAAGGCGTCGAGGTTCTTGCCCACCGTGTAGCAAAAGGCGCGCGCGGCCTGCAGCACGGTGTACATGTCGGCCACCTTGCCCTGGATGAGCTGGAACTCGCCGATGCTCTGGCCGAACTGCTTGCGGTCGTGGATGTAGGGCACCACGTTGTCCATCACCGCCTGCATGATGCCGATGGGCCCGGCGGCCAGCACGGCGCGCTCGTAGTCCAGCCCGCTCATCAGGACCTTGGCGCCGCCGTTGACTGCGCCCAGCACGTTCTCGGCCGGCACCTCCACGTCCTTGAACACCAGCTCGCCCGTGTGCGAGCCGCGCATGCCCAGCTTGTCGAGCTTCTGCGCGATGGAAAAGCCCTTCATGCCCTTCTCGATCAGAAAGGCCGTCACACCCCGGGCTCCGAGCTCGGGTTCGGTCTTGGCATAGACCACCAGCGTGTGGGCGTCCGGTCCGTTGGTGATCCACATCTTGTTGCCGTTGAGGACGTAGAAACCGCCTTTGTCCTGCGCACGCAGCTTCATGCTGATGACGTCCGAGCCGGCACCGGGCTCGCTCATGGCCAGCGCCCCCACGTGCTCACCCGAGATGAGCTTGGGCAGGTACCGGGCACGCTGCGCCTCGGTGCCGTTGCGCTTGATCTGGTTCACGCACAGGTTGCTGTGGGCGCCATAGCTCAAGCCCACACTGGCGCTCGCCCGGCTGATCTCTTCCATCGCGATCATGTGGGCCAGGTAGCCCATGTTCGCGCCGCCGTAGGCTTCGGACACGGTGATGCCCAACACCCCCAGCTCACCCATCTTGCGCCACAGGTCCATGGGGAACTGGTCGCTGCGGTCGATGTCGGCCGCGCGCGGCGCGATCTCGGCCTGGGCAAAGTCGCGCACCGCGTCGCGCAGCGCGTCGATGTCCTCACCGAGCTGGAAGTCGAGGCCGGGCAGGTTCATGGAAGGAGCTCCTCAAGGTTCGATCGAATTCAGGATGCTGCACGCGCTGGCTTGCGCCGGGCTGGCGCGGCCAGCAGTTGTCGGCAGCGTGCCTCGTGCTGGGCGATTTCCGCCAGGGTGACCTCGATGTCTTCGCGCTGCTGCTCCAGCAGGGTTCGGTGGGCCGACAACACCCGCAGGAAGGCCTGCAACTGGGGCACGGTGTCCGACGGGCTGTCGTACATGTCCACCAATTGCTTGATCTCCAGCAGGCTCAGGCCCAGGCGCTTGCCACGCAAGGTCAGCTTCAAGCGGGTGCGGTCACGCTGGGCATAGACGCGGTTGCGGCCGGCGCGCTGGGGGGTCAGCAGCCCCTTGTCCTCGTAGAAGCGGATCGCGCGCGGGGTGATGTCGAACTCCTGCGCCAGCTCAGTGATGGTCAGCATGGCCGAAGGGCCCACACCTGGGATCTTGGCTTCATTCATCTCGCCCGCGAGCGGGCGGACTTCAGGGGACGCAGTGCGGCGGGCAGCGGCCATCGTTAGACTGACGTTGACGTAAACGTCAATCAATGTAACCCGAAGCCGTTCATGCCCCCATCTCCCGACACCGCACCCACCCTTCGGCCGGATCCGCCGCCGCAGCCCACGGGCGAAGCCGCTCTGCACTTCCCCTTGGGTGAGGCCTTGCCGCAGACCGGCCACACGCTGGAAGTGGCACCCGGCCTGCACTGGGTGCGCATGGCCCTGCCCTTTGCGCTGGACCACATCAACCTGTGGCTCCTGCGTGACCGGCTCGACGGGCGAGAGGGCTGGAGCATCGTCGACTGCGGGATCGACAACGCGGCCACCCGCGCAGCCTGGGAACAAGTCTTTGAGCAGGCACTGCAAGGTCTGCCGGTGCTGCGCGTGCTGGTCACCCACATGCACCCGGATCACCTGGGGCTGGCGCACTGGATCACCGAGCGATGGAGCACACCGGACCACGCCTGCCGGCTGTGGATCAGCAGCACGGACTGGCATGCGGCGCAAGTTGCCGTGCGCGGATCGGGAGGAGCGGGCGGGGACATGGCGGCCGACTTCTTCCGCCTGCACGGCCTCACAGACGCAGGTGTGCTCGAGGGGGTGCGCGAACGCCGCGGTCACTACGCCAGCCTCGTGCCCCGGGTACCGGAGCGCTACCGGCGCTTGATGGATGGGCAGGAGGTGGTCATCCAGGGCCAGACTTGGAGGTGCCTGGCCAGTCACGGCCACGCGCCGGAGCACATCAGCCTTCACGGCCCCCTGCAGAACGTGCTGATTTCGGGCGACATGGTGCTGCCACGCATCTCCACCAACGTGAGCGTCTACCCCATGGAGCCGGAAGCCGGGGCCCTGACCCTGTTTCTGGACTCGCTGGACCGCCTGCGCACACTGCCCAGCGGCACACTGGTGCTGCCGAGTCACGGAAGGCCCTTCACCGGACTGCACACCCGCATCGACCAGTTGCAGGCGCATCACGAAGCCCGCCTGGCCGACGCCTGGGCCGTCTGCGCGGCCACCCCCTGCTCAGCCGCAGAGTTGCTGCCGGTACTGTTCAAGCGGAAACTGGACTTGCACCAGACCACCTTTGCCATGGGGGAGGCCGTGGCCCATGCGCATGCCCTGTGGAGCCGCGGCCAGGTGACCCCAGTGGATGGCAGCGATGGCATCAGACGCTGGCAGGCCGTGCCACCCCGCACGGGTAACGGATCGCGCGGGGCTTGAAGCGCCTGGGCTCGACCCCGCGAAGGAGCGGCCTCCGATCACGGAGACCGCCCATCCTCGATCCACAACGTGGGGCGTCAAAGCGCCCTCTCCCTGATGGCCCTGAACCGCGGTGCCCGCCCAACAGCAGCAGCACCGAAAGCCCTGACAGCTGCAGCTGAGTGTGCCGAACAGCTCGGCCCGCGTCACTCCCCCAAAAGTTACAAGTCTTCGAAAATCTCGGGCAGGCAACCGCCACGTTGAATCCTGTCCGGCCCCGGTGGCCGGGCGTCTCAATCGAGCACCGGCAGCACCTCGGTCTTCAGCACCCCGCGGGCGTTTTCAAAGTCCGGCATGACAGAGCGCACCACCTCCCAGAAGGCGCCAGAGTGGTTCATCTCGCGCAGATGCGCCAATTCATGCGCCACCACGTAATCGATCACCGGGACGGCAAAGTGCACAAGCCGCCAGTTCAGGCGGATGGAGCCGTCCGCGCGCGCACTGCCCCAGCGGGTGGAGGCCGAACTGAGTGACAGCCGCCGCACCTGCACGCCCAGGCGCTGCGCAAACTCGGCACAGCGCTCTTCAAAAACCCGCCGCGCCTGGCGCTGCAGCCAGCTCTGCACAGCGTCACGCAACTGGGCGGGAGCCACGGTTTGCGGCAGGCCCACGTGCAGGGTCAGTCGCGGGACACCGGGCAGTGCGGCCGCATCACTGTGCAGAACGGCACCTGTCACCCGTGGGTCCACGATCACGATGACGGTCTCGCCCAGGAAGGGAATGGTGGTGCCGTCCCTCCAGTCCACGCGGGCCTGGGCCACCCGGCGGGCGCGCTCCTGCTGCTCCTGCAGCTTGCGCAGGATCCAGCGTGACTTCTCCCGCAGAGCCGCCTCCACCTCGCCCACGCCCACCCAGCGCGGCGCACTGACCGTCAGCCCCTCGGGCCCGATGACGAAACCGATGCTGCGCCGCCGCGCGCGCCGGAACTCGAACGCGACGCGGTGCCCCTCCAGCAGCATCTCGCGATCCGCCCGCGGGTGGGCGAAGGAGGCAGGTGTGAGGCGCTCCGGGGCCACGGCATGGGAGAGTGGCTGCGCAGGGCGCTCAAGGCCAGCCAGGCCCGCTGGGGCCTTGGCCGGTTCGGCCGTTCGGGGTGCGCCTGCGTCCTCAGGCTCACCAAACAGCGACAACTGTCGCGCTGGCTCTGGTGCTTGACGGTTCGGCACTTCGTCAGCCTCGATCGGGTCAGGACCGGGGTGTCCCATGCCCTTGGGCTGGCGCGTAGGCCTCGGGGTCCAGGCGGCGCATCTCGGCCTCGATCCAGGCCTCCACCTGCGCCATCAGTTCATCGGGCTGGCGCCCCACGCTCGAAATGGGCTCACCGATCGAGACAGGCACCACGCCAGGCCGCAACAGGAAACTCTTGCGCGGCCAGCACCGTGCCGAGGCCACGGCGATGGGCACGATGGGCACGCCCGCCGCAATGGCCAGGCGTGAGGCGCCTGACTTGTAGTTCTCCTGGCTCCCCCGCGCAGCGCGCGTCCCCTCCGGGAACATGATCACCCAGGTGCCTTCAGAGAAGAGCCTGCGGCCCTGCTCGGCCACCTTGTTCCAGGCCTCAGTGCGCCGGCTGCGGTCAATGTGCACCATGTCCAGCCGCCCCATGGCCCAACCGAAGAACGGCACCTGCAGCAGTTCCTTCTTGAACACGTAGGCCAACGGGTGCGGCATCAGCGTGGGGAAGAAGAAGGTCTCCCAGGTGGACTGGTGCTTTGGGGCCAGCAGCACGGCCGAAGTGGCTTGCGCGGCCGTGGGCACATGTTCCAGACCCGTCACCTGGGCCCGCACGCCGCAGATGACCCGCGCGCCCCAGATGGCCAAACGCAGCCAACCCACGGCCACCCAGTACAGGCGCGGGCCACGCCAGATGATCGACAACAGCAGGACCACCACGGCCCAAGGCATGACCGTGACCGCCATGAACAGCACAAAGAGGGTCGACCGAATCGCCCATACCGTGCGCATCAGTGGACACCCTCCGCCAGCGAGGGCGCCTGGCGCTGCGACCGCGCGATCAGGTGCCCGGCCAGGGCCGCCAGGTCTGCATGGACGCGCATGCCGGGTACCTGCTGCCGCCACTGCTCGATCTGTGATTCGTCCAGCGCGGCCGCCCGCCCGGTGCGCACCAGGTGCGGCTCGCACCCGGCAGCTTGGGCCGCCTGCAGGTCCCGCAAAGTATCGGCCGCGACCGGCACCTGGTGCAGGTCGATGCCGTAGCGCCGCCCGATCTCCAGCATCATGCCGGGCAACGGCTTGCGGCATTCGCAACGATCCTCGGGCGTGTGGGGGCAGAAGAACACGGCATCCAGCCGGGCGCCTTGCGCCTGCATGAGCTTGTTCATGTGGGCGTGGATCAGGTTGACCGAGGCCATGTCGATCATGCCGCGCCCGATGCCCGCCTGGTTGGTGGCCACTACGGCGTGCCAGCCCGCATGGTTCAGACGCGACACCGCCTCCAGAGCCCCGGGGATGGGCACCCACTCTGCTGCAGCCTTGACGTGGTCGTCCCGGTACTCGTTGAGGATGCCGTCGCGGCCGAGGATGATCAGCTTCACAGAGTGATTATCACGGCCGCCGCGGGCCCGCGCCGGCCCCGGCCAAGCGCTGCAGACAGGCCGGGGTCAGGCCGCCAGGCGCGACAGGTCGGCCACCTGGTTCATGGCGGCATGCAAGGCGCGCAGCAAGGACAGGCGGTTGGCGCGCAGCGCGGGGTCCTCGGCATTGACCATCACGGCGTCGAAGAAGGCGTCCACGGGGTCCTTCAGTGCGGCCAGCGCTTGCAGCGACGCCGTCAGGTCGCCCGCAGCCAAAGCCGCCTGTGCCTTCGGGCCCACCTGCTCCAGCGCGGCCCACAGCGCAGCTTCAGCAGGCTCGACGAGCAGGCGCGTCTGCACCTCCACCAGCGGTGCATCATCCGACTTCTTCAGGATGTTGCCCACGCGCTTGTTGGCCGCCGCCAGCGCCGGCGCCTCGGGCAGGCTGGCAAAAGCGCGCACGGCAGCCAGGCGCTGCGGCAGGCCGGCCCACTGCGCCGGCTTCAAGGCCAGCACAGCGTCCACTTCGTGCGCGCTGCTGCCCTGCTCGCGCAGCCAGCCAGCAAGGCGCTCATCCAGGAAGCGCAAGACCTCAGCCTGCGCGGCACCATGGCCGGCCGGGAAGGCACGGAACGCCGCCTCCACCAACTGCGGCACGGACAAGGGCAGCGCGCGCTCCACCAGCATGCGCACCACGCCCAGCGCGTGACGCCGCAGGGCGAAGGGGTCCTTGTCGCCGGTGGGCAGCTGGCCGATGCCGAACAGGCCGGCCAGCGTCTCCAGCTTGTCCGCCAGCGCGACGCACAAGCCCACATCGCCCCGGGGCAGCACATCGCCGGCGAAGCGGGGCTTGTAGTGGTCTTCGATGGCGTCGGCCACCGCCTCGCGCAGGCCATCGTGGCGCGCGTAGTACGCGCCCATGATGCCCTGCAGCTCGGGGAACTCGCCCACCATGTCGGTCAGCAGGTCGGCCTTGGCCAGCGTGGCGGCCTCGTCGGCCAGATCGGCCAAACTCAAGCCTCCCAGCTGCTCACCAATGCCGCGGGCGATGTTTCGCACCCGCTCCACGCGCTCACCCTGCGTACCCAGCTTGCCGTGATACACCACCTTGGCCAGGCCCGGCACGCGCGAGGCCAGGGTGCGCTTGCGGTCCTGGTCGAAAAAGAACTTGGCGTCCGCCAGACGCGGACGCACCACACGCTCGTTGCCGCCGATGACGCGCGACGGGTCGGCCGGGCGGATGTTGCTGACGATGAGGAAGCGGTGGGTCAGGCGGCCGGCGGCATCCACCAGCGGGAAATACTTCTGGTTCGCCTTCATCGTCAGGATGAGGCACTCCTGCGGCACCGCGAGGAACTCCGGCTCGAAGCTGCACAGCAGCACGTTCGGGCGCTCCACCAGCGCCGTCACTTCATCCAGCAAGGCCTCGTCCTCGATGGGCTGCAGGCCCTCGCGCGCGGCGGACTCGGCCAGTTGGCGAACGATCTCGGCGCGCCGGGCGGCAAAAGAGGGGATCACCGCTCCTTGTTCCTGCAGCGTCTGCTCATAGGCATCGGCATGTGCAATCTCGAGGGTCTCGGCGGCCGCCTCGAAGCGATGGCCGCGGGTGGAGCGATCAGACTGCAGGCCCAAGGTGGCCAAGGGCACCACTTCGGCCCCGTGCAAAGCCACCAAGCCATGCGCCGGACGCACAAAGTGCACGCTGGACCAGCCGTCAGCGAGCTGGTACTGCATCACCTTCGGGATCGGCAG
Organism: Burkholderiales bacterium; assembly: GCA_947464185.1. GTDB lineage: Bacteria > Pseudomonadota > Gammaproteobacteria > Burkholderiales > Burkholderiaceae_C > Rubrivivax. The sequence goes on from CANHVY010000022.1 coordinate 47,328, forward strand.
GCGGGCCAGCGCCTCGTCCAGCGCTTTCTGCAGGCCGGCAGCCAGGGTCACACCCGGCTGCACGGCATCCAGGAACAAGGCCTCGGCCTTGCCATCGGGCGCGCGGCGCAGGGTGGGCACCACCGAGGGCTCGGCGCCCAGGGCAGCCAGCTTCTTCACCAAGGCGGGCGTGGGCGCGCCGCTGGCGTCCAGGGCCACCGCCACCGGCATGAGCTTCTGCGACACGGGCTTGTCTGGCGCTACCGCGCTCACGGCGCTCAAATGCGCGGCCAGCCGCCGGGGCGAGGCAAATGGTGTGAGCACCGCATCAGCGCCGGCCAGGCCCTGGGCCTTGAGACTCTCAGCCAGGGCCTGCGCAAAAGCCTCGCCAAGCTTCTTCAGGGCCTTGGGCGGCAGTTCTTCGACGAAGAGTTCGACCAGCAGGCTGCGGGTGGCGGCTGAAACAGCCTGGGCAGCCGGGCTATTCAGTAAAGAGGACGTCGCGCTCATGCTCAGGCCGCCTTCTTGTCTTGGGCTGCGAGTTGCGCCAGCACTTCATCAGCCCAGGCGCGCGGCGCCATGGGGAAGCCCAGGCGGGCGCGGCTGTCCAGGTAGCTCTGGGCCACGCCGCGGGCCAGGTTGCGGATGCGTCCGATGTAGGCCGCGCGCTCGGTCACGCTGATGGCGCCGCGAGCGTCCAGCAGGTTGAAGGAGTGGGCGGACTTCAGCACCTGCTCATAAGCCGGCAGGGCCAGTTGCTGCTCCATCAGGTGGCGGGCCATCTTCTCGTGGGCGCCAAAGGCCTGCAGCAGGAACTCCACGTCGCTGTGCTCGAAGTTGTAGGTGCTCTGCTCGACCTCGTTCTGGTGGTAGACGTCTCTGTACATCAATCGACCCCCAGGCTCACCGCTGCGCGGCTCGCCGCCCCCCGAGGGGGCTGCGCCGGCTTGGGAGCGGCCCTGCGCCGGCGCGCCATCCGTCCACACCAGGTCGTAGACGTTGTCCACCCCCTGCAGGTACATGGCCAGGCGCTCGAGGCCGTAGGTGATCTCGCCCGTGATGGGCTTGCAGTCGATGCCGCCCACCTGCTGGAAGTAGGTGAACTGCGTGACCTCCATGCCGTTGAGCCAGACCTCCCAGCCCAGACCCCAGGCGCCGAGCGTCGGGTTCTCCCAGTCGTCCTCGACGAAGCGGATGTCGTTGCTCTTGAGGTCGAAACCGAGCGCCTCCAGCGAGCCCAGGTACAGCTCCAGGATGTTGGCCGGGGCCGGCTTGAGCACCACCTGGTACTGGTAGTAGTGCTGCAGGCGGTTGGGGTTGTCGCCATAGCGCCCGTCCTTGGGGCGGCGGCTGGGCTGCACGTAGGCCGCCTTCCAGGGCTCCGGGCCCAGCGCACGCAGGAACGTGGCGGTGTGGCTGGTGCCGGCGCCGACTTCCATGTCGTAAGGCTGCAGCAATGCGCAGCCCTGCGCGTCCCAGTAGGACTGCAATTTCAGGATGATTTGCTGGAAGGTCAGCATGGCAGAAGCCGGTGGCAGGCGCTTGAGGGGCCTGGAGGTTGGCGAAAACCCTCAATTTTAGGGGGTCACCCCAGGCCCCTGGCCGGGGTAGTCTTGAGGGATCTGCCACGACAGCGGGCTCAGACGGGCCCAAAGCACTTCCATGAGCACCCAGCAGCTCGTTCTCAGCCTCGTACTGGCCACGATGGTCTTCTCCGTGGCCCTGGAGCTGAAGGTGGACGACTTCCGCCGCGTGGCCCAGGCCCCTCGCGCGGTGCTGTGCGGGCTGGTACCGCAATTCCTGCTGCTGCCAGGCGCCACCTGGCTGGCCACACTGGTGCTGGACCTGCCACCCAGCACCGAGGCGGCCATGATCCTGGTGGCGGCCTGCCCGGGCGGCTCGCTGTCCAACGTGGTCACGCACTTTGGGCGCGGCAACACGGCGCTGTCGGTCAGCATCTCGGCGGTGGCCAGCCTGTTGGCCTTGTTCCTCACTCCCTTGAACTTCACCTGGATGGTCTCCACCAACCCGGCCACCGCCGACTGGCTGCGAGAACTCTCCATCGACCCCTCGGGCATCTGGTGGAGTCTGCTGGCGCTGCTGGCCGTGCCCATGACGCTGGGCCTGACCTTGGGTCACCGGAGCCCGGCGCTGGCGGCAAAGCTGCGCAAGCCGCTGGGCACCTTCAGCCTGCTGGCGCTGCTGGCCTTCATCGTGGCCGGCCTCGTGCGCGAGCGCCACCTGCTGAACGCGCAGATCCTGCCCACCTTCGGCCTCGTGGTGCTGCACAACGCCGCTGGCCTGCTGCTGGGCTGGCTCAGCGCGCGGGCCTTCCGGGTGAGCACGCGCGACGGACGCGCCGTGATGATCGAGGGCGGCATGCAGAACTCGGGCCTGGCCCTGGGCATCATCGCCGTGCAGTTCAACGCCGACCTGGGGATGGTGATCGTGGCCAGCCTGTGGGGCATCTGGCACATCGTCTCGGGCATGACACTGGCCCTGATCTGGAGAACTCGCGATGCACGATCTGGTCATTGAGGGTGCCACCGTTGTGGACGGCACGGGCGCACCCGCCCGCGCTGCCGACGTGGCCGTGCGCGACGGCCTCATCGTGGAGGTGGGACGCATCACCGCGCAGGCGCGCGAGCGCATCAGCGCGCCAGGTGCCTGGCTCACGCCGGGCTTCGTCGACCTGCACACCCACTACGACGGCCAAGCCACCTGGGACGAGACCTTCAGCCCCAGCATCCACCACGGCGTGACCACCTTGGTGATGGGCAATTGCGGCGTGGGCTTTGCCCCCTTGAAGCCCGGCCCCAAGGCCGCGGCGGTGGCCGACCTGATCGCCCTGATGGAGGGGGTGGAAGACATTCCCGGCGTGGCTCTGGCCGAAGGCGTGCGCTTCGACTGGCAGAGCTTCCCGCAGTACATGGACGCGCTGGAGCGCATGCCGCACAGCCTGGATTTCCTGGTGCAGGTGCCGCACGACCCGGTGCGCATGGCGGTGATGGGTGAGCGGGCGCTGGCGCAGCAGGCCGCCACCGACGAGGACATCCGCGCCATGCGCGCCGTGGTGCGCGAGGCGCTGCAGGCCGGCGCCGTGGGCTTTTCCACCGGCCGCACCGACAACCACCGTACCGCGCGCGGCCAGGAAACACCGGCCTCGGAAGCCTCGATGGACGAACTGACCGGCATCGCGCGCGCCTTCGAGGGCCTGGGCCACGGGGTGCTGCAGGTGGTCAGCGACTTTGACCTGATGCGCGGACCGCAGCGTTTCGAGGCGGAGTTCGATCTGGTGGAGGCCATGGCGCGGGCCAGCGGGCGGCCCCTGTCCATGACATGGCTGCAGCGCGACCCGGGCGGAGATCAATGGAAGGCCATCCGCCACCGTGTGGACCGCGCAGCGGCCCAGGGTCTGGCGCTGGGCCTGCAGACCGCCGTGCGCGCCATAGGCGTCCTCATCGGCCTGGACGCGAGCTTTCACCCCTTCATGGGCTTTCCCGGCTACAAGGAGGTGGGCCATCTGCCCCTGGCCGAACGGGCGGCAGCGCTGCGCGAGCCGGCACTCAAGGCGCGCATCCTGGCTGAGAAAAGCGAGCGCCTGTCGGGTGACGGCACGCCCATCCCGCCCTTGGTGGACCTGCTGCTCGCGCGCATCGAGTTGATTGCGGGGCGTATGTTCCCGCTGGCCGATCCGCCGGCCTACGAACAGCCCGTGACCACCAGTTTCGCGGCCCGGGCACGGATGCGCGGGGCCACGGCGCTCGAAGCGCTTTACGACCACTTTTCTCAGGGCGACGGTTCGCAGCTCGTCTATTTTCCGCTCTTCAACTACAACGAGGGTTCCCTGGACACGGTGCGCGAGATGCTGGACCACCCGCAAGCGCTGGTGGGCCTGGGCGATGCCGGTGCGCACGTGGGCACCGTGTGCGATGCCAGCGCCACCACCTTCTTGCTCACGCACTGGGTGCGCGACCGACCCCAAGGCCGCCTACCGCTGGAACGCGCCATCCATCTGCTCACCGCACGCAATGCCCGGCACCTGGGCCTGACAGACCGCGGCACCATTACACCGGGCCTGCGCGCGGACCTGAACCTGATCGACCCGGCGAGGCTGTCGGTGGGTACACCGCACATCGTGCGCGATCTGCCGGCCGGTGGCCGCCGCTTCCTGCAGAAGGCCGAGGGCTACCTGGGCACCTGGGTGGGCGGCGCGTGTGTGCAGCGCGCGGGCGCCGTCACGTCAGCGCGCCCAGGGCGGCTCGTCAGGGCAGGTCAGGCCGCAAAGTCGGCGGTCTGAGCCAGCGCCTGGCCGCGGCCGCCAGCGCCAGCACCACCAGTGCCAGCCCGAACAAAGGCCACAAGCCCCAGCGGCCGGCCCACCAGGCAAACGGTGTGGTGCCGATTCGCCCCTCGTAGGCGCCTTCCAGCGCGCCGCGCACAAAGGGCTCGAGACGGTGCGTGACCCGGCCCTGGTGGTCGATGATGGCTGTCACGCCGGTGTTGGTGGCGCGCAGCATCGGCCGCTGCAACTCGAGCGAGCGCATGCGCGAGATGTTCAGGTGTTGCGGCAGGGCGATGGTGTCACCAAACCAGCCGATGTTGCTGAGGTTGACCAGCACTGTGGGCGCGCGGGCCGGGTCGCGGAAGCGCACCGCCAGTTCCTCACCGAACAGGTCTTCATAGCAGATGTTGGGGGCCACACGCTGACTGCCGGCCACAAGCGATCGCGCGTCCAAGGGCCCGCGCGAGAAGTCACCCAACGGGATGTTCATCAGGTTGGTGAACCAGCGAAACCCGGTGGGAATGAACTCGCCAAAGGGCACCAGGTGCACCTTGTCGTAGCGGTAGTGCCCGGCGGTACCCGGGTTGACCTGAGGCGTCCCGGCAGCGACCCCTGACGCCACCCCGTACAAGCCCACGGCAGAGTTGGTGTAGCCGTCCTCGAAACTGCCCAGCGGCATGCCCAGGAGCCCCACCTGGGAAGAACTGGTGAACCGTTCCACCACCCGAGGCCACCACCCGGGCGCCAGCTCGGCCAGCTGGAAGGGCAGCAAAGGAATGGCCGTCTCGGGCGCCACGATCAGCTGACCCCGGGCCTGCGCCAGCGCCTCGGCCAGCCAGGCCAGGTTCTGGGGCAGACGGTCGCCTGAGAACTTTTCATCCTGCGGCACCGAGGTCTGCAGCAAGGTCACCGTCTGCGCACCCGCGGCCCGGGTGAACTCGGGCGCGCCCGTCAGACCGGGCACGACAAACACGCCCACGGCGGCGGCCACCAGAGCCGCGCTGCGGCCCACTCGCCGCCGCACGGACGGCCACGCCAGGCCCAACCAGGCACCTGCCAAGGCCACCAGGGCGCCCATGCCGTACACCCCCACCCAGGGCGCGAGCGCAGCCAGGGGCCCGTCAATCTGTGTGTAGCCGCTGGCCGCCCAGGGAAAGCCCGTGAAGATCACGGCACGAGCCCACTCGGCCAGCAGCCAGCAGGCGGCAAAGCTGACCGCGTCCAGGCCCGCGAAGCCCGTGCGCAAGCGCGCCCATACGGCGCAGGCCAAAGCCAGGTAGAGCGACAGCGACAGCGCCAGCAGCACCACGGCGGCGGCGGCAAGGCCTGCAGGCAGCCCGCCGTAGCGATGCATGCTGATGAACAGCCACCAGACAGCAGCCAGCAACCAGGCCGTGCCGAAGACCAGCCCCGACACCGCAGCGCTGCGGGGCGAGGCCTCGCGCAGCCGGATCACCAGCCCGGCCACGGCCAGGGGCGTCACCCACCAAAGTCCGGTGTGCACGCACGCCAGGGTCTGCCCCGCGCCCAGGGCGGCCAAGGCCACCAGGCCGCCCAAGCGGCGCATGAGCAACATCAGGCCGGCGGTGCAGCAGGCGGGCCGGACGATTCGACGGCGCCCGATCTCTCGGCAGAAACGACTGCACGAGACACCCTGAACCAGCGCACGGCCCCACCGCGGGTCAACATGACCGAGAAGCTCAGGCCCTGCACCTGCACGGCCTCGCCTCGTCGCGGTACGCGGCCCAGTTGGTCGGCCACCAGTCCGCCGATGGTGTCGAACTCTTCCTCGGGAAGATGCACGCCGAAGGCCTCGTTGACAGCCGACACATCGGCATCGCCGGCCACACGATGCGTACCGTCTGCCAGGGTCACGATCCCGCTGTGTGCATCCTGCTCGTCGAACTCGTCCTCGATCTCGCCGACGATTTCCTCCAGCACGTCCTCGATCGTGATCAACCCGGCGGTGGTGCCGAACTCATCGATCACGATGGCCAGGTGGTTGCGGTTGGAACGGAAGTCACGCAGCAACTCGTTCAGACCCTTGCTCTCGGGCACGAACACCGCCGGGCGCAGCAGGGTGCGCAGGCTGAGTTCGGGCGCCCGCTGAACCTTCAGCAGGTCCTTGGCCAACAAGATACCGATGATGTTGTCGCGCTCACCTTCATGCACCGGGAAGCGCGAGTGCCCCGTCTCGATCACCAGGCCGAGCAACTCGTCATAGGGCGCATTGATGTCCAGCAGGTCCATCCGGGGCGCGGCCACCATCACGTCTCCGGCGGTCATGTCCGCCATGCGAATCACGCCTTCCAGCATGGCGCGGGACTCCGGGCCAATCAGTTCGCGCTCCTCGGCGTCGGCCAGCGACTCGATCAACTCGTCCCGGGAATCCGGGCCCGGAGAGATGAAATCCACGAGGCGGTCGAGGAGGCCGCGCTTGTCTGGGGTTTTGTCCGCCGGGCGCGGGTGAGACGCGCGGGCGGACCGTCCGGAATGGGGTTCTGACACGACGGTGCCGGAAGTGACAACAGGCAGGAGAATACCGTACCGCAATCCTTGACTGCAGACAACGCCATGTCCCTGATTCCCGCCACCATCCTCACCGGCTTTCTGGGTGCCGGCAAGACCACGCTGCTCAAGCGCGTGTTGACCGAAGCCCACGGGCAGAAGATCGCCGTGATCGAAAACGAGTTCGGCGAGGAGAACATCGACAACGACATCCTGTCGGTCAATACCGAGGAGCAGATCATCCAGATGAGCAACGGCTGCGTGTGCTGCACCATCCGGGAAGACCTGCGCAGCACCTTGGCCGACCTGGCCGAAAAGCGCCGCAAGGGCGAGCTGAGCTTTGACCGCGTGGTCATCGAAACCACCGGCCTGGCCGACCCCGGGCCTGTGGCGCAGACCTTCTTCATGGACGACGAAGTGGCCGGCAGCTACCTGTTGGACTCCATCCTCACCCTGGTGGATGCCAAGCACGCCGACACCCAGCTCGACACGCGCCAGGAAGCGCGGCGTCAAGTGGGCTTCGCCGACCAGATCTTCATCAGCAAGACCGACCTCGTGGCCAAGGAGGCGGTGGACGCGCTGATCCACCGCCTGAAGCACATGAACCCGCGTGCCCCGCAGAAGGCGGTTCACTTTGGTGAAGTCTCGATTGCCGAGGTCTTCGACCTGAAGGGCTTCAACCTCAATGCCAAGCTCGACATCGACCCGGACTTCCTCAAGGCAGACGACGGTCATGACCCCCATCATGGCCATGACCACGCGCACCAACACGACCACGACCATGAGCACAGCGAACATTGCGACCACCCGCACCACCATGCGCATGACGACGACGTCAAGTCCTTCGTGTTCCGCAGCGACCGCGCCTTCAATCCGGCCAAGCTGGAAGACTTCATGGGCGCCATCGTCCAGGTGTACGGCCCCAAGATGCTGCGTTACAAGGGCGTGCTTTACATGAAGGGCAGCGACCGCAAGGTGGTGTTCCAGGGCGTGCACCAGTTGATGGGCAGCGACCTGGGCCCCAAGTGGATGCCAGGCGAAAAGAAACAGAGCAAGATGGTCTTCATCGGCATCGACCTGCCCCGAGACGTGCTGCTGCAAGGGCTGGAGCAGTGCCTGGGCTGAAGGAAAAAGCACGGTCTCGCAGGCCGTCTGGGGGGCTGACTCGCTGCACGCCGGGTGGTGGCACAATCCGCGCGCCCGAAAACCCGAGCAACTGGCCCGGCTATCCGCTCCCCGGGCACGTGATGCAAAGCCCGTGTCGGGCTGCAGCGCACTCAGAGCGGCGGATGCGAGCACCAAGGTCAGGAGAGACCCGTGAGCAAGACTCCCGTCAAGACCGCCGGCAAAGCCGCCAGCACCCCAGCGCCTGCTGCCGCCGCGAAGGTGTCGGCCACTGCGGGAGCCAAGCCGCAAGCCCGCACCCCCGCGCCCCAACCCGCTCCCAAGTTGGCCACAGCAACAGGCGCTGCTTCCAAGAGCAGCGCCAAAAAGACATCGATACCACCCACGCCGGCCGCCGCACCAGCGCCCACCCATACCTTTGCTGACCGATTCGGGCCGGCGCGAGCAGCGGCCCGAACACTTCCTGAACCCATGAACATCGTGAAACCTGCCGTCAAGGCAGATCCCAAGCTCGCCAATGCCTGGAAGACCAAGTCCGGTCGGGACCTCACCGAGGCCGAACTCCTGGCCATGCCTGAAGCCGAATACATGAACGAGCAGCAGATCGACTTCTTCCGCGTACGCCTGCAGGCGCAGAAGGACGACCTGCTGTCCAACGCCGGAGAAACCACCGAACACCTGCGTGAAGACACCACCATCGTGCCGGACCCGGCAGACCGCGCCACCATCGAGGAAGAGCACGCCCTGGAATTGCGCACGCGCGACCGCGAGCGCAAGCTGCTGAAGAAGATCAGCCAAGCCTTGAACCTGCTGGAGACGGGCGAGTACGGCTTCTGCGACGAAACGGGCGAGCCTATCGGGCTGCCGCGCCTGCTGGCGCGGCCCACGGCCACGCTGTCGCTGGAGGCCCAGCAGCGGCGCGAGTTGAAACAGAAGATGTTCGGCGACTGAGGCGTGGCGCTGTTCCCAGGGCTCGGAGTGCAGACGCTGACGCCCCACAAAACGCCGCACTGGACTTTTGAGCGGTTGACCATCCCATGTCGAGCACGCCAGCCAGCAATCCCGACCTCGTGAAGGAGGTGCTGGAATTCCTGTCGAACCCCAGCACGGACTGGGCCGACCCGAACGACGCGCTCCGCTCGGTGCCGCCAGGCGGCACCGAGCGGAGCGAACTCCAGGCCATGATCGCGCGCAAGCGGCATAACGATGCCGTGCGCCTGGCCGAACTCAATCTTTTGCGCCGGATCCGGCAGGAGGGCCTGACGGGCGACCAGATCCGCGACATGGAGCGGACGCAGGGGTTCGTCGCCTCCAGCCTGGGGGCGGACCTCAAGGATGGGTCGGCCCCGCCGGGATCGAACGCTGACGCACCCGGGGCGATGCGTCGTTCGAAAGTGCACGGCGACGATGCCATCACCCAGGTGTTGCCACCGCGGGACCAGGGGAGAGAAGGTGACACGGGCCCCGTTGGGCCGGTGACTGGGAAGGCGCAAAGCCGTGGCACGAGCGCGGTCCGTCAGATGGGCTCAGGCGCTTCCGCGCACGAGGATGACCATGCAAGGGCCAGGCCGCAAGGGCGCAAGCAGGATGGACAGGAAGAACAGAAAGAGGTCAACCACGACGCCGAACTGGACCAGGCCGCCATCGCTTTCGCCAACGCCGACTTCGGGGGCTGCGAGAGCACTTTGCGAGAACTGGTCGGCCCTGGCGGCATGCGCCAGCGTCACGTTCCGACCTGGAGAGCCCTGCTGGACCTGTACCGGGCCACTGGCCAGCAGTCGGACTTCGAGCGTCTGGCCGTCGCCTACACGCGCGACCTGGAGCAGGCGCCGCCGCAATGGGTGTCGATCCCCCGCCTGGCGATGAGCATCGCGCAGCGGCCTTCGCGGGCGAAAACTGCGCCGGGCGGCAAGTCTCAAGCGGGAGGCCTTGATGCGCCGAGCTGGCAATGTCCGACGCTGCTGAACGACACGGCCATCAGTTCCATGCAGGCGTTCATCCAAAGTGAACAAGATGCGAAGGTCATCGACTGGACAACAGCCAAGGTCTTGACGCACGAAGGTGCGCAACGTCTGCTGGAGTGGCTGCAAGCCTGTGCCGACACTCCCCAACGTCTGGTCTGGAAGGGGACGACGTCGCTTCTGGAGCTGTTGCGAAACACGCCGCGGGCCGAAGGCCGACCGGAGGACGAGGTGCTCTGGCAGCTGCGCCTGGCCGTGGTTCGGCTGATGGGCGTGCAAGGGCCGTACGACCTGACGGCGCTGGACTTTGAGGCGGCCTACGGCAAGGCGGCCCCGGCGTGGTCCCCGGCGGCGGCCAAGATCGTCCCTGCAGAGCATTGGCAGCCGCCAGCCCTGGCCACTGGAGCGGACTCTTCAGTCTCCCCTTTGTACGACCGGCTGCGGGGCACCTCAGACATCACTGTGGAGCTGGTGGGGCAACTCACTGGGGACATCAACGACACCCTGGCCCGGACGCTGACCGCCATTCAGGGGAGCAGGTCGGTGCAGGTTTCCTGCACCCGCCTGATTCGGGTAGACCTGATGGCTGCGGGCGAACTCTTGAACTGGGTGGGCGCACGCCGCGCGGAAGGGCGGATGGTGCGCTTCGTCGAGGTTCACCGCTTGCTGGCGCTGTTCTTCTGTGCCATGGGACTGGACGACCAGGCCACCATTGAATTGAGGCCCTTGTGAGCGAGCAATTTCACGGCACCACCATACTGAGCGTGCGGCGCGGCCGCAGCGTGGCCCTTGGGGGTGACGGTCAGGTCACGCTGGGCAACATCGTGGTCAAGTCCACGGCGCGCAAGGTGCGTCGCCTGCACCGGGATCAGGTGCTGGCGGGCTTCGCGGGCGCCACTGCTGACGCCTTCACCCTGTTCGAACGCTTCGAGGCAAAGCTGGAGAAGCACCAGGGCCACCTGATACGCGCTGCGGTGGAACTGACCAAGGACTGGCGCACCGACCGGGTGCTGCGCCGGCTGGAGGCGATGCTGGCCGTGGCTGATCGGGAAACTTCGCTGATCATCACCGGCAACGGGGACGTGCTGGAACCCGAGCGCGGCGTCGTGGCCATCGGTTCAGGAGGCGCCTACGCACAGGCCGCCGCACTGGCCCTGGTGGAGCACACGGCGCTGGAGCCAGCGGCTGTCGTGGCCAAGGCGCTCGGCATCGCGGGCGACCTGTGCATCTACACCAACCAGCAGCACACGATCGAGGTGCTGGAGTGACCCATCCGATGCCCACTACCGCCGCCATGACGCCCCGGGAGATCGTCTCCGAACTGGACCGCCACATCGTGGGACAGCACGCGGCCAAGCGTGCCGTGGCTATCGCCTTGCGTAACCGCTGGCGCCGCCAGCAAGTCGATGAGAAGCTGCGCAGCGAAATCACGCCCAAGAACATCCTCATGATCGGTCCCACGGGCGTGGGCAAGACCGAGATCGCCCGCCGCCTGGCCCGGCTGGCCGATGCTCCTTTCATCAAGGTGGAGGCCACGAAGTTCACGGAGGTCGGCTACGTCGGCAAGGACGTGGACACCATCGTGCGTGACCTGGTCGAGGTGGCCGTCAAGCAAGAGCGCGAGCGGCAGGTGCGCCTCAAGCGCAGCCAGGCCGAGGACGTTGCCGAAGACCGCGTGCTGGACGTGCTGGTGCCGCCGCCGCGGTCGGACCTGGGCAGCAGTGCACCTAAGGACAGCACGGCGCGTCAGATCATGCGAAAGCGCCTGAGAGAGGGCGCGTTGGACGACAAGGACATCGAGATCGAGGTAGCCGAAGCCAAGCCGGCCGTGGAGATCATGGGCCCGCAGGGCATGGAGGAGATGGCCGAGCAGCTCAAGGGCCTGTTCTCCCAACTCGGTCAAGGGCGCCGAAGCACACGCACGCTGAAGGTGCGTGACGCCTTGAAGCTGCTGGTCGAGGAGGAAGCCGGCCGGCTCGTCAACGACGACGAGATCCGCGCCAGCGCACTGGCCCACGCCGAAGCCAACGGCATTGTGTTCATCGATGAAATCGACAAGGTCGCCTCAAGAGCTGAACATAGCGGCGCAGACGTCAGCCGCCAAGGAGTTCAACGCGACCTGTTACCTCTGGTGGAAGGCACCTCGGTCAATACCAAGTACGGGATCGTCAAGACCGATCACATCCTCTTCATCGCTTCGGGCGCCTTCCATCTGGCCAAGCCCAGCGACCTGATTCCAGAGCTCCAGGGACGCTTCCCGATCCGCGTGGAGTTATCGCCTCTGGCGGTGGAAGACTTCGAGGCCATCCTCACCGCCACGCACGCCAACCTCATCCGCCAGTACCAGGCCTTGCTGGCCACGGAAGGGGTGACGCTGGACGTCACGCCCCAGGCGGTACGGCGCATTGCGCAGATCGCTTTCGAAGTCAACGAACGCACCGAGAACATCGGGGCTCGGCGCCTGGCCACGGTGCTGGAGCACCTGCTGGACGAGATCAGTTTTGACGCGCCGCAACGCCAGGGGCAGACCGTGTCCATCGATGAGGCGCAAGTCGAACAGCGCCTGGGGGCACTGGCGCGCAACGAGGACTTGTCACGCTTCGTGCTCTGACGCCTTGCAGTAAAGGCGGCCAGCCGAGCAACGGCTCGCGCTACTGGGCAGATCTCGCCTCGGCGCCCTGCCGCTCGGCCTGAAGCACCAGCAAGCCATCGAAGATCAGCGAGTCCAGCAACTCGTGCGGGGTGTCCAGGTGCGGTGAGACCTTCCAGCCTGCCCCGCCCGTCATCAAGATTCTGGGCGGAATGCCGCTGCGGTCTTTCAGGTGGCGCCACATGCGTTCGATGGTGCCGGTGATGGCGTAGGTGCCGCCACTGGTGAGGGCATCACTGGTGTTGGTGGGAAAGGGCACCACCTCGCCTGTGGGCACACGCAATCCGGCTGTGCCACCTTCCAGGGCCCGCAGCATGATGCCGTGGCCGGGCACGATGAGCCCACCCAGAAAGCGCCCGCGCTCGTCCAGAGCATCCACGGTGACCGCGGTACCGATCATCACCACCACCACCGGACGGGGGTCGGTTTCCAAGGTGGCACGGTGGCGGGCACCCACCTGCGCGACGAAGCGGTCCGCCCCCAGGCGGCTGGGGTAGTCGTAGCCGTTGGTGACCCCGCCCCCCACCGCACCAGGCACCACCCAGCGAGGCGCCACATCCCAGAGTTCAAGCTGTTCCTCGACGCGGCGGCGCACGGCGTCACCCGCCACGTTGCAGCCCAGCATCACCGCCGGCGCTGCCAGGCGCGCCCACTCCCGCTCAGCCAACTGGTCGATGTGCTCCAGGAACACGGCCCCGTGGGTCAGCATGCGTGCGCCCGGAAGCGCTGTCTCGAACACCGCCCACTTCAGGCGGGTGTTGCCGATGTCGATGGTCAAAAAAGTCACGTCGCGGCTCCAACGGGAGGGCTCATTCACGGAAGGTGTCTCATCCTAGAGCAGGACGCCGGGCCTTGTAGCTGCGAAGCCCTTCGGATAACCATGCAGTTCCCTCCAGCGTCAGCGCGGACGCAGGCCCGCGGTGGCATGATTCACCAGGCTTTCACATGATGCTGCGGACACAGTGCTGTCCGAAGACTCCCCATTGCTTACGGCACCACGCACCATGACCGACCTCTCTGCTGAATTCAAGGCCTTGGCCGAGTACCGCCCCACCCACAAGGTTCGCTTCGTCACCGCCGCCAGCTTGTTCGACGGTCACGATGCGGCCATCAACATCATGCGGCGCATCCTGCAAGGCATGGGGGCCGAAGTCATCCATCTGGGTCACAACCGCTCGGTGGATGAGGTGGTCACGGCAGCGCTGCAGGAAGATGTCCAGGGCATCGCCATCAGCAGCTACCAAGGCGGGCACGTCGAGTACTTCAAGTACATGGTCGACCTGCTGCGTCAACGTGGCGGCGAACACATCCAGGTGTTCGGCGGCGGCGGCGGCGTGATCGTGCCGGCTGAGATCCGGGAGCTGCAGGGCTATGGCGTCAGCCGTATCTACAGTCCTGAAGACGGTCAGCGCATGGGCCTGCAAGGCATGATCGGCGAAATGCTGATGCGCTGTGACGTGGATCTGACAGCCCATGCGCCGACAGACATCACGGCACTTCAAGGCCATACCGACGGCGCCTGGCGGGCCCTGGCCCAGACCATCACCGCGCTCGAAAACGGCGGGGCCTCCGACAGTTTGAAGACTCGGCTGGCCGCCGCCGCCGCCAGCACCCGCATTCCGGTGCTGGGCATCACCGGCACGGGAGGCGCTGGCAAATCCAGCCTGACGGACGAACTGATCCGCCGTCTGCGCCTGGACCAGCAGGACAGGCTTCGCATCGCCGTGATCTCCATCGACCCCTCGCGCCGGAAAAGCGGCGGAGCCCTGCTCGGCGATCGCATTCGCATGAATGCCATTGGCCCCTGGCAGGCAGGGCCGCGGGTGTTCATGCGCAGCCTGGCGACCAGGGATTTCGGCAGCGAGATCAGCCAGGCCCTGCCCGACGTGATCGCGGCCTGCAAGGCCGCAGGCTTTGAGCTCATCATCGTCGAAACCTCCGGCATCGGGCAGGGCGATGCTGCCATCGTGCCTCTGGTGGACGTGCCGATGTATGTCATGACGCCGGAGTTCGGTGCGGCCAGCCAGCTCGAGAAGATCGACATGCTGGATTTCGCTGCGTTCGTGGCCATCAACAAGTTCGACCGCAAGGGCTCGGCCGACGCACTGCGCGATGTGGCCAAGCAGGTCCAGCGCAACCGTGAGGCCTGGTCGGCACGCACGGAAGACATGCCGGTGTTCGGCACCATGGCCAGCCGATTCAACGATGACGGGGTGACGGCCTTGTACCAGGCCTTGCTGCCTCGCCTGGCTGAGCTGGGGCTGCAGGTGGCCGCGGGGCGTCTGCCGCAGGTGTCCACCCGTCACAGCACACATCAGACGCCCATTGTCCCGGGCGCGCGCATCCGCTACCTGGCCGATATCGCGGAGGTCGTGCGCGGGTACAAGCGCCGTGCGCTGGCGCAGTCGCAGTTGGCGCGCGAAGTGCAGCAACTCAAGGCCACGGCCACCATGCTTCAGGTCGACAAGCCCGGGCGGCAGCGGGCCGTGGAAGCGGTGCTGGACCTGGCAAGTCAGCGCGAGGCGCAGCTGGAGCCCCAGGCGCGCAAGTTGCTGGCGCAGTGGCCTGACATGCAGAAGGCCTACGCTGGGGACGAGTACGTCGTCAAGATCCGGGACAAGGAGATCCGCACCGGCCTCACCCACATCACGCTGTCGGGCACCAAGATCCGCAAGGTCAGCCTGCCCAAGTACGGCTGCGACGGCGAAGTGCTGAAGTGGCTGATGCTGGAGAACGTGCCCGGGTCGTTCCCGTACACCGCAGGCACCTTCGCCTTCAAGCGCGAGAACGAAGACCCCACCCGCATGTTCGCTGGTGAAGGCGATGCCTTCCGTACCAACCGCCGCTTCAAGCTGCTTTCCGAGGGCATGCCGGCCAAGCGCCTGTCCACCGCCTTCGACTCGGTCACCTTGTACGGCAGTGACCCGGACCCTCGGCCCGACATCTACGGGAAGGTGGGCAATTCGGGAGTGTCCATCGCCACGCTGGACGACATGAAAGTGCTGTACTCAGGGTTTGACCTCACCAACCCGAGCACCTCGGTGAGCATGACCATCAACGGACCGGCACCTGCCATCCTGGCCATGTTCATGAACACCGCCATCGACCAGAACCTCGACAAGTTCAGGCTCGACAACGGGCGAGACCCGACTGACGACGAGGCCGCCAAGATCCGCGCCTGGACGCTGGCCAACGTGCGCGGCACGGTACATGCGGACATCCTGAAGGAAGACCAGGGCCAGAACACTTGCATCTTCTCCACGGAGTTCAGCCTGAAGGTGATGGGCGATATTGCGGAGTGGTTCGTGCAACACGATGTCCGCAACTTCTACTCGGTGTCCATTTCGGGCTACCACATCGCCGAAGCCGGCGCCAACCCCATCAGCCAGTTGGCGTTCACCCTGTCCAACGGCTTCACGTTTGTGGAAGCCTACTTGGCGCGGGGCATGCACATCGACGATTTCGCCCCCAACCTGAGCTTCTTCTTCAGCAATGGCATGGATCCGGAGTACACCGTGCTGGGTCGGGTGGCGCGCCGCATCTGGGCCACAGCGATGCGCGACCGCTACGGTGCCAATGAACGGTCACAGAAGCTGAAGTACCACGTACAAACCAGTGGACGTAGCCTCCACGCCCAGGAAATCGCCTTTAACGACATCCGCACGACGCTGCAAGCCTTGATCGCCATCTACGACAACTGCAACTCGCTGCACACCAACGCCTACGACGAAGCCATCACAACGCCCACCGAGGAAAGTGTGCGACGCGCCATGGCCATTCAGCTCATCATCAACCGCGAGTGGGGTCTGGCGCGCAACGAGAACCCGAACCAGGGCGCCTTCATCATCGACGAGCTGACCGAACTGGTTGAAGAAGCCGTGTTGACGGAGTTCGAGCGCATTGCGGAGCGTGGCGGGGTGCTGGGCGCCATGGAAACCGGGTACCAGCGCGGAAAGATCCAAGAGGAGAGCATGCACTACGAGATGCTCAAGCACACGGGGGAATTGCCCATCATCGGCGTCAACACATTCCGCAACCCGCAGGGTGATGTTGGCCCGGAGAGCATAGAACTGGCTCGTTCGACTGAGGATGAAAAACGCAGCCAGCTCAGCCGCTTGCAGGCATTCCATGAACGCCAAGCGGCGGCGTCAGCCGAGATGTTGCAGCACCTGCAGGCCGCAGTCCTCGACAACCGTAATGTTTTCGATCTGCTGATGCAGGCTGTTCGCGTCTGCAGCCTAGGGCAGATCACGCGGGCACTGTTCGAGGTGGGCGGTCAATACCGGCGAAGCATGTAAGTTTGGGCTGACCGCGTGGCCGCAGGCCATCCTGCACCACCAGCCGATTCATGTGCCAATTCTCACGAACTTTTGGGCGGGAGTGGATTAGAGTCAGGTGCATATGCGGTTTGACGGCGAATTCATTCGCGAGCCCCTTCAGTCCTTGTCGGCTTGGGTTGAAGCGTTCGACTGGGAGTCCTTGCCCGTGATGGGTGCGACTGCTGCGGAAATCGAACAGTTGCGCAGGATCGAGGACGACATCGACGCACATCGTCTCGCCGATGTGATCTGCAAAGACCCGTTCATGACGGTGAAGTTGTTCGCTTATCTGGCGAAGCGACGTCCAGGACGTGAAGACACCGTGCCGGAAACGGTCACGGGCTGCCTGCTGATGTTGGGCATTCCACCGTTCTTTTCCAAGTTCAGAACCCCGCGGACGGTCGAATCCGTCCTATCCCTTGAGCCCGTGGCGGTTGATGGACTTGGTGCAGTGTTGACCAGATCACGCCGTGCTTCTGACTTTGCTCTTGCCTTCGCAGTTCACCGCATGGATCACGATGCACAGTTGATCCACAGCGCTGCCTTGCTGCACGAGTTCACGGAGATGCTGCTTTGGCTGCAGGCGCCGCGCCTGGCCGCTGAAATCGCACGGCGGCAAAGAATACTGCCTCAATTGCGGTCGGCAGACGCTCAGCGGGCTGTCTTGCGGGTGACCCTGACAGAACTCCAGCAAGCCTTGATGAAGCGCTGGCACCTGCCTGAAGCGCTGACCTCTCTGCTGAACCCCGAATCGACGGGTTCGTCAGCGCAAGCTCTGACTGTAGAGTTGGCCACTCGTTTCGCCAGGCACAGCGCCAAAGGCTGGGACAACACCGCAATACCAGACGATCTACGAGATATCTCTGAACTGCTCCAAATCGGTTTGGAACCAACCGAACATCTTTTGGCTGAGATCGACGGTCGGGATTGAAAGCCTCGACCGAGAGCGTAAGGTGACCGGTGTCGTATCGCTAAACGTATCGTAGATTTCGTGACACCAAAGACAAAGGGCCCGACTAGCGGGCCCTTTGCATGCATATTAGCCTGACAATGTCCTACTTTCACACGGGAATCCGCACTATCATCGGCGCAGAGGCGTTTCACTTTCCTGTTCGGGATGGGAAGGAGTGGGACCACCTCGCTATGGTCATCAGGCTTAACCGGTTGCTCGGCGCTCGAAGAGCGCAGAGCCAATTCGAAGAGTCTTTTTGAATCAAAGGCAGCGCCACTGCGGCATAACTATACGCTCTAGACAGAGCGTCAAAATTATAGGGTCAAGCCTCACGAGCAATTAGTATCGGTTAGCTTAACGCATTACTGCGCTTCCACACCCGACCTATCAACGTCCTGGTCTCGAACGACTCTTCAGGGAGGTCAAGCCTCCAGGGAAGTCTCATCTTCAGGCAAGTTTCCCGCTTAG
>CANHVY010000023.1 GCA_947464185.1 Burkholderiales bacterium
GGCGGTGTCGAGCTTGACGTCCTGAACCACCCAGGGCGGCTGCAGGCCCAATGCACTGGTGAACAAAGCTTCAACGCCAACGCTCATGACAACCCCAAGCTAGACCCACCCCGTGGACATGTGGACAGGCCGGCAAGCGACCTGCCCACATGCCCACCGGTCTCGACGACGACCATCAATTCTGAATGTTGGGTTCCACACGAAACGACGAGGGGCCCAACTTCAGGAGCCAAAATTCGGCGCCAAACAGATGGGGGTAAAGCTCAAAAAGCTTTTCCAACAGCGGTTGCGTGGTCTGTATACGTCTGGCGGGTGCTGTGGCCGCTTCATCCCCCGCAGTATTGAGTTGCTGTGAGACGCCTTCTTCAATCGTAGTTTCTATCATATATAGATAATTGGGTCAACGCCCAATTATGAATCAAGTTGTCCTCGGCGTCACTCAAACGCCATCAATACCCAAGCCGACACATGCACAACTGCTCAGACTGAGACCAATTTTCCCGGATTCATGATATTGTCCGGATCAAAGGCGAGTTTGACTCTGCGCATGAGGTCCATCACATCGTCGCCATGTTCCTCGAACAATAGCTCCATCTTGTGCAGCCCAACACCGTGTTCACCGCTGCACGTTCCACCAATCCGTAACGCCCGCTGCATGACCCGTTGGTTCAGTCGCTCCGCCTCCACCATTTCGTCTGGAATTTCAGGGTCGGCCACGATAACGCAATGAAAATTTCCATCGCCCACATGGCCAAATATGGGCGCTGGCAGGCTAGAAGACTTCACATCCTGGGCAGTTTCGGCAATACATTCGGCCAGTTTTGAGATGGGAACGCAGGCGTCCGTTGTAAAAGCCCGCGAACCTGGCTTGAGTTGCAGACACGCAAAGAATGCATGGTGACGGGCATTCCACAACCGAGTGCGGTCTTCCGGATTGATCGCCCATTCAAAGTTTTCTCCACCATTGCCAGTTGCCACCTCCTGAACGATTTGGGCTTGCTCTTTGACGCTGGCTGGAGTGCCATGAAATTCCAGAAACAGCATCGGCTGCTCCGCAAGGCTGGTCTTGCTGTACCTATTGATGGCGTGAACGGTCAGGCCATCCAACATTTCCGCCCTTGCAATCGGCACCCCTAACTGAATACTTTGAATGACGGTATTCACAGCAGATTCAACGTCTGCAAATGTGCATACAGCTGCCGATACTGCCTCTGGAAGAGGGTACAGGCGCACTGTGACCTCCACAATCAAACCCAGTGTGCCTTCACTGCCCACAAACAATCTCGTCAGGTCGTAACCGGTAGATGACTTCTTGGAACGCCCCGCAGTTGTGATTACTTTGCCATCTGCGGTGACAACCGTAAGCGCAATCACATTGTCACGCATGGTGCCATACCGAACTGCATTCGTACCGGAAGCACGCGTGGCAGCCATCCCCCCCACAGACGCATCTGCCCCCGGATCAATGGGGAAAAACAAACCACTACTGCGAATTTCCTGGTTGAGTTGCATGCGCGTGACGCCCGCCTGGACCGTACAAGTAAGGTCATCAACATCCAGGGCCAACACCTTGTTCATCTTCGACACATCAATAGTGATGCCACCATGTATCGCCAGCACATGTCCTTCTATAGATGAGCCCGCGCCATAAGGAATGACAGGCACTTTATGAGCTGCGCACAAGTTGATCGCATCCACCACATCTTGAGTCGACTGCGCAAACACCACTGCATCGGGTGCCATGGTCGGGTACGGTGACTCGTCTCTGCCATGTTGATTGCAAACAGACTCACCGGTGCTGCATGCTGAACCAAAACGTGTTTTCAGACTTTCTAGCAGCAATGCCGGGGCTTGGCGGGAACGTCGGGGGGTGTCGGTCGTGGTTGTCATCGTGAACATCTCCTCTTGTTAGATTTTAAATCTTGCATCTGAGTCGCCATTGCAAGAAGTTAGTTTTTCAGCCATATCCAGGGTAATTGCACCAAGCTCTGCCGCAGCGTAGGCGCGTTTGTAAAGTAACTTTTTATGCCCAAACTGCATGGACCTCCGCATGAGTGTCAAGGCCGCTGCTTGCATCAGTTCAGGGTCTTTGCAGCGCTTCAGCGCCCGAATTTCAGCGCGTTTCACATATTCCTCCGATACTGTCCACCCACCTTAAACAAAGCGTGGGTGATTTGCCCGAGCGAGCAGCAGCGCACCGCATCCATCAGCACGTCAAAGACGTTTTGATTTTCTATCACCGCCTGTTGCAAGCGCTGCAGCATGGCAGGTGAGGTGTCTACATGGCGGGCATGGAAGTCTGCCAAGCGCTTGAGCTGGCTTTGCTTTTCTTCATCGGTGCTGCGAGCCAACTCTAGCTTGTCCATCACTGCGTCGCCATGCGGGTTGCGGAAGGTGTTGACGCCGATGATGGGCAACTCCCCCGTGTGTTTGAGCATCTCATACGACATGCTTTCATCTTGTATCTTGCCGCGCTGGTAGCCTGTCTCCATCGCTCCCAGCACACCGCCGCGTTCGGCAATGCGGTCAAACTCTAGTAGCACTGCTTCCTCTAGCAACTCGGTCAGCTCTTCGATAATGAATGCGCCTTGAGAAGGGTTCTCATTTTTGGCCAGGCCCCACTCGCGGTTGATGATGAGCTGGATAGCCATGGCTCGACGCACCGAGTCTTCGGTAGGCGTGGTGATGGCTTCGTCAAAGGCGTTGGTATGCAGACTGTTGCAGTTGTCGTAAATGGCAATGAGCGCTTGCAGCGTGGTGCGAATGTCGTTGAACTGGATTTCCTGCGCATGCAGGCTGCGCCCACTGGTTTGGATGTGGTATTTGAGCTTTCGGCTGCGCTCGTTGGCACCATAGCGCTCTTTCATGGCCACCGCCCAGATGCGCCGCGCTACCCGGCCCATGACGGTGTATTCGGGGTCCATGCCGTTGCTGAAGAAGAAGCTCAGATTGGGCGCAAAGTCGTCTATGTGCATGCCGCGCGCAAGGTAGGCCTCCACAAAGGTAAAACCATTACTCAGGGTGAACGCCAGCTGACTAATGGGGTTGGCCCCTGCCTCTGCGATGTGGTAGCCGCTGATGGACACGCTGTAGAAGTTGCGCACCTCGTGCTGCACAAAGTAATGCGCAATGTCGCCCATTACCTTGAGGCTGAATTCGGTGGAGAAGATGCAGGTGTTTTGGCCCTGGTCTTCTTTCAGAATATCGGCCTGCACGGTGCCGCGTACATTGGCCAGAACCCATTCGCGTATCTTGGCGGCCTCGGTGTCAGTGGGCTCGCGCTTGTTCTCAGTTTTGAACTTATCAAAATTCTGGTCAATAGCCGTGTTCATGAACATGGCCAGTATGGTAGGCGCCGGGCCGTTGATAGTCATGCTCACACTGGTGGCCGGGTCGCACAAATCAAAGCCGCCATACAGCACCTTCATGTCGTCTAGCGTGGCGATACTCACACCACTGTTGCCCACCTTGCCGTAGATGTCGGGGCGCATGTCCGGGTCGTTCCCATAAAGGGTGACGCTGTCAAATGCGGTGCTTAAGCGCTTGGCGGCCATACCTTGGGACAGCAGCTTAAAGCGCGTGTTGGTGCGAAAGGCATCGCCTTCACCAGCAAACATACGCGTGGGGTCTTCCCCTTCGCGCTTAAAAGCAAATGTGCCGGCCGTATAGGGGTAGCTGCCGGGCACGTTGTCCAGCATGAGCCACTTCAATATTTCTCCATGGTCCTCAAACTGGGGCAAGGCCACCTTGCGGATCGTGGTGCCAGAGAGGCTTTTGGTGGTGAGTGCGGTGCGGACTTCTTTGTCCCGAATCTTGACCACATATTCATCGCCTGCATAGGCCTTTTGCATCTCGGGCCACTGGGCTAGCAATTGGCGCTCTGGCACACCCATGCGCTCGGTGCGCTGAGCGACCAGTTCGGTCACGGCCTGCACGGCGCCCTGCTTGTCGGGGTTGGACTCTTGCAGCATGCGAGCGGCTTGGGTGAGCTGCTGCACTTCTCTAGCCACCACCGCTTGCGCACGGGCGCGGGCTTTGTAGCTGCGTACGGCGTCACTGATCTCGGCCAGGTAGCGGGTGCGCGCAGCGGGCACCACCGGGGTTTGGTTGGTGCTATGGCGCACCGCCACCCTAGGGAGCAAGCCGTGGGCTTGCACCGGCAAGCCCAATTCATTTAAGCGCTCCAGCAGGGCTTGGTACAGGGCGGTCACGCCATCATCGTTAAAGCGCGCGGCCATGGTGCCAAACACGGGCATCTGGTCTGGGGGAGTAGTCCACGCCTCTTGGTTGCGTTGCACTTGCTTGGCCACGTCACGCAGGGCGTCCGCTGCCCCTTTACGGTCAAACTTGTTGATGGCCACCAACTGGGCAAAGTCCAGCATGTCTATTTTTTCTAGCTGGCTGGCTGCGCCAAACTCAGGGGTCATTACATACAGCGGCACATCCACCAGCGGCACAATGGCCGCGTCGCCTTGGCCTATGCCCGATGTCTCCACCACAATCAGGTCGAACCCCGCCACCTTGCAAGCGGCGATCACGTCGGGCAAGGCGGCGCTGATCTCGGTGCCAAAGTCACGGGTGGCCAAAGACCGCATGAACACGCGTTCGCCCTGCTGCCATGAGCCTATGGCGTTCATGCGAATGCGGTCGCCCAAGAGGGCACCACCACTCTTGCGGCGGCTGGGGTCTATGGAGATGACGGCTACGCGCAGGCTGTCGGCCTGGTCCAGGCGCAGGCGGCGAATCAACTCGTCAGTCAGCGACGACTTGCCCGCACCCCCGGTGCCGGTAACGCCTACCACTGGAACCATTTTCGCTGCAACAGTAGTAGCTGCTAGCACACGTATTTGCTGCGCTAACGCCTCATTTGCCTTGCCAGATTCCACCGCGGTCAGCCACTGGGCCAGGGCGCGCCAGCTGGCCTGGGTGTGGCCTTGCAGTGCCTCTAACTGTGTGGGGGCCAAAGGACTCAGGTCTTGGTCGCAGCGCATGACCATCTCGCCAATCATGCCAGCCAGCCCCATGCGCTGGCCGTCTTCGGGGCTGTAGATGCGGGCCACGCCGTAGGCCTGAAGCTCAGCTATTTCGCTGGGCACAATTACGCCACCGCCGCCGCCAAACACCTTGATGTGCGCGCCACCTCGCTCGCGCAGCAAATCAACCATGTATTTGAAGTACTCGACATGGCCGCCCTGGTAGGAGCTGATGGCAATGCCTTGGACGTCTTCTTGCAGCGCGGCGCTCACCACCTCTTGCACACTGCGGTTGTGCCCTAGGTGGATGACCTCGGCCCCCATGCCTTGCAGGATACGGCGCATGATGTTGATGGCTGCGTCGTGCCCATCAAACAGACTGGCGGCCGTAACAAAGCGCACTTTGTTGGTGGGCCGGTACTGGGCCAAGGCTTGGTATTCAGCGGAGAGCTGTGTCATGGCGGCGCTCAAGCAACAAGTGCGGCAGGTTGATCGATCACCGCTGTGGCACGAAACAATGTTCGCAACTCCGCCCAGCGCACCCTTGCAGCATTGATGCTTTCCAGCTTGACATGCCCATACCCACGAATGTGCTCTGGCACATTCGCTGCGGCAACAACGCTTGGCAACGACGCGACACTCAAGCTATCCAGTCCTTCGGCAATGATGGTCATGTATTCCTCTACAAGGGATCGCTCAGTTTTCCGTTCTTGGGTGTACCCAAAGACATCAAACATAGTGCCTCGCAAAAATTTAAGCCGAGCCAGTAAATGAAAAGCAGGGAAAACCCAGCGCCCATATTCAGCTTTTTGCAAATGCCCAAGCACATCTTTCTTTGCCAACACAGGGGGAGCCAAGTTAAAGCGCACCTTGAAATCACCTTCAAACGTGGCATTCAGGCTATTCCTGAAAGCTGGACTGGCATACAAACGGGCAACTTCATACTCATCCTTATAGGCCATGAGCTTGAACAGATATTTGGTAACCGCTTTCGTCAGCCGCAGGCCCGCATTCAACGTGAGCTCCTTGGTACGCACACGGTCAATGAAATTTTCATAGGCATCTCTGTAACTCTTGTCTTGGTAGGCTTGCAAGAATTCAAGGCGAATGCGCTTTTGCTCGTCTAGTGACGTAGGCATCTGTAGCACCACCGGCTTCGAAGGTACTGCGTGGCGCGTGACTGCGGGCAAGTCAAACGCGGCACGACGACCCCACTGAAAAGCCTCTTGATTGGCTTTGATGGCAACACCATTTAAGTCGATAGCGCGCAGTATCGATTCCTGACGCAGCGGAAGCAGCCCCTTTTGGTACGCAAAACCCAGCATAAACATATTGCTGGCAATGGAGTCCCCCATGAGCGCCGTGGCAAGCCGGGTTGCATCGACAAATTGCGAGCGCTCTTGCGTAGCTTCATTAATTTTCTGGCGAAGGGCCTCCTCTGGAAATTCCCAATCGGGTTCCTTGGAAAAAGTACCCGGTGGCTGGCGATGGGTGTTAATGACCGCATGGGTGCGTCCCGGCCGCATTTTTGACACTGCATCGTGAGACCCAGCGGTGAGCATGTCGCAACCCAAAATAAGATCCGCCTCTCCGGTCGCAATGCGTTGCGCCCTAATACCCTTCGCCTGCTGCGTAATGCGTACATGCGACATGACTGAACCGTTTTTCTGAGACATACCCGTCATGTCCAGTACGGAAATACCCTTGCCCTCCAAATGTGTTGCCATGCCTAGCAAGGCACCCACAGTGATGACACCCGTGCCACCTATCCCGGTGATCAAAATGTTGTACGACCCATCCAGGCTAAGCAATTCTGGCAATGGCGGCTGGGCGCGACTTTCCGCGACAGCCAAAGCCACTTTCGTGGGCTTGCGTAAGCTGCCACCCGTAACGGTGACAAAGCTGGGGCAAAAGCCCTGCACGCACGAGTAATCTTTGTTGCAACTGGATTGGTCAATCTGGCGCTTTCGACCAAATTCTGTTTCAAGCGGAAGGATGGACGTGCAATTGGACTTTACACCGCAGTCGCCACAACCCTCGCACACGGCCTCGTTGATGAACAGCCGCTTTGCAGGGTCTGGGAATTCCCCTTTCTTGCGTCGACGGCGCTTTTCGGCAGCACAGGTTTGGTCATAGATCAACACCGAAACACCCGGCACCTCTCGCAGCTCACGCTGAACCGCGTCCATATCCTTACGGTCATGCAAAGTAACCAGGGTGGGCAGCAAGCTGCGGTCCGCGTAGCGACTTAAATCCTCGGTCACCACCGCAATGCGCCCGATGCCCTCGGCAGCCATTTGCATGGCAATCATGGGCACGCTGACCATGCCATCCACCGGCTGACCGCCCGTCATGGCTACGGCTTCGTTGTAGAGAATTTTGTAGGTAATGTTCACCTTCGCCGCCTGGGCCGCTCGGATGGCGAGGTAGCCCGAGTGAAAGTAAGTGCCATCGCCGAGATTGGCAAACACATGTTTCATATCCGAGAATGCGGATTGCCCAATCCACGGTGTGCCCTCGCCCCCCATGTGGGTGGTTGTCTTGTTATGTTCGGGGTAAATGGCGGTTGCCATGACGTGGCATCCAATACCCGCCAAGGCCAAGCTGCCCTCGGGCACTTTGGTTGAAGTATTGTGCGGACAACCTGAACAGTAGTACGCAGGGCGTGCCGGTGTATCTATGGTTTGGTGCAACACCGCGTCTTTGGCTTGCAGAAATGCAAGCCTTGCTTTGATCAAATCGCTGGTATGAAAGCGGGCAATGCGCGCCGCTATGACCCGCGCAATTTGCGCTACAGAGAAGTCTGCCTTGCTGGTCAACAACCAGTCTCCCCGTGGGTGCACCCATTCACCTTTGTCATCAAACTTGCCAATCACCCGCGGGCGCGTATCGTCGCGCCAGTTGTACAGTTGCTCTTTCAGCTGGTATTCCACAATTTGGCGTTTTTCCTCCACCACCAAAATTTCCTCCAAGCCCACAGCGAATTCACGCGCACTGTCAGGCTCCAAAGGCCACGGCATAGATACTTTGAAAAGTCGTACCCCAATGTCATTGAGCCTGCGCTCATCCAGACCCAGTTCCTCCAGCGCCTCCAAAACATCCATGTAGGATTTGCCCGAAGCGACGATACCCAACCTGTCCCGCGCTGTGCTTACGGTAACGCGGTTGAGTAGATTGGCCCGCGAGTAAGCCAGTGCGGCGTAGATTTTGTAATCTTGCATCAGGGCTTCTGAAGCGCGTGCGGTGGCCCCAAGCGTCTGCGCCGAGAGTCGGGCATTCAGACCGCCTATTGGCATAACAAAATCATCAGGTAGACGTATCTGAACTGCAAACGGATCTGCCTGGATAGAGGCACTGGACTCCACCGTATCTGCCAGCGCCTTGAACCCCACGAAACACCCTGAAAACCGCGACATGGCCCAGCCATGCAAACCAAGCTCAATGTATTCTTGAACATTACATGGATACAGCACCGGCACCATGCTTGCAGCAAAAACGTGTTCGCTTTGATGCGGCAATGTGGAGGAATAAGCACCGTGGTCATCTCCGGCTACAAGCAGTACGCCACCGTGCTTACTAGTGCCTGAGTGGTTTGCATGCTTCATGACGTCAACGGAGCGGTCTACACCGGGACCTTTGGCATACCACAGGCCAAAAACACCATCATAGGGCGTAGGCCCAATCAGATCCACCTGCTGCGTTCCCCACACACTGGTCAAAGCCAAGTCTTCATTGACCCCGGGCTGAAAACGCACATTGTTTTTTTGCAAAATCTTCTCGGCCTTCCAATAAGCCTCATCCAATCCACCCAACGGAGAGCCGCGGTAGCCTGATACAAACCCTGCTGTTTTCAGCCCCGCGGCCTCATCGCGCCACTTTTGCATGAGTGGCAAACGTACCAAAGCCTGAATCCCACTCAAATAAATGGAACCTTCGCGGGCCAGGTATTTATCGTCCAGGGAAGCGGCTTTTAGACCGGGGGGAGGCGCCGCAACCACAGCTGCGACTGAATCATTGCTGTTCATTCAAAAAACTCCACATTTTTGTTTTAGGGGGTGCTCAATTCCGAAGCTTTCCGCTTGCAGTAATCACACCAATATCAAGACGCTGCGTGCCTTTACGAATAACTCTGACGAAGTCCAGTGTCACACCACCTACGTCTGTAGTTCCTAGTCGTGAAAGCGCCGCGCTTACCGATGCTGACGTAGGTACCCCAGCAACCCGTGCTATGGCAGAAACCAGCACCTTGGCACTGATATAGTCCTCCAAACCATAGGCAGAAGGTACTCAACCAGCATCGCCATATTGGCGCAATGCTTCCAGGTACTCCTTCACGATGGGCACCTCTGATTTGGACAACGGCGGCACCGCCTGTAGGACCCCCACTCCACGCACTTGCTGCAGAGGCAATTTCGAGATCAAGTAGTCAGCACTGGTGGATGAGCTGGTGGTCAGCATGACGGAATCACCCGCACTGTCTGTACTACGAAAAGCAGCGATGTACTGGGCTGCCGCTGCACCCGTCGCAAAAATTGCAATCGCTTGCGGCTTCTTATCCAATATGGTTCGCACAGCCTTGTCCATTTCAGTGGTTGCCGACGAATAGGTCCCCACAGCGGTCAGCTCCAGTTTTCGAGCTGCTAGGGCAATGCGCATCTGCTCCAGCGCATCACCACCAAAGGTGTCTTCCGGGTGCAGCAGCGCTATGGGCTCTATGCCGTTTGGTGTGGAACGCGACAGGTTCATTTCGCGGCCGCCGGCGCGAATGGGCTGACCGGCAGATGCTTGAGCTTGGACATGCGCACGTAGGCGATGGCGATGAAGTTGCGGCTCGTCCTGAATCCCCGCGCGGCGCGCTTGGCCTGCTGCAGCAGCCCGTTCATCGCCTCCACGAAGGCGTTGCTGCGGGGATCCACCATCCCTCGCACCACCGCCTCGAAGCGCTCCTTGAGCGTGGGGGCGAGCTTCTTGACGGGCTCCAAGCGGCAGCGCCGCGCCCAACTCAGCCACGCCCGCAGGTCCGCCGCCGCTTGGTCCACGCTGTTGTGGGCGCGCGCCGCGGCGTACACCTCGCGCAAGGCCATCTTCAGCCGCCACGCCCGTGCGCTCTTGAGCGCGGAGCGTTGCAGCCAGTGCATGGCGTTGAGCTGGTGGCGGCTCCAGCCCGTGGGGTTGCGCCGCATGCCCCACATCAGTTGCTTGAGCGAAGTCTTGCGCTTGTGCGCAATGGGCCAATAGAAATGCAAAAATGACGGCAATACCGCCAAAGTGACGTTTAATCATCGCTGTTTCCTTGTGGGAATGCGTTTTCAAAATCAACCCGCACAACCGAGGATCACCCGGTTACGCGAATTTCTGCCAGCCCGTCAACTCACTATGTAGTTGGTTTGCGGCGTGCGAGGCTTGGTCAAGCAGTGCCCGATGCCTAGTCTATCGCACAGGAGGTCGAATTCGTGCTCGCCAGAGGCGTCCTTGGCGCGGCTGCCGAACAGGCGATCGGTGAACTCCTTGCCGTTGTCCGTCTGCAACCCGCCCGCAGTCCACTTACAAATCGGGGAAAGCTGTTCAGACGAACGGGGCCACCTCTCAGGAGCGGCCTTCACGCCCGAAACGCTCCATGCCATCGCGAACGCGGTGGCCACGAACCAGGCGGCTGTGGTCGATGTCTGAAGGCCAGACTGCGCATCCGCAGGGTCCTCGTCCGTTCTTGCCGACTCCGCAGAGCGCTGACTCCGCAGCGTGGGATGTCGCCACCTCCGCTGACAGCAAAGCGGAGCAATGCGCCCGCAAAGCGGAGTCGAGGCCTAATATATTCGGGGCATGAATGACTCCAATAGCTCGCAGTAAGGCGACTAAGGCGACAGTAGCGCGCAACCTCCGAAGGGCAATGCAGATGAGCAGTCAAGTCTCCAACAGTGTATCTGTACCACCTGTACCTGCATACACCGATCCAAACGTGCTTGCGTTCGTTGAACCGAAACTCCCGCCCGCTTCCACCCGTAACACTCCAATCTCGCCCGTTATTATTCAACGGGTGCCGCCCGGCGAAGCGCCAGCCCTGCCAAGAGGCGCACAGCCAGGCGGCACGTGGTACCGGTCTGGTGGTGAGCCAATCTATGTACCGCCGGGCGGTGCACCTCCGCGTGCCGATAAGTTTGGCGCTACTTTTTATCGGGCACTCGATTTATTCTATCAGGATGTTTTCCAAGCTAATCGATCTGCAAACTTAAACGGCGTCACCCTGCGTGACTTCCAGCAATGGAGAGATCTTTCGATAAAAGGGGCAACCCAAGACCTCACGCCACGTCAACTTGAGAAATTGTTCGAACTCGACCGCAAACTCGTCGGTGCACTCGGATCGAATTCATCTCAGAACCAGCAGCCAGTACCAAAGTCAGGGCGCACCAATGGCCAGACCCCTGATCGCGGCAGCCTGCCAACTACCAACAGGCAAAACCCAACGCGGCCGAGCGATCGACCCACCGAAGAGCAGTTGCGAGCGCAGCTGCCAGGATGGACACAGCAAAGGGCGGACAAGTTGTTCCCCCCAGGTGATTTCAGGAAGGCCTTCATAGAGCAGATCAATGCGCTGCCGCTGCACCAACGGGCCCAGCTTTTGCAAGATCCTGACCGCGTGAAGGGGTTCGCACGAGACGTCGCGCTGGACAAGTTGACAGAAACAATGTTCAAGGGCAGCGGCGTGGAGGCCGACGTGCAGAAGATGTGGCGGGAGAGTGTCCGTAAATGGGCGGACGGGCAGAGCGGCCTCCCAAGTCGTTGGGTGACGGCCTTGTCCACGAACTCCCAAGATCCCCGCGCCCCGGACTGGCGCGCCCATTTCTTGCGGCCGGTCGTCGCAGAAAGGCTGGCCGGCGGCAGCGATCGGCTCGAGGCCGAACTGCTTTTGCATCTGCAAGCCCGAGGCACGCATGAGCTGAAGAGTCTCGTCCTACCGGCGTCGGACAGCGGACGACAGCCCCAGCAGGCTACGGTGAACATCGTGCGTGAGGCCCTGGTCAGCAGATGGGTCAAGGACTACGCGGTGGGACAGGTAGACCCTGTCAAGCTCAACGACACGCTCATCAAGCACCTTGCCAAGTTCCCGAGCCCCGGAGCGCAGTTGACCGAACTCCGTCAACTCGACTCGAGCCCCAAGTTCAAGGCCGAGTTGCTGCAGAAGGACAGGCCAGATGTCAATGGGCAGGCGGGCGCCGGCGCCCCCGATCTCAATCCGAAAAAGGTCGAGCCCGTCCGCATTGCTGGCGGCTCGGATGTGGGCGAGACCGCCAAGAAGTACGGTCTTTCCGCCGACGACATCAGGCGCGAGATGAATGCCCATCCCGGCATGAGCGCCGAGCAAGCCGCCCAGGCAATCAAGGCGCGCGTCCTGAACGGGCCAACAGGTGCCGGACAGGGCCCGGCCGGGGGGGGAGGTGGCCGTCCCGGGGGGGCGGGGCCCACTGGGTCCGCGGGGGCCGCCGATGGCGATGAGCGCAATCCGTTGACGGCTGTCCAGCAACGCGAGCGGAACGACGCACGGATCGTAGAGAAGTGGGCGACGGTGGCCGCAGACCTTTTAGCCCAGGGGGTAGACCCGAAAATCGTGCTCGAAGCGCTCCGAAAGATCGACCAAGTTCCAACGAACTTCTCGAAAGTTCGGCCTTGGGAGGTCAGCGAGGGATCCCTTGCTGACATCGTGTCTGAGGTCGCCGAGGGCAAGACGCTCGTGCTGTACACAAAGCGTGAAGCGGATGACTTGAATTCGCTGATGCAGGACCCCGAGAAGTCGAAGAATCTGGTATTCGTCGAGGTTTCGGACAAGGATACCAACAAGACTGCGGCAGTGGCGGGAATCCTCGGGCGCGAGGACATCGGCACCATCGACCGCGTCGTCGCGGTGGGCGGCGCAGGTGTCAAGGATCTGGCGGTCACGGTACTGGCCGCTGGTCGTGGTGACCCGGCTGCTGTTCGGGCCAGGTTTCTGGGCGCTGACCAGGAAGCCAAAAACGGCCTCGTCAACTTGGGGCGGAACCAGCTCAAGAGCGATATCGACTACGTGTCTGTCCCGACGATCCTGTCAACCACCGCCCCTGGCACACCATTTGCGGTGGCGAAGGAAGGCAACACCGTGGTCATCGACCAGCTTCCAGCCTTGACTGTCGTGCCACTGGACAAGCTGCAGGCGTTGCCGCCCGAGAAACTGCAGGCATTGACAGCCTCTGGTTTGACGGACTACTTCGCAGGGCTCAGCTATGCCGCAGGCCGGGCCGCGCAGGAGGGTCTGTCACTCAAGGAGGCCATCACACGCTATGTGCCTGAGGCAATGAAGGTGTTCGAGTGGTTCGAAGCCAATCCGGGGTCCTTCGACCGGCAGCATCTGTTGATGGCGGCGTACGCACTGCGTGACTACTCCTTGAACTCCAAGCCGCCTGTCGGGGGCGAACATGATCTCTGGGACACGTTGGTCTCGATGAAGCTGACCGCCGATACACGGGCGACCCACGGTCAGGTCGTTGCCATGGGTTCGCTGATCCAGTTGCATCTGCAGGCGCAACAAAGCGGGGACTTCGACATGTTCAACCGCATGCGCGATCTGTACTCCAACATGCGGGCACCAGTCACGGCCCAAGGTCTTGACCAGGTTGGCATGACCAAAGAGCTCCTCATCAAGGCGATCGAGCATCAATCTCAACAACCGACGAACCGTCCCTCGCTGATCCGCGATCGATTCAGCCAGATCGAGGATCCGGCCGCGCGCCGACAGGCCATCGAACAGATGCTGGACGACGTCTTCTTCCAGCCCCGGTGAGCAGGCGCCGGGCGCGGTAGCCGGGCGTCCCCGCTCATCTGAACCCGACGCGGTCCAGCATCTGCTGCATCCGCGCCTGGTTCATGCCCACGACGCTGGCGCATAGGGATTTCAAACGGTCTCTGGAAGCCTGTGGGAAGCCCGACTGACGGCTTCAAGACGTTCACTCCTTACCTCCCCTGCCGGGGAGGCCAGTCAACGTCCTGCCAACGGGTGCCGACGGCGCCGGCTCTACACCCCGTCCCCGATCAATTCAGGTGGGGGAGTTTGCGGTGGCCACAGGTGGGGGAGTTTGGGTGGCCATCGGGGAGCGCTTCGGCGCACTGTGCTTCAGTGCCGAAGTAGCTCAGAAACTCAGGGATCGACATGCCGTGCTGGAACTGGATCTGGTGGCTGGACATCAGGACTCTCCATGTTCAGGAGAGCTCAGATTACGGCCTCAGTGGCTCACTGGGCGAGCCTGCTGAAGCAGGTTTCTAATCAGGTTCCGGGAACCTGTATGGGACCTCCGATTCAAGGTTCACCCTGATGCCATGGGCGCCGTACGCACGCCACGGCGAGCACCGCCCAGGCTCGTGGTCGGAGCCCACTGTTCACAACAAGCGCCCCAGCAAAGACAGACAAAGCAACAGGAAAGACCGCACCTGCACCATCAAAGCTCGTTACGGACCCATTCCCAATCACCACATGACGCAGACCCCATCACCCGTCACACCGCCGCGAAGCCGGCGGGGCGTGCAAGCTGCCCTCGTGGGGCAGGGCCGGGGCCGCGACGGTCAGCGCTCCAGCCGCGCAGAGTTGATGGTCGTCAGGCCCGGCGTGTTTGACCAAAGCCAGGCACACGGGCCCGCCTATCGGTTCGGCGGCGTGTGGCCAACGGTAGGGCCAGGCCCCTCCAGCGGCTCCAGGAGTTCACCATGACCGGCCCCGTGACCGCATCAACCACCCGCGTCACCAGTCCCAACCCGTTCAGTGCGGCAGGCGTGAATGCGGGCAGCCAAGCCAGCCAGACCACCTCGCCCAACGCCATCGCCAATCGGGAAATCCTGGCCATGGATGGCCTTCTCAGGCAGCAGTTGGGCGCGGGCTATCAGAGCGGCAACACTGCAGTCAGCCAGAGCGGTAGGCAAGGTAAGGCTCTATTTCAAATACTCGCGGCCAACCACGCGCAAATCTCGGCTATGGCCGTCAAGGCACAGGCCGGTGATGCAGCGGCACAGCAATTCATCGCCGCTTTCAATGCTCGGCTCAGCAGACTCGGCCAAGCACTTGACAGTACCACTTGGTACACGGGCGCCACAAAACCTTCTGCTGTATTGACGCGTATGTTCGCTGCTGGTGGCAACACGCTGACCCCTACTGTGATCGCACCAGGCGGCGC
Organism: Burkholderiales bacterium; assembly: GCA_947464185.1. GTDB lineage: Bacteria > Pseudomonadota > Gammaproteobacteria > Burkholderiales > Burkholderiaceae_C > Rubrivivax. The sequence goes on from CANHVY010000023.1 coordinate 15,164, forward strand.
CACCGGCGCCGGCCTGAATGATCAGCTACCGGGCTCTCAGCCCCCTAATGCTGGTACTGGTTCCACTGTCAATGCGGCCGAAGAATGAAGAACGCAGTCTTGAGGGTCTCTCAGGAGAACAGATTACGAAAGGGGTCTCTATTCGTGCTTCCTTCAATACGGCACTTCTCAAAGGGGGCGCCCCTGTCGCGCCCGGTCAGCGGTAGTTTGATGGCCAGTTCAGGGCAGCAATCATCCGAACATGCCTCTCATGAGAGATTGAAACAGATATAGGAAGATTCTTCAAGTCTGGCTTGTCGCCAGACATCATCGTTCCCAACCCAACCCAACCCAACCCAACCCTAAGGAGAATTTCGAGTGACATCCGTAACAAACGTTGGCGACGGCATATTTTCCGTCAACACCGGTAACCGAACCATCATCGTGCAAGACAGTGATAATGATGGCAGGGTGGACAAAATTGCATATGCGGACCAGTCCGATGCAGAAGTACTCTTCGGTGAGCTTGGAAAAGAGACCACTACCCTTCTCGGCGAATGGGGTGATCCACACCTCCACTCCCGCCATTACGACAAGCAAGCTGCCGTGGCGATGAACCAGAGTGCAGATAATCTGTACAGGGACATCAAAGATGGAAGGCTTGATGACGCAAATGCTCTTTCGGCCGTGGTGGCGCAACTCGAGGGTGGCGGAAAGCGCAACGAAATCGCAGATGTACACGCCGACCATACTCTCAAGAACGGAAGCATGTCTGCTGTCATCGACGTCAAGGTCGGGACGCCTTGGGATCCGAACGTTGCGGTGACAGAGAACGCCTATTTCAATTTTGGGGCGCAGGTCGTTGCAATCAAGAACGTCTGGAAGGAGACGGCGACAGATGGCGACCTGAGTGTAGAAGCCCGCGCGAACTCCTCAAACATCCAGTCGAAGGCAACCTTTGTTCATGTCGACGCTTCAAACGGCACCAGTCTCGGAATTGAGGGAACAACCAAATCTTTCGACACCTCATACCAGGGAAAGTACATTTTGGACATTAATGGAAAGATGGGTCAAGTCAAAGATTGGGACATGGATTGGGTCTATCAGGACATCCGGCAAAGATCATATTCACTCAAGGAAGCGCACGATGACAAGAAATTGAGTGCCGCAGGATAATGTCATCTGGTCAAAGGTATTGACTTTTCACCCCTGAGTATACTTGGTGTACTCAACCTCAAATCATCGCAAGGAGTGAAATGGCGACAATCACAAATGCACCAATCACCAACAAGATCATGGCAATCATGATGGAGGAGGTGATTGCTGAGTCTATGGCTTCAGTCTATTCAAAGCAGGAAGCTCAAAAACGCGGCCCCCTGGATACTGAATTAGACAAGCGATTTGCCCAATACATAACAGAAGGCCTGTACGGCAAATAGCCTTGCGTCTGAATCCAGAGATGTGCGGCATCGCCTGGAATTTGTTCAACCCTCACTGTCAGGATGTTTCCATGAGCAACTCTATCAACGGATATTCAGAATTCGTCAGACCTGCTGACTCCAGCCCCATCTTTCAGTCGTCTGGCAGCAGCACCGACTTCGGTACGGTTCAGGCGCCCGAAATGAGCAAGATTGCCCTCGGTTCTACCAAGGACAAGGACAAGGACGAGGACAAGGGCCCTAGCTTCTCGGTGCGCGTGTCCGAGGGTGTCACTGCCGGAATAAAGGCCTATCAGGCCGTCGGTGGTGGACCTGTGGGCGTAGTTGCGGGCGTTGTCGCCTTCTTTGCCGGCTTGTTCGGTGGGGGAAAGAAGAAATAGGCGTGAAATTGATCGGCGGTTCCGCATCTGCGCGGCGTCGATCTGCGAGCCCTCACGACCGATGGCTTTCCGCGCGTGCGCGGGCGCTTGACGAGCGTCAGATGCGCGTCAGGCTCCCCAGTTGTGCTCCCCGCCTGAAATTGAAAGTCGTGCCCCCCATGCAATCTCCCATGGCCTGCGCCGGCCCCGTAAGCCTTTGGCGGCGTGCGGGCTGGGCCGTCTGCGCTCTGATGCTGACCGTGGCCCTGACCTTGCCCGCTGCGGCCCAGCAGGCAGTGCCCTGGCGCCGCGCGCCGGCCGTCAACCTTCAGGCCACGAATGAGCCGCTGAACGTCTTTCTCGCCCGCATCCTCACCATGCAGGGGCTGTCGGCCTCCATCAGCGCGACCGTGGCCATCGGCCGGGTCAATGGCCGCTTCCAGGGTTCGGTCGAGGCCATCTTCCGCGAGTTGTCGGAAATCTATGGCCTGATGTCCTACTACGACGGCAGCACCTTGCATGTGTACAGCCTGGCCGAGGCGGAAACCCGCTGGTTGCAGGTGGAGCCCGCCGACCTGCCGCGGGTGGCGCGGCTGCTGCGCGAGTTGCAGTTGGAGGACAAGCGCTATCCGCTGCGCCAGGACGCTGCCGAAGGCGCGCTCTATGTGGCCGGCCCACCGAAGTATGTGGAGCTGGTGTCCGGCATCGTGGCCAGCGTGACGCAGACCCCCAGCCGGCCGCGTTCACGCGTCGAGGTGCGCGTGTTTGCGCTGCGCCACGCACGGGCCGTGGACACCCGGGTGGTCATCGCCGGCACGGAGACCACGGTGCCCGGCGTGGCGCGCATCCTGGCCGAGGTGCTGGGCAATTCGCCGGCTGAGGCCCCGGCAGCGGCGCGGCTGCTGCCGCAAACGGTGCCAGGCCTGCGCGGCAAAGGGCAGATCGCCACGGGCCGAGCCCCCGCCCGCACGGCCGACAACGGCGCCCCGCCCGCCACGGTGTCGGCCACCGCGGTGGTCGGTCAGGCCTTGGCCAGCTTGGGCTCGCCCCGGACCGGCGACGAGGGGTTCGGCGCCCGGGCTGCCCTGGGCGCGGCGCTGGCCACCGGGCGTGGGGCGGGAGCCGAGGCCGGGCCCGAGGGGGCTGCCGGGGCGGCTGGCCTGCCCGCGGCCGGACGCGAGGCGGCTGTGACGGCCGAGCCGCGCACCAATGCCGTCATCGTGCGCGACACCGCTGAGCGCATGCCGCTGTACCAACAGCTCATCGATCAGCTCGACGTCGAGGTGCCGCTGGTGGACATCGAGGCCTCGGTCATCGACATCTCGGGCGGCAAGAGCGAGCAGTTGGGCATCGACTGGCGGCTGCATGGCAGCCGGCTGGATGGGGCCGTTTCGCCCAGCGGGCTGGCGGGTGGGGCCGACGGCACGCGCAACGCTGCCAACAACCTCATCAACAGCGGACCGCCGCTGTCGGCGGGCGCGGGGCTCATCGGCACGCTGGTGCTGGGCAGCCAGCGCAACTACCTGCTCAGCCGCATCAACGCGCTGGCGAAGAACGGCGACGCCAAGGTCACGTCCAATCCGCGTGTGCTCACCCTGGACAACCACGAGGCCGTGCTGCAAAGCACGCGCGAGTTCTACGTGCGCGTGGCCGGGCGCGACCAGGTGGACCTGTTCCCCGTGTCCTCCGGGCTGAGCCTGCGTGTGACCCCCACCCGGGTGGAAGACGCCCGCGGCACGCGCTTCAAGCTGCTGGTGCGCATTGAAGACGGCAACACCGGCAGCGGGGCGCAGGTGGACCAGATCCCGGTGGTCAGCCGCAACGCCATTTCCACCCAGGCCGTGGTGGGCGACGGCGAGAGCCTGCTCATCGGTGGCTACGTGGTCGAAGAACGGCGCGAGAGCCTCTCGGGCGTGCCCGGCCTGGCCAGCCTGCCGCTGCTGGGCCGGCTGCTCAGCCAGCGGTCCAGCGAAGTCAGCCGTGTGGAAAGGTTGTTCCTCATCACCCCCCGGTTGGTCAGCCCGCGCACGCCGGCCGCCGCCTTGCCGGTGGCGCCGCGCACAGGCTCCCCTGAAATGGCACCTGAAGAGGCTCCTGAAATGGCTCCTGCCATGGCCCCTGAAGTGGCGCCGCTGCCCAAGCCGCCCCTCCCGGCCTCTCGCTGGCCATGACGGCGCCACCCGCCGGGCCGCACGCTGGCGCCAGCGGGGGCGGCGCGGCCGGGCCGAGCGCGTCTCGCGTGTTGCGCGTGTTGTCGGGCGCGCACGCCGGGGCGCAGGCAGAGCTGCACCAGGATCGGGTGCTGGTGGGCAACCTGCAGGGCGAATGCGACATCGTGCTGGATGTCACCCGCCCCGAGCGTCACGCCTGCCTGGTGCGCACCAGCGCCGATGGCTGGGCCGTGCTGGGCATTGCCGGCGATCTGTGGGTGCAGCAGCACTATGTCGAGCCGCAGCAAACCTGCCCCATCGCCGCGGGCCAGGTGCTCACCCTGGGGCGTGTGTCCTTCAGCATCGGCGACCCGGCCCTCGTCGACTGGGACGCACTGACCCCGCCCATCGACCTGCAGCGGCCCACCCCTGACGGCCCGCTGCCGCAGGCGCCGCTGCCGGCCACGCCGGCCGCGGCGCAGCAGCGCTGGCGCGCGCTGCGCCTGGCCAGCGGCCTCGGGCTGGGTGCATTGATTCTGGCGGGCGCGGGTGTCTACGCCACCCAGACCCTGGCGCTGCAGGCGCCGCGCCCTGAGACCACACAACAACGTCTGCAGGCCGAGCAAGCCCGGCTGGCCGCGCTGCCTTGGGCGGGCGAAGTCAGCTTGAGCCCGCACCCGCAGCGTCCCGGAAGCCTGCTGGCGCAAGGCTATGTGCCCAGGCAAGCGCAGCTCGAGGAGTTGGCTGCCACCCTGCGCGCGCAGGACGCGCACAGCGAGCTGCGCCTGGTGGCGCTGGACCGGCTGTCGACCGAGTTGCTGCAGCGCTTCGACCTGGCCAAGCGGCCCGAAGCCCTGCGCTATGAGGGCCTGGGCCGCTACACCTTGGCCACACCGCACCAGCATCTGGTGCAACGTGACGCCCTGGCGCGCGTTGCACTGCAGGAGCTGCCGGCCGTGCAGGGCCTCGTGCTGGCCGTGGAAGACGCGCAGGAAGCCGACGGCCAGCCCCTGCAGGTGCGCTACGCCCGCTCGGCCGACAAGCCGGGCGACCTGGAAGTCAGCCACCCGGCCGCGGCACTGCGGGGTCGGCGCTACGCCGTGCAGGAACTGCGCCTGGGGGCCCTGCCATCGGTGGTGCTGGACGACGGTGCGCGCTACTTCCCGGGCGCACGGCTGCCCGACGGCGCGCGCCTGCTGCAGATCCAGGCCGACCGCCTGATCGTGCAACCGGCCCCGGGCGGCGAAGTGGTGGTGCGGCTGGACGAGCCGCCGGCGAGCGTGAGACCGCCTGCGCCAGAAAAGCGGAACAAATAGCGCGCAAAGCAGGGGTCATCAACATCCATACTGAGCAGGGCATATGCCTGTTCACTACCCTCACAAACCGATGGAGAAATCAAATGATTGAAACTGCAAACGCCGCGGCCGCATCAAAGGTTGGAACCCTTACCAACAAGGCTGAAGAAAACACCACCGCTCTGCTCAAGGCCATCAATACTGGTGACAATACAACCGCGATGACGCTTCTGACTGAAAATCAAAAGATTCAGCGAAACATCGGAACACTCAAGGATTCAATCAATGCCAACGGCGATGTGCAGAAGGCTGGCACATCCAAGAACTAATGTTTGATTGGGTAGGAATACATACAAACGGACGTGTTCCTTCCCGATTTATCAATGACGCAAATGAGTATCGGGCCATGACCGATCCCATATCTTCAGTGAAATGGCATGGCGTAGGCACCGGCTCACTGCCTGCAGCCATCCGGCTGCAGGCGGATGAAACCCGCGAGAAACCGGATGGTCTGACGGGTTTGGCGGCTCTTGGCGCAGTGCTGGAAGACAAACTCTCCACCAACTTCGTCAGGGGCGATATCGACGAATTACTACGCCCGGGAACCATAGACGACCCGTCAAGGTTGTCGGTTCTCGCCATGCGAATCCAGGCCGGCGCCACCGAGGCGACGGTGTTTTCCAATCTCGGCAAGGCCGTCGTGTCGGCTGTGGACAGTCTGACAAAGACGTCCTGACAACCGAATGTCCGGCCCGCCCATCCAGCCCAGTCATCGCACTGGCCCACGCCCGTCGTCCGTTGCGCGGCTGGGGTTGTGGCTGCTGGCGGTGGCGGTGGCGCTGGCCCTGACCGGCTGCTCCCAGCAACTCTTCGGCGCGCTGGACGAAAGCGCGGCCAACCTGGTGGTGGGCGCCCTGCGCAATGAGGGTATCCAGGCCAATAAGGCCCGCGCCGGCGACGACACCTGGCGCGTGCTGGTGCCCGACGACGAGTTCGCCCGCTCGGTGCAGGTGCTCAAGCGCCGCAACCTGCCGCCGCAGCAGTTCGACGGCCTGGGCGCGGTGTTCAAGAAGGAGTCGCTGGTGTCCACGCCCACCGAGGAGCGAGCCCGCCTGATGCACGCCCTGTCGCGCGAACTCGAGCGCACGCTGTCGGAGATCGACGGCGTGATCATCGCGCGCGTGCACCCGGTCATCCCGCCACACGACCCGCTGAACCCCAAGAAGATGGCTACTTCGGCCGCGGTGCTGGTGAAGTACCGGCCCGGTGCTGAGATCGCGGGCCGCGAGGCCCTGGTGCGTTCGCTGGTGGCCGCCGGCATCGAGGGCCTGGCCTATGAGGACGTCCGGGTGCACCTGCTGCCCGCAGAGGCACAGGCCGCGGCCCCGGAAACCCGGAGCGTGTCGCGTGCGCTGCCCCCCATCTTCTGGGGCTTCCTGGCGGCGCTGATCGGGCTGCTGCTGTTGAGCTACTTCGCGCTGAACTGGCGTAACCGAGCCTGGGTGGGCCTGGATGAACTGCGCGGCCGCCTGCTGAGCGGCAAGGGCCCGGCGGCCGGGACAGCGCGGGGCAAGACACCATGAACCCGCCCGCCGCCGCGCCCGTCGCCGACTCTGCCAGCCCGCGCGCGCCAGTGGGAGACCTGGGCCGGCAACTGATGAGCTTCAACTGGCTGGTGGCCGGCTATGCCCACCCGGCCTGGCTGGGGCCCTGGGCCGAGCTGCTGGTGCCGCGCGAACGGGCCAGCCCGCGGCTGCTGCGGCGGGCATCGTTCGCGCTCCTGGCGCAACACGGCCTGCAGCAACGCCATGTGCGGGACCTGGGTCGCCACACCTGGCTGCTGGAGCCCTACGCACGGCTGCTGCGCATGGCCGAGGTGCTGGGCACCGCCATGCTGGGCGGCTGGGTGCGGCAGCGGTTGGAGCGTCAGCAGGTGGCCCAGCAACTTCAGGTCCTGGGGCCGCTGCGGCGTGAGCAGGCGCTGCAATGGGCCCAGACGCTCAAGGCCCTGCCCTTCCCCGCCGCGGCCACGGGCTGGCCGGTGCCGCTGACCGGCCCCAGCGCGGTATACCGCCTGGGCGCGTCAGCCTTGGTGGCGCTGCCGGCCGAAGCACACAGCGGCGCCGGGGAGCGCACCGCCATGCGCTTTCCCTACGGCGCAGTGGTACCGCTGCTGCTGGGCCCGGCACAGTTGGACGAGGCGCTGGCCCTGGTGCATGGCGTGCTGGCCGAGCCGGAGCCCGCGGCATGAGCCGCAATTTACGCAATGCACGCCAGGCCTGCCACGGCTGCGAGGGCCGGCCGTGAGCCTGACGTTGCTGCATCGCGACGGCGAGCACCGCCTGGCGCTGGCCGGCACACGCATCGAGCGCCAGGTCTTCACGGTGCTGGGCTCGGCCCAGGCGCTGTGGACCGAGGCGGACGCGGCGGTGACGCGCCAGCAGCAGCAAGCCCAGGCCGAGGCGGAGCACCTGCGCCAACAAGCCTGGGAACAGGGCTACGCCGAGGGGCGCGTCGACGGTATCACCAGTGTGCTGGGCTCGCTGGAGATGGAACGTCGGGCACGGGCGCTGCTGTTCGAGCGCCTGGTCGAACTGGTGGAGCAATGCGTCAGAAGCATGCTGGGCAGCCTGGGCGATGCCGAACTCTTCCGCCAGCGGGTGCAGCATCTCGTGCGCAACCACCGCGCGGCGGGCTCGGCGCGCCTGCGGGTGTGCCCGTCACAAGCGCATTGGGCCCTGGCAGCGGTGGCCGAATTGATACCGGTGGCCGATGGTGAGCTGCCCTGGCTCAGCGTGGTGGTTGACGACGAGTGCGCCCCCGACGCCCTGGTGCTGGAAACTCGCGTGGGCTTCGTCGACGCCAGCGTGGTGCTCACCCTGGAAGGCGCCCGCCGCGTCATTGAAGCGGCCCTGCAGCGGGCCGAGCAGGGGCTGGGCGCATGAGCCAGGACTCCGAAACCCCGGCGCTGCTGCGGGCCATGGACGGCACCCTGGCGGCTGCCATGGGGCGCGTGGGCACGGCGCGGCGCGAGCGCGGCAAGGTGCGCCTGGCCGTGGGCACGCTCATCCGTGCCAGTGGCATCCACGCCGAGGTGGGCGAACTGTGCCGGCTAGTGAGCCCGCGCGGCGGGCCCGAGTTGCTGGCCGAGGTGATCGGCCTGGACGACGAGGTGGCGCTGCTGAGCCCGATGGGCCCGCTGGAGGGCTTGTCGGGCACCACGCAGGTCATCGCCACGGGCCAGCGGCACCAGGTGGCGGTGGGCGACTTCCTCCTGGGCCGGGTGGTCGACGGCCTGGGGCAGCAGTTCCTGGACGACGGCCCGCCCGCACCGGCGGGCGCCGCGCAGCGCAGCGTCTCGACCCCGGCGCCCGCACCGCTGGGCCGCCGCCCCATCGGCCAGGTCATGCCGCTGGGCGTGGCGGCCATGGACGCCCTGCTCACCTGCGGCGTGGGCCAGCGCATGGGCATCTTTGCGCCGGCCGGGTGCGGCAAGAGCACGCTGCTGTCGATGCTGTGCCGCAATGCCGAGGTGGACGTGGTGGTGGCCGCGCTGGTGGGCGAACGCGGCCGCGAGGTGCAGGACTTCATGGACGAGGCGCTGGGCCCGCAGGCGCTGCAGCGCTCGGTGCTGGTGGTGGCCACCTCGGACCGACCCGCCACCGAGCGGCTCAAGGCCGCCTTCGTGGCCACGGCCTACGCCGAGTACTTCGCGGCCCGCGGCCAGCGGGTGCTGCTGCTGGTGGACTCGGTGACGCGCCTGGCGCGCGCGGCCCGGGAGATCGGCCTGGCGGCCGGGGAGCCGCCGGCGCGGCGCGGGTTTCCGCCGTCGGTGTTCGCGGCCTTGCCGCTGCTGTTCGAGCGTGCGGGCAACCTGGGTCGCGGCTCCATCACGGCCTTCTACACCGTGCTGGAGGAAACCGACGACGGCATGGACCCGGTGTCCGAGGAAGTGCGCTCGCTGCTGGACGGCCACGTGGTGCTGTCGCGCAAGCTGGCGGGCAAAGGCCACTTCCCGGCCATCGATGTGCTGCAGAGCACCAGCCGGCTCTTCGACCGGGTGGCTGCGCCCGGCCATGTGCAGTCGGCCCGGCGCCTGCGCGAGTTGCTGTCCAAGTTTGACGAGGTCGAGGTGCTGCTGCGCATGGGCGAGTTTCAGCGTGGCGCAGACCCCGAGGCCGACCAGGCCGTGGACCGGCGGCCCGCGCTGGAGCGCTTCCTGCGCCAACCGCGCACCGAAGCCGCGGACTTTGTGCAGACCCTGGCGGGCCTGCAGGCGGCAGTGTCATGAGGGCACAGCCATGCGGGCCGTATTGAACGTGCTGCGCCTGCGGCGCAACGCACGGCGCGACGCAGCCTTGGCGCAGATGGGCCGCGCCCGGCGCCAGGCCGACGCCGCGCGCGCGGCCGTCGCAGAAACCCTCGCCGCGGCACGCCAGGCGGGGCAGTGGCGTGAAGAGCTGTTGCGGGGCCAAGGCCCCGCAAGCGGTACGAGCGGCGCGAGCGCAACCGACGATGCGACTGGCGCCGCCAGTTCAACCCCCTGGGGCCCGGACCTGCTGCACAGTTGCGAGGCCTTGCTGCGGCAGAAGCTGCAGGCGGTGGAACGGGCCCGCACCCGGGCGACCGAGGCCGACCAGGCTGTGCAGACGGCACGCCGCGATCTGGCCCTGCGCGAACGCGCCTGCCTGCGCACCGACGAGCTGCTGGCCTGGGACCGGGCCGAAGCACGCCGGGCCCACGAAGCCCTGGAGCAGATGCTGGAAGAAGACCTGGCCTCGGCGCGCCGAGGCCCCAGTGCCGGGCGCGGTGTATCGCACGGGGCCGGGGAGCAGACGTGACCGCGGCCACCGCAGCTTCCAGCCAGGACGAGGTGTCCGCACCGGCCGCGCCGGCCGCACCTTCCGAACCGTCCACAGAGTCCGCAGCGTCCGCAGCGTCCGAGCCGTCCGTACGGGCAGCGCCGGCCAGCGCGACGGTATCGCGAGCGCGCCTGTTCGGCGCGCTGCCACGCTGGTCAGCCACCGCGATGGCCGTTCGCAACACCGCCTACGCCAGCCCCGCGGTGCTGCTGTCAGACGAGCGCATCCTGATCTGGCAGCACCCGGGTCGACTGGCGATGGTGGGGGAGCTGTGCTGCCGCCTGGGCGGGTGGCCGCTGGCACTGGCGGCGGACAACCTGGCCTACCTGGAGCCCCGGCTGGACGGGCTGGAGAACCACCTGCCGCCGGACATGCTGGCCGCCTTGGTGGAGCATGCGCTGCACCCTGTGCTGTCGCTGCTGGAGCGCCTGGCCGGCGTGCCCGTGGAAGGCGGCCCCTTCGTATCGGGGCCGAGCGCCATCGCCGAGGTGAGCGAAGTCACGGTGGGCTTCGTGGTGCTGGAGCGCTCGCTGCAGCCGCTGCTGCGCGGCTGGGTGCGCACCAGCCCCGAAGCCTGGCAAACCATGGACTTCACGCGGCCCCCGGGGCTGGCTTCAAGCCGCATCAACGCCGTGCCGGTGCGGCTGTCGCTGCGCCTGGGCCAGTGCCGTCTGCCCTGGCGCGAGGTGGCGGCCCTGCAGACCGGCGATGCCCTGCGCCTGGGGCTGCCGGCTGCCTGCCTGGAGGGCACCATGCCCGTGCACCTGACCGACGCGGGCGGCCGCGTGGGGGCGGGCTTTCGAATCCAAGCCCGCGCGACGGGCGATGAACTCACGCTGGAGCATGTTGTGAACACCACCGAAGACTACTCGGGCCGCGAGTCCTCCTCTGCCGCCACAGCCCCCACGGCGGCCCTGGGCCCGCTGGCCGACGACATCGACCGCCTGGTGGACATCGAGTGCGATGTGGCCTTCGAAGTAGCCAGCCTGCGCATGAGCGTGGCCGAGGTGGCGCGCCTGCGCAACGGCCAGGCACTGCGCATGGGCGTGCGGCTGCAGGAGCAGCCCATCCGCATCGTCGTCAACGGCCGGCCACTGGCCCGCGGGGAACTGGCGGTGGTGGGCGACGAACTGGTGGTGGTGGTCACCGACACCAGCCGCCTGCCGCAGGTGTGAACCGCGTATGAACGCCTTCGGCGGACTGCCGGATCCGGCAGTCCTGATCCCCCTGGCCCTGCTGCTCGGCCTGCTGCCGATGGGCGTGGTGATGCTGACGTCCTACACCAAGATCGTGGTGGTGTTCTCGCTGCTGCGCAACGCGCTGGGCCTGCAGCAGGTGCCGCCCACCATGGTGACCAACGGCCTGGCCCTGGTGCTGACCTGGTACGTGATGTACCCGGTCGGGCTGCAGATGCTGGATGCGATGGGGGTGGACCGAAATGCGCCAAGCGTGCCCAGCCTGAGCACCCTGCAGGTGCTGGACAGGGCCAAGGAGCCGATGCGGGCCTTTCTGGACAAGCACGCCAAGGAGCGTGAGCGCGTGTTCTTCGCCGACGCGTCGCGCCGCCTCATGGGCGAGGCGGTGGCCGAGCAGATAGGTCCCAAGGACTTCGTCATCCTGGTGCCGGCTTTCATGCTGTCGGAGCTGACCGAGGCCTTCCTGATCGGTGTGCTGATCGCCCTGCCGTTCCTGGTGGTGGACCTGGTGGTGGCCAACGTGCTGATGGCCCTGGGCATGCAGATGATGTCGCCCACCATGATCTCGCTGCCGGCCAAGCTGCTGCTGTTCGTGCTGCTGGACGGCTGGACGCGGCTGTCGCACGCACTGGTGCTGTCGTACCGTTGAAGCAAGGACCGCCCGTGACGCTGACCCCCGAAATGATCGGTGTCGTGGCGCGCGAGGCCATCATCGTGGCCATCATCATGTCCGCACCGATGATCCTGGCCGCCGCCGTGGTGGGCTTGCTATTCGGCCTGTTGCAGGCATTGACCCAGCTGCAGGACCAGACCACGGCCTTTGCCGTGAAGTTGCTGGTGGTGCTGGGCCTGATGCTGCTGCTCATGCCCTGGATGGGCCTGGAGGCGCTGCAGTACGCCGAGCGCATGTTCGCCATGATCCTGGAACTGGGATGACGCCGCTGGATGCCGACCTGGGGGTTGTCCTGGCGCAGATCGGCCTGGCCAGCCTGCGCGTGCTGGTGGCCTTCTCGCTGCTGCCACTGTTTGCGCCCCGGCTGCTGCCGGGCCTGGCCCGCGGCTGCCTGATCCTGGCGATCTCCCTGCCACCAGCAGTGGCGCGCCTGCACGCGCCGGCACCGGTGCCCGACAGCGGACTGGGCCTGCTGCTGCTGCTGGTCAGCGAGAGCGCTGTCGGCGTGTTGCTGGGGCTGGGCATCGGCGCCTTCTGCGCCGGCCTGCAGGCCGCAGGCGAGATCATCGACCACCAGACCGGGCTGACCTTCACGCAGAACATCGACCCGATGCATGGCAACAGCACGTCGCTGAGCGCGCACCTGCTGGAGCGCGTGCTGTTCGCAGCGCTGATGGCCAGCGGCCTGCTGCTGGTGGTGGTGGACACGGTCTACCTGTCGTACCAGATCTGGCCCGTAGGACAGCCTCCGCAGGGCTTGGGCATGCACGTACCCCTGAGCTTGGCAAGCCAGGCTGCGCGCCTGTTCGCCTGGGCCTTGTTGTTGGCAGGGCCCGTGGTGCTGGTGCTGTTCGTGCTGGACCTCGGCCTGGGCCTGCTGAACCGCTCGGCACCGCAGTTCAATGTGTTCAGCCTGTCCATGTCCCTCAAACCGCTGGTGGGCCTGGCCGTGCTGGCCGCAGCGTTGCCGATGCTGTTGGAGTACACCGTGCTGGCCTTGTTCGAAACCGTGGCCACCTTGAGGGGCCTGATCCTGGGCCTCGGTGGCAGAACATGAACGCTGGCGTGAGGTCTGACGTGCCCCCGACCCCGAGGGCCGGCTGAGATGTCGGACTCTGCGGGCGACAAGACCGAAAAGCCCACCCCCAAGAAGCTGAAAGACGCCCGCAGGCGCGGCGAGGTGCCCAAGAGCCAGGATCTGTCGCAGTCCCTGTCCCTGCTGGCCGGGCTGCTGGTGACGATGGCGCTCGTGCCCTGGTTTGCGCACCGGATGGCGGGCTTGTTGGTTGCGGTGGAGCGGGCGTTCGAAACCTTGGACCACGCCACCGTGAAGGCCCTGCTGCTGGAGGGCCTGGGCCTGGCGGCCCTGGCCTCGCTGGCGCCGCTGCTGGCCGCTGCCGCGGTGGGCATGTTCAGCCTGTGGCTGCAGACGGGCACGGTGCTGAGCCTGGACCCGGTGATGCCGAAGATGGAGCGCATCAACCCCGCCGCCGGCTTCAAGCGCATCGTGTCCATGCGCACGGTGGTGCAGCTGGTGCAGATGCTGCTGAAGATGGCCCTGATTGGCGCCGCCGTGGTGCTGGTGTTCCGGCAAACCTTGCCCGATGCCATCCGGGTGCTGCATGCAGGCGCAGGTGCGGCGCTGGCGGTGGCCCACGGCGTGCTGACACACCTGCTGCTTTGGTGCGGAGGCCTGTTCGTGCTGATGGGAGCGGCGGATCTGGGCTACCAGCGCTGGCAGTTCACGCGCGACCAGCGCATGAGCCTGCAGGAGGTGCGGCGCGAGCACCGCGAAAACGAAGGCGACCCGCATCTCAAGGCCGCCCGGCGCCAGACCGAGAAGGCTCTGCCATGGGAACAACTGATGGGCTATGTGCCGCACGCCTCGCTGCTGGTGGAGCATGGCGACGGCCGGCTGGTGGCACTGATCCATCGCGCAGGCATGGATTCGCCGCTGATCTACTTGCTGCGCGCGCGCGGGGCGCAGTCGCAGGCGGTGCTGCTGGCCGCGCAAGCGCACAGGATACGGCGCCTGGGCGACGATGCGCTGCTGGAGGCCTTGTATCCCGGTGCCGAGCCGGGCGCCGCCGTGACCGGGCCCGCTGCAGCCCGCGTGATCGCGCTGCTGCGCCCCCCGGGCCGATGAGCTGCCGGCCTGGCAGCGCGCGGGCCGCAAAGTGCCCCGAAGACGCCGCAAATCGGGCTGACTGAACATGCGGCATCGTTAGTTTTGTGGGATGCGTACCGCATGACACCCCTGCCGTTGGCCGCCAACGCCCCCCCGTCCGGCAGCGCCCTGTCGGATCTGGGCCTGGCCACCCTGGTGGTGGCCGTCATCGTGATGATGGCGCTGCCGCTGCCGGCCTGGTCCTTGGACATGCTGGTGGCGGTGAACATCGCCCTGGCCGTGCTGCTGCTGCTGGTCGCCCTGTTCATCCCCACACCCCTGGCCTTCAGCACGTTTCCGGCAGTGCTGCTGGTGACCACCTTGTTCCGCATCTCGCTGAACGTGGCCACCACACGCCAGATCCTGCTGCATGCACACGCCGGGGACATCATCGCCGCCTTCGGCCGCCTGGTGGTGGGGGGCAGCCTGGTGGTGGGGCTGGTGGTGTTCCTGATCATCACCGTGGTGCAGTTCATCGTCGTGGCCAAGGGCGCCGAGCGCGTGGCCGAGGTGAGCGCGCGCTTCACGCTGGACGCCATGCCCGGCAAGCAGATGAGCATCGACGCCGACCTGCGCGCCGGCATGCTGTCGCAGGCCGAGGCCTTGCAGCGGCGGCGCGAACTGGTGCAGGAGAGCCAGTTCTACGGCGCCATGGACGGCGCGATGAAATTCGTCAAGGGCGATGCGATTGCGGGCATCGTCATCGTGCTGGTGAACCTGCTGGGCGGCATAGCCATCGGCACGCTGTCGATGGGGCTGGGTTTCGGTGCTGCAGTGCAGAAGTTCTCGGTGCTGTCCATTGGCGACGGCTTGGTCACGCAGATACCGGCGCTGTTTGTCTCCATCGCCGCCGGCATTGCCATCACCCGCACGGCACCCGATGGCTCGGCCAACCTGGGCCAGCAGATCGGCCGACAGTTGGGCGGCCAGCCACGGGCCTTGCTCATGTCCGCGGGCGTGATGGTGCTGTTTGCCGGGGTGCCCGGCTTTCCGACCTTCACCTTTCTGGGTCTGGCGGCCCTGCTGGGAGTGCTGGGCGTGACGCTCACACGCACGCCGCGCGCACAAGGCCAGCAGCGCGCCGAGCAGGAGGTGCCCAGCGCGGCGCGCGAGGGCGACAAGAATCCCGTGCTGCTGCAGGTGGGGCGCACGCTCGAGAGCCCGCCCTCCTGCTTCCGCCTGGAATTCGGCTCGGCCTTGGCGGCGCGCCTGGGCGCGCAAGGGCTCGACCAGGCCCTGCAGGCAGAGCGTCGCGCGCTGCGCGAGCACTTCGGCATACCCTTCCCGGGGGTGGCGTTGCAGATCGTGCCCGCGCTGCCGCCCGATGCCTGCAGCGTGGTGGTGCAGGATCTGCCGGAAGCCCGCTTCGAGCTGCCCGAGGGCACCTGCCTGGCCCTGGGGCCGGGCGCCCAGGCCGCACAGGCAGACGCCGCGAAGGCCGACGCCGCGCAGGCCCCCGCCTGGCCCGACCTGTTTCCGCCAGGCCGCTGGGTGCGGGGCGACGAAGCCGAGGCACTGAGACAGCAGAACGTGCAGGTGCTGGGCCCGGCCGAGACCGCGGCGCGCGCACTCATTCTTGTCATCCAGCGCAACGCCGAAGCCGCCCTGGGCACCCAGGGGGTTCGGCAACTGCTGCGCGAGGTGGAGGGCCGTTTCCCGGATCTGGTGCGTGAGGCGCAAAGCCTGCTGCCCCTGCCGCGCCTGGCGGACCTGCTGGCGGCGCTGTCGCGCGAGCGCGTGCCGCTGACCGACCTGCCGGGGCTGCTGCAGGCCGTGGTGACCTACGGGCAAGGCACCACGGATCTGCACGCCCTGTACGAGCAGATCCGCAAGGCGCTGGCCCGCAGCATCGTGGCCCGACAACTTCAAGGTGCGGACCAGGAGTTGCCCGTCATCGTGCTGGACACCGAATTCGAGTCGCGCCTGCGCGCGGCGCTCTCGGTGCAAGGTGACGGCCCCGTGCTGGCGCTGGATCCGGCTTCGGCGCAGCAGGCGCTCAAGGCCCTGCAAGCGGCACTGGCCCGGGTCGACCCTTCCAGGCCCGCCACCCTGCTGCTGCCCGCGGACCTGCGGCGCGCCTGCAGCCGCCTGTTCCGCGCCGGGCTGCCGCATGCGGCCTTCATCTCGATCGACGAAATCCAGGCCAGCGGACGCAAGACGCAGACGCTGGCCACGGCCTCGCTGGCGGCCTGAGTCAACCCACCTCTTCCGCCTTCCACCACCTTCCCCGGCCATCCCCCCTATTTGAGGAGCCCCACCATGAACACGCGCGTAGCAGAACGATCTCCAGTCACCCTGCCGATACCTGGCGGCGCCGAACAGCTGGCCATGTATGGCGACACGGGGGACTATGCGGCGAAGGCCCCGCTGAGCGCCAGCAAGGTGCCCGCCACCAAAGCGCCCACGGGAGCGGCGAATGCGACCCTGGACGCACCAGGGGAAATCAGGAAGAACCTGACCGTCGCGCTGACGCAACTGAGCGCCGGCAAGGTGCAGTCCCTGGAACAGTTCAAAACCTACACCGGGGCAGACCGCCCCCAAATCGAAGCCCGGCTGAACCAAGAGGTGAAAAGGGCCTCTGGTGGGCAGGTGCAGACCTATCAGGCGCTGCTGGAGAAGGGCCAAACCCAGGGTACTCCGGGCAAGAAAGGCTACAACCCCTTGGCGGCAGTCACCTACGCGGCCACGGGCATGGCGGTGGCCTACAACCTTATGGTGACGGGCGGCCTGACCCCAAGGGATGCAGCGATGAAGCTGCCCGGCAGCTTTTCACGCGGGTTCATCACAGCCAGCATCGCCCAGGCTCCGACGAACATCAAGGATCCTTACCTGCAAGTGGCGTTCAAAGGCGGCGTCGGCGCCGTGCTCACCTTGGGCACCAACGCCGTGGCCGGCAAGATCAACCCGCGTGCTGCGCTGCCGCCCGCCTTGAACGGCGGCATGGTGGTCGCCGCCTTCACCACGGCAGGGGCCGTCGTTGGCCTGCAACAGTTGCAGCAGAACGGCTATCTGGGCGGGCCGCCGCCGACCAACCCCAAGGACTGGAAGGAGTGGTTTGGGAAGTACGCTCCGCCAAGCGCCGCCATCAGCCTGGGGCTGCTGTTTCCCGTGGTGGGGTCTTCAGTACTCAACTCCATAAAGAGTGGGCGCGCCTTGACGCCGGGGCAAATCGCCGTGAATGCAGTGGCTACGCTGGTATTGCCGTTTGTGCAGAACCTGCTGGCCAACGCGATCGTGAATCCACCCAAGGATGCCGCTCTGGACCCGAGCAAGTTTCCACCCGGCACGGCCGACAAGCTCAAGGCGGCGGCCAATCTATTCAGCCAGGCCGGCCTGTATGTGGTGTCGGACAAGATCTGGGACGTCGTCAGCAAGTTTGGGAAACCCCCGCCCGCGGCAGGCACTGCGGCGGCGCAGTGGTCGCTGAAAGCCAGCGTCGGAATGGCTGCCTGGGCGACCGCCATAGGAGAGGCTGCCAATGTCCTGGGCACGGGCGTCAGCTTGATCGGAAGGGACACCAAGGACATCCATCAGGCCCGACAGGCCCTGGCAGAGATCGACAAACTGCTGCGTCATCCCTTCACGTATCTCTCCAACCCCAACCCCGCGCTCAGCCCCTACGAAGCCATCAACCCGCGCGACGAGCGTATAGAGGGACTCAAGCTCGCCCGCGAGGAAATCTACAAGCAGCACCCAGAACTGCGCCCACGCAACGCGACACCCGGGCGCTGAGCCCATGACACCCCAGGCGGCACGGCCTGTGCGACGAGCATGAGCGCTCGCACGCCACCGCCCGGCAACGCGCATGGCGCAAAGCCATGTGTGACCCGCACCCCGAACCATTCCCAAGGAGCCTGCCCATGAGCACGAACATTCAATCCAACGTTTCGAAGCTGACCAACGTATTACCGCCCGCGAACCTGATTGCCATGGAACTGGGGGGGGGCATTAAGCCCACGCAGATCAAGCCTGCGGACACCAGCAAGGTCTGGCTCGATCCGCTGGACCGAGACGTCGGTCTGATCACGAATAACAGCGGCCCACAGCGGCCGAATGACCCCCTGGTCAAGCGCGTCATTGCCAACGGGGGCAGCCCGGCCGCCCTGCAGTCGCTGAAGGCAGCGGGCGTGCCTTTGAACTCAGGCAACGGCCGCCTGCCGCTGCCCAACACACGCGCAGGCGGGATTGCGTTGGCCAACGCCGTGGCCGCCTCCGAAGGGCAGTTTGGCGACCCGCTGGCCAGGCTCAGCCGGGTCAACATCGGCAAGTTGGCGCAGGAGTACGGGCTGTCGCGTCAGTTCGTCCAGGGCTTCGAGGAAGTCAAACGGGATCTGACCACATCAACGGCCATCTCGCTCGGGCAGACCTTGGCCGGCGGGGCCGCCCAGCGGGCCCAGCGACCCAAGAACAATCCAGGCGCGAATACCGGCGGCACCCGAACGGAGCAGCCCGGCACCGCAAATGGGCGCGGCCCGTCATCGAATTCCCGAACCATCGAGATGACAAAGAAACCCGATGGAAGCTACACGGCCGACCCGAACAGTTTGCGCCCCGGCACGCCTGGCCCCCAAAAAATGCTTCCGCCAGCTCGTGGTCTGCCGCAGGCCAATCAGCAGTTGCGGACCTATCTGAATAATGCCTCCACTTTCAGGGATGTGGTGAACGTACAGGTGCCCAACCGGGGTGCGGGTGGCGAAGCCTTGAAGCTGACTTCCAATTTGCCTGCGGCGGAATTGAAGACGCTGAAGGAAATATGGGATAACCCCACACGCCGGGCGAATTTCCAGGCTGGCAAATTCGAGAATCAAAATCAGGCCTCGATACACGACAAGATGGTCAACCAGGTGTTGGCCGCGCAGAACACCCGACCCGGTCACGAACTCAAGGTGATCACCATCCAGTCGCCGAAGGATGCCAGCAAATTCACGAGCTACCAGGTCGAAGCAATCCGCAGTGGGTATCTGACCCAGCAGGAACGCCAGGAAACATTCACCGCCCTGCTGAATCAAAGCCCCCTGTACAGAGAAAAACTGGGCGCCAAGACCTGGCAGGAGGTAGAAAAATTGAGCCATGGCGCCAGCCCTAATTCCGTCGTGCTGCGCCTTCGCAATCTTGACGGCCAAGGCGGCTTGGCCACGACCGTCATCGACGATCTGGGACGCATCGGCGGAAAGAAAGTGGCGTACCTGGGCGGCGTCTCCAGTCCCACAAGCATCAAGGGCGGTGGTAGTGCAGTCGCCACCGCCGCTGCCGACTTTGCGAAGAGTCTGGGATACGACTCCATGGTCGGGATTGCATTTGATATCGAGGGCGTGGGGGGGAAGAACCCCACCAAAGGCACTCTGTGGAATAAGAAAAACGGGGACCAACAATTGGATCCGAGAGATCGATATATCTCGGAGTACGGTCCACAGTCTGAACCGGGGCGAGACGGCGCGTTTTACCGCAATTTGCCAGTGCGCCCTGGGGATACCCAGTGGAGTCTTTCCCGCGACCCGGACATCATGAAGAAACTGACCGGCCGACAAACCTCACTGTTCACCTTCAAGGAATTGTCCAAGGGCGAGGTTCCTGACGACAAGATCTGGGGCGTGCTCATGCAAAAGGACTTCGTACCCAGCCCCACCACACCCGCCCAGCTGCGCAACCTGCAGCAGAGGGACCCGCAGTTGTACAGCATCCCCGGAACCACCCCCCCACGCAGCCAGCCTCCCAGCCTGCCGCCGGGCACGCCGCCAAGGCTCTAAGCCACCCCCACAGGAGTACGCCTCATGGTGGACGCAGTACGTACAGAGCCCGGCTTGGCCGCCGGTCAGCTCGGGCCCCCAGGCAAGGCCATCGAGGCTGGCAGCCTCCAAGGCTGGGATTGGACGGGCGCGCAAAGCGCGCCACCCCCGAAGATCGGCCTGGACCCCCAAACTCGCGCCGGCGTCGTGGCGTCTGTGGTCGGCAAGGTCTTGCAGGCTGATCCGAAGCTGCTGAACTTCACACCGGCCGATCTGGCCTTTCGCTCCGGCTTGCCGGTGGCCGAGATCAACAAGTCGTTGGGGGATCTGGCCCAACTGTCTGGCGTTTCCGTCACCAAGGCAGATGGCAAGGCCAAGACGCTGGGCGAGTTTCTGGGCGAGGTGCCCTCGGGCGCCGGCCTGGCCCCCTTCAAGCAATGGTTCAGCCGCCAGCCCCCAGCGGTGCAAGCGGCGATCACCGGGGCGGCACTGGGCGCGGTGCTCAACAAGACGGGGCTGCCGGGCCTGGCCCAACTGGGCCTGAAGTATGAGGTGGTCAAAGATCCGAACGGCAAGATCTTCTTCGCCGTGGCCCCGGACACTCGAGCTCAGCCTGCGGGTCAGGTGGGCGGCGCCCTGACGATTCCCCTGGGTCCGGGCAACCGGCTCGACCTCAGCGCCTCCGCCAACACCAGCGCAGACCGCGCCTTCCTGGCCGGCTTGGCCTTGGGCCTGGGAGGCAGCAGCCAAGCCAAGCTCAGCGTTGGGGTCAGCAACGGCGCCCGGACGGTGGAGGCCACAGTACAGCAAGGCGGCATCTCCGCATCCTACTCAGGCAGCCCCCAGAGCCAGACTTGGGGCGTTGGCGTCAAGCTCGGCCCCGATCAGACCGTCACGGCGACCGGCACGGTGCAGAAGAACGGGTCGTGGGCGGCGGGCGTGGAATTTCGCAGCCCGCTGCCCTGAGGGTACACCCCGCGTTGCACCAGCGCCCGCCCCCTCCCCCGAATCGGCAAACACATCCCAAGCCCCGCATCCCGACGAAGAACAGGCGCAAATGACGAATTGGAAACACGGATACTTCGCTGACGCTGGATACGTCTTCGGCCATCAAGCCGAGACCATGCCCGCATGGCTGCAATGGGCCGCCTTGATTCAAGGGCATGTGTTGCCGCGCAAGGGCTTTCGCTACCTGGATGCGGGCTGTGGCCAGGGATTGAATCTGCTGCTGGCTGCGGCGGCCAACCCCGACAGCGAGTTTGTCGGGGTGGACTTCATGCCCGAGCACATCGCGCACGCCAGGCAATTGGCGGCGCAGTGCAAGCTGTCCAACGTGAGCTTCATTGAAGGCGACTTCGTTGAACTCGCCCGCGATCCCAGCCCTTTGGGAATGTTCGATTACGCGGTGTGCCATGGCATCACCACGTGGATTGCGCCGACCGTCAAGGCTGCGCTGTTCGAGTGGATCGGTCAGTCTCTGCAACCCGGCGGGATCTTCTACAACAGCTACAACACCTACCCGGGCTGGTTGTCCACGGTGCCGTTTCAGCACTTGGTGCTCCTGCAACAGCGCTCCAAGTCCGGCACGCAGGCGCTCAGTGCAGCGCAGCAGTTGATGGCCCAGTTGCAGGCCACCGGCTCACCCCTTTTCGAGGCGCTGCCGAAATTGTCGTCCCGCCTGGAAAGCCTCAAGAAGTCCGACCCGGCGTATCTGGTCCAGGAGTACAACAACCAGTCGTGGCAGCCGGTCTTCGTAAGCCAGATGATTGAAGCGATGGCGGCAGTCAAGCTGAGCTATCTCGGAACTGCCACGCTCGCCGAAGCCCACAACCTCATACCCTCTGCCGAGCGCCAAGCCTTGGTCGACTCTGAGCCCGACCCCATCCTGCGCGAGCAGCTCAGAGACCTTGCGGTGAACCAACTCTTCCGCCGGGATCTGTATGTCAAGGGCCAACGCAGGCCGTGGAGGCCGCAGCAGGCCCTACACCTCGCGGAGTTTCGCTTCGTCCGCAATCCGACCAAGGCGCGCCCCGAGCCCGGCGCGCCGTACCCCATCAAGGGTGGGGTCATCGAGATCGACGGTAACGCTGAGTTCTACGGCGCCATGCTGGACAGCGTGGAGGCATGTGGTGCACAGGGGTATTCAGCGGGCGCTGATCTGGCCAGCGGCACTGACGAGGAGCGCAGCACCTTGCTGACCGTCATGAGCCTGTTGCTGCATGCAGGCTACGTCGAACTGCGAATGGGCGATGACCAAGGGGCGGGGGTCCAGACAGGCATGCGGACCAACCGTGTACTGGCCCAACATGCCGTGCAGGGCGCACCCTACAGGTACGCGGTGTTGCCCTTGGCCGCAGCAGCCCACAGCATGAGCGACGCAGACATGATGATGTTGCACTACCAGTTCGAGGGTGTTGCCGCATCGCAATGGACCGAGCGCCTGGGTGCTGACCTGCTGGCTGCAGGCAGCAAGTCCGTTCAGCCAGGCGAAGCGCT
The DNA here is from genome assembly GCA_947464185.1 of Burkholderiales bacterium. GTDB lineage: Bacteria > Pseudomonadota > Gammaproteobacteria > Burkholderiales > Burkholderiaceae_C > Rubrivivax. The sequence goes on from CANHVY010000023.1 coordinate 37,506, forward strand.
GGGCGATGCGGCAACGCGCCCACAACTGATCAACGCTCTCGTTCAGACATTCCGCGATATCAAGCTGCCCTACCTGATATCCATGAAGGCGGTTCCTACGCACCTGTAGGAAGAAATGGTCACGTACGGTCTGGTACAGCCCGTGGTAGTGCACCAGAAGAGCAGGGTCAGAGAAGTGCAGGGTCAGGTCTTGCACTTCAGACTTGACACTGTGCAGCCGGGGTCGCGCAAAGCCTGAAAAAGCGGCAGCAAAGAGGTGCTGACACAAGATTTGAAATCAGGCGGGCGACGTTCGCCCGCCTGCACCATGAGGGGAACGACATGACACGTGCAATCGACGCAACGGCGCAGAGCTACAAGCCACTGACCGCACCAACAGACATGCTCTTCAACGAGCGCTTTAACCTGCAGAACTTCCGCAAAGCCGACACTGACGGTGACGGAAAGCTGTCACTGGGGGAGCAACTTTTCAAGGAACATGGGGTTGAACACTCGGGCGGGAAGGTGCGGGGGACAACCCACAAGTGGGCCTTTGGAGCCCAGACCGATGAAGACGGCAACTCCCGAGGTTTCTTTGGTTCTCTCTTTGGTTCTCGCTTTGGTTCTCGAACTGAGGCCCAGATGAACCGCGGGCAAGCAGCCCAGGTCATTCCAAGGGGAATTCAAGCCGACGGGACGGTGACGCGCTCAGAGTTTCGTGATTTTGTCGACTCGCGCCAATCCCAGGACCTGACGTTCGCGCAGTGGCAGCGCCTGCAGTTCAACGTTGCGCAGACCTTCAAGAAGCTGGACGTGAACCGCGACGGTGTGCTGGATCGCGCCGAAGCGCAGCGACTGAACGCCGACGACCTGAACAGGGATATGGATCAGCCAGCCCCGGCAGCTTCGCCAATCGTTCCACCTAGCCCTCCGTCATTCAGCTTATCCATGGAATGGTCCTGGAACCGAACTGATCACAGGGTTGCGATTAACGATCCTTGTGAAGGAAGAATCAGTCCCAATCCTCCTTTAGTGCCTCCTCCGCAGACTAATCCCGGGTGCCCTATTGTGAAATTGCCAATCGACAATCCCGCTACAAGGAACACTGTCGAGGATCAGATCAGGAGCTTCTACTTGAACTATCTGCATCGAGATCCCGATCAAGAGGGCTTCAACTACTGGCTGAATCAGGTAAAGACCAACCAGATGACGATGGTTCAAGTGCGTACTGAAATTCAGTTCAGTCCCGAAGCAAAGGTTTATGGCTTCTATCTTCAACATCTGAAGCGAGAGCCGGATGCCGGAGGACTTGCCTATTGGCGAGATCAAATCCGCTCCGGCAAAATGACTCAGGATCAAGTGGAAAATGCTATCAAGAATATCGAAGATGCCAAAAAAGGGCGGTCTCAAATCTGAAGTGCAGCACCTTGCCAAACCAGCAACGTGTGCAGATGAACAGAAGATTCCATCTGATGCAAGCTGAAGAGCGCGTGGCGCTTGCAACGGGCATGTCCACCTTCAACCCCAGTAAACCAGCGTGCTGGCCGCCTTGAACGTCAAGAATCCCGCCATCGACGCTCAATTGTGGTTGCTGGAGTGGCAGACTGAATGGGTACCTCTTTACAAATCAACAACTTACGGCGTTTGGTGTCGAACTCGAGAGGTCAATCCTGACGCCACAGGTTCCGCTCTCCGGACGGCGCGGGCATGACCGATGAAGAGTTGGTGAGCCGGATGTTCACCTGCGGGGTGTGCCGGTTTGACAAGTACGACCGCAGCACGGTGGTGATGCAGCTCAGCCAGGACAGCCTGGCCTGGGGGCAGCAGGCCCTGGTGGCTGCAGCGCGGCGCCTGCGCCCCGAGTTGCAGCTGGCGCTGATGATCGATGAGGACGTCCTGCCGCTGCTGCCCGACATGGTGGGCAAGCAGCCGCCGGACAGGGTGTACCGCGAGCTGACGGTGGATTGGCAGGTGTGTTCGCCCCGACTGGACCGCCTGCGCGCGCGGTTGCACAGGCATGCCGCGCCGCCCGTGCGCATCGATGCTCGCGCCTGCCGCGCGATGGACGACATCGAAGTCGCCACCTTGTTGGACGGGTACCTCGCCAGCTACAGCCAGGCCCTGTTCTTCTTTCCCGACAGCGCGTTCGATCCGGCCGAGTTCGGCCATTACCTGATCGGCCGCGACACTGCCGGGAAGCCGTTCGGACTGTGCAAGCTCGTGAGCAGCGACCAGGCCATGTTCGCGGAGATCCTCTACGGCCGCGGCAGCGCGCGGGCCAACGTCGCCTTCATTGCCGAAGGGCTGGCGCTCCTGCGCGACAGTCTTGACCAGGAGTTCGCGGTCATCGCCTCGGTGAAGGCAGTGACCACGCTGCTGCGCGACATCGGCTTCACTCTGAGGCGCTCTATGTACGTCTACCTCCTGCCTCGGACCGAAACCGGGGCCGGCCCTGCCTGACGGCGGGCCTGAAGACCAGCACCGTCACGCCCCTGGTGGGGTCGTGGGAACGTCCAGCACAAGGCACACTGCCTCAGGGCGCCGAGCCCTGCTGATGCTTTGCACCATGCTTTTATCTGCCCTCGCCTTCGCCTTCGACAACACCTACGCCCGTGAACTGCAGGGCTTTCATGTGCCGTGGAAGCCCACGACCGTGCCCGAGCCGCGGCTGCTGTTCTTCAACCGGCCCCTGGCCGAAGAACTGGGGCTGGGCGCCGGGGGGTTGGAAGGGCTGACAGGGCTGGACGGGCTGGAAGGCCAGGACGCCGCAGGACTGTGGGCCGGCAACGCCCTTCCTGAAGGCGCCCAGCCCATCGCCCAGGCCTACGCCGGTCACCAGTTCGGCGGGTTCTCGCCGCAGTTGGGCGACGGTCGGGCGCTGCTGCTGGGCGAGGTGCTTGATCGTCACGGTCTGCGCCGCGACATCGCCTTCAAGGGCTCGGGGCGCACGCCCTTTTCCCGCGGGGGCGATGGCAAGGCGGCCGTGGGGCCGATGCTGCGCGAGGTGCTGATCAGCGAGGCCTTGCACGCGCTGGGGATTCCCACCACCCGTGGGCTGGCCGTGGCGGGCACGGGCGAACGGGTCGTCCGTGAACGGGTACTGCCCGGCGCGGTGCTCACGCGTGTGGCCGCCAGTCACCTGCGGGTGGGCACCTTCCAGTACTTCGCGGCGCGGCGCGAGACCGAGCGCGTGCGCCAGTTGGCCGAATACGCCATCGCCCGGCACGACCCGGCCTTGCGGGACATCGACCGCGCGCCCGAGCGCACCCTCGCTTTCTTCCGCGCCGTGGCCCGGCGCCAGGCGGCGCTGGTGGCGCAGTGGATGAACGTGGGCTTCATCCACGGGGTGATGAACACCGACAACATGACGATCTCGGGCGAGTCCATCGATTTCGGCCCCTGCGCCTTCATGGAGGCCTACGACCCCGAGGCGGTGTTCAGCTCCATCGACCACGGCGGGCGCTACGCCTACGCCAACCAGCCGCACATCGCGCGCTGGAACCTGGCCCGCCTGGCCGAGACCCTGCTGCCGCTGATCGATGAAGAGGCGCAACGCGCCGTGGAGCGCGCCACCGAGGTGCTGGACGCCTTCCCGGCCTGGTTCGAGGCGGCGCTGCGCAGCGGGCAGCGGGCCAAGCTGGGGTTGTGGGATCCCGGGTCATCGATGGCTGGGCGAGGTGCTATCGATGAGGCCGTGGGGGCTGCGGGCCCATCGGCTGGGTCGGCTGGATTGGCGGACCTGCACTATGGCGCGCCGGACGCCACCTCGGAAGCTGATCCCCACGCCGAGACAGACGACGCGTTGGCCGGCGACTGGCTGGACCTGCTGCACCAGCAACGGGTGGATTTCACGCAGGCCTGGCGCTTCCTGGCTGACGAGGCGGCTTGCGGCGCGGACGATGCAGTGCGCACCTCCCGCCTGCGCCCCTTGTTTGCCGAGCCGGGTGCTCTGGAACCCTGGCTGGTGCGCTGGCGCGAACGCCTGGCATTGCATGACGGGCAGCCTCCCGCGGCCGCCCGGCCCGAGACCGTGGCGACGATGCGCCAGGCCAGCCCCTGGATCATCCCGCGCAACCACCGCGTGGAAGAGGCCTTGGCGGCCGCGTCCGACCATGGCGACCTGGCGCCCTTCGAGCGCCTGTTGCAAGCACTGCGCCGGCCTTTCGACGAGCACCCCAATGACGCCCCCTTCGCCGAGCCGGCGCCGGCCGAACTCACCGCTGGCTATCGCACGTTCTGCGGCACCTGAGGTGCCGCAGGGCGTTCACCGCCAGGCAAACGCCGGCTGATCAAAGTGCGCCACGCGTGTGGGCCGGCTCAGCAGGCAGACCTCGCGGAACTGCAGCAAGAACGCCGCCGTCGGTGCCGCGATCCAGCGTTGACCCACGGGCATGCGCAGCACCTGGCGCTGCGTGGTCTGCACGAGGTTGAGGATGGGGGCGTCGTCGCGGGTCAACTCGCTGACCGGAATGCGGTGCACGCTGTGCACCTCCTGCGGGTTGAGCTGCAGGTCGTGGGCCGCGTCCAGCCACACCACCACGGGCGTGATCAGGTAGCCCGAGCGCGTGGCGTAGTCGTCCAGCCGGCCGAGCACCGCGTCGGGGTCTGGGGTCAGCCCGACTTCCTCCTGCAACTCGCGTAGCGCGGCTTGCTCGGGGGTCTCGCCTTCGTCCAGGCGGCCGCCCGGCAGGGCCCACTGGCCGGCATGGCTGCGCAGCCCGCTGGCGCGGCGCGTCAACAGCAGGGCGGGCGCGGTGCTCCACCCAGTGTGATGCGGCAGGCCCTCCACGTCGCCACCGTACCCCTCTTGCGTCACCCCCAAGACCACGGCGGCGCGCTTGCGACCTTCGGCCGGCAGGCTCAGGTGCTCGAACGCGGCCAGGCGTTCGGCGATCTGGTGGCGCAATGCGGGGCCGTGGAGCATCGGGGAAGGATAGCCCTTTGGCGGGCACCGGGGTCCGTCGCAGAATGCAGCCGATCTTCAAGGAGCCGCGCCTGATGGACACCATGACCTCGCCGCCCGAGTTTTCCAGCACCCTTGCCCGCTTTCGGGTAGACGGCCGCGTGGCCGTGATCACGGGCGGTGCCCAGGGCATCGGGCGTGCGGCGGCGCTGGCGCTGCGCGAGGCCGGGGCCACGGTGGTGGTGCTGGACCGAGATCTGGGCGCCGCGCGTCAGGCTGCCGCCACCCTGCCCGGCAGCCACGCGGCCGAACTCGACGTGGCCGATGCCGCTGCCATCGAGCGTGTGTTTGGCGAGATCGCCCAGCGCCACGGCCGCATCGACATCCTGGTCAACAACGCCGGCGTCTCCATCCGCAAGTCCAGCCTGGAGTTGTCGCTGGCCGAATGGAACCAGGTGCTGGCGGTGAACCTGACCGGCTGCTTCCTGTGTGCGCGGGCCGCCGCAGCGGCCATGCCGGCGCGAGGCGGTGCCGTGGTCAACACGGCCTCGATCATGGGCCTGTCGGGCGCCGGCCCCTACCCCAACCCGGCCTACCACGCCACCAAGGGCGCGCTGGTGAACCTCACCCGCTCGCAGGCGGTGGAGTGGGCCGCACGCGGCATCCGCGTCAACGCGGTGGCGCCCACGTGGACCCGCACCGGGTTCATCGGCGAGTTGACCGATGCAGTGCGTGAGCGCGTGCGGGCGGTCACGCCCCTGGGCCGCATGGCCGAGCCCGAGGAAGTGGCCGCGGCCATCCTGTTCCTGGCCAGCCCTGCAGCGTCCATGGTCACCGGGCACACGCTGGCGGTGGATGGCGGGTTCCTCGCCCAGTGAGCTCGCCCGTTGAGCGACCACTGCCCCCTGCGCCACAGCCACGCCGCGCGCGCCGCACCGCGCTGGCCCAGGCTGGCTATCCGACCACGGGCGTGGCGGATATGGCACGAACCTGCCGCAACTGCGACTTATTGGGTAGGATCGACCACCACGCGTTCTGGTTCAAGCCCAACGCGAAGGAACCATACCTCTCCTCGTTGGCCATGAGACCCCTGTCGCTGTAGCAGACCGTGTATCTGAAGAAGTGCTTCCCGCTGTCCAATCTGCCGGCCTGCCTGGGCGGAGTTTTGTGCTTGCTGGCCAGTGCGGTGGCTGCGCAGCCGGCGGCGTCACTGACGCAGGACTTGCGCTTCAGCGGCTTCGGCACCATCGGGGTGGCGCGCATCGAAGCCCCGGCGGGATGGGCCTACGGGCGCGAGGCCTCGCAGCCTCAGAACGTCAACCCCAACCGCGCCGATCTGGACACGCGACTGGGCTTGCAGTTGAACTACGCGCCCAGCCCCAGTTTCGAACTCGTCGGGCAGGCTATCCTCACACGGCGCCCGGCCTCGGCCAGCAACACCAGCGCCTTGGAGTGGGGGTTTGCGGCCTTCCGGCCAAGCCCTGAGTGGACGCTGCGGCTGGGCCGTGTCAACCTGGACGCGTTCACGTTGTCGGACCACCGCAACGTGGGCTTTTCCTACCCTTTCGCCCGTCCTCCGGTGGAGTTCTACACGCAGCTGGCCTCGTCGCTGGACGGCGCGGACATCGAGCGCGTGTGGAACCGCGACGGCGCACACTGGCGGACCAAGGCGTTCTACGGGCGCAGCAAGATCGGCTATGACGACCCCAGCCGGTCAGCCACCTTTCGGGATGCTGTCGGGTGGTTCATCTCGCGCGAAGCCGATGGTCTGACGCTGCGCCTGAACCTCAGCCAGGCGCGTGTGGGCATTTCCCCGCCAGCCCAGGCGCGGCCGCTGTTCGATGGGCTGCGGGGCCTGTCCGAATTGCCCCTGGGCGAAGTGGCCGAGCAGGCCGGGGAGCTGCTGCAGCGACTGTCCGTCGATGGCGTCAAGCACTCTTACGTGTCCCTGGGCACCCAGTACGAGATCGGCCCTTGGCTGTTGGCGGGCGAGGTGATGCGCGTGCGCGGAAGCCCCTCTTCCAGCTTCTCGGCCGGGTATGCCAGCGTCGCCCGGCGATTCGATGCGGTCACGTTGTACACCGTGGCCAGCCGCATTGCGAGCTCGACACCGGCCGTGGTTACGCCGGACTGGGTGGCGCCGCTGACACCGGTGATCGGACCGGTAGCGGCCCAGCAGGCGCAGTTCCTGGGAAGCACGGCCGCCACCCTGGCCAATACCTTCCGTGCGCAACAAGACACGCTGTCACTGGGTGCGCGCGTCGATCTGGGCGCGCAGATGGCCCTGAAGGTGCAGTGGGACCGCATCCGCGTGGCCCCCAACGGCAGCGTGCTGTGGGGCAATGCCTCGGCCCAGCCGGCCCGCGCCCGCATGACCAGCGTCTCGCTGGACTTCATCTTCTGATGTCGGCCGTGGGCAAGCGCAGGTTCCTTCGGCGGCTGCTTGCGGCAGCCTGTGCGGCTGCCGCATCGGTCGCGCATGCCGACTTCTACGTCGTTGCGCAGGCTGGCAGCCCTCAGGCCGCGATGACCCAGAAGCAGGCCGTCGACCTGTTCATGGGCCGCAATCGTGCCTTGTCCAACGGCGACTTCGCGTTGATGCTCGATCTGCCGCGTGACCACCCACGACGGGCCGCCTTCTACGAGGCACTGACCGGCCTGAACGCGGCGCAGGTGAACAGTTATTGGGCACGCCTGTTGTTCTCCGGCCAGAACATGCCGCCGCGGGCGCTGGCCGACGAGGCCATGGTTCTGGACGCGCTCAGGCGCAACCCCAATGCGGTGGGCTGGGTGACCAAGGAGCCCGCCGACAAGCAATTTCGTACCCTGCTGGTGATCAGGAAATGATCGCCCTGCCTTCGGTCTTCCACGGTCTGCGCCATCCCAGCGGCGGCCCGCACGCAGGCCAGTGGGTCTGGCGGTCGGGATCCAGGCCGAAGAACGCCGCGGCCACGAGGCCGGCGTGAACCTGGGCCCGGCCCGCTGGGTCAGCCTCAGGGTCCGCTTCACGGCCTGGGTGGTGGCCGGCGCGCTGGTGTTCTGTGCCCTGGCCGGGGGCCTGGCCTACCGCCTGGGACATGACAGGGCACTGGCCAGCAGTCGAGCCACCATCGAAGGCCTGGCCGATGCTGTGGAGAGAACACTGGCCGTGGGCGCCTTTGCGGCGGATCCGGTGCTGCTGTCCGAGGTGGTGGAGGGGCTGGCCCAGAACCCCCTGGTGGCCACTGCGCAGGTGGTGTCGCCGCAGGGCGCACGGTTGGCTGTCAGCAAGAAGAATGCCGGCGTGTTCGACACCGGCGCGATGTCGGTCGACAGGCCGCTGGCCTCGCCCTTCGACCGCAAGGAGCAAGTCGGGTTGCTGCGCATCCAGGGTGATGACGCGCACATCAGAGGCGCCGCGAACCAGCAGGCGCTGACGCTGGCGGCCTGGATGGCGGGCCAGGTGGTCATCGTGGCCATGATGCTGTACGCGGCAGCACAGAGTCTGGTGTCGCGGCCCATCGTCAGGCTGGCGCAGCAACTCAAGGCCATTCCTCCCGGCGGCACGGAGCGACTGACGGTGCCCGCCGGGCACGGGAACGATGAAATCGGTGCCCTCATCCAGGGCGCCAATGCGCTGCTGCAGGCCACTTCGGCGGCCTTGGAGCGCGAACGCACTGCGCGCGCCGAGATCGAGCTCACCGTGGAGCGGCGCACAGCCGAACTGCGCCTGGCCAAGGAGCGCGCTGAAGAGGCCAACCGCGCCAAGTCCCAGTTCCTGGCCACGATGAGCCATGAGATCCGCACGCCCATGAACGGCGTTCTGGGCATGAACCACCTGCTCATCGGCAGTGCGCTGGACGCGCAGCAGCGCGCCTGGGCCGAGATGCTGCAGAAGTCGGGGCAGCACCTGCTGGGTGTGCTCAACGACATCCTGGACTTTTCGAAAATCGAGTCCGGGCACCTGGAACTGGAGTCGGTCGACTTCAACCTGGTGGATGTCGTGGAGGAGGCGGCGGTCATGTTCGCCCAGCCCGCCGCAGCCAAGGGCCTGGCGCTGGCGGTGCACTTCGCGCCGCACGATGCCGCCTGGGCGCTGCGCGGAGATCCTTTCCGCTTGCGCCAGGTGGTGGCCAACCTGGTGTGCAATGCGGTGAAGTTCACCGACAAGGGCGAAGTGGCGGTGCGCGTGGACCTCCTCGCCCGCACCGAGGGGCAGGCGCACTTCCAGATCAGCGTCCAGGACACCGGCATCGGCATCGCCCCCGAGGCCCTTGTCAAGGTCTTCGAGCACTTCTCGCAGGCCGATGGCTCGACCACCCGCCGCTTCGGCGGCACGGGGCTGGGCCTGGCGATCTGCAAGCGCCTGGTGTCCCAGATGGGCGGCCGCATCGATGTCCGCAGCGCGCTTGGTGCCGGCGCGTGCTTCGTCGTCGACCTGCGATTGCCGCTGTTGCACGCACCGTCTGCGTCGTTGCCGGACCGCGGCGAACCGCGGCAGGCCTTGTCGAACACTCCCAGTGCCGCGCCGGCCGCTGCGCAAGTCCCCGGCGCGGCGGCCCCGGTGGGCGCTCTTCGTGGCCAGGTGTTGCTGGTGGAGGACAACGCCATCAACCAGATGGTGGGCAAGGCCATGCTGGACAAGCTCGGCCTGCAGTGGCGGCTGGCCGGCAGCGGCGCCGAGGCGGTAGCGCTGGTGCAGACCCAGCACTTCGACCTGGTGCTGATGGACTGTCAGATGCCCGTGATGGACGGCTACGAGGCCACGGCGGCCATCCGCCGCCTGCCGGGCGGGCGGGGCGCCAGCCTGCCGGTCATCGCGTTGACCGCCAACGTGCTGCAAGGTGACGAGCAGCTCTGCCGAGCGTCCGGGATGGACGGATTCATCGGTAAACCCTACGCCCTGGCCGACTTGCACGCCGTCCTGGCCATGTGGCTGCCCGCTGCCTCGACCGCCCCTGCCGGGCTGGCGGCAGCGTCACCGGGCGGGACGCCGGCCGAGTCGGCCCAAGGCCTAGCTCCAGTGCCGGATCCCGCAAAGGCGCCGACACCGGCTCCCGGCTGGGCGGCGCGGCCCAGCCTGCCAGCAGCCCTCAACCCACGGGCCATCGACGCACTGCGTGCGCTTGAAGAGCCCGGCAGCCCGCACCTGGTCTCGCAACTGGTGAACGACTTCCTGGCCACTGCCGACGCCGCGCTGGCACGCATCGAGGCGGCGGCGGCGGCGGGCCAAACCAAGGTCATGAGCCAGTTCGCCCACGCCCTGAAGTCGAGCGCGGCCACCCTGGGCGCCGAGGCACTGGCTGGCTGCTACCGAGAGATCGAGCGCCGCGGGCGCGAGGCCAGCACGGTGAATGCTCATGCCCTCATCGAGCGCGCGCGCGCTGAGCAGGGCCGGGCCCTGGCCGAGTTGCGCCAACTGCTGAAGGAGAGTGCATGACGGACCCTCGCCGAAGCATCCTGGTGGTGGACGACGACGCAGGTGCCCGTCTGACGATGCGCGCCGCGCTGACCAAGGCCGGTTACGAAGTTCGCACGGCCAACGGGGGCGAGGATGCGCTGCGGCAGTTCCGCGCCACGCCGAGCGACATGGTGATGCTCGACGTCGAGATGCCCGATCGGGGCGGCCATGAGGTCTGCGCCATCCTGCGCTCCGAGGTCGGATCCTTGCTGCCGATCGTCATGGTCACCGGCATGGACGACATCGCCTCGGTGGAGGCCGCCTACGAGCATGGGGCCACCGACTTCATCGCCAAGCCCGTCAACTGGGCGTTGCTGGGCCACCGCGTGCGCTACCTCTTCCGCAGCCACCAGGCTCTGGTGGCCCTGCGCGCCGAGCAGGATGGCAGCGCGGCGGTACTCGGCGCCATTCCGGACCTGCTGTTCGAACTGGACCTGCAGGGGCGCTGTCTGGACTACCGCCCGCCACGGTCGACCGGGATGCCGATGCCGCCGCAGTTGCCCATCGGCGCGACCGTGCACGACACCCTGTCCCCGGCGGCGGCCCAGGTCATCCTGAAAGCCCTGCAGGCGGCCTTGGAACATGGGTTCAGCAGCGGGCACCAGTTTGAACTGCTGCTGCCCGAAGGCGTGCAGTGGTATGAACTGTCCGTGTCGCGAAAGGCGATGCAGGCGCCGAACAAGCCCAGTTTCATCGTCCTGTCGCGCAACGTCACCGAGCGCAAGCGCGCCGAGATCCAGATTGCGAGCATGGCCTACTTCGACAGCCTGACCGGCCTGCCGAACCGGCAGTCCTTTCTGGCCCGTGTGGAACGGGAACTTCACCGCGCAGCCCGCAAGCAGCGTCGCCTGGCCGTGCTGTTCATGGACCTGGACGGCTTCAAGAACGTCAATGACACGATGGGACACGCCAGCGGCGATCTGCTGCTGCAGCAGGCAGCGCAGCGCCTGCGCGACGCGCTGCGCCCCTCGGACGTGCTCTCACGCACGCCGGTGCCGGCCGAACCCGGCGGGCCACCAGCCAGCGCCGCCAGCCACCCTGGCGTCGAGATCGCCCGACTGGGGGGCGATGAGTTCACGGCGCTGCTGCTGGACATCGAACGGCCCGAAGATGCGATGACCGTGGCCCGTCGCATTCGGCAGATCATCGGCCAGCCCCTGCTGCTGCAAGGGCGCGAGGTGCGGGTGTCTGCCAGCGTCGGCATTGCGCTGTATCCGGAGGACGGGGAGGACAGCGCCTCGCTGCTCAAGCACGCCGACACGGCCATGTACCACGCCAAGAGCCTGGGGCGCGACAACGTGCAGATGTACCGCACGGCGCTGACCGATCAGATCCGGCAGCGCATGGATCTCGTCGTCTTCCTGCACAGGGCACTCGACAACGAGGAGTTCCATCTGGTGTACCAGCCCCAGATCGACGTTGGTTCGGGGCGTATCCAGGCCGTCGAAGCCCTGCTGCGGTGGACCCACCCCGTGCGCGGCCCGGTGCCGCCGGCAGAGTTCATCCCCCTGGCCGAGGAGCACGGGCTCATCAAGCGCATCGGCCTGTGGGTGCTGCGCACGGCCTGCGCCCAGGCCGCCCGCTGGAACGCGGAGGGCCTGGGGCTGAAGATGGCCGTCAACCTCTCGCCGTTGCAGTTCGGCGACGGGCATTTGCCGCACAGCGTGATCGATGCCCTGGCGCAGACCGGGCTGGCGCCGCAGCATCTGGAGCTGGAGGTCACCGAAGGCGCGCTGATCACCGACTCGGCGGCCACGCGCGCCGAACTGCAGGCCCTGCGGGACCATGGGGTCCATACTGCACTGGACGATTTCGGCACCGGCTACTCGTCCCTGGCCTACCTCACGCGCATGCCCATCAGCACCATCAAGATCGACAGGTGCTTCGTGGCCGGGTTGTTGGACGGTGGCCAGAGCCAGGCCATCATCCGCGCCGTCCTGGCCATGGCCCACAGTCTGGGCATGTACGTCACGGCCGAAGGGGTGGAGACCGCGGAGCAGGCGGCGGCGTTGACGGCCATGGGCTGCGACGGTCTGCAAGGAACCTACTTTTGCGAGCCTGCGGCAGCGCGGGACATCCCCGCCTTGATGGCGGCAAGCCCGCCGCCGCACCGTGCCGGCCTGGTTCCCCGGACCACTTGAAGTCCCTGGGCCATCGACCGGCAGCCCGCGACCCCACGACCACTCTTCGCAAGGCCACTCCCTTCCGGCGCAGCTTCACCGGCGCGCCGCGCAGCCTGTGGAACTCCCGGTCAAGCCCCAGGCCCTGACACCGGTCGCGGCGGCGCCCCAGGCTTTCGGGCCGCCACCACATGCCGCAGCACCATCGGCACCGCCAGCGCGCAGCCGATCAAGGTGGGCGTCAGCCCGGGGGCGATCATCAGCAGCGCGGCGGCGCCGCACAGCAGTTGCTCGCCGCGCGTCATCTCCACCAGGAAGAACTTCGACAGCGCCGCGGCCAGCAGCGTGATGCCCAGGATGCATCCTATGAAGGTGACGGCGAAGTCGTACGGCGTGAAGCCCTTGGCCACGATCAGCAGGCTGGGCGAGAACACGAACACGAAGGGCACCAGCACCTTGGCCATGCCCAGGCGGAAGGCGGTGTTGCCGGTCTTGAAGGGGTCGCTGCCGGCCATGCCGGCGGCCGCGTAGGCGGCCAGCGCCACGGGTGGCGTGATGTCGGCCAGCACCCCGTAGTAGAAGACGAAGAAGTGCGCCACCAGCGGCTCCACGCCCAGCAGGGTGAGGGTGGGGGCGGCCACCGTGACCATGATGATGTAGTTGGCCGTGGTGGGGATGCCGCAGCCCAGCAGGATGCACACCACGCCCGTCATGATCAGGGCCACCAGCAGCGTCAGCGTCTTGGGGTCGGCCAGCGAGGCCGGGATCAGCGTGCCCACCCCGCCCGCCACGGCCTGCGCCGCGCCGGTGATGATGGTGCTGAGCTTGAAGCCCACGCCCGTGAGCGTGACCACGCCGATGACGATGCCCACCGTGGCCGCGGCCGCACCCACGGCCAGTGCGTACTTGGCGCCCGTGCCCAGGCTCTCCACCAACACCGGCAGGCCGATGCGGCCTTGCACCTTCAGCGCCTTGAGCAGGAAGGGCGTGGCCACCGCGCCCACGGCGAAGATCGCCAGCTTGATTTCCTGGCTCTCAAATCCGCCGAAGACGATGAGCAGCAGCAGCGCGTGCAGCCCCGCCAGCAGGCCCCAGTGCCGGGCTGTGTTGCCGCCCACGCGCGTCGTCAGGCCCACGATGGCGCAGGAGGTGATGCCGGTGAAGGCCGCCAGGTAAGGCGTGCGGCCCGACACCAGGATGAAGACCAGCAGCACCAGCGGGATCAGCGTCGGCCAGCGCTGCGCGAAAGACTCGCGCAGGCGCGGCATCTCTTCGGGCGTCAGGCCCCGCAGGCCATAGCGCTTGGCTTCGAAGTGCACCTGCATGAACACGCCGAAGAAGTGCATGAAGGCCGGCACCGCCGCCGCCGCGATGATCGTCTGGTACGGCACCGACAGGAACTCGATCATCAGGAAGGCTGCGGCCCCGAGCACTGGGGGCGTGATCTGCCCGCCCGTGGACGCGGCGGCTTCCACCGCGCCAGCGAACTCGCGCTTGTAGCCCACGCGGATCATGGCCGGGATGGTGAGCGATCCGACCGTCACCGCGTTGGCCACCGACGAGCCCGACAGCATGCCGAACATGGCCGAGCCGAACACGCTGACCTTGGCCGGCCCGCCGGCATAGCGCCCGGCCACGGCCGAAGCCACGTCCAGGAACAGCTGCCCCAGGCCGATGCGCGTGGCCAGCACGCCGAACAGCACGAAGTGGAAGACGTAGGTGGCCACCACCCCCACCGCCACGCCGTAGATGCCCTGGCTGGTGAGGTACTGGTGGCTGATGAGCTGGCCCCAGCTCGATCCCGCGTGCTTGAGCAGGCCCGGAAAGGCCGGGCCGAACAGTGCATACAGCATGAAGACGATGGCGATGACGGGCAGCGGCCAGCCCATGCTGCGCCGTGTGGCCTCCAGCAGCGCCACGATCAGCACCGTGCCCATCACCACGTCCAGCGGCAGCGGGTTGCCCACGCGGAACATCAGGTCGTGGAAGATCCACGGTATGTACAGCACCGAGGCCGCCACGGCCACGGCCAGCACCCAGTCGAACCAGGGCAGGCCCCCGGGGGTCCAGAGGCTCGAAGGCTGCGCCTTGCTCAGCAGTGCCTGGCGGTGCGGAAACACCAGGAAGATCAGCCCCAGCACCAGGGCCAGGTGCACGCCGCGGTGGGTGATCTCCTGCAGCAGCCCGAAGCCGGCCGTGTAGTAATGGAACAGCGACAGCGCGATCAGCAGCCCGCCCACCAGCGTGGTGGCCGCCACCCCCAAGGGCCGGAAACGCATTTCCGGGTCGAACTTCTGCTCCAGCTCCTGGAGTTGCTTGTCGTCAGGCAGGGCGGTGGTGGTCATGGGGATCTCGAAAAAGCAAACGGGCGGCCCAGGGACCGCCCGTGGTCTCACGCCCGCAAGGGGCTCACTTCAGCAGGCCAGCTTCCCGGTAGAAGCGCACTGCGCCCGGGTGGAAGGGGATGCCTGCGCCCTGCACCGCGTTCTCCTTGGTGATGAACTTGCCCTTGGCATGGCCGGCACCCATGGCCTTCTGGCCGTCGGCCGAGTACAGCGCCTTGACGATCTCGTACACCAGGTTGGCGTCCACCTTGTCGCTGGTCACCCACTGCGCGCCCACGGCCAGCGTCCTCACCGCGGCCACGCCCTTGTAGGTGTCGGCCGGGATGGTGTCGGGCGCAAAGAAGCTTGAGCTTCTGCGGATGGCGTCGGCCTGCGGGCCGTCGATGGCCACCAACTCGATGCCGGCGCCGGCGGAGGCCAGCTCGGAGATCGCGCCCGCGGGCCAGCCGCCCGTGAAGAAGAAGGCGTCGAGCGAGCCATCCTTGAGCTTGTCGCCGGCCTGGTTGGGCTTGATGTACTCGGGACGCAGGTCCGAGTCCTTCAGGCCGTAGGCGGCCAGGATGCTGCGGGCGTTGATCAGCGTGCCCGAGCCGGGCTCGTCCAGGGCCACGCGCTTGCCCTTCAGGTCGGCCACGGTCTTGATTCCCGCACCCTTGCGCGCGACGATGTGCACGCTCTCGGGGTACAGGTTGGCGATCAGGCGCAGGCCTGCCACGGGCGGGCGGCCCTCCCACACGCCGGTGCCGGTATGGGCCCAGGTGGCCACGTCGGCCTGCGAGAAGCCGGATTCCAGCTGACCCGCGGCCACGGCGTTGACGTTGGCCACCGAACCGGCGCTGGCCTGGGCGGTGGAGGCGATCTTGCCGGGCTGGCTGACCGTGTTGGCGATCATGCCGCCGACCGGGAAGTAGGTGCCGGCGGTGCCGCCGGTGCCGATGCGGAAGAACTGTTGGGCCTGGGCGTCAGTGCCGGCAAGGGCCAGGGCGGTGGCGGCCAGAACGAGGCGGCGTGTGAACTTCATGAGACGTTGCTCCTGGACAGAAGGGGAAAACCCGTGATCTTGCATCAGCTGGCGTCCGCTTGAGGGCCAAGGAAACCCGCAGGGCGCAGTAGCCAGCGCCAGGCCGGCACCACCTCGACAGGCCCGGCACCGGTGTCGATCCGTTCGTCGTCATCCAGTGTGACGACGGTGCCACGGGCTATGCCACGTTCTTTCATGCCAGCAGCCAGCGCGCGCAACTCGCGTTCTCGGGTCGCGGGATCGCGCAGGCTCTCACAGGCCTGGATGAGGGCCGGTGGTTCATCAGGCGATCGTGCGATGAAGTCCACTTCGTAGCCGGCCTCGGTTCGCAGGTAGTGGGTCTCGAAGCTGCGGCGTCGCAGGTCCAGCAGCACCAGCGTTTCCAGCAGGCGGCCACGGTCGGCGTCCGGCCCGGGGCGGAAGGCCTGTGCCAGGCCGGTGTCGATGGGGTACATCTTGCGGGGGTTCACCTGGCGCTGGCGCTGCGAGCGGCTGTCAATCGCCACGCCCTGCACCAGGTAGGCGTCTTCCAGATGGGCCAGCATTTCGTGCAGCGCGTTCTTTCCGCAGGCCAGGCCCTGCGACTGCAGGTCGTTGTGAAAGCGATTGACGCTGAAGGCGGTAGCCGGGCCGCTGAGCAGGCGCCGGATCAGGTAGCGCAGCGCGGAGACGTTGCCCACGCCGTGGCGTTCAACCACATCGCGCAGGATCACCACATCCACATACTCCTGCAAGATGGCGACGCGTTGGTGAGCGGCCAGCCCTTGCACCTCCGGGAAGCCGCCGGCCTCCAGGTAGGCGCGCAGCTCATGCGACAACCTGGCCCGCCGCGCACTGCCAGCTGCTTCGGCCGGCGTGTCGTCCAGGGCGCGGTGCCGCAGGGCCTCGCGGAAGCTGAAGGGAAAGATCTCGGTGGCCAGCGAACGCCCGCGCAACGTGGTGGCGATCTCACGGCTGAGCATCTTGGCCGACGACCCCGTCAGCATGATCTGCACGTTCTCGGTGTCCAGCATGCGGCGGATGAAGGATTCCCAGCCCGGCACGTTCTGGATTTCGTCGAAGAAAAAGTGGCAGCGCTGCGCCTTGTTCTCCGGAAAAAGCCGGAAGAAGGTCTCCGGCAGGTGATGCAGGTCGCTGGCGCGCAGCGGTTGCAGACGCTCGTCGTCGAAATTGACATGCAGCAGCCGGGTCTTGGGCACGCCTGCGGCCAGCAGGTCGCCCATGGCCTGCGCCATGCGCCAGCTCTTGCCCGAGCGGCGCATGCCGATCAGGACATCTATCTTGCCCTGCAGCCCGGCGGGCGAGACCTCGCGCCGCGTCGCCGCCGGCAGCGGGCGCTCCTGAAAGTCTCCGATCAGGGCGGGAGCAAGGGTTTCGAGCAATTAATGTCTTCCGAAAAGAGACAATTATTCAACAAAGCATCTCTCAATGAAAGACAATTCGAACGAGGCTTCCCTGGAGCGCAGCTCTGCGACCGCTGACTGCTCGGACGAGACCCGGTCGCCCCAGGCCCTCAGCGCAGCCCCAGGTCCAGCGCCACCCCGAAGAACACCGCAAACCCCAGCCAGTGGTTGAGTCGAAAGGCCTTGAAGCAGCCGTCGCGCGTGCGGGTGCGGATCAGGGCGTAGTGCCAGCCCGCCTGCACAGCGGCTGCGGCGATGCCCAGCAGGAACACCGTGCCCAGCCCGAGGGCGCGCCCCAGGATCGCCCAACTCAGCAGGTAGGCGGCGTAGAAGCCCATCACGGCAGCGACGTCCCAGCGTCCCAGCGTGATGGCCGAGGTCTTCATGCCGATCTTCAGGTCGTCGTCGCGGTCCACCATGGCGTACTCGGTGTCGTAGGCCAGCACCCAGAACAGGTTGGAGGCCAGCAGCGTCCAGGCCTGCCAGGGCACAGCGGCGTTCACCGCCGCCAGGCTCCAGGCGGTGCCGCCTTGCGCCGCCGAGAAGGCCATCGGAATGCCGAAGCTGAAGGCCACGCCCAGCACCGCCTGCGGCATCGAGACCACGCGCTTGGCGTAGGGGTAGGCCAGGGTGACCGCCAGGGCGGCCACGGACAGCAGGATGGTCGGCGGGTTGGTGGTGAGCACCAAGGCGAAGGCGGCCAGCGCCAGCATGGCGCCCACGGCCAGCGCCTCCTTCACCGACACCGCGCCCGAGGTCACCGGGCGTTGGGCCGTGCGCTTGACGTGGCGGTCGAACTCCCGGTCGGCCACATCGTTGACGCAGCAGCCGGCGCTGCGCATCAGGACGGTGCCCAGCACGAACACCGCCGTCAGGTGCCAGCCTGGAAAGCCATCCGCCGCGATCCACAGCGCCGACAGCGAGGGCCACAGCAGCAGCAGCCAGCCCGCCGGGCGGTCCCAGCGGATGAGGTTGAGGTAGAGCGAGAAGCGCCCACGCAGGGGCATGTGGCGGGACATCACAGCACCAGCAGGTGTTCAGGTGTTGCGCCGCGCACGCTGCTCAGCGCCACGGCGCGGTCGAACGTAACCAGGCGCCCGCCGTGGCGCACGGCCAGGGCCAGCAGGTACAGGTCGTTCACTTGCTGGTGGCCCTGCACCCGTGAGAAATCCACCAGGGTGTCGTCGCGCAGCGAGACGTCATCGGGCCAGAAGGCGTGGTCCAGGCTTGCGCAGGCCTGCAGCAGGCGCTGGCGCACCTGCTGCATCGGTAGGCCCCCGCCGCGGCTGTAGCTGGGCATGGCCATGATGCGGATGACGCCGTTCTCCACCAGCGGGCAGGTGGCGATGCGCGCCTCAGGGGACTCGATGAAGGCATTGGCTTCTTCCGAAAACTGGTGCGCATCGTCCAGCAGGGCGATCCAGATGTTGACGTCCAGCAAGGAGCGGGGTGGCGCCCAGGGCCTGGATGGCGCCGGTTCGCGCACTTCGACCAGGGCCTGGCTCACACACCCTCGCGCTCCATCAGGGCGCATATGTGCTCGGCGGTGACGGTCTCGTCGCGCCTGGGCAGCAAGGCAAAGCGCCCGCGCAAAGGCGCGTCAGCGCTTCGCGCTGTGGGGCCGGCCGGTGCACTGGCCCCGCGCCGCACAAGTTCCGACACGGCCTCACCCAGCGAGATCTGCTGGCGCCGTGCCAGCGTCTGCGCCGCGATGAGCGCGTCGTCAGCAAGGTTGAGGGTGGTGCGCACGCTTGCATCATGGCATCAAGTTGGCATCAAGACATCACCATCCCCCTGCGCGACGTCACGTCACGCCAGGCTGCCCCGTGCCGTCACCCCAGTGCGGTGCGGCCGACGGGGTCATCAAGCACCACGTTGAGACTAGTCAGTTCATCTGGAAACCATGCGGTTCAACTCTAGACCGTGAAGTCTGGATGCCGTTGGCACGGCGGTGCCTGACATCGCGCTGATGCATGTCCAACCGAACAGGAGAACGACCGTGATACTGAACTTCAAGAACTGGGCCCTGGCCTTGGGGGTGTGCCTGCTGGCTGCCTGCGGGAGCGGCAGCGATGCCCGCAACCTTGTCGATACCGCCGGCGCCACCCCGAACCTGACGGTGCTGTCCGAAGCCGTCAACGCAGCTGACCTGGGCCCTACGCTGTCAGGCCCGGGCCCTTTCACCGTGTTCGCACCCACCGACGAGGCCTTCGCTGCGTTGCTGACCGAACTGGGCATCTCCAAGGCCCAGCTGCTGGCGGACAAGCCGCTGCTGACCAAGGTGCTGACCTATCACGTCCTCTCTGGCGCGGTGAAGAAGGCCGACATCTCGCTGGGCAAGGGCGTGACCACCGTGGAGGGAGGCTTCTTCAAAGTGGACGCTGCCGGCACAGACGTGGTGATCACCGATGGCCGAAACCGCATCTCCAAGATCACCGCCACCGATGTGCAGGCCAGCAACGGGGTGATCCATCTGGTCGACAAGGTGCTGCTGCCAGGAGACAAGACCATCGTGCAGACCGCGCAGTCGATTCCAGACTTCTCCATCCTGGTGGAAGCCGTGGTGGCGGCCGACCTCGCGGCCACCCTGTCGCAGCCCGGCCCGTTCACCGTGTTTGCGCCCACCAACGCTGCCTTTGTCGCGCTGCTGACGGAGCTGGGCCTGACCAAGGAACAACTGCTGGCGGACAAGCCCTTGCTGGTCAAGGTGCTGACGTATCACGTCCTCAGTGGTGCCGTGCTCAAGGCCGACGTGCCTCTGGGCACGGCCGTGACGACCCTGCAGGGTGACACCCTCACGGTGGACGCCACCTTGGCGATCACGGACCAGCGCGCGCGCAAGGCGGCCATCACGGCCACCGATGTGCTCAACAGCAACGGCGTGATCCACATCATCGACAAGGTGATCCTGCCCAGACCCTGAGGCCTGGCCCGGGCGAACCGGTTGATCCTGCCTGGCGCGGGGGGGGCGGCTGCGTCGATGGCGCGGGCCGCCCTGGCCGCCTTGGCGGCCCGCATTTGCGGCCGCCCTACCCCTCCAGCTGCTTCTGGAACACCAACCCCGCGTGCTCGCGCAGGGCGTGGAAGCGGATCTTGGGCCAGTTGTCCTGCATGGCACGCAGCTCGCCGGCGTATTCCAGCAGCACACAGGGCGCGTCCACCGCGTCCAGCGCCACGCGGTGGGCGTTGCCGTCTATGAAGCGCTTGAGCTCGCGTTCGTCGGCCGCCGCGCCGTCGCCGGTCTCGGCCGTGACCCAGCGCGCCACGTTATAGCGCGCCGGCATCACGCGCGCCTTGACGCCGTACTCGTGCTCCAGGCGGTGCGCCACCACCTCGAACTGCAGCTGCCCCACGGCGCCCAGCAGCAGCACGCTGCCGGCCACGGGGCGGAAGACCTGGATCGCGCCTTCCTCGCCCAGCTGCGTCAGGCCCGCGCGCAACTGCTTGGTGCGCAGCGGATCGGCCACCTCCACCGAGCGGAACATCTCGGGCGCGAAGAAGGGCAGGCCGGTGAACTGCAGGGCCTCGCCTTCGGTGAGCGTGTCGCCCAACTGCAGCACGCCGTGATTGGGGATGCCGATGATGTCGCCGGCAAAGGCCTCCTCCAGCAGCTCTCGCTTCTGGCTCATGAAGGCCACCACCGTGTTGGGGCGGATCTCCTTGCCGCTGCGCGCCACCTTCAGGCGCATGCCGCGCTCGAAGCGCCCGCTGGCCACGCGCACGAAAGCGATGCGGTCGCGGTGCGCCGGGTCCATGTTGGCCTGGATCTTGAACACCACGCCCGTGAACTTGGGCTCCTCGGGCGCCACCGTGCGCTGGATGGCGGGCTTGGCACCGGGTGAGGGGGCCAGGTCCACCAGCGCATCCAGCACCTCGCGCACGCCGAAGTTGTTGATGGCCGAGCCGAAGAACATCGGCGTCTGCCGGCCGGCCAGGAACGCGGCCTCGTCGAAGCCGGGCGCGGCCTCCTGCACCAGCTCCACCTCGCCCGCGGCCTGCTCGAAAGCCGCGCCGAAACGCTGCGCCAGCAGCGGGTTGTCCAGGCCTTCGATGATCTCGTCATCCTGCGTGGCGCGGTCTTCACCGGGCGAGAACACGCGCATCTGGTGCTTGCGCAGGTCCAGCACGCCGCCGAAGAACTTGGCCATGCCCACCGGCCAGGTGAAAGGCACCACGCCCATGCCGAGTTCGCGCTCGATCTCGTCCATCAGCGTCAGGGGCTCCTGCACCTCGCGGTCCATCTTGTTGACGAAGGTGAGGATGGGCGTGTTGCGCGCCCGGCACACCTGCAGCAGCCGCCGCGTCTGCGGCTCCACGCCGTTGGCCGCGTCGATCACCATCAGCGCCGCGTCCACGGCCGTGAGCACGCGGTAGGTGTCTTCGGAGAAGTCCTGGTGGCCCGGGGTGTCCAGCAGGTTGATCACGCAGTCCCGGTACTCCATCTGCATGACGGAAGACGCCACCGAGATGCCGCGCTGCTTCTCGATCTCCATCCAGTCCGACGTGGCGTGGCGCGAAGCCTTGCGCGCCTTCACCGAGCCGGCGATCTGGATCGCGCCGGAGAACAGCAGCAGCTTCTCCGTCAGCGTGGTCTTGCCCGCGTCGGGGTGGGAAATGATGGCGAAGGTGCGGCGGCGCTGCACCTGGGCCTGCAAGGGGCTGGACATGGCGTGTGCGGCTCAAGGGCCGCTGGGGGAAACCGGGGATTATCGGAGCCGCATCATTCGCGTGCTGGCCTGCCCCTGCGGGGAGGCACGCCTTGAGTCTGGTTCAACGGAGGTGGAGGTCTCGACAGCATTTGCGCCTGAGCCGAAATTTGGCCTTCACGCCAAAAACTTCCAAATCACCGTGACGTGACCGACATGGCCACGCGCCGCTCCCAGGCGTTCGCGGGCGCCCACACCGCCTCCTTCGAGCCGCTGGGGATGGATTACGTCGAGTGGTTCCTGCAACGTGTCAGCGCCGCAGGGCTGGCCGTACCTTCACTGCAGGCCGCGTTCGCTGGTTTCCGTGACGTGGGCAGCCGACCTGAGGAACTGGCCAAGGCCGTTCGGCAACTGCAGGACGAAATCGCCGCAGGCCGGGCCGCTGATGCAGACACGGCCTTCGCCACCATCTGCGCGACGCTGGCCACCGCGGCGGCCGAGCTGGACGTTCAATCGATACAGGACGCCGGCGAATTGGCCGTGCTGGTGTTCTCTCGAATCGCCACAGGCCAAGCCCGCGGACTCTATGCGGCCGACACGCTGGCCTCATTCAGCAAGACGCTGGGCCGCGAGATCTCCGCCAACGACATCACCCCGGCCCTCGACAAGCTGGTGGCGGCCAACCTCATCGTTCGCAAGGGCCACGGCCACTCCGACGTCGCCGATCCGTTCGTCAAGCAGGTGTGGCTGCGGCACCTGCAGACGCGTGAGTCGCTCAGCGGCTGATGGGCAGAGCCCTTGAGCGCACCCGCCCACTGCCGCCAGGCCATGGGCTTGTTCGGTGAGGCGGCTTGGCTCCACTCCGTTTCGCGTGAAACAAGACAGGCTCTTTTCACCGCCGCCGAGGAGAACGGGCTGGCCGGCAGATGCTTGAGTTTGGGCATGTGTCATTGCATGACCTGACCCTGTTACCTCTTCGGCGCGGCCGCTGAACGCCGCCGAACCTCGGCCTCCAGGCGTGACAGATAGTCGGCTGTGAATTTCTCCGGATCGAAGAAGACTATCGCCAGCACTCGCCGAAATGGGGCTTGCACGGTGGCTGATTCTTCAACCTTGATGACGGTTGAAACCCGACCTGGGTCCTCGGACAGTTGGCCGCGCCAGTGGCCGTGGTAACCCTGCGTGCTCTCGAAGGTCAGCTCCAAGGCGCGCTCACTGCGCGAGACTGCGCGGAATGTGATCGACTCACCGCTTCTGCGTTGTTCGGTCCATTCGTCGGTGGAGCGGACCTCAACCGACAGGACATCCGGCCTCCATGCGGGTTGCGATGCGACGTCGCTAAGCACCGCCATGATCTCTTGGGCGGGTGCTTCGATTGCAACGGAAGCTGTCGCGGAACGTGTGGCCGGAAGTCGGCTTCCGACCAGATAGGCCGCCACCACAAGCAGGATCACCGCCCCACCGGCCGAGCCCAATGCGATGGGCAGGCTCATGACTGCTCCCCGTGGTGCGACCTTGATGGCCCAGGCTGGGGGCTGGCGGCAACAGCATCCACCATAGCGCCCATGGCCTCGGCGGCACGCTGATGCACGATCCAGTCGCTGCCGCATCGCAGCTTGCGAGCCAGGGGCGAACCCGGCTCGACCACGCGCCAGAACGGCGCGATCGCACTGGCAGTGGCACCCTGCTCGATGTCGTCCCAGGCCGTCTCGCTGACGGTGCGCAGGAAGATCGAGGTCGACACCGGACAGGCCGCGTCGGCGCCGTGCGCCTGCGCCAAACGCCGCCGCAGCTCCTGGATCGATAGGGTGTCGCCCGGCCGGGTATGCGTGCGCAGGAAGGCCTCGATTTCCTGCGGGCAGGAGATCAGCAGCCGGGCGCCGGCCGGTACACCGGCGAAGGCCTTGTCGAGCGTGACGGTGTGGGGCGGCTGGGCGGCCATCTTCTGGCGCCAGGTCTTGGGGATTCTTGGCATGTTTGAACGTGCAGGGATCGGAAGGAGGTGATGCTAGGGGCGGCCTCGGCAGGGGCAAACAATCCCCGTATAAACCCTGAGCAGTCGCGAGCGGGCTGGCGAGCCTGTCCGGATTTTTGTGTGCGGGGCATAGCATGACCAACAGGAGCATGTATGCCAACCAGCAGGAAGACGACGAAGGCGGCCCTGGCCGCAGCGGCGGCGATGCCGTCGATCCCGAAGGAACTCATTGACCAGTTCGTGACCGGGCCGATGAGCGCGGAGGCGGTCAACGCCGCGTCCATGGCGTTCAAGAAGGCGCTGATCGAGCGCGCCCTGGGCGCCGAGCTTTCGCATCACCTGGGCTACCTGCCCGGCGCGACCAAGCCCGAGGACGCGGTCAACCACCGCAATGGCGCCAGCGGCAAGACCGTACTCACTGAGGACGGCCCGCTTCGCATCGAGGTGCCCCGCGATCGGGAGGGCTCGTTCGAGCCCTTGCTCATTCCCAAGCACGACCGGCGCTTCACCGGCTTCGACGACAAGATCGTGGCCATGTACGCGCGGGGCATGACGGTGCGCGAGATCCAGGGCTTCCTGGCCGAGCAGTACGGCACCCAGGTGGCACCGGACTTCATCAGCTCCGTCACCGACGCCGTCATGGCCGAGGTCGGCGCCTGGCAGGCTCGCCCGCTGGAGCCGATGTACCCGGTGGTCTTTTTCGACGCGCTGCGCGTGAAGATCCGCGAGGACGCCGTCGTGCGCAACAAGGCCATCTACCTGGCCCTGGGCATCCTGCCCGACGGTACGCGCGACATCCTGGGCTTGTGGATCGAGAACACCGAGGGCGCGAAGTTCTGGATGAAGGTGTTCAACGACCTCAAGACGCGCGGCGTGGCCGACATCCTGATCGCCGTCACCGATGGGCTCAAGGGCATCGGTGAAGCCCTTGGCGCGGTGTTCCCGGCGACCACGCTGCAGACCTGCATCGTGCACCTGATCCGCAACAGTCTGGACTACGCTAGCTGGAAGGACCGCAAGCTGCTGGCCGCCGCCCTGCGCCCCGTCTACACCGCAGCCAGCGCCGAGGCCGCAGAGCAGGCGCTGAACGACTTCGAGCGCGGCGGTTGGGGGCAGCGCTACCCCACCGTCACGGCAGCCTGGCGCCGGGCCTGGGATCGCGTCATCCCGTTCTTCGCCTTCCCGCCCGAGGTACGCCGCGTGGTCTACACCACCAATGCCATCGAGAGCGTGCACAGCCGGCTGCGCAAGATCATCAAGACGCGCGGGCACTTCCCCAGCGACGATGCTGCATCCAAGCTCATCTGGCTGGCCCTGCGCAACATCACCGCCGACTGGAGCCGTGCGGCCAAGGAATGGAAGCTCGCGATGAACCAGTTCGCGATACTGTACGAAGAACGGTTCACGCAGGTCGCGCATGGCGCAGGCCGGTGAGAAGGGTTGAACCATGAGTACATGGGCTCAACCGGGGCGCCTCCGGCGGCCTGGCAGGGGCCTAAAGACAGTAGAGAAATCAGCCAACAGCCAATTCAGTAAACCGCCTCACACACAGAATTTCGGACATCCCC
>CANHVY010000024.1 GCA_947464185.1 Burkholderiales bacterium
AACGACTGTGGGGAAAGCGCGCATGAAGCACGCCGTCAAGCACATCCACTTCGTGGGCATAGGCGGTGCCGGCATGAGCGGCATCGCCGAGATCCTGCACAACCTGGGCTACCGCGTCTCGGGCTCGGATGCTGCCGAGAGCCCGGTCACCCAGCGATTGAGCGGCCTGGGCGTGCGCGTCTTCATCGGCCACGCGGCCGCCCAGATCGAGGGGGCACAGGCGGTCGTCACCTCCACGGCCGTGAAAGCCGACAACCCCGAGGTGCTGGCCGCACGTGCCCGCAAGGTGCCGGTGGTGGCGCGCGCCGTGCTGCTGGCCGAGCTGATGCGCCTGAAGCAGGGCATCGCGATCGCCGGCACCCACGGCAAGACCACCACCACTTCGCTCGTGGCCAGCGTGCTGGCCGAGGCCGGCGTGGACCCCACCTTCGTCATCGGCGGCAAGCTCGTGAGCGCGGGCACCAACTCCCGCCTGGGCGCCGGAGACCTCATCGTGGTGGAGGCCGACGAGAGCGACGCCTCCTTCCTGCACCTGAGCCCGGTGATGTCGGTCGTGACCAACATCGACGCCGACCACATGGACACCTACGGCCACGACCTCACGCGCTTGCGCGGGGCGTTCGTGGAGTTCCTGCACCGCCTGCCGTTCTACGGCGCAGCCGTGCTGTGCACCGACGACCCCGGCGTGCGCTCCATCCTGCCCATGATCTCGCGCCCCGTCATCGGCTACGGCCTGGGCGAGGACGCGCAGGTGCGCGCCCTGGACGTGCAGGCGGTGCCGGGGGGGCAGATGCGCTTCACCTGCCGGCGCCTGCCCAGCCCGGCGGCTGCAGGTGCGGCAACCCTGCCGGACCTGCCGGTGACCTTGAACCTGGCCGGCGTGCACAACGTGCGCAACGCCCTGGCGGCCGTTGCCGTGGCGCAGGCGCTGGAGTTGCCCGACGAGGCCGTGCTGCGCGCACTGGCGAGCTTCCGTGGCGTGGGCCGGCGTTTCCAGCGCTGGGGCGAACTGCCGGTGGCGGCAGGCCAGGGCGGTGGCTCCTTCACCCTCATCGACGACTACGGCCACCACCCGGTGGAGATGGCGGCCGTCATCGCCGCGGCGCGCGGTGCCTTCCCGGGCCGACGTCTGGTGCTGGCTTTCCAGCCGCACCGCTACACCCGCACCCGGGATTGCTTCGAGGATTTCGTGCAGGTGATGGGCACCGCCGACGCCCTGCTGCTGTCCGAGGTGTACCCCGCTGGTGAAGCGCCCATCGTGGCTGCCGACGGCCGCGCCCTGGCGCGTGCCCTGCGCGTGGCCGGCCGCCTGGACCCGGTGTTCGTCGACGACATCGCACGCATGCCGCAGGCCATCGCCGACTTCGTGCGCGATGGCGACGTGGTCATCACGATGGGCGCCGGTTCCATCGGTACCGTGCCGCAGAAGCTGCGCGACCTGCTGGCCGGCGCCGCCTCCACCCCGTCCGCTGCGGTGGCCCCGGTGCCAGGAGGGCGCGCATGAGCACCACCGCAATGCATGTCCCCGGGCTGGGGCGGGTGGCCGTGCTGATGGGCGGCGACAGCGCCGAGCGCGAGGTCTCGTTGATGTCCGGCACGGGCGTGCTGGAGGCCCTGCGCTCGCGCGGCGTGGACGCCCACGCCTTCGATCCCGCGCAGCGCCCGCTGGGGGACCTGAAGACCGAGGGGTTCGACCGCATCTTCATCGCGTTGCACGGACGCCACGGCGAGGATGGCACGGTGCAGGGCGCGTTGGAGTTGCTGGGGCTGCCCTACACCGGCTCGGGCGTGATGGCCAGCGCCATCGCCATGGACAAGGTGATGACCAAGCGCGTGTGGCGCTCCGAGGGGCTGCCCACGCCGCGCTGGGTGTGGCTGGCGCCCGAGCGCCAGCAGCCTGAGGTGGTGAGGGCCGTGCCCGACGAGATCGGCCTGCCCTTGATCGTGAAGCCCCCTAGGGAAGGTTCCTCCATCGGCGTGACCAAAGTGGCGGGATACTCGCAGATGCAGGACGCAGTGCGGCTGGCTTCCCGCCATGACCCGGACGTGCTGTGCGAGGAGTTCATCGAGGGCGAGGAAGTCACCTGCCCCGTGCTCGGCAGCGGTGCATCGGCCAGGGCGTTGCCGGTGGTGCGCATCCAGGCGCCGGAAGGTGCTTACGACTATCAGAACAAGTACTTCACCGACGACGTGATCTATCACTGCCCCAGCGGGTTGGCGGCGGCCGAAGAGGCCGAAATCCAGCGCATCGTGCTGGAGGCCTACCGCTCTCTGGGGTGTCGTGGCTGGGGCCGCGCGGACCTGATGATCCGCGCCCGTGACCGGCAGCCCTTCCTGCTGGAGATGAATACCTCGCCGGGCATGACCAGCCACTCGCTGGTGCCGATGTCGGCGCGGGCGGCTGGCATCTCCTACCCCGATCTTTGCCTGCGCCTGCTGGCAGACGCCCGGCTGGACAGCACGCCTGCCGCCTGCCCCGGCGCGCAAGGAGCCGCCTGATGGCCGCCGACCTCAGCCTGCCCCTGGATGTGCGCCTGATGAACGCTGCCTCCACGGCCGTCTTCGCCCTGGCCGCCGGCGCCATCCTGGCTGCGGCAGCCCTGTGGGTGGGTCGCACATCGTGGTTCCCGGTGCGCTTCATCCAGCTGGAAGGCGAGTTGCAGCGCAACAGCGTGTCCACCGTGCGGGCCAACGCCATGCCGCGCCTGTCGGGTAACTTCTTCGGCGCCGACCTGCAGCAGGCCCGGCAGGCCTTCGAGACCGTGCCCTGGGTGCGCAAGGCCGTGGTGCGGCGGGTCTGGCCCGACGGCTTGGCAGTGCGCCTGGAGGAACACCGTGCGGTGGCCCTGTGGAAGGGAGCACAGGACCACGAAAAGCTGGTCAACCACGCAGGCGAGGTGTTCGAGGCCAACGTGGGCGATGTCGAGGACGAAGACCTGCCGGCCCTGGTCGGCCCCGAGGGCAGCGCGCCGCAGATGCTGCAGATGCTGCAACGGTTGCAGGCCTTGTTCGCCCGCCACGAGCGCACCGTCGAGCGCTTGAGCCTGAGCGGGCGCGGCTCCTGGCGGGCCGACCTGGACGGTGGCGTGGTCATCGAGCTCGGCCGTGGCAGCGCCGAGGACGTGCTCGCCCGGGCCAGCCGCTTCGTCGACACCATCACCCAGGTGACCGGCCACTTCAAGGCCCCCGTCCTGCACGCCGATCTGCGCCACCCCGACGGCTACGCCGTGCGCCTGCGCAACGTCACCATCGCCTCGCCGGCCCCCGCGCCCCGGAGAAACTGAATGGCCAAAGAATACAAGGACCTCGTGGTCGGGCTCGACATCGGCACCCACAAGGTGATGGTGGTGGTGGGCGAGATCGTGGCCGGTGGTGAGCTGCGGCTCGCGGGCCTGGGGGTGTCGGCCACCAGCGGCCTGAAGCGCGGCGTGGTGGTCAACATCGACGCCACGGTGCAGAGCATCCAGCAGGCGCTGAAGGAGGCCGAGATGATGGCCGCCTGCAAGATCACCAGCGTCTACACCGGCATCACCGGCAGCCACATCCGTGGCCAGAACTCCACGGGCATGGTCATCGTGCGCGACAACCGCGAGGTCACGCCCACCGACGTGGCGCGCGTGGTCGAGACGGCCAAGGCCATCAACATCCCCAACGACCAGCGCCTGCTGCTGGTGGAGCCGCAGGAATTCATCATCGACGGGCACGAGGTCAAGGAGCCCATCGGCATGAGCGGCAGCCGGCTGGAGGTGCGGGTGCACATCGTCACCGGAGCGCAAAGCGCGGCCGAGAACATCGTCAAGTGCGTGCGCCGCTGCGGACTGGAGGTCGAGCGCCTGATGCTCAACCACAGCGCCAGCTCCTGCGCCACGCTGACCGAGGACGAACGGCAATTGGGCGTGGCGGTGGTGGACATCGGCGCGGGCACCACGGACGTGCAGATCTACACCGAGGGCTCGGTGCGCCACACGGCCACCATCCCGATTGCAGGCGACCTGATCACCAGCGACATCG
Organism: Burkholderiales bacterium; assembly: GCA_947464185.1. Lineage (GTDB taxonomy): Bacteria > Pseudomonadota > Gammaproteobacteria > Burkholderiales > Burkholderiaceae_C > Rubrivivax. The sequence continues at coordinate 4,012 of CANHVY010000024.1, forward strand.
CCATGGCGCTTCGCACCCCCACCAAGGACGCCGAGCAGATCAAGGTCGAGTACGGCGTGGCCAAGCAGTTGCTGGCCGACCCGTCCGAGCAGGTGGAAGTGCCCGGGCTGGGCGACCGCGCCCCGCGCATGCTCAGCCGCCAGGCGCTGGCCGGCGTGATCGAGCCGCGCGTGGAGGAGATCTTCTCCCTGGTGCAGCAGGTCATCCGCGACAGCGGCTTCGAGGAGCGCCTGTCCAGCGGCATCGTGCTGGCCGGCGGCTCGGCGGTCATGCCCGGGATGGTGGAGCTGGCCGAGGACATCTTCCTCAAGCCCGTGCGCAAGGGCATCCCGCTGTACCACGGGGCGCTGCACGACATGGTGGCGAACCCCCGCTCAGCCACCGTCATGGGCCTGCTGGAAGAGGCCCGCATCGCGCGCAGCCGCGGCCAGAAGGCGGCGCGCCAGGCCGGATCGGTCAAGACCGTGCTGGGCCGCGCGAAGGACTGGTTCCTGGGGAATTTCTGAAGGACGAACACCTGAAGGTTTTCGAAGGCGGCATCGGGATCGGAGAACAACCACCCGCCCGGTGTCATGTGATGGCAACTTGGATGGCAACTGCTGGAAGGCAAGGAGAGTGAAGATGGCAATCGAGATGATCGAAGAGTTCGACCAAGGCACGCAGATCAAGGTGATCGGCGTCGGCGGCGGCGGCGGCAACGCCGTGCAGCACATGATCGGCCAGGGCGTGCAGGGGGTGGACTTCATCGTCGCGAACACCGATGCGCAGGCACTGAACCGCAGCAACGCCAGCACCTTGGTGCAACTGGGCAGCACGGGCCTGGGCGCAGGTGCCAAGCCCGAGGCCGGCCGCGTGGCGGCCGAGGCCGCCATCGAGACCATCCGTGGCGCCCTGGACGGCGCCCACATGCTCTTCATCACCGCCGGCATGGGCGGCGGCACCGGCACGGGCGCAGCGCCCGTGATCGCCCGCGTGGCCCGTGAGATGGGCATCCTGACGGTGGGCGTGGTCACCAAGCCCTTCGAGTTCGAGGGCGGTCGCCGCGCCAAGCAGGCCGAGCAGGGCGTGTCGGAGTTGGAAGCCAATGTGGATTCCCTCATCGTCGTGCTCAACGAGAAGTTGCTGGAGGTCATGGGCGACGACGTCACCCAGGAGGCCGCCTTCGCCCATGCCAATGACGTGCTGAGGAACGCAGTGGGCGGCATCAGCGACATCATCCACATGGACGCCTTCGTCAACGTGGACTTCGAAGACGTCAAGACGGTGATGAGCGAGCCCGGCAAGGCCATGATGGGCACGGCCATCGCCAGCGGCCCGGACCGCGCCCGCAAGGCGGCTGAACAGGCGGTGGCCTGCCCGCTGCTGGAGGGCATCGACCTGTCGGGCGCGCGTGGTGTGCTGGTGCTGATCGCGGCCTCCCGTTCCAGCTTCAAGCTCAGCGAGTCGCGCACGGCCATGAACACCATCCGCATGTACGCCGCCGAGGACGCCCATGTGATCTTTGGCGCTGCCTATGACGAAAGCCTGGGCGACCAGTTGCGCGTGACCGTGATCGCCACCGGGCTGTCGGGCGCCATGCGCCGGCAGCAGGCGCCGTTGACCGTGGTGCAGAGCAGCGCCGCGGTGCAGCCCATCCTGCGCACCGGCACCGACAACATTCCCATCCTGGGGCAGGCCATGGCGGTGGCGCCGGCTGCCATGGCGTCCTCCGCGGCGGCCCAGCCGCTGCAGACCGACTACTCGACCCGGGACACCCCCAGCGTCTGGCGCAGCGCCCGCACCAAGGTGGAGACCCTGGCCAGCAGCGGCATGGACGAGATCGAGATCCCGGCCTTCCTGCGCAAACAGGCCGACTGAACCCCGACCGAGGGTTCCTTCCGCCCTCGGCTCGTTCCGCCTTCCCGCCCGCCGCGCAACGCCATCGCGCGGCGGGCGTTTTCATTGAATGGCTGCTCTGCAGACAGTCCCGGTATCCTCAGGTTGCTGGTGTGAGACAGTTTTGGAGTTCTCCCACTGCCGGAACACGGCCCTCGCAGAACACTTCGCCGACCATGACCCTCGTCAAGTCCAAACAGCGTGTAGCCGACCATGGCGAGGTCTTCACCCCTGCCTGGATGGTGGAGGCCATGCTGGATCTGGTGAATGACGAGTGCGAACGCATTGACGCTCGCTTTCTGGAGCCCGCCTGTGGCAGCGGCAACTTCATCGTGCGCATCCTGCAGCGCAAGCTCGCTGCGGTGGAACTCAAGTACGGCAAGGCCGAATTCGAGCGTCAACACTACGCCCTGCTGGGACTCATGTGCATCTACGGCATTGAGCTGCTGGACGACAACATCAACGAGTGCCGCGCCAATGTGCTGGAGGTCTTTGCCGATTACCTCGGTCTGGCCGAAGACGACGATCTGTTCCTCGCAGCGGAACATGTGCTGGGACTCAATCTGGTGCATGGCGACGCGCTGACCATGCGGGCCCACGACGGCCACCCCATCACCTTCGCGGAATGGGGCTACCTGGGCAAGGGCAAATTCCAGCGGCGTGACTTCCGTCTGGACGTTCTCACCGGTTCGTCGGCCTACAGTCACGAAGGTTCGCTGTTTGCCGAATTGGGCAAGCATGAAATCTTCACGCCGATCAAGACGCACCCGCCCATGACGGTGCGCGAGTTGGCTGCCTTGCAGGTGAAGTGACATGGATATTGTTGAGACGGATACGTACCCCCCGCTTGAGCTTGAAGGCTGAGTGATGACGTCGATTGCAGCCTCCGTTCCTGTGCTGCGCTGGGCGGCGCAGCGCGCTCGTATGGGCGATGGTGTCCTCGAAGCCCGCTTTCCCAGGTGGCCCCAGTGGCTCAAGGGCGAGGCCCTGCCCACGCTCAGGCAACTGGAGGATTTCGCCCAGGCGACCCATACGCCCTTTGGCTACTTCTTTCTGCCACAGCCCCCGAAAGAGGTCCTCCCGGTACCGGACTTCCGTACCTTGCGTGACGAGCAACTGGCCCAACCCAGTGCGGACCTGCTGGATACGCTTTACCTCTGCCAGCAGCGACAAGACTGGTTTCGCGACCACGCCCGTGTGTCCGGCCTGCCGCCATTGACTTTCGTCGGCAGCGTCACGCTCCGTGATGACCCGGTCTCCGTCGCCCATCGTCTTCGCCAGACCTTGGCGCTCTCCACGCAGAAGCGGCGTGAACTGCCGACCTGGACCGACGCGCTCAGGGTCCTGATCTCCCAGGCTGAAGACGCCGGTGTGCTGGTCATGGTGAGTTCGGTGGTGGGCAGCAACAGCCACCGTCTGCTGGATGTCGGTGAGTTTCGGGGCTTTGCCTTGGCCGACAACTTGGCGCCGCTGATCTTCGTGAACGGCGCTGACAGCAAGGCCGCCCAGATGTTCACTTTGGCGCATGAACTGGCCCACATCTGGCTTGGGGCTACAGGTGTGTCTGATGTGCAAGCCGGCCGCGTGCCCGAGCTTCAGGCCGAGCGCTGGTGCAACCAGGTGGCGGCCGAACTCCTGGTGCCGCTGGCTGAACTGCGGTCGGCCCGTCAGCCCGAAGCGCCCATTGCCGAAGAGGTGCAGCGCTTGGCGCGGGAGTTCAAGGTCAGCAGCCTGGTCGTGCTTCGCCGGCTGTTCGATGCCGGTGCCCTCACCCGCGATGCGCTGTGGCAGCACTACCGCGCCGAGCAGGAGCGGCTGCGCACGCTCAAAGAGCGCAGCAGCGGTGGCGGTGACTTCTATCGAAGCTTGGGCGCCCGAACCAGCAAGCGTTTTGCCCGTGCCATCGTGGGCAGCGCTTTGGAGGGTTTGACTTCATTCCCCGATGCTTACCGCCTGTTGGGTGTGCGCAAGACATCAACCTTCCATCAAGCGGCCAGGGAACTGGGGGTGGTGGCATGAGCTACCTGCTGGACGCCAACGTCTTCATGTCCGCCAACAACCTGCACTACGGCCTGGACTTCTGCCCTGCGTTCTGGGATTGGCTGGTGCACAAGGGCCACCAAGGGGCCGTCTTCAGCATCGACAAGGTGGCCGATGAGATCGAGGCCGGGCAAGACAACTTGGCCACTTGGGCCAAGACCAGCGGCCCATCGTTGTTTCGGCGGACGCCGCCCACCCTGGCCACGCAGTTTGGTCAGGTGGCCACCTGGGCCAATGGCCAGCAGTACACCCCAGCGGCCATCAACGCTTTCCTGCAAGCAGCGGACTTCTACCTGGTGGCCCACGCCCTGGCCGGCCAGCATGTGCTGGTGACACACGAGGTGCCTGCCAACTCGCCCAACCGCATCAAGATCCCCAACGTTTGCGTGGGCCTCGGTGTCAGGTTCATGACCCCGTACCAGATGTTGCGCACCGAGCAGGCCCGGTTTGTGTTGGGCACCCGGGCATGACCCCGCAAGCCACCTTCACCTTGCGCGGGCGCAATCCGGATGTGCTGACCTGCATTGCGAACCTGTCGAACGACGAAGTGTTCACCCCGCCTGAGCTGGCGCAGCGCATGTTGGACGCGGTGACGCAGGCCTGGGCCGATGACCACCACGGCGCCAACCTCTGGGCGGACAAGACCGTGAGGTTCCTGGACCCGTGCACCAAGTCAGGCGTCTTCCTGCGGGAGATCACCAGCCGGCTCACCGCCGGACTGGCGCAGGAGTTCCCGAACCTGCAAGAGCGCGTGAACCACATCCTCACCCAGCAGGTGTTTGGCATCGGCATCACGCGGCTGACCAGTCTGCTGGCACGGCGCAGCGTGTACTGCTCCAAACGCGCCAACGGCCCGCACTCCATCGTCACGGCTTCGGGCAGCGAAGCGGGCAACATCTGGTTCGAGCGCACCGAGCACACCTGGGCCCAGGGCAAGTGCACCTTCTGCGGCGCCAGCCAGGCCGCGCTGGACCGGGGCGAGGGTCTGGAAACCCACGCCTACGCCTTCATACACACCCACGACATCAAGGCTCGGCTGACCGAGCTCTTTGGAGCGCCTATGCAGTTCGATGTGGTCATCGGGAATCCTCCGTACCAACTGGATGATGGAGGCTACGGCACCAGTGCAGCACCTATCTACCAGTTGTTCGTACAGAACGCGCTGAACCTGGAACCACGCTACGCGGTGTTCGTCACGCCCTCACGCTGGATGGCGGGCGGCAAGGGTCTCGACAGTTACCGGGCGAAGATGCTGGCAGACAAACGTCTGCGCAGCATCGTGGACTACCCCAAGCTCTACGAGGGGTTTCCGGGGGTCAAGATTCGCGGCGGGGTCTCTTACTTTCTGTGGGACCGGGAGCACCACGGCCCCTGCAGCTTCCAGACCATCTGGGATGGCCAGCCGACTGGGCCGGCCATGAGCCGGCATCTGGATACCTTCGATGTGCTTGTGCGGCGGAACGAGGCAGTGTCGATACTGGAGAAGATCCTTACGCAGGGGGCGGCCAGCTTCAGTTCCCACATTTCGAGCGGTAAGCCGTTTGGACTACGGACCTTCTTTCATGGGAGTGAAGACACCAGAAAAATTCGAGAGCCCGTCAAGCTGTTCGGATCTCGAAAGGTATCGTGGATCGAGCGTTCTGCCATCCCGGTCAACCAAGGTTGGATTGACCAGTGGAAAGTGTTGATGACCGCTGTGCAAGGGACCAGTGCAGCGGTTGAAACGAAATTCCTGAGCAAACCCATCGTCGCTGAGCCCGGTACGGCCTGTACCGAAACCTACTTGGTCGCTGGCCATTTCGAGACCAAGGGTGAGGCCTTGAGTTGCGCCAGCTACCTGCGCACACGGTTTGTACGGTTTCTCGTGTCGCTTCGTAAGGCCACTCAGCACGCCACGCGCGATGTCTATGCGTTTGTTCCGGTCGTGCCACTGGATCAGGAGTGGACCGACGCCAAGCTCTACCAGCGCTACGGTTTGGGCCCGGAGGAGATCGCCTTCATCGAGTCTCAGGTGGCAGCGCATGATGGAGAACTCTTCGATGACAGTGAACTGTCAGAGGCCGGTGAGGAATGAGCCCGCGTCCCGCCGCCGAGCTGCCCCGTCTGCTGGAACTTGACTTTGGTTCCGTTGGACGGAGTTCGCTCGGCAGCTGGGTAGTTGGCAAGGGGTCCGAGTGAGCAAGCCCACCATCGAAGACATCCTGGCGCCCAAGCCCGAGGCGCGGCCGCGCATCTATGCGTACGCCATTGCCGACAGCGCGCACCAAGGCCTGCTGAAGGTGGGGCAGACCACGCGCAACGTGCAGCAGCGGGTGGCGGAGCAGTTGAAGACGGCGGCCATCCAGAACTACACGATTGAACTGGACGTGCCCGCCGAGCGCGACGATGGCACCGTGTTCTCCGACCACGACGTGCGCGCCGCCTTGTTGAAAAAAGGGTTTGACAAGGCCCAGTTGGAATGGATGCGCTGCACGGTGGCTGATGTGCACACCGTGTTGGCCGAACTCCGCACGGGCCAGCGCCTGTCCGGCACGCATCACGAGCGCTTCGGGCTGCGGGCTGAGCAGGCCGAGGCGGTGAACAAGACCTTCGATTACTTCCAGTCGATCTGGGCTGAAGACCCGAATGCCGCGCCGCGCTTTCTCTGGAACGCCAAGATGCGTTTCGGCAAGACCTTCACCGCCTATCAGTTGGCGCGCAAGCTCAAGGCTCGTCGTGTGCTGGTGGTGACCTTCAAGCCGGCGGTGGAAGACGCCTGGCAGACCGACCTGGAAAGCCATCAAGACTTTGACGGTTGGCAGTACCTGTCACGCGCCACGGGGGGCGACCCTAGCCAGGCGGACCGACATCGGCCGCTGGTGTACTTCGGCTCCTTCCAAGACCTGCTGGGGCGCGATGCCGAGGGCAACGTCAAGGCCCGCAACGAGTGGCTGCACACCCTGAACTGGGACCTGGTGGTGTTTGACGAATACCACTTCGGCGCCTGGCGCGACACCGCCAAGGAGCTGTTCGAAGGTGAGGATGACCAGGACGCCAAGAAAGAGGCCAAGCTGGAATACGCGGCGGAGTTGGAAGGCGTGAACGAAGACCTGAACGTGCTGGCCGAGCAGGAGAGCGAGTTCCTGCCCATCACCACGCGGGCTTACCTGTACCTGTCGGGTACGCCGTTCAAGGCACTGGCCACGGGTGAATTCATTGAGGAACAGATCTTCAACTGGACCTACACCGACGAACAGCGCGCCAAAGAGGCTTTTGCCATTCGGCATCCAGGCCAGCGCAACCCCTACGCCAGCTTGCCGCAGATGCGGCTGCTCTCCTACCAGATGCCGGATGAGCTGCTGGCCGTGGCCAGCGGCGGCGAGTTCGACGAGTTCGACCTCAATGCCTTCTTCGAGGCCCAGGGTACGGGCGCGTCTGCACGCTTCAAACACGCGGGCGATGTGCAGAAATGGTTGGACATCATCCGGGGCGGCCACCTGGCGCAGGCAGCGGAGCTGTTGAAGGCCGGCACGCGCCCGCCTTTTCCTTATTCCGATGTGCGCCTCTTGCCCTACCTGCAGCACGCGTTCTGGTTCCTTCCGAATGTGGCGGCTTGCCATGCGATGGCCAACTTGCTGGCTGAGAAGCACAACGTCTTCTGGCACGACTACAAGGTCATCGTGGCTGCAGGGGCTACAGCCGGGGTAGGCCTGGAGGCCTTGCCGCCTGTGCGCAAGGCCATCGGCAGCGGGTTCGAGAGCAAGACCATCACCTTGTCCTGCGGCAAGCTCACCACGGGCGTGACGGTGGCGCAGTGGTCTTCGATCCTGATGCTGCGCAATCTGAAATCTCCCGAAACCTACTTCCAGGCGGCGTTTCGGGTGCAGTCGCCATGGTCCATCAAGAACCCCAATGGCGACAACCCGAACGAAGAGGAAATCCTGAAGCCCGTGTGTTTCGTCTTCGACTTCGCCCCGACGCGGGCCCTGCGCCAACTGTCGGAATACGGCGTGGGCCTGTCGCCCAACGAGAGCAATCCAGAAAACGCCGTCAAAGACTTGGTGGCCTTTTTGCCCGTGCTGGCTTACGACGGCGCCCACATGACGCAGATCGATGCGGGCGGCATCCTGGACATTGCCATGGCGGGCACTTCCGCCACGCTGCTGGCCCGTAAGTGGGAAAGCGCACTGCTGGTGAACGTGGACAACGGCACGCTGCGACGCATTCTGGACAACCCCGACGCGATGGCTGCGGTCGAACGCATTGAGGGCTGGCGATCGCTGGGCGACAACATCATCGAGACCATCATCAACAAGAGCGAGAAGGTCAAGGGACTCAAGAACAAGGCCAAGGAAGGAAAGCTCAGTCCCAAGGAGAAGAAGGAGCTTTCTGCCGAGGAAAAGGAATACAAGTCCCGGCGCAAGCTGGTTCAGGAAAAGCTCATCAAGTTCGCCACCCGCATCCCCGCGTTCATGTACCTGACCGACTTCCGGGAGAACACGCTCCAAGACGTGATCACCAAACTGGAGCCGGAACTGTTCCTGACGGTGACGGGGCTGACAGTGCAGGACTTCCATCTGCTCGTGCGGCTCAAGGTGTTCAACACCGAGCAGATGAACCATGCGGTATTCGCCTTCCGGCGCTACGAGGATGCCTCGCTGCGCTACACAGGTATCGACAGCCATCAGGGGCTCACCCAGTACGGGCTGTACGACACCGTCGTGGCCAAGGAGCAGGGAGTGGCTGCCCTGGCTGCAACTTGATGGCTGCCATGCACGTTGGATGGAATCGACCGTTTCCGCTTCAAGATCGCTCAGTACGGCCGCTCAATCACCCATGACCCCAATGCCCCCGCCACCCCCTGCCGTCATCCTGCTCAGCGGCGGCCTGGACTCCACCACCGTGCTGGCCATCGCCAAGGCGCAGGGCTTCGCGCCCTACGCGCTGAGCTTTCGCTACGGGCAGCGGCATGAGCAGGAACTGCGCGCGGCCGAGGCCGTGGTGGCGCGCATGGGCGTGCAGCGTCATGTGGTGGCCACCATCGACCTGCGCGAGTTCGGGGGTTCGGCGCTGACGGCCGACATTGACGTGCCCAAGGGGCGTTCGGGCCAGGAGATGTCTCACGGCATCCCGGTGACCTACGTGCCCGCGCGCAACACCGTGTTCCTCAGCTTCGCCCTGGCCTGGGCCGAGACGCTGGGCGCGTCCGACATCTTCGTGGGCGTGAACGCGCTGGACTATTCCGGCTACCCGGATTGCCGGCCCGAGTACATCGCCGCCTTCGAGGCCCTGGCCAACCTGGCCACCAAGGCCGGGGTGGAGGGCTCGCAGCGGCTGAAGATCCACGCCCCGTTGATGCACTGGAACAAGGCGCGCATCATCCAGGAGGGCCTGGCACTGGGCGTGGACTATGCGCTGACCAGCAGTTGCTACGACCCGGCCGACGATGGCCGCCCTTGCGGCGAGTGCGATGCCTGCGCGCTGCGGGCCAAGGGCTTTGCCGAAGCCGGCCTGGCCGACCCGCTGCGCGTGCGCCACGGGCTGGCCTGAAAAACGCCTGTGCCGGCCAGCGGTCGGATGCGCCGCGACAATACGGGCCCATGAACCTGCCCATCGCCCTCGTCATCTACGCCGCGGCCATGACCCTGGCCAACCTGTCCGTGGCCGCCTTCGGGCCCAGCGTCACGATCCTCAACGCTTTCGTCCTGATCGGCCTGGATCTCGCGCTGCGCGACTGGCTGCACGTGCGGCTGAAGGTCTGGCAGATGGGGGCGCTCATCGCCTTCACCGGGGCGCTCACCTTCGTGCTGAACCCGGCGGCGGGGAAGATCGCGGTGGCCTCGGCGGTCGCCTTCACCGCTGCGGCGCTGGTGGACTGGGCCACCTTCCTTCGGCTCAAAGGCAGCTGGCTGCGCCGCGCCAACGGCTCCAACGTGGCCGGGGCGGCGGTGGACTCGCTGCTGTTTCCCACCATCGCCTTTGGGGCGTTGATGCCGCAGATCGTGCTGGCGCAGTTCGTGGCCAAGGTGGCCGGGGGCGCGTTCTGGGCCTGGCTGCTGTCGAGGCTGGCCAAGGATGGGCTCGCGGCCCCCGAGCGCTGAGCATCCGCCCTGTGTTGTCCAACCCTCTGAGGGGACTGCCCATGAGATTTCGTCTGTCCACCCTGGTGGCTGCTGCCGCCGCCGTCCTCACTTGGGGCGCCAGCACCGCCGCCCACGCCCAGGAAAAGTTCACTTTCCTCACCAACTGGTACGCCATCGCCGAGCATGGCGGCTTCTACCAGGCCATCACCCAGGGCCTGTACAAGAAGGCGGGCCTGGACGTGACCCTCAAGATGGGCGGGCCGCAGGTCAACGGCATGCAGATCCTGGCCGCCGGCCAGGCCGACTGCTACCTCGGCTTCGACGTGCAGACCATGAAGGTGCGCGAGCAGGGGGTGGACGCCGTCACCGTGGCGGCCGTCTTCCAGAAAGACCCGCAGGTCTTGATCGGCCACCCCGAGGTCTTCAAGAAGATGGAAGACCTCAAGGGTAAGACCATCCTCATCTCGGGCGATGCCCGCACCAACTACTGGCCCTGGCTGCGCAGCACCTACGGCCTGCAGGAATCGCAGGCGCGGCCCTACACCTTCAACATCCAGCCCTTCCTGGCCGACAAGAACATCGTGCAGCAGGGCTATCTCTCCAGCGAGCCCTACGCCATCGAGAAGAAGGCCGGCTTCAAGCCCACCGCGCTGATGCTGGCTGACCATGGCTGGCCACCCTACGCCTGCACCATCGTGTGCATGGAAAAAACGCTCAAGGAGCGGCCTAAGGCCGTGGCGGCTTTCGTCAAGGCCTCGATGGAGGGCTGGAAGAGCTACCTCAAGGGTGACCCGACGGCGGCCAATGCCATGATCAAGAAGGACAACCCGGCGCTGACCGATGACGAGATCGCGGTGGGAATCCGCCTGATGAACCAGCACGGCCTGGTGGCCGGCGGTGATGCCGCACGCCTGGGCATGGGCACCATCACCGAGGCTCGCCTGAAGAAGACCTACGACATGATGGTGGCGATGAAGCTGCTGGACCCGGCCAAGGTGGACCACCGCAAGACCTTCACCACCGAGTTCATCAAGGACGTGAAGGTCATGCCCTGAGCGGGCCTGGGGCGGGCCTCAGCGGTCCGGCTTCACCGGCTCCACATAGGGGAAGCGCGCCCGGGCCTTGACGCTCGTGGGCCCGGCGGCGCCAGAGCCGCGGATGAAGCGCTTGGACTCGTCGGTGAAGGGCTGGTAGGCCCAGTTGGGGTACAGGCTGGAGCTGCCCGTCACCTCGGCCAGGAAGAGCCGGCGCCGCTGGCTGGCCAGGATGCGCTGGTGCACGCCTTCAGGCTCCCAGTCCTGCACCAGGCGCTGGTGCAGCGCTGCCTCCACCTCAGCCCATTCGGGTCGGCCGGCCAGGTTGTCGAGTTCGTCGGGGTCGGCCTGCAGATCGAACAGCAGGGGCGGCAGGCCACGGGTGAAGATGTACTTGTGACGCCCTTGGCGCACCATGCGCGAGGCGGCGCACACGCCCTCGGAGCTGTACTCCGAAATCACGGTGCGCGCGGGGTTGCCCTGGGCCCCGTCCTCGGTGCCAGTCAGCAGCGGCAACAGGCTGCGCCCGTCCAGCGCGTCCACGGCCTCGACGCGCCGCGCCTCGGACGCCAGGTCCAGGAAGGTGGGCAGCAGGTCCACCAGCGACACGTGCGCGGCCACGCGCGCCGGCTGGAAGCGCCGCGGCATCGACACCATCAGCGGCACGCGCGCTGACCACTCGAAGAAGCACTGCTTGAACCACATGCCGCGCTCGCCCAGCATCTCGCCGTGGTCGCCCGCGAACACCACCACGGTGTCGTCGGCCAGGCCGGTTTCCTTCAAGGTGCGCAGCACGCTGCCGATCTTCTCGTCGACATAGCTGATCATGGCGAAGTAGGCGTGCCGGGCGTTGCGCACATGCTCGGGCGTCACCGTGTAGAGGTTCTGCGCGTGGGCGACGTACAGCCAGCGGCTGTGCTCGTCCAGGTCCTCGTAGGCGATTTCGCCCACGCGCGGCGGCTCGATCGCCTCGTGCGGGTACAGGTCCCAGTGGCGCTGCGGCGCAACGAAAGGCGGGTGCGGGTGCGTGAACGACACCGTCATGAAGAAGGGCTGCTGCTCGGGCGCACGCGCCAGGTCGTGCAGGCGCTGCACGGCGCGGTACTCCACCTCGTCGTCGTAGTCGATCTGCATGCTGCGGATGCAGGGTCCGGACTCCACCACCGGGCGCATGCTCACGCCCGTGGGGCGGTGCCCCGGCCCCTTCGTCCAGTCCGGTGTCCAGGCGAAGTCGGCCGGGTAGATGTCGGTGGTCAACCGCTCTTCATAGCCGTGCAACTGGTCCGGGCCGATGAAGTGCATCTTGCCGCACAGGATGGTGCGGTAGCCCGCGTGGCGCAGGTAGTGCGCCATCGTCGGCGTGGCAGCGGGGAATTCGCTGGCGTTGTCGTAGGCCTCGATGGCGTGTGGCAGCCGCCCGCTGAGCATGGAAAAGCGCGACGGCGCGCAGATGGGGAAGTTGCAGTAGGCGCTGTCGAAGACGACGGCCTGGCGCGCCAGCGTGTCCAGGTGCGGCGCCAGCACCTGGCGGTGGCCGTAGGCCGGCAGCGCTGGCGCGGCCAACTGGTCGGCCATCACCAGCAGGATGTTGGGCGCCTTGTTGGGTCCGGATGTCTGGACCGTGGGGGTCGAAGTCACGGCCGCCTCCTCACTCGGGCTGGATATTGGCCGCCTTCACCACCGCGGTCCACTTGGCCAGCTCGGCCTTGAGGGCGGCGTCGAAGCTGGCGGGCGTGCCGGCCGGGGCCGCTGTCATACCGGCTTGCAGCAGCGCGGCGCGCAGATCGTCTTGCGCCAGCGCCTTCTGGCACTCGGCGGACAGGCGCGCCTGCGCGGCGCCGGGCAGGCCGCGCGGCGCCAGCAGGCCCAGCCATTGGTCGGCCTCGAAGTTGGACACGCCGGCCTCCACCATCGTGGGCACCTGGGGCAGCGCGGCAAAGCGTTGTGCGCCCGTCACCGCCAGCGCCCGCACCTTGCCGGCGCGCACCTGGGGCAGGGCCACCGCGGCGTTGGCGAACTGGAAGTCCAAGCGTCCCGCCAGCTGGTCGTTCATCGCTGCGGGCGCGCCGGTGTAGGGGATGTGCACGATGAACAGCTTTTGCAGCGACTTCAGCAGCTCCCCGGCCAGGTGCGCAGGTGAGCCCACGCCGGCCGAGCCGTAGCTGAGCTGGCCCGGGCGGGCGCGCGCCAGCGCCACCAGTTCCTGCACCGACGCGGGGTTGATGGACGGGCCCACCACCAGCACCGAGGGCGCATGGGCCAGCAGGCACACCGGCTCGAAGTCACGCTGCAGGTCGAAGGGCAGCTTGGTCTGCATGGCGACGTTGATCGTCAGCGCGCTGGTGCTGAACAGCAGGGTGTGGCCGTCTGCCGGTGCCTTGGCCACCACATCCGCGCCGATGGAGCCGCCGGCGCCCACGCGGTTCTCCACCACCACGGGTTGGCCCAGGGCGGCCTGCAGGCGTGTGCCGAGCTGCCGGGCGGCCACGTCCACCAGACCGCCTGCCGGCCAGGGCACGACGATGCGCAGCGGCCGGGCCGGATAGCCCTGGGCAAAACTGGGCAGGCCCAGCAGGGCCCCCGCACCGCCCCCGGCCAGCGCGGCCAGACGCTGCAGCGCCTGGCGCCGCGGGTGGGGGGCGGGATGCTGCTTCTGGCCGGGCTTGTTCATGGTGGTCTCCGTGGAATGTCGTGGGGATGACGGGGTTCGGGGGGGCAGTGGGTCAGGGCTTCAGTTCGTCGGCTTTTCAGGGCGTCAAGCCCAGACGCGTGAACGCCTCGGGCGGGGCTTCGTTGGCGCGCATCAGTCCGGCCATCAAGCCCAGCAGCCGCGCCTCGATGGCGTCGTCGCGGAAGGGCTGGCGCTGCGCCGGGTCGGTGTGCAGGTCGAACAGCACCGTGGTCGTGTCCTCGTAGCCGCCACCCTGGCCCTGGTGGCCTGTGGGCTGACCCTTGACGTTGCGCCGGGCCGGCACCTTCAGCAGCGGCACGCCCTGCGTGAAGCCCAGGGGCGCGGTCAGCTGCGCGCCGCGCAATTCGTCCACATGGAACAGGTTCTTCAGGTGCATGGGCATCAGCGTGTACTCGTACAGCATCTGCCGCGTCATGTCCTCGGGGTAGCGGAAGTAGGTGTAGCGCCCGTCGGTGATGTTGGTGCCGGCGCCGAACATGCCGTACAGCGCGGCGTCGCGCACGGCGTGGTCCTGCTCCAGCAGCGGCAGCAGGTTGTGGCCCTCCACGCTGTCGGGTGCCGCCACCCCGTGCAGCGCCAGCAGCGTGGGCATGAGGTCGGTGGTCTGGGTCAGGGCCCGGCGGCGCTGGCCGGCGCAGTGCCGGAAGGCCGGGTGGTGGATCACCAGCGGGATGTGCGCGATCTCGTTGAAGAAGGGCATGCGGTTCTTGCCCCACCAGTCATGCTCGGCCAGCAGGAAGCCGTGGTCGGTGCTGAGCACCACGGCCGTGTCCTGCCACATGTCGTGCCGGTCCAGGTAGTCCAGCAGGCGCCCGAAGTGGTGGTCGCACATCGACAGCAACGCGGCGTAGTTCGCGCGCAGCTCGTCCACTTCCTCGGCGCTCTCCTGGTTGCGCTGGTAGCGCGGCCAGTCCAGGATGGGCCCGGTGTAGCCCGTGGGGTAGCGCTCCCGAAAGCGCGCCGGCGCGTGGAAGGGCTCATGCGGGTCGAAGCATTCCAGGTGCAGCAGCCAGTTGTCGGCGTCGCGGTTGTGGTCCAGGAACTCGAAGCCCGCGGCGAAGGTGCGCGGGCAGCAGTAGTCCTCCTCGGCCTGCATGAACGAGCGGTTGACCATGGCCTGCAGGCGCCCGTCGGCGCGCTGCGCCATGCCGCCCGTGGGCTGCTGCATCGGGTGGTACATCGCGCGCCAGCGCTCCAGCGGGGGCTGCACCATCGCCTTCCACTTGTCCCATTCCTGCCCGCGGATGAACTCCCAGGACGAGTAGCGGTTGTGATAGGTGGCGCCGCCGTCTTCCCAGTAGTGGTAGTGGTCAGACACCAGGTGCGTGTACACGCCCGCGGCCTGCAGCGCTTCAGAGAACGAGCGGTCGAAGGGCTCCAGCGGCCCCCAGCTGCGGTGCAGGAAGTTCAGCCGGCCGGTGTGCAGGTCGCGGCGCGCCGGCATGCAGGGCAGGCTGCCGGTGTAGTGGCGGTCGAAGGTGATGCTGCGCTGCGCGAAGCGTTTGAAGTTGGGCGTGTCGATGTCGCTGCCGCCATAGCATTCCAGCGCATTGCGCACCAGGCTGTCGAACAGGACGAAGATGGTTTTCATGGGCGTCGGGGGCGGCTTGGTGCGGCGGCTCGGTCGGGCGGCTCAGTGGGGCAGCTCAGTGCGGCACGAGGTGGTCGCGCAGGGCGGCCAGATCGGGCATGTCGCCCAGGCCCGGCCGCTCGCTCAGGTGCACGCGGCCGTCCACCACCTGGGCCACCGGCCCGCAGGTGGCCGTGCGCAGCGGGTTGGGGTTGGCGTCCACCTCCAGCAGGCCGTCCCCGCCTGCGGCCGCCAGGAGGTGGGCCGAGGCGAGCAGGCCCACGCCGGCCCCCAGGAAGTGCGGGCAGTAGCGCAGCCCGCGCGCCAGCGCCTGGCGCGCCACGGGCAGACACGCGCTGAAGCCGCCCCACTTGGCCAGGTCGGGCTGCAGCACGCCCAGGCAGCGCGCGTCCACCGCCTGCCCGAAGGCCTCGACGCTGGCCAGGTTCTCGCCTGCGGCCAGCGGCATGGGCACGCGCGCAGACAGCGCTTGCCACTCGCTCCAGGGCCGCGTGGCGCGCAGCGGTTCCTCCAGCCAGCGAAGGCCGAACGGCGCGAAGGCGGCGGCGTGCCCGGCTGCGGCCTCCAGGTCCCAGGCCTGGTTGGCGTCGACCATGAGGTCGGCCTCGCCCACGGCCTCGCGCAGGGCCTTCAGGTTGCCCAGATCGCGGTCACGTCCGAACCCCACCTTGAGCTTGAACGCGCGAAAGCCCTGGGCCTGCTGCGCCGCAGCCAGGCGTTCGGGCTCGGTGGGGTTCAGGCCGCTGGCATAGACGGGCACCTCGGGGCTCACACCCCCCAGCAGCCGCCACAGCGGCTGGCCCAGCCGGCGGGCGTGCAGGTCCCACAGGGCGATGTCCAGCCCGGCAATGCACTGGGCGATGGGCCCGGGCTCGGCGGATTGGATGGCCAGCACCTCGGTGCGTGCGCTCAGCTCCTGGAAGGCAGCCGCCGGCGAGGCGTGGCGGCTGCCCACGAGCAGGGGCGCGAACACGCTGTCCAGCAGACGGGCGCGGTGCTCGGCACCCACGGTAGGGAAGTTGCACCAGACCTCGCCCCAGCCCTGCGCGCCTTCGGTGTCGGTGACGCGCACGAACACCGCCGGCCGGTCGCGCATGATGCCGAAGGAGGTCTGCACCGGTGTGTCGATGGGGCAGCGCAGGACGAAGGCTTCCAGCCGGGCCACGTTCAGCATCAGGTCACCAGGTCCATCTCGAAGTGGATGTAGTCGCCCCGGTAGGTGATCTCCCCCAGGTACAGCACCGTGCCGTCGGGCGCGGTGACAACGCGCCGCACCTCGGCCACGGGTGCGTTCAGCGGCAGTTCCAGCAGCTGCGCCACCTCCAGATCGGCGGTGGCGATGGACAGCGTCTGCCAGGCGCGCGCGATCTGCACCTGCGGCAGTTCCAGCAGCACCGGGATCACGGTCTCGTGGAGAAAGCGCTGGGGTGCCAGGCGGAACACCCGCTCGTCCATGTGGATCGAGATCACGCAATAGGCCACGTCCTGGCGCGAGTGCACGCGGCGCAGGAAGCGGTAGCCGGGCGCGGGCAGGCCGTCGCGCTCGCGCAGCGCGGGCATGGCCGCCGTGTCCTCGATCAGCGTGAGCTTGGGCTTGTCTTCCCGGTACACATCGGCCAGATCACGCAGGTTGGTCTCCAGGCGTAGCCAGCGGTCGGGGCCCGCCTGGGCGGTGACGAAGGTGCCGCGCCCGCGCTGGGGCGACACCAGGTTCTCGCGCGCCAGGCGCTCGATGGCCTGGCGCACCGTGACGCGCGCCACGCCGAACTCCGCCACCAGCGCGTCCAGGGACGGCAGCAGGTCGCCCTCCTTCCACACGCCGCGGGCGATGCGCTGGCGCAGCAGGTCGGCCAGCTGGGCGTAGCGGGGCAGGGGGCTGTGGCTGAAGGTGTCTCGCAAGGGGCGGGGCCCACCAGGGGCTGGTGAATGGGGTTGGCTCTATTGTGCTGAACGTCCTATTTATAGTACCTTTAAGGCATGCATCTGCACAGTCCCGAGTTTTCCCGAAGCCAGAGATGCTCTTCTGGCAGCCTGCCCATCTCTGCAACCGCAGCCGCGGCCCGGAGGCCTGTTCGATGAGTTCCACCGTACCAACGGCTGACTGGGACCACATCATCGTCGGCGCCGGCTCGGCCGGTTGCGTGCTGGCCCAGCGCCTGAGCGCCGCCGGGCGTCGCGTCCTGGTGTTGGAAGCGGGCGGCTCGGACCGCAACTTCTGGATCCACCTGCCGGTGGGCTACTTCAAGACCATCTACGACCAGCGCTTCTCGCGCCTGTTCGACACCGAGCCGTCCGAGGGCTCGGGCGGGCGCAACATCGTGTGGCCCCGCGGCCGGGTGGTGGGTGGTTCGTCCTCCATCAACGGCCTGGTCTACATCCGCGGCCAGCATGAGGACTATGCCGACTGGGTGCGGGCGGGGGCCGCGGGGTGGGACTACCGCAGCGTCCTGCCGCACTTCCGCCGCTCCGAGCGTTATGAGGGTGGGGCCAGCGAGTTCCACGGGGCCGAGGGCGAACTGGGCGTCTCGAACCTGCGCAACGACCACCCCTACTGCGAGGCCTGGGTGCAGGCGGGCATGCAGGCCGGCCTGCCGCGCAACCCCGATTTCAATGCGGCTTCAGACTTTGGTGTCGGTGCTTACCAGCTGTCCATCTGGGGCGGTTGGCGCTCCAGCGCGGCCCGGGCCTTCCTGAAGCCCGCGCGGAAGCGCCCCAACCTGCAGCTGGAACTGCGGGCCCAGGTGTCGCGGGTGCTGTTCGAGGGCGGCCGTGCCGTGGGCGTGGAGTGGGTGCAGGGCGGGCAGGTCCGGCAGGCCCGCGCCCAGGGGGATGTCATCCTGAGCGCCGGGGCCCTGCAGTCGCCGCAGTTGCTGCAGCTCTCCGGCATCGGCCCGGCGGCGCTGTTGCGCAAGCATGGCATTCCGGTGGTGCTCGATGCTCCTGACGTCGGACAGAACCTGCAGGACCATTACCAGGCCCGCGTCATCGTGCGCCTGAAGCGCAAGGTGTCGCTGAACAACCAGGTGCGCAATCCCTTCTCGCTGGCCAAGATGGGGCTGCAGTGGCTGCTGGCCAACCGCGGGCCGCTCACGGTGGGCGCAGGCCAGGTGGGCGGCTTTGCCCGCACCGACCAGGCGCGCGACGGCCGTGCCGACGTGCAGTTCAACGTGATGCCGCTGTCGGTGGACAAGCCGGGCGACCCGCTGCACGACTACCCCGGCTTCAGCGCTTCGGTGTGCCAGTGCCGCCCGTTGTCGCGCGGCAGCGTGCAGATCCGCTCGGCCGACCCCTTCGAGCAGCCCCGCATCGACCCGCGCTATTTCAGCGAGCCGCTGGACCGGGAGACCATGGTCTCCGGCCTGCAGTGGCTGCGCGACATCTATGCCCAGCCGGCCTTTCGAGACCTCTGGGACCTGGAGACCATGCCCGGGCCGGGCGTGGCCACGCGCCAGCAGTTGTGGGACTTCGCGCGCAGCCGCGGCGGCACGGTCTTCCATCCGGTGGGCACCTGCCGCATGGGCAGCGACGAGCAGGCCGTGCTTGACCCGCAACTGCGCGTGCGCGGTGTGGACGGCTTGCGCGTCATCGATGCCTCGGCCATGCCCACGCTCATCTCGGCCAACACCAACGCCGCGTCCATCATGGTGGGCGAGCGCGGGGCCGCGTTTCTTCTGGGTGCGTAACCCGGCCGGGCGGGCCGGGCCGGTGCCTTCAGCGGGACCAGCGGTCGGTGCCGGCCTAAGGTGACGCCTCAGGTGACACCTGCTGGGACGCCTGCTGGCGGACCCCAGGCATCAGCTCGTAGGCGGCGAAGTCTGGCGCTGCCAAGCCCTCCACGTACTCCTGGGTGAACCCGGGCCACAGCGCCACGATGCGGCCGCTGTCGTCGCGGTACCAGCTGCGGCAGGTGGACCACACCGAGCCCGCCAGCCGCGCCTGCAGCGCCGCGTTGTACGCCGCCTGCACCTGCGGCCGCACGGCGATCCCGCGGTGGCCGCCTTGCAGCACATGGCGGATGCAGGCCACCATGTGCTGCGCCTGGGGTTCGATGTACAGCAGCGTGGAGGTGTGACCTGTGCCGGTGTTGGGGCCCAGCATCAGGAACAGGTTGGGAAACCCTGCGACGGCCACGCCCTGCCAGGCCTGGGCACCGTCGCGCCAGGCCGTGGCCAGGCGCTGCCCGCCCGGGCCCTGGATGTCCACCGAGGCCAACAGCCGCGTCGTGTCGAAACCCGTGGCGCACACCAGCGTGTCGACCGGCCGCTCACGCCCATCGGCCGTGACGATGCCCGTGGGCGTGATGCGGTCGATGCCCTCGGTGACGAGTTCCACGTTCGGCTGCGACAGCGCGGGGTAGAAGTCGTTGGAATAGATGATGCGCTTGCAGCCCAGCGGGTAGGGTGGGCGCAGTTTCGTGCGCAGGGTGGGGTCCGGCACCTGGCGCTGCAGGTGCCGCGCCGCTGTCTTGAGCATGCCGCGCCGGGCCACCGTGCCTTCGTCAAAGCCGCGCCGGCCCCACTCCAGCAGGTGGTACCAGAAGGCCCGCACGGCCCAGGCGTAAGGCGGAAAGCGCGCCAGCAGCCGGTCCAGGGCGAAGTAGGGCCGGTCCATGCGCGGCAGCACCCAGTTGGCGGTGCGCTGGAACACGTGCAACTGGGCAGCTTGCTGCGCCAACGGCGGGATGAGTTGCGAGGCGGTGGAGCCCGTGCCGATCACCGCCACGCGCTGCCCGTGGGCGCGGTAGCTGGCGTCCCAGCGGGCCGAGTGCAGCTTGCGGCCTTGGAAGTGGTCGAGCCCCGGGATGTCCGGCCAACGCACCTGGGACAGCGGGCCGGTGCTGCAGACAAAGAAGCGGGTGAGGATCTGCCGATGGCCCTCGGGCCCTTGCGTGTCCAGCGTCCACCAGCCTTCGGTGTCGTCAAAGCGCGCCGCCGTGATCTTGACGCCCAGCCGCAGGTGCGGCTGCAGGCCGTACTTGTCGGCGCAATGCGCCATGTAGGCCTGGATCTGCGACGCGGCTGCAAAGCGCTGGCGCCAGTGCGGGTTGGGCTCGAAGCTGAAGCTGTAGAGCGGCGCTGGCACGTCCACATGCGCGCCGGGGTATCGGTTGTCCCACCAGGTGCCGCCCACGCCGGCCTGTTGCTCCAGGATGAGGAAGTCGTGCAGCCCGGCGAGCTTGAGCTCGATGCCCAGGCACAGCCCGGACATGCCGGCCCCCAGGATCACCACGTCATGCATGGGCGTACTGCCGGGACGGGCGTCACCGGTGACGGTCTGGGCGGGGCAGGCAGACATGAACCGATTGTGGCCACCCGAGGCGCGCTTTGAGGGAAAACCCTCCTGGGCGACAATGCAGGCATGCTGGCGCAACGCACTCTCAAGTCGCTCACCCGGGCCGTTGGCGTGGGCGTGCACAGCGGCCAGAAGGTGGAGCTGACGCTGCGGCCCGCCCCGGCGGACCACGGCATCACCTTCCGCCGCACAGATCTGCCCGTGCCCGTGGACATCCCCGTCAATGCCTTTGCGGTGAGCGACACGCGCATGGCCTCCACCATCAGCCCGGGCGGCGACCCCGGTGCGCCCAAGGTGCAGACCATCGAGCACCTGATGTCGGCCTGCGCCGGGCTGGGACTGGACAACCTCGTCGTGGACATCACGGCCGAGGAGGTGCCCATCCTCGACGGCTCGGCCGCCAGCTTCGTGTATCTGCTGCAAAGCGCGGGCATCGAGGTGCAGCGCGCGCCCAAGCGCTTTCTGCGGGTGAAGAAGCCGGTGGAGATCCGCGAAGGCGAGGGCGCTTCGCTGAAGTGGGCGCGCCTGGAGCCGCACCACGGCTACCGCCTGACCTTCGAGATCGACTTCGGCCACCCGGCGCTGGATGCCACCGGGCAGCGCGTGAGCTTCGACATGGGTTCGGGCCGCTACCAGGCCGACATCGCGCGCGCCCGCACCTTCGGCTTCACGCGTGATGTGGAGATGATGCGCGCCCGCGGCCTGGGCCTGGGCGGCAGCATGGACAACGTGATCGTCATCGACGACTACCGCGTGCTCAACAGCGAGGGCCTGCGCTACGACGACGAGTTCGCCAAGCACAAGATCCTGGACGCCATCGGCGACCTGCACATCGCCGGCAAGCCGCTGCTGGCCCACTACGTGGCCTACCGCAGCGGCCACGCACTGAACAACCGCCTGTTGCGCGCGCTGCTGGCCGACGAGACCGCCTACGACATCCTCACCTTCGAGGACGAAACCCGCGCCCCGGCCGGCCTGGCCGCGCTGGCGCCGGCTTGGTGAGCGCCCCGGATCCGCGCCGCCATGCTGATCTTCCGCCTCGTCTTTGGCCTGCTGCTGCTGGCCGGCGTGCTGTGCTTTGCGATGTACATCGCCACCGGCCACCCCACCTGGAAGCGCAACGGCTTCATCATCGTCAAATGGACCGTGCTGGCCGCCCTGGCCTTCTTCATGGTGTTGATACTGGAGCGGTTGGCGGTGCTGCTATAGGCGCACGTCT
The DNA here is from genome assembly GCA_947464185.1 of Burkholderiales bacterium. Lineage (GTDB taxonomy): Bacteria > Pseudomonadota > Gammaproteobacteria > Burkholderiales > Burkholderiaceae_C > Rubrivivax. The sequence continues at coordinate 25,817 of CANHVY010000024.1, forward strand.
GGCCTGTAGCGCCGGCCGGCCCAGTTCACCGCTCTGGCTCAGCGCGCACCTCTCAGGTGACGCACCCCGCCTCCACCACCGCCTGCGGTGCCACCGCCACCGGCTCGGGCACCCGGTAGCCGTAGCGCACCGCAGTCAGTTCGGCCAGGATGCTGACGGCGATTTCCGGCGGCGTGCGGGCGCCGTTCTTCAGGCCCACGGGGCCGTGCAGGCGGGCCAATGAGGCCTCGCTCATGCCGAAGTGCTCCATCAGCCGCGCACGGCGCTTGGCCTGGTTGACGCGCGAGCCGATGGCACCGACGTAGAACGCCGGGCTGACCAGCGCTTCCATCAGCGCCAGGTCGTCGAGCTTGGGGTCGTGGGTGAGGGCGATGACGGCGGTGTGGCCGTCGGGCTGCAACTCGCGCACCACATCGTCGGGCATGCCGGGCACGAGGCGGGCATGCTCGGCGGGGAAGCCGGTGGTGTACTCCTCGCGCGGGTCGCACACCAGCACTTCGTAGCCCAGGGCCGCGGCCATGGGGCAGAGGTATTGCGTGAGCTGCCCGGCGCCGACGATCAGCAGGCGCCAACTCGGGCCGTGATGGGTGACGAGGTGGGTGTCGGTCAGCTCCAGTTCGTCTGTGCTGCCCGCGGGCTGCAGCTCCACCTCCCCCGTGGCCAGGGTCAGGCGGCGGCGCACGCGCTGGCCGGCCTGCAACTGCTGCAGCAGTTCGTCCAGCCGCGTGCAGGCCTGCACAGGTTCCAGCACCAGTTCGATCAAGCCGCCGCAGGGCAGGCCGAAGCGGTGCGCGGCCTCTGCGTCGATGCCGTAGCGCACCACCTGCGGCACGCCGCTGGCCAGGGCGCCTGCCTTGGCCTTGGCGATCAGGTCGTCTTCAATGCAGCCGCCCGAGACGCTGCCGGCGACCAGGCCGTCGTCGCGAATGGCCACGCTGGAGCCCGGTGGACGTGGCGCCGAACCCCAGGTGCGCGTGATGGAGCCCAGCGCTACGGCGTGGCCGGCCGTGCGCCAGTCACGCACCTGCCGCAGGATCTGCAGATCGATGTTGTCCATGGGTGCAGCTTATCGCGCAGCGCGCCAGCCCCGTCAGCCCGGGCATCCCCTATGACATGCACCGCATAACCGGCCTGGTGGGCCGAAGAGGGCAGCGCCCACTTCTGCAAATGATTTCATAGGGGTTTGTGGGGGCGTGGCAAGAGGACGGTGCCCCCTAGCATCTGCCGTCGGCCACGGCTGCAAGGGGCAGCTCGCAAGGCATTCAGGAGACACGTTCCATGGGTCACACCATCACGCTTGAGGTCAATGGCAAGTCGGTGACGCGGGAGGTCGAACCGCAGACCACGCTGTCCGAGTTCATCCGCGAGAGCCTGCGCTTGACGGGCACCCACATCGGCTGCGACACCTCGCAGTGCGGCGCCTGTACCGTGCATGTCGACGGCCGTGCCGTCAAGAGTTGCAACATGTTGGCAGTGCAGGCTGCCGGCCGGGCGGTGACCACCATCGAGGGCCTGGCTGCCGTCGATGGCACCTTGCACCCGATGCAGGCTGCCTTCAAGGCCTGCCACGGCCTGCAGTGCGGCTTCTGCACCCCGGGCATGGTGATGAGCGCCGTGGATCTGGTCAAGCACCACGGCTGCCACAGCGAAGCCCAGGTGCGCGAGGCCCTGGAAGGCAACATCTGCCGCTGCACCGGTTATCACAACATCGTCAAGGCCGTGCAGCAAGGCGCGGCCGCTATGACATCGGCGGCCTGAGGGCCTGCCGAGAACCCTCCAAGGAGAGTCACCCATGAACGCACGCCAGGGATTCATCGGCCAGTCCGTCGAGCGCCGCGAGGACTCGCGCTTTCTCACCGGTCAGGGCCAGTACACCGACGACATCACGCTGCACGGCCAGAGCTACGGCTTCTTCCTGCGCTCGCCCTATGCCCACGCCCGCATCACCTCCATCGACACCACGGCCGCCGCGGCGGCACCGGGTGTGCTGGGCATCTACACGGGTGAGCACTTCAAGGCCGTGGGCGGCCTGCCCTGCGGCTGGCTCATCAACAGCCTGGACGGCAGCCCCATGAAGGAGCCCAAGCACCCGGTGCTGGCTGATGGGAAGGTGCGCTACGTGGGCGACCGGGTGGCGCTGGTGGTGGCCGACACGCTGGAGCAGGCCAGGTCAGCCGCTTTGCTGATCGAGGTGGGCTACGAGGAACTGACCCCCGTGGTTGATACGGGCAAGGCCTTTGGTGCAGGCAGTTCGGTGCACGACGAGGCCCCTGACAACCAGTGCTACCACTGGGGCATTGGCGACAAGGCGGGCACCGAGGAGGCGTTCGCCAAGGCCGCCCACGTGACGACGCTGTCGTTCCGCAACAACCGACTCATTCCGAACGCGATGGAGCCGCGCGCGGCCAACGCCGCCTACAACCCGCACGAGGACAGCTACACGCTGTATGTGAGCAACCAGAACCCGCACGTCGAGCGGCTGCTGATGTGCGCCTTCGTGCTGGGCATCCCCGAGCACAAGCTGCGCGTGGTGGCGCCCGACGTGGGTGGCGGCTTCGGCAGCAAGATCTACCTCTACGGGGAGGAGACGGCACTGGTGTGGGCCAGCAAGCAGATCCGCCGCCCCATCAAGTGGACCTGCGACCGCAGCGAGGCCTTCCTGTCCGATGCGCACGGCCGCGACCATGTGTCGCTGGCCGAACTGGCGCTGGACAAGGACGGCACCTTCCTCGGGCTGCGCGCCACCACCACCGCCAACATGGGCGCCTACCTGTCCACGTTCGCCAGCTGCATCCCCACCATCCTGCACGCCACCTTGCTGGCCGGTCAGTACAAGACCCCCAGCATCTGGTGTGAAGTCAAGGCTGTGTTCACGAATACAGCGCCTGTGGATGCCTATCGCGGTGCGGGACGGCCAGAGGCCACCTACCTGGTCGAGCGCATCGTCGAGACGGCGGCCACGGAAATGGGGATCGATCCGGCCGAGATCCGTCGCCGCAACTTCATCACCACCTTCCCGTACGCCACGCCGGTGGGGCTGACCTACGACGTGGGCGACTACAACGCCACGCTCAACCGCGGTATGCAGCTCGCCGACGTGGCCGGCTTCGCGGCGCGCAAGGCGGCCAGCGCCGCCAGGGGGCTCAAGCGAGGCATCGGCTACGCCTGCTACATCGAGGCCTGCGGCATCGCCCCGTCCTCGGTGGCCGGGGCGTTGGGCGCCCGCGCTGGCCTGTTCGAGGCCGGCGAGGTACGGGTGCACCCCACCGGCAAGGTCACGGTCTTCACAGGCAGCCACAGCCACGGCCAGGGCCACGAGACCACATTCGCGCAGGTGGTGGCCGACAAGCTGGGCATCCCGATGGAGGACGTGAGCATCGAGCACGGTGACACCGGCAAGGTGCTCTTCGGCATGGGCACCTACGGCAGCCGCTCGTTGGCGGTGGGCGGCACCGCCATCGTGAAGGCGCTGGACAAGGTCATCGCCAAGGGGCGCAAGATCGCGGCGCACTTGATGGAGGCCGCCGACACCGACGTGATCTTCGAGGACGGGCAATTCAAGGTGGCGGGCACGGACAAGGCTGTGCCCTTTGCCAGTGTCTCGCTCACCGCCTATGTCCCGCACAACTTCCCGCACGACAAGCTCGAGCCGGGCCTGAACGAGAACGCGTTCTACGACCCCAGCAACTTCACCTACCCCGCTGGCACCTACATCTGCGAGGTGGAAGTCGATCCGGCCACCGGCCACACCCGGGTGGACCGCTTCACCGCCTGCGACGACTTCGGCAACGTGGTCAACCCCATGATCGTGGAGGGGCAGGTGCACGGCGGGCTGGCCCAGGGCATCGGCCAGGCCCTGCTGGAGCATGGCGTGTACGACGAAGCCAGCGGCCAGCTGCTGTCCGGCAGCTACATGGACTACGCCATGCCCCGCGCGGATGACCTGCCCAGCTTCGTGGTGGACGCTTCCAACGGCACCCCCTGCACGCACAACCCCCTGGGGGTGAAGGGCTGCGGCGAGGCGGGCGCCATCGGGTCGCCCCCGGCCGTCATCAACGCCATCTGTAACGCCCTGGGCGTGAAGGACGTGCCCATGCCCGCCACACCTTTCACGGTGTGGCAGGCCGCACGCCAGGCCCGCGCGGTCTGAGTCGTGGCCTCGATGATGTAACGCAAGGAGTCCCTCCCCATGCAAGCTTTTCATTACCAAGCTCCTGCCTCTGTGGCCGATGCACGTGCCGCTGCTGCTGCTGGCGCCAAGTTGATGGCCGGTGGCCAGAGCCTGCTGCCTTCGATGCGGCTGGGCATGTCGCAGCCCGAGGCCCTGGCGGACCTGTCCTGCCTGCCCGGAATGGCCGGCATCACGGTGTCGGGCGGTGTCGTGCGCGTCGGCGCCATGACCACGCACGCCCAGGTGGCCGCCAGTGCCGAGGTGCAGACCGCCATCCCCGCCCTGGCCGATCTGGCGAGCCGCATTGGCGACCGCCAGGTACGCAACCGCGGCACCCTGGGCGGCAGTGTGGCCAACGCCGACCCGGCGGCCTGCTATCCCGCAGCCCTGGTGGGTCTGGGTGCCACGGTGCACACGGACCGGCGCGACATCGCCGCGGACAACTTCTTCACCGGTCTGTACCAGACCGCTCTGGCGGAAGACGAAGTGATCACGGCCGTGAGCTTCCCCGTGCCGGACAAGGCCGGCTGGCAGAAGTTCAAGCAGCCCGCCTCGCGCTTTTCCATCGTCGGGGTGTTCGTCAGCAAGGGTCCCCAGGGGGTTCGCGTGGCCGTCACGGGTGCGGGCGCCTGCGTGTTCCGCGCCAAGGAACTGGAGGCGCGCCTGTCCGGTCAGTGGTCGGCTGCGGCGCTGGAAGGCGCCAGCGTTGCGTCAACCGGGCTCAACAGCGACCTGCACGGCTCAGCCGAGTACCGCGCTGCGCTGATTCCCGTGCTGGCCGCACGTGCCGTGGGTTGAGGCCACCGCCGTGGGCGGGGCCCACGGCTGAAGGCACCGTCGTCGATACTTTCGCGATGACGACCGCTTCTTCCTCGCCTGCTGCTCCGTTACGGCCCACCCCTGGAGGGGATGTGGCCGTGTCCCCCGTGGAGCAGACGCGGCAGCTGCTGCTGAGCCAGGACTACGTGGCCGACAGCCAGCTGGCCACGGTGGTGCACCTGGCGCTGCGTCTGCAGCGCCCGCTGTTCCTGGAGGGCGAGCCCGGCACCGGCAAGACGGAGATTGCGCGCACCCTCGCGGCGGCCCTGTGCCGGCCGCTGATTCGCCTGCAGTGCTACGAGGGCCTGGACCTGGCCGGCGCGGCCTACGAGTGGAACTACGCGCGGCAGATGATGGAAATCCGCCTGGCCGATGTGGGCTCTGCGGAGACGCCCGCGACGCGTGACGGACTGGCCGCGCGCCTGTTCGGAGAGCGGTTCCTCATCAAGCGCGCCCTGCTGCAGGCCATCGACCCCGCGCAGCCGGTGCCGCCTGTCCTGCTGATCGACGAACTGGACCGCGCGGACGAGCCCTTCGAAGCCTTCCTGCTGGAGGTGCTGTCGGACTGGCAGATCACCATTCCGGAGTTCGGCACCGTGCGTGCCGCGAAGCCCCCCATCGTGGTGCTGACCAGCAACCGCACGCGGGAGATCCACGACGCTGTCAAGCGCCGCTGCCTGTACCACTGGGTGGGCTTTCCCGATGCGCAGCGCGAGGCCCAGATCCTGGCGCGGCGCGTGCCCGGTGCGCCGCAGGCCCTGGCACAGCAGGTGGTGGCCTTCGTGCAGCAGCTGCGCAGCCTGGAGCTCTACAAGCTGCCCGGCGTGGCCGAGACCATCGAGTGGACGCGCGCCCTGATGGAGTTGGGCGCGGTGGTGCTGGACCCGGTGGTGGTGCAGAACACCCTGGGCCTGTTGCTAAAGTACCAGGACGACATTGCGCGCGTGCAGGGCGACGAGGTGATGCGCCTGCTGCAGCGGGTGGAACAGCAGGCCGTCGAACAGACCCCGGGCCCGCGCTGAGCATGGTGCCCGGGCGACCTCCAGTGGCGGCCGCATCCCATCTGGCCACCAACGTGATGCATTTCGCCCGCGTGCTGCGCCACGCTGGGCTGCCCGTGGGCACTGACCGGGTGCAAGTGGCCTTGCAGGCGCTGCAGGTGGCAGGCTTGCACTCCCGCGCCGAGTTCCACGCCGTGCTGTGCGCCTGCCTGCTGGACCGCCACGAGCACCAGGAACTCTTCGACCAGGCCTTCACCCTGTTCTGGCGCGAGCCGGACCTGGCCGGCCGCATGCGCGCCTTGCTGCTGCCCCAGGTGAACACCCGGGTGCCGCCGCCCGTGAAGGAGAACCGGCGCCTGGGCGAAGCCTTGTTCCCGGGCCCGCGCGAGTCTCCCGCGAAGAAGCCGCCTCAGGATCAACTGGAGTTGGAGGCCTCGCTGACAGCCAGCGCCAGCGAGCGCCTGCAGCGTGCCGACTTCGAGACCATGACGGCGGATGAGTTCCGTAGCGCCCTGCGCCTGCTGGCACGGCTGCGCACGGTGTTTCCGCCGGTGGCCACGCGTCGCCGCGCGGCCTCGCCTCGTGTGGGGCGACCGGACCTGCGTGCCACGCTGCGCGAGGCCGGGCGCCACGGCGGCGAGGTCTGGGCCTTGCGCCACACGGCGCCGCGCACGGTGGTGCCGCCACTGGTGGTGCTGGCGGACATTTCGGGCTCGATGTCGCGCTATTCGCGCATGCTGCTGCACTTCGCGCACCTGTTGGGCGCGCGCCCCGGGCGCACCATGCCGCGGGTGGAGACCTTCGTCTTCGGCACGCGCCTGACGCGCATCACCCCCTGGCTGCGCCAGCGCGACCCCGACGTGGCGGTGGCCAGGGTGACCGCCGGCGTGCAGGACTGGTCGGGCGGCACGCGCATCACCGAGAGCCTGCACGAGTTCAACCGGCGCTGGGCCCGCCGCGTGCTGGGCAGCCGGGCCACCGTGCTGCTGGTCAGCGACGGCCTTGAACACGGCCTCACCGAAGCCCTGACCTTCGAGATGGATCGCCTGCACAAGAGTTGCCACCGCCTGCTGTGGCTGAACCCGCTGCTGCGCTTCACCCGCTTCGAGCCCCGCGCGGCCGGCATCCGCGCCATGTTGCCGCATGTGGACGGCTTCCTGCCCGTGCACAACCTTGAGAGCCTGGAGCACCTCCTGGAGGTCTTGGCCTCAGGGGCGGTGCGTCCTGGCTGAAGGCGACTTCGGCCTGTCGGCCTGCCACCTGTTCGCCGTGTTCGTCTGCTCCCCAGTGGCGTGCAGGCCGCGTCAGGCGCCGCACACCGAGCATCCCGGTTGCTGCGTGATGGCGATCTCGTCCCACTGCATGCCGCGGCCGTCCAGCATCAGCAGGCGGCCGGCGAGCGACCGGCCCACGCCAGTGATCAGCTTCAGGGCCTCTGCGGCCTGCACGGTACCGATGATGCCCACCAGAGGCGCGAACACGCCCATGGTGGCGCAGGCCACCTCCTCGAAGGCCTGTTCGGGGGGGAACAGGCAGGCGTAGCAGGGGCCTCGTGAGGGGTTCGATCCGTCGGGCCCGGGGCGGGTGTCGTAGACCGAGACCTGGCCGTCAAAGCCGATGGCGGCACCTGACACCAGCGGCTTGTGGTGCCGCACGCAGGCGGCGTTCACGGCGTGGCGCGTGCTGAAGTTGTCGGTGCAGTCCAGCACCACGTCGGCCAGCGGCACCAGGGTGTCGAGCAGGGCGGCGTCGGCGCGCTGCGTCACCGCCTGCACCTGCACGTCGGGGTTGAGCGAAGCGATACGGGCCTTCGCCGATTCGGCCTTGGGCTGCCCCACGCTGGCCAGGTCGTGCGCGATCTGCCGCTGAAGGTTGGTCACGTCCACGCGGTCGTGGTCGACGATGGTGAGGTGGCCCACGCCCGCGCTGCCCAGGTACAGCGCCACGGGTGAGCCCAGGCCCCCGGCACCGATCACCAGGGCGTGGCCGGCCAGCAGGCGTTCCTGGCCCTCGATGCCGATGTCCTGCAGCAGGATGTGGCGTGCGTAGCGCAGCAGTTGGTCGTCGGTCATGGCGTCATCAGCAGGCGGTGGTGGTGGTCAGGCGTCGCGGTCCTTCAGGCCTTGGGGGACCGGAAGGTCCACCAGGGCAATGCGCGGGTGAGTGACAGCACCTCGCCTGCGCGGGGTGGGCAGGCGTAGCCGTCCAGGTCCTGGAGCGCTTGCCGCCACTCGGGCGCCTGCAGCAGTTTGCACAGCAGCTGCACGGCGGGTTGCTCCAGCGCATCGGCCAGGCAGACAAGGAAGTAGTCTTCCTCCACCAGCGGCACGAAGCCCAGGCCGTAGCGCACCGCCGCGGCCTCGATGCCCAGTGCTGCATCGGCCGCGCCGCTGGCCACCGCGGCGGCGCAGGCCAGATGGCTGGTTTCCTGCACCGTGGTGTTCAGCGAGCTCAGTGCAAAGCCCTGGTGCGCCGCCAGGTGCTCGGCCAGCAGGCCGGTGCCGGAGCCGGGCTCTCGCGCCACGAAGCGCAGGCCCCGCGCCGCCACATCAGCCAGCGAGCGCGCGCCCATCGGGTTGCCCTGGGCCACCAGCAGGCCCTGGGTGCGGCGCATGGTGCTGATCAGCTTGTGCCGGCCGGGCTTGAGCAGTGCCTTCAGCGCCCTGGCGTATTGTTCGCTGCGGCTCAGCGGCGGCGCATGAAAGCCCGCCACGACGCAGCGCCCCTCGGCCAGCGAACGCAGCGCGTCCAGGCTGCCGGCAAAGCGCAACTCGATGTGCAGGCCCTGGGCGTCGCCCAGCGTCTGCAGCACGGGCAGCATGAGGTCGTGGCTGGCGTCGATGCGCAACACCTGGCGTGAGCCATCCAGGGCCTCTTCCATCACCCGCTGGAGCTCGCGCCGCAGGGCTTCGATGTGCGGCACCAGTCGCTCCCGCGCCTGGCGCTCGGCCCACAGCAGGCGCTCGGCAAAAGGGGTCAGCCGTGCGGGCTGTCCGCGCTGCCACACCACCAGCGCCTGGCCCACGGTCTCTTCCCACTGCTTCAGGCTGCCCCAGAGGTGGCGGTAGCTGAGGTCCAGTGCTTTGGCTGCGCCCTGTATGGAGCCCTGGGTGGCCACGGCCGACAGCAGGTCGAACAACGGGTTGTCGACCTGGCTGCCCGTCTGCGGCTCTGCCAGGAAACGGTACTGCAGTTGGACGCCGCGGGCGGTGGAGGAGGAGGTCATGGCGGGAAACTCTGGACCCCGCATTGTCTGCCCCGCGCGCCTGCGCTGCGTGCGGTGTGCGCGTTGCGGCGCCCACGGCCTGCTCTTGAGGCTTCTTCAGCCGCCGCCGCGCTGCAGGTGCAGGTCGAAGCGCTTCATGAAGGCGTTGCGCGCCGGCGCTTCCACCGCTTGGAACCGGAATCGAACGGCCATGCGTGGTAGCCGGATGAGGGCGATGACGCGAGGGGTCAGCACCTGCCAGTCGATCACCAGTGCGCCTTGGCCGATGGCCACGCCCAGGCGGCCCTCTTCGGGCTGCGCCCAGGGGTGGCCATGCACGGCCTCGGGCATCCAGCGCAGCCACTCTTGCTCCGTGCAGCCGTATTCCCGCTCAAATGACGCCGGGACGGATGGCGAAGGCGTGGAGGAGGAAGAAGGCGTGGCCTCCGACACCTCGCGCGTCCTCAGCCCCCGGCCACGGGCGGCCAGATGGCCAGCACATCCTGTGGCTGCAGGGGCAGCGTGGCGCGGTCGGCAGGGGCGACGTAGCGCCCGTTCACCAGCACCAGGTGCACCAGCTTCTGCGGCAATTGAAAGGGCTCGGTCACCTGCTCGATGGTGGCGCCGTCGGGCACTTCCAGCGTCATGGCATTGCCGCGACGCTTGTCAGCGGGCAGGTAGTCGGTGAGGCTGGCGTAGAGCTTGAAGGTGATCTGCATGGGGGCATCCTGCCACGGTGCACATGCACCTGCACGACCAGGGCGCAAGCGTGTGGCGTGATCACACGCTGGCGTGCACGTCCTGGGCCTGCGCACGGGCCAGGTAGGCCTCCATCAGCAGCGTCGGGTCGGCAAGCAGCTTGTCTTTCCACTCGCCCAGGGGCACGGCGCCTTCCACCAGGCCGCGCATCACGCCCACGTGCTGCGTCCAGCCGATCGCGTTACAGCCCACCAGCTTGCCGTCGGCGAACTGCAGGCTCAAGTGGCGCCCGCCGGTGCGCTGGTCGGGCTCGGTCAACTCCGCGTGCTGGCCGCCCGCCACGCCTTCCCAGTTGCCGAAGCTGGCTGAGATGAGGCCGAGCGTGTCGAGCACGTTGATCTGCGTCACGCCCTTGAGCTCGCTCTTCTGCCCCACCATGTTGAGTGCGGCCACGCGGGCTTGCTCGGCGGCGTTGGGCTGGATGGCGCTGACGATGGTCTTGCCGCTGACCTTGTCGAAGGCCTCGGCGCAGTCACCGGCGGCATAGACGCCGGGCACGCTGGTCTGCAGATGCTCGTCCGTCAGCACCCCCACCAGGCACTTGACCGCGCTGCCTTCCAGGAAGCCGATGTTGGGCTTCACGCCCGTGGCGCTGATGACCAGATCGGCCTCCAGCGTCTGGCCGTTGGACAGGCGGGCGCGCAAGGCGCCACCTGCGGGCCGCTCGATGGCCTCCACCCGGGCGCCGGTGTGCACGGCCACGCCCTTCTTCTCGCACCAATCCTTGATCATGCCGCCGGCCGTGGGGCCCATCATGCGCGGCACCATGCGGTCGCCCATCTCCACCACGCTGAGCTTGACGCCGCGCGCGGCCAGCGCCTCCATGATGATGCAGCCGATGAAGCCGGCGCCCATCTGCAGCACGCGCGCACCCGGCGTGGCCTGCGCCATGATGGCGCGGGCGTCCGCCAGCGTCCAGCAGGCGCGTACGCCCGGCCCGTCGATGCCCGGAATGGGCGGCGTGGCGGGTGACGAGCCGGTGGTGATCAACAGCCGGTCGTAAGCCAGGGTTTCGCCGCTGTCCAGCTTGACCGTACGCGCAGTCGTGTCCAGCGCCACGGCCCGGCCGCGCTTGAGCGCGATGCGCTGGGCCTCGAAGTGGCCGGCGCTGTGGCGCAGGTGCGTGCCGGCCTCGCCAATGTTGCCGATCAGCAGGTAGGGGATGGCCATGCGCGAGTAGGGCGCCTCAGGCTCGTCGCCTACCAGCGTGATCTCGTCGTGCGGCGCGTGCTTGCGGATGGTTTCGGCGGCGATCACGCCAGCCGGTCCGGCGCCAAGGATCAGGTGCTTCATGGTCGGTCTCCTCGGATTCGTATTCGCGGTGCGGTGTGGTGGGGCTGAGGCGCCCCCAGAAACGCAGAAGGCGGTGCTGCCACCGCCTTCTTGCCGTCCTTGCGGGAGGGCTGCCGTGCCTATGCCAGGGTCACAGGCCCAGGCGCTGGCGCGTCTCGGCCTTCAACTGGCCGTCGGCATCCCAACCGCGGATGTCGTAGTAGTGCGGCAGCATCTGCGGCACCTGCGACACCAGGCCCTTGGCCGGGCCGGTCTTCACCGGTTCGGTGGTCAGGCGGGCGGGCAGCACGTCATCCTTGCTCGTGAAGCCGGCGCGGTTGTTGAAGTCGCGCTCCATGTTCCAGATGCGCTCGCCGATGTCGTTCATGGCGTCCATCGTGAACTCCGAGCCGCAGGCGGCGGCGACCTGGGGCTGCACGTCGGCCAGGGTCCAGGCAAAGCTCGTGAAGATGCAGATGCCGGCGGCATCGAACGCGGCAGTGGCGTCCTGGAAGGCCTTGACCAGTTCCGGCTTACCTTCTGAGACCAGGGGGTCGGTCTTGACCGGGATGCCCAGGATCTCGGAAGCCACGGTGTAGCTGCGCAGATGGCAGGCGCCGCGGTTGCTGGTGGCATAGGTCAGACCCATGCCCTGGATGCCGCGGCCGTCGTAGGCCGGGAACTCCTGGCCCTTGACGCTCATGCTCAGCCCGGGGTGGCCGTACTTGGCGGTCAGGCGCTTGCTGCCCAGGCCGATCTCCTTGCCAAAGCCCTCGCCGTTGGCGGTGATCTCGGCAAAGTGCGCCAGCGCGTGGGCCGACCCGAACGGGGCCTCGATGCCCAACTGCTCCTTGGTGAGCACGCCCATCTCGTATAGCTCCATCACCGCGCCCACGGTGGCGCCGAAGCTGATGGGGTCCATGCCCTGCTCGTTGCACAGCAGGTTCGCGTACTGCAGGGCTTCCAGGTCGTTCACGCCGTTGGCCGCACCCAGCGCCCAGGCGGCTTCGTACTCCAGGCCGCCGGAGGCACCCCAGTACTCGGGCTTGTTCTGCACCGTGAAGTGACCCTGGTCCATCTTGCTGATGCGCCCGCAGGCGATGGTGCAGCCGAAGCAGGCCTGGTTGGTGACCAGATGCTTCTTGCCGTCGGTGGCGCGTGGGGTGGCCATCGCCTCGGCGGAGATGTCCTTGGCGCCTTCGAACTGGCTGTCCTGGTGGTTGCGGGTGGGCAGCGCTCCCACCTCGTTGATCACGTTCATCAGCACCTGGGTGCCGTAGGTGGGCAGGCCCTGGCCCGTGACGGCGTTGTCGGCCAGGATCTTCTTCTTCTCGAAGGTGACCTTCATGAACTCCTTGGCGTCGGCGAAGTTGCCCACGCCCTTGGTGCCGCGCACGGCAATCGCCTTGAGGTTCTTGGAGCCGGCCACGGCGCCCACGCCCGAGCGCCCGGCGGCGCGGTGCAGGTCATTGACGATGGCGGCGAACAGCACCTGGTTCTCACCGGCCTTGCCGATGCTGGAGATGCGCAGCAGCGGGTCCTGGTGGGCCTTCTTCAGCGCTTCTTCGGTCTTCCAGACGCTCTGGCCCCACAGGTGGCTGGCGTCACGCAGTTCGGCGTGGTCGTCGCTCACATAGAGGTACACGGGCTTGGCGGACTTGCCCTCGAAGATGATCATGTCCCAGCCGGCCATCTTCAGCTCGGCACCCCAGTAGCCGCCCGAGTTGGAGCAGGCCACGGCGCCCGTGAGCGGGCCCTTGGTGACGACGGTGTAGCGCCCGCCGGTGGAGGCCATGGTGCCGGTGAGCGGACCCGTGGCCCAGATCAGCTTGTTCTCGACGGCCAGCGGATCGACCTTGGCGTCGACTTCTTCGACCAGATACTTGGTGGCCAGACCGCGCGAGCCCAGGTAGGCGCGGGCCCAGTCCATCTTCAGCGGCTCAGAGGTGACGGTGCCGGCCGTGAGGTTCACGCGGAGGATTTTTCCTGCCCAAGACATGTTGTTGGCTCCTTGTGAGGTTCAGGCCGCGGCCTGGTTGCCCAGCTTGTCAGCCCAGGCTTGCATCTTGGAAAGACCCGTCCAGTTGGCGTCCACGTAGGTGATGGCGCCGGTGGGGCAGGCGGTCGCGCAGGCGGGGTCGCCGCCGCACAGGTCGCACTTCTGCACCTTGCCGGTTTCCTGCACGTAGTTCACGGTGCCGAAAGGGCAGGAGATGGTGCAGACCTTGCAGCCCACGCAGGTGGTGTCGTTCACCACCTTGGCGCCGGTGGCTTTGTCCACGGTGATGGCTTCCACGGGGCAGGCATGCAGGCACCAGGCCTCGTCGCATTGCGTGCAGGTGTAGGGCACCTTCTTGCCGGTGGCATGGAAGTCGAACACCTTGATGCGCGACTTGGCGGGGGCGAACACCCCGTAGTTCTCGTACGAGCAGGCCATCTCGCACTGGAGACAGCCGGTGCACTTGTCGGCGTTGATGTGCAGGCTTTTCTGCATGGGGTCCCTCTGCGCTGGGGTTGAATGTCGGTGGGCCACGACCCGGCGCCAAGCGAGCGCCGTAACCAGACCACACATAAGCAATCATCTTCATACCTTCGGCCGGGCGCACCCCGTGAAAACCCTAGTCGGATTGCCAGACCCAGCGAAATGGGCAGGTTTCTTGTGCCAAGGCAAGTCTCCAAGAAAGCGAAAGGGCCCGGTTCCCCGGGCCTAATGGCACTTCTGGCGTTCTTGGCGTTCTTGGCGTACTTGCGACTTTCGGCGCGGCACACGCCCCAACTGAGCCGGGCCCTTCAGGGCCGCGCGTTGGGGAAGAACAATTGCTCGCTGCCGATCTTGTAGCCGGCGATGGCCGACTGCCCGGCCGGTGACACCACCCAATCGGCAAATCGCTGCGCTGCGGCGGCCTTGACGTGGGGGTGCCTGGCGGGGTTGACCACCATCACGCCGTACTGGTTGAACAGGGTCTTGTCACCTTCCACCACGATGGCCAAGTCACCGCGGTTCTTGAACGACAGCCAGGTGCCGCGATCGGCCAGCACGTAGGCGTTGGTGCTGGCGGCCATGTTCAGCGCGGGGCCCATCCCGCAGCCGCACTCCCGGTAGGCGGCAGGCTTGGCGGCCGCCACATCGACGCCGGCGGCCTTCCACAGCCGCAACTCCGCTGCGTGGGTGCCGCTCTTATCGCCGCGGGAGATGAAGGCCTGTGGACTGGCGGCCAGCTTCTTGAGTGCGGCGGCGATGTCGGCACCGCGTGTGCCCGCAGGGTCGGCCTTGGGTCCGATGAGCACGAAATCGTTGTACATGACGTTGCGGCGCTGCGTGGCAAAACCTTCGGCCACGAACTTCTCCTCGGCTGCCGTGTCGTGCACGAAGACCACATCGGCGTCACCGCGGCGGCCGGTGTCCAGCGCCTGGCCCGTGCCCACGGCCACCACGCGCACGTCAATGCCTGTGGCCTGCTTGAAGGCCGGCAGCAGGTGGCCGAACAGGCCCGATTGCTCGGTGCTGGTGGTGCTGGCCATCACGATGGCTGAAGCCGGGGCCTGGGCCGGTGCCTGGGCCTGGGCCTGGGCGGGCCCTGCAGCGGACAGCGCGAGCGCGGCCACCAGGGCCCATGCTCTCAGCAGCAAGCCGGGCTGCCCCAGGTGGTTTTGCGCGCCTGTCCCGTTCAATGCTTTCAAGTCAGCCATGGAAGTTCTCCTTTGAGGAACTGTCGGGCCTCGACCGGGAGGTCGGGGCTGTCAAAAAACTCGTCCACCGGCCGGTCGGCCACCAGGCGCCCGCCTGCCAGGTAGGCCACCCGGGTGGCCAGGCGCTTGGCCTGGCCCAGGTTGTGGGTGCTCATCACGACGGTCACGCCGTCATCGGCGAACTCGCGCACCAGCGACTCCACCTCCTGCTTGGCGCTGGGGTCCAGGCTGGCCGTGGGTTCGTCCAGGAACAGGATGTCGGGCTGCAGGGCCCAGGCCCGCGCCAGCGCCAGGCGCTGCTGCTGGCCGCCTGAAAGCGCCCGTGCCGGGCGGTGGGCGAGGGTGCCCAGCCCCACTCTTTGCAGGGCCTGCTGGCAACGCGCATCCCGCTGCGCGGCAGGCACACCCTGCAGCCACAGTCCTAGCAGCACATTCCAGCGCACCGACAGGTGCAGCAGGAATGGGCGCTGGAACACCATGGCGCTGACGGGCGGGCGGTTCTCGGGTAGCAGCAGGTGTTCGGTGCGGGGTCGCTGTGCGGAGGGTGGGGCTGCGCCGGACGTTGCCGCGTTCTGCGCCGCACCATGCCGCCTGTCTGTGACGCGGTCAGCGGCTTGCAGGCCGTGCAGCAGGCGCAAGAGCGTGGTCTTGCCCGAGCCGTTGGCGCCCACCAGGGCCAGACGCTCACCCCGCAACAGACGCAGGTTCACGTCCTGCAACGCACGGGTGGTACCGAAGCTGACGCTCGCGGACTGCAGTGTCAGCAGCGGCTCGTGCACGGCAGGTGGGGCCTGTGCTGCGGTGCGGGCCGGCCCGGCAGGGCGCTCGGCGCCCGGTGCGTGGGCTTGGATGTCGGGATCCACAGAGTTGCCCGCACTGTCAGGTGAAGACCCGCTCACAGCGGTGCCTCCCGGCCGCCCCCGCTGCGCCACTGCAGCAAGGCGATCAACGCATTCAAGACACCCACCACGGCCAGCAGCACCAGGCCCAGGGCCAGGGCCAGGGGCAGGTCGCCCTTGCTGGTTTCCAGGGCGATCGAGGTCGTCATCACGCGAGTGAAGCCGTCGATGTTGCCGCCCACGATCATCACTGCCCCCACCTCGGCAATGGCGCGGCCGAAGCCGGTGAGCAGTGCCGTCATCACCCCCAGCCGCTCGTGCACCAGCAGCAAGGCGGCGGTGGCGGCCGAGCCGGCGCCCAGCGACCGCAGTTGGTCGCCCCCTTCGGCCAAGGCCGACAGCACCAGACGGCGCGCCAGGGCGGCTATCAGCGGCACCACGAGGATGCTCTGGGCGATGACCATGGCCGTGGGCGTGAAGAGGATGCCCCAGGACCCCAGCGGCCCCGAGCGCGACAGCAGCAGGTAGACCACCAGCCCCACCACCACCGAGGGCAGCGCCAGCAGCGTGTTCAGCAGACCCACCACCAGGCCGTGCCCGGGAAAGCGCGCCACGGCCAGCCAGGCTCCCAAGGCCAGGCCGATGCCCGCGCCCAGCAGGCAGGCCGTGCCGCTGACCTGCAGCGACAGCCCCACCACCTGCGCCAGGCGCGGGTCGGCCCCCAGGATCAGCGATCCCGCGGTGGCCAGGCTGTCGTGGAAGGTGCTCACGGGGGCGATGAGGGTGCAGAGGGTGATGTGGAGTGACGTCACTCGCGAGTGGTCAGGCCCAGCCTGGCGGATCGGCCAACGGTGGGGCGCGCAGATTCTCGGCAGACCCGCCTGGCTTGGCGATATGTTCTTCACTGCATATCAGTCCGCTGCGAGCCGTACCGAGCTTCGGCGCGTGCAAAGCGCGTTGAACTCTCCAAGTTCAGTGCGTGTGGCGCCCGTCCCAGTTCTTTGTCTGGGCTGCCCTCAGCCAAGACCTGGGACTCAACGTGTCACGGGTCGCACCACAATGCGCGGCTTGACGCGTTCTCACTCTCAGCAGGCCCTGCCCACCACCATGTCCACCCTCGGCCCTTCCCCGCTGATTGCCAATGACCGCCACCTCAGCGTGGCGCAGGCCCGTGAAGCCATCCTGGCACCGTTGCGCCCGGTGGCCGGCACGGAAACGCTGCCGCTGGCGCAGGCCCTGGGCCGCGTTCTGGCGCAGGACCTCGTGAGCCCCATGAACGTGCCGCCGCACGACAACTCGGCCATGGACGGCTTCGCCTTCGATGGCGCGGCGCTGGAGGCCGATGCCGGGGCCGATCTGATGCTCTCGGTGGCTGGCACCGCCTACGCCGGACAGGCCTTCACCGGCGCCGTGGCCGCGGGGCAGGCAGTGCGCATCATGACCGGCGCGGTGATGCCCCCGGGGCTGGACACCGTGGTGCCGCAGGAACTGGTGAAGACCGAAGGCGAAGGCGCTGCGCTGCGCGTGACCGTGCCCGCCCGTACCGTGAAGCGCGGCGAGAACCGCCGCCGAGCTGGGGAAGACCTGGCCCAAGGCAAGCCCGCCCTGCGCGCCGGCCGTGTGCTGCGCCCGTCGGACCTGGGGCTGGCCGCCTCGCTGGGCTTTGCCACACTCACCGTGCGCCGCCGCCTGCGCGTGGCGCTGATTTCCACGGGCGACGAACTGCGCAACCCCGGCCAGCCCCTGCCCGAGGGCTGCATCTACGACAGCAACCGCGCCAGCCTGGCCGGCGCGCTGCGCCGCCTGGGCGTGGAGGTGGTGGACCAGGGCCTCGTGCCGGATGAGCCCGCCGCACTGGAGGCGGCCTTCACCCAGGCCGCAGCCACCTGCGACGCGGTGGTTACCAGCGGTGGGGTCAGCGTGGGCGAGGCCGACTACACGCGCGAGCTGCTGAGCCGTCTGGGCGAGGTGGCCTTCTGGAAGGTGGCCATGCGCCCAGGCCGGCCTTTTGCGTTCGGGCCCCTGCGGCGGGGGGCCGTGTCCGAACCGGCCTGGAGCAATGGCGAAAGCCAGTCCGAACCGGCCTGGAGCAATGGCGAAAGCCAGTCCGAACCGGCCTGGCTGTTCGCCCTGCCCGGCAATCCGGTAGCCGCACTGGTCACCTTCTACGCCTTCGTGCGCGAGGCGCTGCAGGTGCTGGCCGGCGCCCCGGCCGAGCCGCCCATGGCCTTGCGCGTCAGGAGTGCCGAGGCCATCCGCAAGCGCCCCGGCCGCACCGAGTTCCAGCGCGCCATCGTCCAGCGCGAGAGCGAAGGTCCCCTGGCCGGCGAATGGACCGCCCGCGTCACCGGCTCACAAGGCGCTGGCATCCTGCGCAGCCTGTCCGAGGCCAACGCCCTGCTGGTGCTGGGCCACGACCAGGGCTCGGTGGCGGCGGGGGAGCCTGTGGAGGTGTGGATGTTTGACGGGTTGGTGTGAGGCTGTCTGATTCTCGTCACATCGAAAACAAGGATTTGATGCGGACGCTCGTCAAGGTCTGATTTTTTTCGTTCGGTTTCCACCAATGCATATGTCATGCATACTTAGACCGTGGATATCGAGTTCGATCCAGTCAAGGCCAGAGCCAACCTGCAAAAGCACAAGGTGAGCTTTTCTCACGCGGAGCAGGCGCTTCGCGACCCCATGGCCCTCACATTGGAAGACCCTGACTCGGAAGGGGAGCAACGCTTCGTCACCCTGGGCATGGACGCTTTGGGCCGCGTGCTCGTCGTGGTTCACACCCCGCGCGCAAGCGCAACCCGCCTGATCTCAGCGCGCAAGGCCAGCAGAGGCGAATCGGAGCAATACAGTGCGTAAGGACTACGACTTCTCGAATGCCAAGCGAGGGGCGGTCATCCCCTCGAAGGGCAAGACCCGAATCACGATCATGCTGGATGACGACGTGCTGGAGCACTTCCGTTCGAAGGCGGAGGAGGAAGGCACCGGATACCAGACCATGATCAACAGTGTGCTTCGCTCTGCCCTTGCGCAGCCCAAGCGTACGGCGGCATCCAACGACAAGCCCCTGACGGTCGCCCTTCTGCGAAAGGTGCTTCGCGAGGAGCTGAATGAGCGCACCCATTGAGACCCGAGTCGCTGTGGGCAAGGACTGAAAGCAGGCGTTTGGGGGTAGGGCCGGGGGCCGCCATGGCCCTCTGCAGCAGCCTGCCAAAATGTTCTCGTTAGCCGTTATGGGCTGACAGCGTTCTCAGGGCGGGGTGGAATTCCCCACCGGCGGTATCTGCAGTTCGTTGCAGGAGCCCGCGAGCGCCTGGCACCGGCCTACGCTGGTGCCAGGGTCAGCAGATCTGGTGCGATGCCAGAGCCGACGGTCACAGTCCGGATGAAAGAGATCGCGTAGTCTCGGCGCCAACGCGATTGCGGCTTGGTGCCGCGTTTGCGTGCGCCCTGATTCTGGTCCCACTTCTTTCGAGGTTTCCATGAATCAGATATCCAAAGCAATTCCCCCCAAGCCAGAAGCGAACGCCAGCCCTGCGGCCGGGTTTCGCGTGGCAGTCATCTCGTCGCGGTGGCATCCAGACATCGTCGCCAACGCCACCGCCGCGATTCGCTCCGAACTCGGCCGAACGTGCGACCCGTCTGGTGTGGTGGACCTCTACGAGGTTCCTGGCGCGTTCGAGATCCCGCTGCACGCCAAGCGCCTTGCTGCGTCTGGGGCGTATGACGGAATCATCGCTTGCGGTCTCGTCGTCAATGGCGGCATCTACAGGCATGAGTTCGTGGCCTCCGCGGTGATTGATGCACTGATGCGAGTCCAACTGGATCACGACACCCCCGTCTTTTCGGCAGTGCTGACCCCTCGGGACTTCCACGAGCACCAGGAGCACCTGGAGTTCTTTGCCAGTCACTTCATCAAGAAGGGGACAGAGGTCGCGCGGGCGTGCGTCGACACCTTGAGTGCCCTGAGCAAGTTGCCAAACAGAGAAGGCTGACCCAGAAAGGGCCGCTGGACCCGCTTGAGGTTCGCTGGCCCGAGTGGTCCCGATGGGTGAAGGTCTGATCCGGCTGTGCAGCATGTGAATGCGGACAGCTATCATTTATATCGTTCAGGGGGAACTCCGCAAAAGGCTCCCCTTGTCGCCCCTGGCTTCTGGGCGTCACTCAAGGAGCACACCGTGGCAGACCTGCTGGTTCGTGGCATTGAAGAAGACTTGGTGCGCGCGCTGAAGGCGCAGGCTGTGGCGCACGGCCGCAGCGCCGAGGCCGAGCACCGCGACATCCTGCGCACCGCCTTGACGCGGCCGCGCCGGCGCTCACTCGCCGAGGTGCTGGCCGCCATGCCCGATGTCGGCTGCGATGCCGACTTCGAGCGTGTGCAGTCGCCTGGTGAGGCTCGGCGTGTATTTGATTGACACCAACGTCATCAGCGAAGCCCGCAAGGGCCCCCGTGCGCACCCAGGAGTGCGTCAGTTTTTGCGAGGGCGGCCATCGACGACACAGCGCTGTACCTTTCAGCGGTGACGGTGGGCGAGCTTCGCCGGGGGGTCGAAATCATCCGGTATCGGGGTGACGCCGCGCAGGCGGCATTGCTGGAGCATTGGCTTGGCCGGGTGCTGCAGGAGTTCGCCGACCGGGTGCTGCCTTTCGATGCCGAAGCAGCCCAGATCTGGGGCAGGCTGCGAGTGCCTTCTCCCGCGCACGAGTTGGATAAGCAGATCGCGGCGACAGCCTTGATCCACGACCTGACGGTGGTGATGCGCAATGTGGGCGATTTCGAGGACTCGACCCTCGCCTTGTTCAACCCTTTCGATCAGGCCGATTTATCCCGTCAGTGACGTCGCCGGCACCCTCCGCTCTTGCTTGGGCGGGCCGCGAGTCGCGTGGTCGCGCACTCGCGCGCTTCTTTACCCCGTCCGATGCCGTGCCGCCCGCGCGGACAGGGCATTCGGAAAGTACAGCGCGGTCAGGCTCTTGCTGTGCACGGGGGTGGCCAGACGGGTTTCGGTGCGGCTGGCGGGGTCGCCGGCTTCGGTGTGGCGGCGCCAGTCGCGCACCCAGTGGATCTCGTCGCACACTTCCAGCAGGCCCATGGTCTCGCGGTCGCCGACGAGGATGCCGTGCACGGCCAGGCCCAGGTGGGCGCGGGCCTCGTCCAGGCGCTGCAGCGTGGCGGGCACGCAGCCGAACTCGCCGTCGCTGACGATCAGCAGGTCGGCGCTGCCCCAGGCGCTGCCGTGCACCAGGTCCACCGCGCGTTCGATGGGCGTCTGCACGTCGGTGCCGCCGTCAAAGCCCTGGCCCATTAGGTCCAGCAGCGCCTCCAGGCCGCCGGGGCCGGCCAGGTCACGCTCCAGCAGTTCTCCCGGGCCGCCGAAGGCGATCAGCCGGCAGCCCCGGCCGCTGGCGCGCGCCGCGCGCACGGCGGCGATCGCCACCGCCTTGGCGATCTGCTCGGGCGCGCCGCGCATGGAGCCTGAGGTGTCCAGGCACAGGATGAAGGGGCCGTGGGCGCGCGGTTCGGGCGGGGCATCGTGCAGGCCGCCTCGCGCCGCTGCGTTGGGGTCGGGCCGCCAGTCGGTCAGCACGGCCTGGCTGTCGTGGGCCAGCAGCCGGCCCTCGGCATGGCGCGCCCGCCACAGCCGCCGGCCGATGGGATGCCGCAGCAACGCGGCTTCGGCGGGCAGCATGCGGGCCAGGTCGGCTGCGAAACGGATGCCTGTGAGCTCACCCGGCGCGCCGGGGATGCGGGTCTCCTCGGCGCGCAACGGGGCCCGCTGCGGCGTGTCGCGCGGCTGGGGCGCACGGCGCTGCGGGGTTGATGGGCGAGCGGCGCTGCGGCCCAGGCGGTCCAGCAGGGCCACTACCGCGGGCAGCTCGGCCAGCCGGTCCGCGGCCTGGCGCGCGGCCTGCCACTCGCGTGAGCGCAACTGGCCGCGCAGGGCGTCCCAGCGCAAGTGGGCGCCGTCGGCCAGGTCGCGCAGCAGGGCGAGTTCGTCCTCCAGGCCGGCGGTGTCGATGCGCCAGGCCTCGCGGAACTCGGCCACCGCCTGCGCCACGGCCTGCGCCCGGCTCAGGCGGGGCTGCAGGTCGGGGATGCGGTCCAGGTGCCACAGCAGCGTGCGCAGCACCTGCTCGGCCAGCGTGGGCACGCCGCGGGCCAGGGCAGGCAGTTGGAGTGCACCGACGATGGCGCGCAGCGCGGTGCAGGCGTCGGGTTCACCGAAGTGAGCGTGTGCTTCGGGCAGGCGACCAAAGTTCAGGGCTTCCAGCCAATGCCGGCCATGTGCCAGGCGATCTTCCCGCGTACCGGCCGCGGTGATCAGCACCGGCAACCAGACGCCGCGAGGCAACGGCTCCAGCTGGTGGTATGGGTGGTCGAAGCGGTTGGTGGCTTCAGCTTGAAGAACCGGGGTGGAGGCGTTGGCATGCTCTGCCCCCACGAGTGGCCGGGCCGTCGAGTTGTCAGCTTGCGCGGGGGTGGGAGCGTCCAATGTCTGGGCCGGCACGCTGTCGCCAGAGGCCTGATGCTGCTTCACCAGCGCACCCCCATGCGTGGCCCCAGGACTTCAGGCCGCGCTGGCCCAGGCCACGGCGGCCGGTGCCGCGTCCGCGCTGTCGCCTGCCGCCTCCTCCACGGGCAGCTGGGCGAAACCTTCCCGCGCTGCCGACAGGCGCTGGGCCCAGCCGGCAAGCTGCGTGAGCGCAGCGTCGTGGCGCTGCAGCGCCTGCGCCTTTAGATCCTGCGGCGTCCACAGCCGCGTGGACAGGCGTTGCGCCAGAGCGTCACGCCCGGCCCGCACCTCCTGCGCCCAGGCGCTGAGCTCAGCCTCGATCTGCGCCACCTGCGCCACGCGGGCTTCGATGTGGCGCAGGCCCCAGCGCTTGCGCAGGCGCTCCTCCAGCCGGCTGGAGACGATGCGCTGCAGGCCCGGTTCGGCGTCCGTCTGGGCGTGCAGGCCGATAGCCCGCGCCAGGGCCAGCTTGCCGGCGCCGTCGTCCGGGCCACCGCTGCCCTCGGCCGGTGTCTGCTGCTCGATGCCGAGCTGCTTTTCGAAGGCCTCGACAGCGCGTTCGAGCCAGGGAGCGGCCGTGGGCGGTGTCTGGAGGGCTTCATCCACGAACCATTGCTGCAGCAGCGGCAGGTCGCGCGGCTGGGCGCTGGCCACGTACGGGGCCAACCAGAGGTCCAGCACGTCCAGGGCCGGGCGTTGCTCGGTAGCGGCTGCCGTCTGGGCCAGGTGCACGAACTGGCGCCAGCGGCGGTCTGACATCGCCATCTGACGTTGCGCCAACCATGCGCGCAGGTCGTGGCAGGCCTCGATGAAATCCTCGCCCAGGCGGACGCGTGAAGCGGCGTCGGCCACGGCGGCCCTGTCGCCTTCGTCCAGCGGCTTCAGATCTGCTTCAGGACCTGACCCGCCCTCACCCGTAGCTGGCGAGCCCAGCCCCAGCAGCGCCGCGAACGCCTCGTCGCCCACCGGCGCCACCGGCACGCGCACCAGAAAGCGGTCGTGGAAGGCCTGCAGTGCCTCGTCGCTGGGCACCTCGTTGCTGGCCGCCACCACCGTGATCAGCGGCGCCTTCAGGCGCTGTGTGCCGTTGTCGAACTCGCGCTCGTTCAACAGGGTGAGCAGCGCATTGAGGATGGCCGAGTTCGCCTTGAAAACCTCGTCCAGAAAGGCGATGCCGGCGGTGGGCAGGAAGCCCTCGGTCAGGCGCTCGTAGCGGTCGTGCTCCAGTGCCTTGAGCGAGAGCGGACCGAAGAGTTCCTCGGGCGTGGAAAAGCGCGTGAGCAGGCGCTCGAAGTAGCGCGCGCCCGCAAAGGCGTGGTGCAGCCGCCGGGCCAACGCGCTCTTGGCCGTGCCGGGTGGGCCGATCAGCAGCACGTGCTCGCCGGCCAGCGCGGCCAGCAGCGCCAGGCGCACGGCGGCCTCGCGCTCCAGCAGGCCGTCGCCCAGGGTCTGCAGTAGGGCCTGCAGGCGTGTGGTGCTGGGCACGGCGCTGGCGGTCATGGCGCGGTCAGAACAGGTGCTGCGCCAGGAAGGCAAGCGCCCGGCCATGGGCCAGCGCCGCACTGGGGGCGTGATAGCTCTCACGTGCCCAGCAGTTGAAACCGTGGTGCGCGTCGGTGTAGGTGTGCACCTCGGCGGCCCGGCCGGCAAAGGCCTGCTGCACCGCAGCCACCGCGCTCAGCGGGATGTTGGCGTCATGCTCGGCGTAGTGGAACTGCATGGGACAGGTGACGGCGGTCGCGCGCTCCAGCTGGGTGTGAATGCCGCCGCCGTAGTAGGGCACCGCCGCGTCCACGCCTGCGGTGGCCGCGGCCAGGTAGGCCAGGCGCCCGCCCATGCAGTAGCCGAGGGCCCCCACCTTGCCACCCGCCACCTCGGGCCGGGCGCGCAAGGCCTGCACGGCCGCGCCGATGTCCGTGAGGGCGTCCTCAGGCTGGTAGGCCTTCATCAGCGAAAAGGCCCGCTGCCAGTCGTCGCCCGCGTAGCCCAGCTCCACCCGCGGCGCATCACGCCAGAAGCAGTCCGGTGCCAGCACCACAAAGCCGTCCAGCGCGTACTGCTCGGCCACGGCGCGGATGTGCTCGTTGACGCCGAAGATCTCCTGGAACAGCACCAGGCCCGGGCCTTGCCCCGCTGGCGGCAGGGCCAGGTAGCCGGCAAAGCCGGGTGCGATGGAGATCCACTCGGTCTTGACGGAGGTGGTCATGGGTCAGTTCCTTCGGGAGGTCAGTGGTGAGCGCTGCAGGGTCTGTGGGCGGTGTTGTCGATAGAGTGTGGTCGGGTTCAGGCGGGCCGCTAGCGCGCTGCCGGCCTCAATACGTCCTGCCGCCGCGGTACTGCGCATGCTGGCGTCTTTGCAGCGTACCCGACTGCGCTATCGCCGCAAAGGACGACGCTGCATGGGCGTGCGAGATCGCCAGCCCGAGGGCATCGGCCGCGTCCTTGCCGGGCAGGCCGGGCAGTTGCAGCAGGCGCTTGACCATCTCCTGCACCTGCGACTTGGTGGCCAGGCCGTGACCGACGATGGCCTTCTTCATCTGCAGCGCGGTGTACTCCGCCACCGGCAACCCGCCAGACACCAGCGCGGCCAGGGCCGCCCCACGCGCCTGGCCCAGCAGCAGCGTGCTCTGCGGGTTGACGTTGACGAACACGATCTCGGCCGAGGCGCACTGCGGCTCGTAACGCTGCACCACCTCGCGGACGCCTTCGAAGATGATCTTCAGCCGTCCGGGCAGGTCGCCCCGCGGCGCTTCCAGCGTGCTGATGGTGCCGCTGGCCACGTAGGCCAGCCGCGTGCCCTGCGCGTCGATGACCCCAAAGCCCGTCTTCTGCAGGCCGGGGTCGATGCCCAGGATGCGGGTGGCGGTCAAGGGCAGACCTTCAATGCCTGAAGTGCCGCACGCCCGTGAACACCATGGCCACGCCGCGCTCGTCGGCCGCGGCAATGACCTCGGCATCGCGCATGGAGCCACCGGGCTGGATGACGCAGGCCGCACCCTGGTCCACCACCACGTCCAGGCCGTCGCGGAAGGGGAAGAAGGCGTCGCTCGCCACGGCCGAGCCCTGCAGGGACAGCCCGGCATGGCCGGCCTTGATGGAGGCGATGCGGGCGGAGTCGATGCGGCTCATCTGGCCCGCGCCCACCCCCAGCGTCATGCCGCCGCCGCAGAACACGATGGCGTTGCTCTTGACGTACTTGGCCACCGTCCAGGCGAAGAGCAGGTCGTTCAGTTGCGCCTCGGTGGGCTTGAGGCGGGTGGGAAAGCTCAGGTCCTCGCGTCGCAGCACCCGGTTGTCGGCGGTCTGCAGCAGCAGGCCCGAACCCACGCGCTTCGCGTCCATCAGGTTGCGGCCGTTGGCCCCGTCGGTGGCGCCGTGACCCGTGACGCTGGGGGGCAGGGCGATCTGCAGCAACCGCACGTTGGCCTTGGCCTTGAAGACTTCCAAGGCCTCGTCGGTGAAGGCCGGGGCCATCAGCACCTCCACGAACTGCCTGGCCACGGCCGTGGCCGCCTCGCCATCCACCGGGCGGTTGAAGGCGATGATGCCGCCAAAGGCCGAGGTGGGGTCGGTCTGGAAGGCCTTGCCATAGGCTTCGAGCGGGCTGGCGCCCACCGCCACACCGCAGGGGTTGGCGTGCTTGACGATGACGCAGGCGCTGGTCTCGAAGCTCTTGACGCACTCCCAGGCGGCGTCGGCATCGGCGATGTTGTTGTAGCTGAGCTCCTTGCCCTGCAGCTGTTGCGCCACGGCCAGCGAGCCCGGCGCGGGGTAGAGGTCGCGATAGAAGGCGGCCTGCTGGTGCGGGTTCTCCCCGTAGCGCAGGTCCTGCACCTTGACGAAGCGGCCGTTGCTCTGGGCCGGGAACGGGCTGCGCTTGCCGTCGGGCTGTAGCGCCGAGAGGTAGTCGCTGATCGCGGCGTCGTAGTTGCTGATGCGGTTGAAGGCCGCCACCGCCAGCGCAAAGCGCGTGGCCGGCTGGGTGGCGCCGTGCGCGCGCAGTTCGCCCAGAACACTCGCGTACTGGGAAGCGTCGGTCAGCACCGTCACGTCCTTCCAGTTCTTGGCCGCGCTGCGCACCATGGCCGGTCCGCCGATGTCGATGTTCTCGATGGCGTCTTCCAGGGTGCAACCGTCCTGCGCCACCGTCTGTTCGAAGGGGTAGAGGTTCACGCACAGGATGTCGATGGTGCCGATGCCGTGCTGCTGCAGGGCCTGCACGTGGGCGGGCAGGTCACGCCGGGCCAGCAGGCCGCCGTGGATCATGGGGTGCAGCGTCTTGACGCGGCCGTCCAGCATCTCGGGAAAGCCTGTGAGTTCGGCCACCTCGGTCACGGGCAGGCCGGCCTCGGCCAGCAGCTTGGCGGTGCCGCCAGTGGACACCAGGCGGATGCCGAGAGCGTGCAGTTCGCGCGCGAAGTCCAGGATGCCGGACTTGTCGGAGACGGAGATCAGTGCAGTGGTCATCGCACGAGTCCATGTTCAAGCAGCTTGCGCCGCAGGGTATTGCGGTTGATGCCCAGCCATTCGGCTGCGCGGCTCTGGTTGCCTTCGGCCCGCGCCATCACCACCTCCAGCATGGGCTTCTCCACCGCGCAGACGATCATCTCGTGCACGGCATGCGGCGTCTCCTCGCCCAGGTCCTGGAAGTACTGTTGCAGTGTCTTGCGGATGCAGCTGTCGATGTCTTGGCGGCTCATGGCGTGTCGTGCATGGAGGATGAGGGCCGGCGTTGGCTGGCCAATGCGGGTGCGCTTCTTCAAGTTGCCCGAGAAATTCGCTGACGGCTCGCACCTGGGCTTCACAGGTGTCCAGCATATTCATGGTCTGGCGGAAGTCTTCGCCGCCGGGCAGGTCGCGCACCGCCCACCCGATGTGCTTGCGCGCGGTGCGCACACCCGCCAGTTCGCCGTAGAGGCCGTAGTGGTCCTGAAGGTGCTCCAGCATCCAGGCGCTCACGTCCTTTGTGGCCGGTGGCGCAGGCGTCGTGCCGGTGTCGAGAAAGTGTGCGATCTCGCGGAAGATCCACGGCCGGCCCTGCGCCGCGCGGCCGATCATCAGTGCGTCGGCTCCCGTGTGGCGCAGCACGGCCAGCGCCTTGGCAGGCGAGTCAATGTCGCCGTTGGCCACCACGGGTACGCGCAGCGCTGCCTTCACCGCGGCAATCGTGTCGTACTCGGCCAGGCCGGTGTAACCCTGTTCGCGCGTGCGGCCGTGCACGGTGACCAGGGCCACGCCCGCGCTTTCGGCTGCCCGGGCCAAGGCCACGGCATTGCGCTCACTGGCGCAGCGGCCGGTGCGCATCTTCAGCGTCACCGGCACATTCAGGGGAGCGCAGGCCGCCACCACGGCCTGGATGATGCGCAGCGCCAGGGGCTCGTTGCTCATCAGCGCCGAGCCGGCCCAGACGTTGCACACTTTCTTGGCCGGACAGCCCATGTTGAGGTCGATCACCTGCGCGCCGCGGTCGATGTTGTAGCGTGCCGCGTCGGCCATCTCGTGCGGGTCCACGCCGGCGATCTGCACGGCGATGGGCGCCGTCTCGCCGTCGTGGTTGGCACGGCGCGAGGTCTTGAGGCTGGACCACAACTCGCGCTTGGAGGTGACCATCTCGCTCACCGCATATCCCGCGCCCAGGCGCTTGCACAGCATGCGGAAGGGCCGGTCGGTCACGCCCGCCATGGGGGCGACGAACAGCCGGTTGGGCAACTCCACGGGGCCCAGGCGCAAAGGCGCGGAGACCAGCGTCGCAGACACAGGCAATAGCAATGCAGACAAGGCGGGAAGGCCTGGCAGGCCACAGGGCAGGGGGTTCGGGCGGGACGCCGAAGCCGCAGCGCGCCGGGTCGACCCGGTCGAGCTTGCTGGCTGCTCGAAAATGAGGCACCAGTATAGCCAGCCCCCCAGCGAATCAGCCATCCCGGCTTCTATGATCGGCGTCTGATGGAAGCCTGGATGCATGCCCTGCTGGCCGCACTGGCCTTGCCCAAGTACGGTCTCACGACGGTGTTCGTGGTGGCGTTCGTGTCGGCCACCCTGCTGCCCATGGGCAGCGAGCCGGCGGTCTTCGGGCTGGTCAAGCTCAACCCCGAGCTCTTCTGGCCGGCCGTGCTGGTGGCCACGTTGGGCAACACAGGGGGCGGGGCCGTGAGCTGGTGGATGGGATGGGGCGCCGAGAAGGCCTACGAGGCCGTGTCCAAGCGCAAGCCCTCAGAGGCCCGTGCCCTGGCCTGGCTGCAGCGCTTCGGGCCCAAGGCCTGTCTGCTGAGCTGGTTGCCTGTGGTGGGCGATCCGCTGTGTGCCGTGGCGGGCTGGCTGCGCATGCCCTTCTGGCCATGCCTGCTCTACATGGCCATCGGCAAGTTTGCGCGCTACGTCACCATGACCGCCGCACTGCTGTGGGTGTTTCCGGGGCAGATCCAGACTTGAACGCCGGCCTCTGAGCTTGAAGCTGCTGTGGCCTGCTCGTCACAATGCGCGGCTGATGTTCACCCCACACCGCGAGCACTGACGATGACCCTGGCCACAACGCCCGCCTACGACGACCTCGTCGCCCTGAACCAGCGGCTGCACCATCTGGGCCATCTGGGCTCCATCGCCGGCTGGGACCAGGCGGCCAACATGCCGCCCAAGGGCAACGAGGCGCGTGCGGCCGCCCTGGCCGAGTTGCACGGCTTGATGCACCGCATGCGCACCGATGCGGCACTGCGCGACAGGATCACCCAGGCCGTGCAGGAGCCGCTGGACGATCTGCAGCGCGCCAACCTGCGCGAGATCGAGCGTGCCTGGCGGGTGTCCAACGCGCTTCCGGCCTCGCTGGTAGAGCGACGCCAGCGGGCCACCTCGCGCTGCGAGCACGCCTGGCGCCGCCAGCGGCCCGCCAACGACTGGAACGGCTTTCTGGAGAACTTCCGGGAGGTGCTGGCGGTCGGCCGCGAGGAGGCGAAGCTGCTGTCGGAGCTGACCGGCCTGCCCAAGTACGACGCCCTGATGGACCGCTACGAGCCGGGCATGACCAGCGCCACCGTGAGCCGCGTCTTCGGTGACGTGCGTCGCTGGCTGCCTGACCTCATCCAGCGTGTGATCGACCGGCAGGCGGCGGAGGATGCGGGAGAGCCGCTCATCGAGCCCCAGGGGCCGTTCCCGGTGGCATCCCAGCGCACGCTGTGTGAGCAGACCATGAAGCTGCTGGGCTTCGATTTCGACGCCGGGCGCCTGGATGTCAGCACCCATCCGTTTTGCGGTGGTGTGCCCGAGGACGTGCGCATGACCACGCGCTTCCGGGAGGATGAGTTCCTCGGCAGCCTGATGGGCACCATTCATGAGACCGGGCATGGCCGTTACGAGCAGAACCTGCCCCGCCATCTGTTGGGCCAACCCGTGGCTGAGGCCCGCTCCATGGCGCTGCACGAGAGCCAGTCTTTGAGCTTCGAGATGCAACTGGGCAGCCACCCCGGCTTTGCCGGCCTGCTCGCTCCACTGGTGCGTCAGGCCTTCGGCGACCAGCCGGCCTTCGCGCCACGCAACCTGCACCGGCTGATGACCCGCGTCAAGCGCGGACTGATCCGGGTGGACGCCGACGAGGTGACCTACCCCGCCCATGTCATCCTGCGCTACGAGATCGAGCGCCCGCTGGTGGAGGGCGACATCGAGCCCGAAGACGTGCCCGCGTTGTGGGACGCCAAGATGCGTGAGCTGCTGGGCATGGACACGCGCGGCAATTTCAAGGACGGCCCGCTGCAGGACGTGCACTGGCCGGAAGGACTGTTCGGCTACTTCCCCTGCTATTCCCTGGGCGCGATGTTCGCGGCGCAGTGGTTCGCCACCATGCGCCGTGAGATGCCCGACCTCGACGCGCGCATCGCGGCCGGGGACCTGCAGCCCGTCTTCGGCTGGCTGCAAGAGCGCATCTGGAGCCAGGCCAGCCGCTGGACCACGGACGAACTCGCCTTCCGAGCCAGCGGCGAGCCGCTGAACCCGGCGTACTTCAAGGCGCACCTGGAGGCGAGGTATCTGAACACCTGACCGTATCCGGTGGGTCCTGATGGCGCGGACGCCACGTTCCTACAATCTGTCGAGACGTCCAAGACCTGCCCACCTGCCATGACCACGGAACCTGACCACAGCCTCGACCACATCACCCCGCGCGACCAGGCCGAGATCCTGGCGCAGGCCTTGCCCTACATCCGCAAGTTCCACGGCAAGACGCTGGTCATCAAGTATGGCGGCAACGCCATGACCGACCCGGCCTTGCAGCAGGACTTTGCCGAGGACATCGTGCTGCTCAAGCTGGTGGGCATGAACCCCATCGTGGTGCACGGTGGCGGCCCGCAGATCGACGAGGCGCTCGCCCGCGTCGGCAAGAAGGGCACCTTCATCCAGGGCATGCGGGTGACGGACGACGAGACCATGGAAGTGGTGGAGTGGGTGCTGGCTGGCGAGGTCCAGCAGGACATCGTCGGCCTGATCAACGCCGCAGGAGGCAAGGCCGTGGGCCTGACCGGGCGTGATGGCGGCCTGATTCGCGCGCGCAAGATGAAGATGACCGACCGTGACGACCCGACCAAGGAGCATGACCTCGGCCAGGTGGGCGAGATCGACACCATCGACCCCAGCGTGGTGCGTGCGCTGCAGGACGACCAGTTCATTCCCGTCATCAGCCCCATCGGCTTTGGCGAGCACAACGAGAGCTACAACATCAACGCCGACCTCGTGGCCGGCAAGCTGGCCGAGGTGCTCAAGGCCGAGAAACTGATGCTGCTGACCAACATCCGCGGGGTGCTGGACAAGGAAGGCAAGCTGTTGACCGAACTGACGCCGCGCCGCATTGACGAACTCGTCGAAGACGGCACGATCAGCGGCGGCATGCTGCCCAAGATCGCGGGCGCCCTGGACGCTGCGCGCAGCGGCGTGAACGCGGTGCACATCGTCGATGGGCGCGTGCCCCATGCCATGCTGCTGGAGATCCTGACCGACCAGGCCTACGGCACCATGATCCGCTCGCACTGAGCCCGGCACACCGATGTCGGCCGTCCAACCGCCCGCTTCGCGCCGGGTGTGGCTGTTCGATCTGGACGACACGCTGCACGATGCCTCCACGGCGTCCTTGCCGCACCTGCACGTGTCTTTCGGCGAGTACATCCAGACCCATCTCGGGCTCAGCAAGGTCGAGTCCGACGCGCTGCGCCGCCGCTATTGGTTGCGCTACGGGGCCACGCTGCTGGGGCTGGTGCGCCATCATGGGGTGCACCCGGCGCACTTCCTGCACCACACGCATCTGCTGCCCGGGCTGGAAGCCCGCGTACGGGGGCATGGGGCCGACCTGGCGGCGCTCGCCCGGCTGCCCGGACGCAAGGTCATCCTCACCAATGCGCCAGCGGCCTACGCCTGGCGGGTGTTGAAGGCCCTGGGCATCCAGCGCTGGTTCGATGGCGTCCTCAGCATCGAGGACATGCACATGTTCGGCACCCTGCGGCCCAAGCCCGATGCCCGGATGTTGCGCCATGTGGCGGCGCGCCTCGGGGTGCCCGCCTCATGCTGCGTGCTGGTGGAAGACACGCTGGTCCACCAGAAGGCCGCCAGGCGCGTGGGCATGCAGACCGTGTGGATGCAGCGCTGGTCGCGCGCTGCCCATGCCGAGCGTGCGCAGGGCCATGCCTTCAAGCCGGGCCGGCCGGCCTACGTCGATCGCAGGGTTTCCCGCCTGCTGGAACTGTTGCGCAGCGCTTGATCTCCTGGCCCGCAGGCTCCGGGCACGAGCGCGGCAGAGCCCCGTGCCGTCCCTGCGAGCCAGATGCGGCAGCACGAAGTTCAAGCGTCCGGGCTCAGTGTTTACGCTGCCCGATTCCTGCCTCAAGCAGCCAATCCCCTGTGCAAGAATCTTCTGGCAGGTTTTGCCAGTTGCAGGTTTTGCCGATTGCATCCCATCCATGTCCGACATGTCCGACCCTGAAGCAGGAGCCGTGGCCGCTGCCCCGGACGCCGCGGCGCCTGCACGCAAGCGGCCCAAGCCCGGGGAGCGGCGCATCCAGATCCTGCAAACCCTGGCGGGCATGCTGGAGCAACCTGGTGCCGAGCGCATCACCACCGCAGCGTTGGCTGCCCGTCTGCAGGTCAGCGAGGCCGCGCTGTACCGTCACTTCGCCAGCAAGGCGCAGATGTTCGAGGGGCTCATCGAGTTCATCGAAACCTCGGTTTTCACCCTGGTCAACCAGATCGTAGAGCGCGAGCCTTCGGGTGCGCTGCAGGCCCGAAAGATCGCCGCCGTGGTGCTGCAGTTTGGCGAGAAAAACCCGGGCATGACCCGCGTGATGGTGGGAGACGCCCTGGTGCTGGAGCACGAGCGACTGACCGCGCGCATGAACCAGTTTTTCGACCGCGTCGAGTCGCAACTGCGGCAAAGCCTGCGCCTGGCTGCCGAGGCCGCGGGTTCGCCCACGCCCACCGTGGATGCGGCGGCCCTGGCGTCTGCCGTGGTCTCGCTGGTGGCCGGGCGCCTGCAGCGTTACGCACGTTCAGGCTTTCGGCGCTCTCCGCTGGAACATCTGGACGTCGCGCTGGTGCGTTTGGCCGGCTAGGTACCCTTGTAGTCCCGGGCCAGGGCCCGCGTGTTCGCGGCGTCCCGGGCCGCTGCCGCTGCGCGCCCACGGCGCCTGACCGGCCGCCAGAGTCAGGGTACGCCCGTGCGGCAAGCCCGCCTCCTTACACTTTCCCCATGAGCTCTGTTGAATCCCTGATCGCCCGTGCCGAGGCCCTGCTGGGTCGCCTGGAGGCCGTGTTGCCCCATCCCGCCACCGCGCCCGACTGGGCGGCGTCCGTGGCGTTTCGCTACCGCCGCCGTGGAGCCAGTGCCGTGCTGGAGCCCGTGCGCCACGTGGCCACCATCCGTCTGGTGGACTTGAAGGAAGTGGAGCCGCAAAAGGAGCGCTTGCTGCGCAATACCGCCCAATTCGTGACGGGCCGCGGCGCCAACAACGCCTTGCTCACGGGAGCGCGGGGCACGGGCAAGAGTTCGCTCATCAAGGCGTGCCTGAACGAGTTCAGTGCCCAGGGCTTGCGCCTCATCGAGGTGGACAAGGCCGACCTGGTGGACCTGCCCGACCTGGTCGATCTGGTGGCCGGTCGGCCGGAGAAGTTCATCGTCTACTGCGACGACCTGAGCTTCGATGAGGGCGAGCCCGGCTACAAGGCGCTGAAGTCCATCCTGGACGGCTCGGTCTCGCAGTCCAGCGACAACGTGCTGATCTACGCCACGAGCAACCGCCGCCACCTGCTGCCCGAGTACATGAAGGAGAACCTCACCTACACCCATACCGAGGACGGTGAGGTGCACCCGGGCGAGGGCGTGGAAGAAAAAATATCGCTGTCTGAACGCTTTGGCATGTGGGTCAGCTTTTACCCATTTACCCAGGCCGAGTACCTGACCATC
>CANHVY010000025.1 GCA_947464185.1 Burkholderiales bacterium
CCTGATGCTGGGCGTGGCGGCCCAAGGGTCATGGCAGGAACTGCTCTGGCACGCCCCCATGGCGGGCGACTTCTATCGGATCTTTCCGCACAACCTGATGGTGGCGCTGTTCGCGCCGGTCTTCGGATTTGCCATTCTGGCTCTAGGGGTGGGGGTGGTGCGCTTCTGGCGCGCGCAGGACCCCGGGACC
This sequence comes from Burkholderiales bacterium, assembly GCA_947464185.1. Taxonomy (GTDB): domain Bacteria; phylum Pseudomonadota; class Gammaproteobacteria; order Burkholderiales; family Burkholderiaceae_C; genus Rubrivivax. The sequence continues at coordinate 191 of CANHVY010000025.1, forward strand.
CTGCCTGCCGGCGCACGGCGTCAGGCCCAGGCCGAAGCAGCCAAGCACGCCCTGAGCCTGACCTACCTGGGAGGGGGCCACGAGGAGGGATGCCACGACGAGGACGATGCCTTCACCGAGCGCCGCCGACGGGCCCACCACCTCACCTTCTACGGCTTCATGCTGTGCTTTGCTGCCACCTCCGTGGCTACGCTGTATCACTACCTGTTCGGCTGGGTGGCCCCCTACAGCTTCAGTTCGCTGCCCAAGCTGCTGGGCATGACGGGCGGCATCGCCTTGACCATCGGCACAGCCGCACTGTGGCGGCTGAACCTGCGCCGGCACCCGCTGCATGGCGACCCGGCACAGCGTCCCATGGACCGCGGCTTCATTGCCTTGCTGTTCGGCACTGCGCTCACGGGCCTGGTGCTCACGCTGATGCGCGACACGGGCGCACTCGCGCTGCTGCTGTGCGTGCACCTGGGCTTCGTCATGGCGCTGTTCGCCACCCTGCCCTACGGCAAGTTCGCCCACGGCATCTACCGCAGCGCCGCGTTGCTGAAGTGGGCCATCGAGCGGCGCCAGCCGCTGCGCATCAAACTCAGTGGTGATTGAAGACAGACACATGCGCAAACGCAAGGCCCTGCACCCGGAAGACCGTGGCCCCAGCACTCCCGACGGCACCGGCGCCACCCCTGCTGCGCGCGTTCAGCCCTTTTGCCTGCGGCGACGCACGGCGCTGAAGGCAGCGACCGCCGGCCTGCTGCCCGCCATGGCAGCCGGCTGGGCCGACGCGGCTCGGTTTCCCGAGCGGCCCATCACGCTGGTCGTGCCGTTCGCGCCCGGTGGGATTGCTGATCTCACGGCGCGCGCCGTGGCCGAACAGATGGCCCGCACCCTGGGGCAGGCCGTGGTGGTGGAGAACAAGCCGAGTGCCGGCAGCATCGTGGCCAGCCAGGCCGTGGCTTCGGCGCGCCCGGATGGGCACACCCTGCTGCTCATGAGCAACGGCCACACGGTCAGCGTGTCGCTGTTCAGAAAGCTGCCGTATGACCCCTTGAAGGATTTCACGCCCATCAGCCTGATCGGCAGCTTCGACCTGGGGCTGTTCGTTCCAGCGGCCTCGAGATTTGCCACGCTCAAGGACCTGGTGGCCCATGCCCGGGCGCATCCCGGCAAACTCAACATCGGCACCATAGCGGTGGGCAGCACGCAGCATCTGGCGGCCAAGCTGTTCGAGACCGTGGCGGGCATCGAGGCCCTGGTGGTGCCCTACAAGGGCAGCCCAGCCGTCTTGACCGCCCTGCGTGCCGGCGAGGTCGACCTGGCCTTCGAGATCACAGGTCCGATGGTGCCGCATGTGAGCGCAGGCGCCGTGCGTGCCCTGGCCGTCTCCGCCGAGCGCCGCAACCCCGCGCTGCCCGAGGTGCCGACCGTGCAGCAGGCCGGTATCGCGGGCTACAACGTCGCCTCCTGGAACGCCTTGGCAGCGCCCTCCGGCACCCCGGCGGACGTGGTGGCAGCGCTGAACCGCGCAGTGCGGGAGGCGGTGGCCGCCCCGGCGGTGCAGGACAAGCTTGCCGCAGTGGGCATGCGGCTTGCGGCCTCGACGCCCGCCGAGCAGCAGGCCCTGCTGGGCAACGAGATCCGGCGCTGGGGCGAGGTGATCCGGGCCGCGCGGATCGACCCGGTGTGACCCTTGCGCCTGAAACCCGAACGATCACCTCCGCACGGAACCCCATGCAAATCGCCACCTGGAACGTCAACTCCCTGTCCGTGCGCCTGCCGCAACTGCTGGACTGGCTGGCCGCCAACCCGGTGGACGCCATCGTGCTGCAGGAGACCAAGCTCACCGACGACAAGTTTCCCGTGGCGGAGATCGCGGCTGCGGGCTACCAGGCGCAGTGGTTCGGGCAAAAGACCTACAACGGCGTGGCCCTGCTCTCGCGCACGGACGCCGCTGATCCGGTGCGCAACATCCCGGGCTTTGCCGACGAGCAGGCCCGCGTGATCGCAGGCACGGTGCAAGGGGTGCGCGTGATCGGAGGCTACTTCCCCAACGGGCAGGCACCGGGCAGCGACAAGTTCGCCTACAAGATGGGGTGGCTTGATGCGCTGCGGGCGTGGGTGTCGCAGGAACTGGCGGCACACCCGAAGCTCGTGCTGCTGGGCGACTTCAACATCGCCCCGGAAGACCGGGACGTCTACGACCCCGTGGCCTGGGCCGGGCAGATCCACTGCACCGACGAGGAACGGGCGCACTTTCGGGCCTTGGTGGGCCTGGGGCTGTACGACGCCTTCCGGCTCTTCGAGCAGCCTGCAAAGTCGTGGAGCTGGTGGGATTACCGCAACCTGGCGTTCCGCAAGAACCAGGGCCTGCGCATCGACCATGTCCTGGTCAGCGATGCACTGAAGCCGGCGGTCAGCGCCTGCACCATCGACAAGACGCCGCGCCGCAACGAGCGCCCCAGCGATCACGCACCCGTGGTGGTGACCCTCGCCACGCCACCGGCCTGAGCCTATTCGTCGTCCAGGCCCAGTTCCTGGATCTTGCGCGTGATGGTGTTGCGGCCGATGCCCAGGCGCTGCGCCGCCTCGATGCGGCGGCCGCGCGTCACGTCCAGCGCTGCCGTGATCATGCGCGCTTCGAACCGGCGGGTCAGGCTGTCCCAGACGCCCTCCTGACCCGAGGCCAGAAGGGCTCGTACCTCGCGCTCCATGCCAGCCACCCAGTCGTCGGCCGCTGCGGAGGGCGGTCCCCAGGTCGAGGCCGCAGGCATCACCTGAACGGCGGACGCCACAGCCCCCTGGGCTGGGTCCAAGGCAGGGGCCAGCGCTTCGGCAAAAGGCGCGGCGCCACCGGCCACGGCAGAGGGCGGCACCGCGACGCTGGACAGCGGGCGCGGCACAGGCTGCAGCTCGGGCGGCAGGTCGTCCACCTCCACCACCTGCGCAGGCGCCATGACGGTGATCCAGTGACAGACGTTCTCCAGCTGGCGCACGTTTCCCGGGAAGTCGAAGGCCACCAGGCGCTGCAGCGCCGCTTCGCTGATGCGCTTGGCATCCACGCCCAACTCCTTGGCGCTGCGTGCCAGGAAGAAGCGCGTGAGCATGGGGATGTCTTCGCGCCGCTCGCGCAGCGGCGGCAGGCGCAGGCGGATGACGTTCAGCCGGTGGAACAGGTCCTCGCGGAACACGCCCTGGCGCACCCGCTCTTCCAGGTTCTGGTGCGTGGCCGCGATCACCCGCACGTTGGCCTTCAGGGGCTGGTGCCCGCCCACACGGTAGAACTGCCCGTCCGACAGCACCCGCAGCAGCCGCGTCTGCAGGTCGAAAGGCATGTCACCGATCTCGTCCAGGAACAGCGTGCCGCCGTCGGCCTGCTCGAAGCGTCCGCGGCGCGTGGTCTGCGCGCCCGTGAAAGCGCCGCGTTCGTGACCGAACAACTCGGACTCCAGCAGGTCCTTCGGGATGGCCGCCGTGTTGATGGCCACGAACGGCCCGCCGGAACGCGGGCTGTGCTTGTGAAGGGCCCGGGCCACGAGTTCCTTGCCCGAGCCGCTTTCGCCCGTGATCATCACCGTGACATGGCTCTGGCTGAGGCGGCCGATGCCGCGGAACACGTCCTGCATGGCCGGCGCCTGGCCCAGCATCTCGGGCATGGCGCCGGGGCCGGCCTCGACCACGGCCTCGCGCAGGCTCTCGTCCACGGCGCGGCGGATCAACTCCACCGCCTTGGGCACGTCGAACGGCTTGGGCAGGTACTCGAAGGCACCGCCCTGGAAGGCCGAGACCGCGCTGTCTATGTCGGAGTAGGCGGTCATCACGATGACTGGCAGGCCCGGCATGCGGGCCTTCACCTTGGAAAGGAGCTCAATGCCCGAGCCCCCGGGCATGCGGATGTCACTGACCAGCACCTGGGGCTCGTCATCGTCCAGGGCCGCCAGCACATCACGCCCGGAAGAGAAGCTGCGCACGGCCAGTTGCTCCCGCGCCAGCGCCTTCTCCAGCACGAAGCGGATGGAGTGGTCGTCGTCGACGATCCAGATGGGTTTCATGCGGTCGGCCTTCAGGCCCTGGGGCTTCAGGGCAGCGGAATCGTGATCGTGAACACCGTCTGGCCCGGAACGCTGTCGCAGGTGATCGTGCCCTGATGTTGCTGCACGAAGGTCTGCGCCAGCGTCAATCCGAGGCCGGAACCGCCCTCCCGCCCGCTGATCAGAGGATGGAAGATGTGGTCACGGATGTCCTCGGGCACGCCCGGGCCGTTGTCCTGGACATGCAATTCCAGTGCCAGTCGGAAACGCTGCTTGCCCACGGTCACCTGACGGGCCACCCGGGTACGCAGGTCGATGCGGGCGTCGCCCTGCCCGATGCGGTCCGACAGGATCTGGGCGGCGTTGTGCACGATGTTCAGCACGGCCTGGATGAGCTGTTCGCGGTCCCCGCGAAACTCGGGCAGCGAGGTGTCGTAGTCCCGAACGATGGTGAGACCGCGCGGATACTCTGCCAGCACCACTGAGCGCACGCGTTCGCACACCTCATGGATGTTGACGTCGCTCACCAGATGGGGCCGTCGGTGAGGTGCAAGCAGCCGGTCGACCAGCGACTGCAGGCGGTCGGCCTCATGGATGATGACATTGGTGTACTCCGCCAGTTCGGGGGACGGCATCTCCATGGCCAGCAATTGCGCCGCGCCCCGGATGCCCCCCAGCGGGTTCTTGATCTCATGCGCCAGGTTGCGCAGCAGTTCCTTGTTGGCCTGGGCCAGACCGATGGAACGCTCTTCCCGGTCGATGCGGGTCTGCTGCTCGATCTCGATCAGTTCGACCACCAGGCGGTCGAAACGGTCGGTCTGCGCCACCAGCACCTGCACCGGCAATGGATCGGTCGAGCCCAGTGCCAGACGGCGCAAGTGGCCCTCGAAGCGCCCGGTGGCCACCACGTTGGCCGCCGCTGCGGCCAGCGTGGAGCGCAAGGGTCCGGGTTCGACCATCCACTCCAGCAGGTTGCCGCGCAACAGGGTCTTGCGCGACACGCCCAGCGTGTCCTCTAGCGTGGCATTGGCGAACAGGCACTCGCCCGAAGGTCGTACCACTGCCACCATCGTCGCCAGCAGGTCGAAGGCCTCCAGGCGCAGGCTCATCGGGTCCGGGCTCAGGGCACCACCCTCCGGCCGGTCACTGCGGCAGCTTGCCCAGTTCGCGGCGTATGGCGGCGATGTCGGACTCCTTGCGCACGATCACCCCCCGCATTTCGGCCACACGCTGCTGGTACAGGGCGAAGTTGCGCTCGTCGCCGCGGCGCTCAGGCTCGCCGTTGTTGAACTCACGCTTGAGCTGCTCCAGGCGCTCTTCCTCACGGCGAAGTTCAGCGGTGAGGATGCGACGCGCATCGGCATCCCGCGCACGCTGCACCGCCGGGTCCACCCGGGCTTCGGGCCGCTGGGCACCGCTGCCGGACGTCGGGGAGTTGGCTTGGCCGGCACCCGCCGCGGTGGGTTGGGTTCCGGCACCTGCAGGTGCGGAGGCCGGCGCCTGCCGACGCTGGGCCTGCGTGACCGTCAGCGGCGCGCCGTCGATGACGCGACAACCACGATCGCGCGCGTCTTCTGCCGAGATGGCGTCTGTGTACAGCACGGGCGGACCCGGGCAGCGGTACACCGGGCGGGCCACCTCCTGCGCCCAAGCGCCTGCGGTCCACAACAGCGCGCACACGCCGGCTCCCAGCAGCCAGCCCTTGCGCACTCGATCCATCGGTTGTCCCATGAGGCTTCGTCGGAAGAAAGGAAACGGAATCCGATTGTCATGCCTTCAAGGAAAAAGGGGTGACCCGCAGGCCACCCCTTCGTCAAGCCGATGGAGCCTTCACAGACTGTAGTACATCTCGAATTCCAGCGGGTGCGTGGTCATACGGAACTTGGTCACTTCCTGCATCTTCAGGTCGATGTAGGCGTCAATGTAGCTGTCGGTGAACACACCACCCTTGGTCAGGAACGCACGGCCCTTGTCCAGGTACTCCAGCGCCTGCTCCAGGCTGGAGCACACGGTCGGGACCTTCGCGTCTTCCTCTGGCGGCAGATGGTAGAGATCCTTCGTGGCGGCCTCGCCCGGGTGGATCTTGTTCTCCACGCCGTCCAGACCGGCCATCAGCAGCGCCGAGAAGCCGAGGTAGGGGTTGCACAGGGGATCCGGGAAGCGGGCTTCCACGCGACGGCCCTTGGGGTTTGCCACGAACGGGATGCGGATGGACGCCGAGCGGTTGCGCGAGGAGTACGCCAGCTTCACGGGCGCCTCGAAGCCCGGCACCAGGCGCTTGTAGCTGTTGGTGCCCGGGTTGGTGATGGCGTTCAACGCACGGGCATGCTTGATGATGCCTCCAATGTAGTACAGGGCGAACTCGGACAGGCCCGCGTAGCCGTCACCCGCGAACAGGTTCTTGCCATCCTTCCACACGGACTGGTGCACGTGCATGCCACTGCCGTTGTCGCCCACGATGGGCTTGGGCATGAAGGTGGCCGTCTTGCCGTAGGCGTGCGCCACGTTGTGGATGATGTACTTCTGCAGTTGCAGCCAGTCGGCGCGCTGCACCAGTGTGCTGAACTTGGTGCCGATCTCGTTCTGGCCCTGGCCCGCCACCTCGTGGTGGTGCACCTCGACCGGGATGCCCACCTGCTCGAGCAGCAGGCACATCTCGGAGCGCATGTCCTGGAAGGCGTCCACGGGCGGCACAGGGAAGTAACCCCCCTTGATGCCTGGGCGGTGGCCCATGTTGCCACCTTCGAAGTCCTTGCCAGAGCTCCAGGGAGCCTCTTCCGAGCCCACCTTGACGAAACAGCCGGACATGTCGATGTTCCACTGCACCTGGTCGAAGATGAAGAACTCGGGCTCGGGGCCGAAATAGGCGGTGTCACCCAGGCCGCTGGCCTTCAGGTACGCCTCGGCACGCTTGGCGAGCGACCGAGGGTCACGCTCGTAAGGCTTGCCGTCGCCCGGCTCGAGCACGTCGCAGGTCAGGATCAGCGTCGGCTCTTCGAAGAATGGGTCGATGTTGGCGGTGGTCGGGTCCGGCATCAACAGCATGTCCGAGGCCTCGATACCCTTCCAGCCGGCGATCGACGAGCCGTCGAAGGCGTGGCCCCCGCTGAACTTTTCCTCGTCGAACGCGGACACCGGCACGGACACGTGCTGCTCCTTGCCGCGGGTGTCGGTGAAGCGGAAGTCCACGAATTTCACTTCGTTGTCCTTCACCATCTTCATCACGTCGGCAACCGTCTTTGCCATCTGTTTCTCCTGTGCTGCGCTGGGGGGTGTGAAAAATTAGGATGGGCCCGGATGTCGCCTTCTGGGCAACCGACCAAGCACCCGCTGAACGCGGACTGACATTGTGTAGCAGAAAGCGTGCCCGCCAGCAGGTGCCCGCCCCAAGTTGGCGCAAGCGCGCGGTGGGTGGGCGAAGGCTGGAGGGGAAACCAACGGCCGCGCGGCGCTGAGCCTGGGCAGCACCCCCACCACCGTACAACCTCGCGTTTTATTTGGTGCAAACGGCCAGCAAATGCACCGTAGTGGTGCGATTCCGAGTCACCGCACCATCTCGGGGCCGAGCTCGGCCGACAGAGCGGTCAGCCCTGCCTTCAGCGCCGCAAAGGCCTCGTCGAGCCCGGCGACCCCCTTGACCCCCAGCTCGATGTGGCGCCCGTAGGTGGGATGGTCCACGCTGGGCAGGCTGAACACCTTGACGCCGGTAAAGCGCTGCTCCAGGTCCTCCATGAGCGGCGTCAGCGCCGCCTCCATCGCCCCGAAAACAATGACCGAGCGCTCATGCTGCACCTGGCCGCCGTGCAGGTGCGCATAGCGCTGGTCCAGCACCCACTCGATCATGGGCCAAGCCATCACCGGAAAACCCGGCACGAAGTGCACATGGCCCACCGAGAACCCCGGGATCTTGTTATACGGGTTGGGGATGATGGCGGCGCCATCGGGAAACATCCCCATGTTGAGCCGGTGCAGGTTGTCGGCCCGCTCAGGCTCGAAGGGCGTGCCCTGCTCCAGCGCCACGTCGCGCATGCGCTGCACGATCAACTCGCGCGCCTGCGGGTGCAGCACCAGCGGCACGCCCAGCGCCGCCGCCGCGCTTTGCCGGGTGTGGTCGTCCGGCGTGGCGCCGATGCCGCCGCAGGAGAACACCAGATCGCCGCTGGCCAAGGCGTGCTGCAACCCCTGGGTGATGAGTGCGCGGTCATCCCCTGCGTAGCGCGCCCACTGCAGGGCCAGGCCGCGCGCCGCCAGCAACTCGATGACCTTGGGCAGGTGCTTGTCCTGCCGCTTGCCGGAGAGGATCTCGTCGCCGATGATGATGAGGCCGATGTTCATGGGGTGGCATCCTGGGCAGGCAGCAAGGGAACGCCCGGAACCGTGTCGGTCGTGGGGGCGGTCGTGGGGGCGGCCGGGGTTACCGCGGGCGGCGGGCGCAGGTGCGCGAGTTGCGCCAGCGTGAAGTGTGCGAACCACAGCGAGGCGAAGGCGAACACCAGCGTGTACAGCCACACCGAAGCCAGCACCAACAGGGGCGCGAACACCAGGGTGAGCGCACCCAGCGCCCAGATGAGGGAAGGCAGCGAGCCCAGCAAACCGCAGGCGATGCCCATGGCCAGCAGCGTCCAGCGGTGATCGTGCATGATCAGCCGCCGCTCCTGCGGTGTGGCATGCAAGGCCAGCGTGTCGAAAGAGAAGACGCGCGCAGCCAGCCAGCCCCACACCAGGGGCGGAATCACCACGGCCAGCGGCGGCACGAACCACAGCGGCAGGCTCACGAGCAGCACGCCCAGGGCCAGCAGCGTGCACCCCAATGACCACAGGGCACTGGCCCACCAGCCCGAGGCCCCGCTGCGCCGTTGCAGCCCGGCAAAGCGCCGCTGCGCCACCCAGTTCACCAGGGCCGGGGTCACCGTCCACGCCACCAGCAGCAAGGCCAGCACCACAATCAGCGGCACCGACAGCGCCACCACGATCAAGGGTGCCAGAACCGCCCGGAACGCCCCGCCCCCCAGGGCCTCCAGCCACGTCAGCAGCGAGGCGACCAGCGCCCACTCTTCCAGGAAGCTGCGCACTGCCGCCACCGCAGGTTCCCAGTACAGCCAGCCCAGGGTGAGGGCTGCCCCCGCCGACAACAGCAGGGGGATCAGCGACCACAGGATCACCCGCGGGTGCAGGCAGCCCAGCGCGGCGCGCCAGAAGGCATCGAGCAGGGTGTTCATGGGCGGCGGATCATACGCAGGCGCAACGGCACGGCACGGAGCGACATCGGGATCAAGCCGGCCCCGCCAGCCGTTTCAGGCCCAGCCACTGCTGGGCCCAGAAGCCGCGGCCATAGTCGCGGCCTGGGGACCCTGGAGGACCGAGCCCTTGCGTCCCGGGCAACTGGTCCCGGATGCCCGTGGGCTCGTAGCGGCCGTCATGCAAGGCGGTGCCGAACAGGTGATCCCACACCGGGAACAGCACGGCGAAGTTGTGACCGCCCAGCGACCCCGGCCCCGCCGATTCGTGACCGAGGCCGATGCGGTGGTGCAGGCGATGGAAGGCCGGGCTCACCAGCACACGGCCCAGCAGCGGGCCGAAGGACATGCGCACATTGGCGTGCGACAGGCTCTCCACCAGCTGCGTGAAGGCGACGATGGCCACGAACTGGCCCGGCCCGACGCCCACCGTAATCGCCACGGCCACGAAGATCAGGTCGCGCAGCACGTCGTCCAGCAGGTGGTTGCGGTTGTCCGTCCACATCGTCATCTGCCGCTGGCTGTGGTGCAGGGCGTGCAGCTGCCACCACCATGAGAACCGGTGCTGGCCGCGGTGGATCAGGTAGTCCACGAAGTCGAACAGCAGCAGGTAGAGCACAAAGCTCACCCACGCCACATCCGTCACCCCAGGCCACAGGGCGTCCAGCTGCCAGGGGCGCACGCCCCACAGCCGCAGTTCGCCCACCAGCTCCCACACCAGCGGCTCCAGCGTGAAGAACATCAGCAGGCGGAACAACCCCAGACGGTGCAACAGCGTGTAGACCACATCCACGCGCACCGCGCGGCGGTCGGTCACCGGCTCCACGGGGCGCCAGCGCTGCAGCCCCCCCACGACGGTGACCAGCAACACGATCTGCAGCAGCCCCACCAGCAGCCAGCCTGTACCGCGGTAGCCGTCTTCCAGCAGGTTGCCCAGGCCGAGCGCGAACATCAGCGGCTGCACCAGGTGCTCGAACAGCGCCTGCTGGGCGAGGCCAAAAGCGTCGATCGCTTCGTTCAACATGCGAACGTCCACCGCGCCTTCATGAGGCACTCCTCGGGCTGGGCCCGTGGAAGACCTGCACCGAGCTGTGCATGCTCACGGCGCATGGCGCAACGCCGCCTTCCCCAGCACCGGGTGTTCCCGCAAGGTGGCAAAGCACAGGCCGCGCGCCTTCAGGCCGGTGATCAGCGGCTCCAGCACCGCCGGCGCCCACGGATCCTGGCGCGACCAGATGCCCAGGTGCGCCAGCAGGATGTCACCCGCTTTTACGTCCCGCAGGGCTTGCTGCAACAGGCGCTCGTTGGGGTAACGGTCGCTGGGCAACTCATCCCCCAGAAAACCCGCCGCCGTCCAGCCCACGTGGGTGAAGCCGCAGTCTGCCGCCGCTTTCAGCAGCGCCGGCGAGGTCTTGCCGCCCGGGGCGCGGAAGATGGCGCCCATCGGCTGTCCGGTCATCTCCTGCAGGCGGCGCGCTGGTGCCTTAAGGGCCTGGCAGTAAGCCTCGGATGTAAGCACACGCTCACGTCCCGCCGCTGCACCCATCGTGGGCTTGACCCGAATAGAAGTGCCTGCGCCCTTCGGGACGCTGACATCGGCGCGCCACACATCGTGGTCCCAGGTGTGGGAACCGAAGGCGTGGCCCTCTGCGGCGCGGGCCTTCCACCACGGAGCCCACTCATCATCCAGGCTGGCGCCGCCGCTGCGCGTGCGCTCGTTGGCCAGGAAGAAGGTGACCTTCACCTCATGCCGGGCCAGTACCTCGGCCACCAGCGGGGCCACCCCCATGTGGCCGGTGTCGAAGGTGAGGTAGACCGGCCGCTCGCAGCGCGAGGAGGGTGAGGCAGTGGCCGCGGCGGCCACCGCCGCAGCCCCCCCCAGCGCCAGCAGCAGGAGCCCGGACCTCACTGCCGTGCCGCGTGGTCCAGCGTCCAAACGCCATGGGGCGAACGGCCCACCGCCACCTGGCGCAGCACCTTGCGCTGCTCGATGTCGATGACGCTCAGTTTGCGCGCCCAGCGCGAACTCAGCAGCAGCGTGCGGCCATCGGCCATCATCTCCATGCAGTCCGGCCCGCCAGGGCCCGGCAGTTGAGCCGCCACCTCGAAGGTCTGCAGGTCGATCATGCTGATCGTGTTGGCCACGCGGTTGCTCACGAACACATGCCGGCCATCACCGCGGGCGCGGAAGGCATGGGCCCCGTCACCCGTGGCCAGGCGCTTGACCTGCCGCGGGGCGGCGCCCGACACGTCGTACACCTCGACGAAGCGGTCGCCCGTCAGGCCCACCAGCAGATGCTTGTCGTCCTTGGTCAGGAACACATCGGCGGGCATCTTGCCCGTCTTGATCTTCCATCGAACGGCCTGCGTCGCCAGGTCGATGGCGATCAACTCGTCGCTGTCCTGCAGCGAGACATACGCCACCGTGGAGCGGCTGTCGATGAACAGGTGGCTGGGTGTCTTGGGCGCCTCGATGCGCTTGACCAGCTTGAAGGGCTGGGCATCGGCCGGCTGCCAACGGTACAGGTCCACGTGGTTCAGCCGGTTGGCGGCGGTGACGAACCACTTCATGTCCGGCGAGAAGCGCAGGTGGTACGGGTCCACGATGTCCCGCACCGTGCGCTGCACCGCGCCCGTGGCCGGGTCGATGAAGGTGAGCGAATTGCCCGTCGCGTTCGCGACGATCAGGCTCTTCTCGTCGGGCGTGAGGTACAGGTGGTGAGGCTCCTTGCCCACCTCGATACGCCGCTGTTCGGTCCAGGTCACGGGATCGACCACGCTGACGGTGGCGTCCTGGGAATTCAGGACGAAGATGGGGCGCGGTGGCCGTGACACCGTCGAAGCGGGCGCGATCGCAGCGGTCCCCGCGCTCGTGGCGGCGCCCGAGGCTGCCATCGCCGGCACCTTCGCCAGCCCCAGGGCCATGGCGACCCCGCCGCTCAGCACCAGGTGGCGACGGTAGGCATCAGTCGTCACTTGTCGTCTCCGCTCAGGATGCCCCCGAGGACGCCACCGCCCACCAGACCGGTGAGGACCGAGCCCTCCTCGCGCGAACCCCCGCGCTGCGGCGCGGCCGCAAACACCCGCGAGGCGAGGCGTGAGAACGGCAGGCTCTGCAGCCACACCGTGCCCGGCCCCGTCACCTTGGCGAAGAAAAGACCCTCACCCCCGAACAGTGCCGTCTTGATCTTGCCCACGTACTGGATCTCGAAGTTGACATTCGGCGTCATGGCCACGAGGCAGCCCGTGTCCACCAGCAGGGTCTGCCCGGGCTGCAGGTCGCGGCGCATCACGGTGCCGCCGGCGTGCACGAAAGCCAGGCCGTCGCCCTCGAGCTTCTGCATGATGAAGCCCTCGCCGCCAAAGAAGCCCACCGACAGCTTCTGCTGGAAGTAGATGCCCAACGACACCCCGCGCGCCGCGCACAGGAAGGCATCCTTCTGGCAAATCAGCATGCCGCCCAGCTGCTTCAGGTTCATCGGCAGGATCTTGCCCGGGTTGGGTGCCGCAAATCCCACGCGCTGCTTCGACGTGCTCTGGTTGGTGTAGACCGTGGTGAAGAGCGACTCACCGGTCACCAAGCGCTTGCCCGCCCCCAGCAGCTTGCCGAAGAAGCCCCCCTGCTGCGCACTGCCGTCGCCGAACACGCTGTCCATTCCGATGCCGGCATCCATGAACATCATGCTGCCGGCCTCGCCAATGGCCGCCTCGCCAGGGTCGAGCTCGACCTCGACGAACTGCATCTCCGAACCCTTGATCTCGAAATCGACGACGTCCATGGACATGGGGAAAAAGCTCCTGCGTTCTGAACAGCGGACATGGTACCGAATGGGAGTTGGGCGGCCGCTATCATGAGTTCCGCCATGACGATGTCGCTGCAACCGCCGAGTCTGTTGATGGGAGCTGCGGCCGTCGGCACAGGCGCCGCAATCGGTGCGTTGCTGCGATGGCAGCTTTCGGCCTGGCTCAACCCGCTGCACGACGGCGTACCCCCGGGCACCCTGGCGGCCAACCTGATCGGAGGCTACCTGGTAGGCGTCGCCATAGCCTGGTTCGCCCAGCAACCCGACCTCTCGCCTGCCTGGCGACTGTTCGTCATCACGGGCTTCCTGGGAGGCCTCACGACGTTCTCTACGTTTTCTGCGGAGGTGGTGGGCCTGTTGCAACAGGGACGCATCGGCATGGCGCTCACCACGTCAGGCCTGCACCTGGCAGGCTCGCTGCTGGCGACCTGGGCAGGGTGGGCCACGGTGGCGGCCGTTACAAGGTCGCCTTCGGCGTGACGGCGAAATTCAACCACTGGCGGCCTCGCCTCACGCCCAGCGCGTGACCATCAGCGCATCACGACCGCGCCCGACCGATACGGTCCACAGCAGCCCCTGGCCCTCGCCGGGTCAGATCGCCGCGGTGACCACCATTTCCACGCGCCACTGAGGCTGGGCCAGCGGGGCCTGCACCGTGGCGCGTGGGGGAGCGTTGCCGGCACTCACCCACTTCTCCCACACGGCGTTCATGCCGGGGAAGTCGGCCAGGTCAGCGATGAAGATCTGGCACATCAGGATCCTGGACTTGTCGGTGCCGGCGCGCGCCAGCAGGGCGTCGATCTGGGCCAGGACTTGCGTGGTCTGGCCTGTGATGTCCTGGGTGCCGTCGGCCGCCACCTGGCCCGCCAGATAGGCCACGCCGTTGTGCACGGCCATCTCGGACAAGCGAGCGCCGACGTCGAATCTTTGAACCATCTGAGGAACTCCGGGGAAAGGGACTGTTGAAGAGGTATCAGGGGCGGCGGTGGGGTGCAACGTCGGAACGGGCGAGCTCCGTCGTTGCACCCGGCTCAAGTCTTGCGGCCGGATTTCTGTCCGATCTTGCTCTCGGTACCGGCCAGCAGCTTGCGGATGTTGGGGCCATGGCGCCAGACCAGCAGCAGGCTCATGGGCACGATGCACAGCAGGGCAGGTTTCACACCCCAGATGAGCAACTGGAAAAAGGGCGCGAAGGCGGCGGCCACCAGGGAGGCCAGCGACGAGTAGCGAAAGAACACGGCGATCAGCAGCCAGCTCGCGAGGGTGGCTGCACCCAGCACGGGGTTCAGCGCCAGCAGCACCCCGGCCGCAGTGGCCACGCCCTTGCCGCCCTGGAAGCGGAAGAACACCGGCCACAGGTGGCCCAGGAAGGCGGCCAGGCCCACCAGGGCGATGGCAAAGGGCCCCAGGCCCAGGCGCTCCTGCCACAGCAGCGCAAGCATCACCGGCACATAACCCTTGAGGGCATCAAACGCCAGGGTGAGCAGGGCCGCGGCCTTGTTGCCCGAGCGCAGCACGTTGGTGGCGCCGGGATTGCCCGAGCCGTAACTGCGCGGGTCTGCGAGGCCCATCAACCGGCTGACGATGACGGCAAAGCTGAGCGAGCCGACCAGATAGGACAGCCCGACGGCCAACAGGCCGGCCCAGGGCGCCAGTGCGGAAGCTTGAGAAACAGCAGACATGGAGCCGCGGATTCTAGTGAGGGCGACCAGGGCTGGCCGGGGTGCAGGACCGGCGCCGGCGCGCCCCGGCCCCGCCTACAGCGCGCAGTTCACCGGCCGGGCGCACAGGCGGTCGGTCAGGACCGAAGGCTCGATCCCCACCAGAAAGCCGCGCCGCCCACCGTTGATATGGATCCTGGGCAGGGCCAGGACGCTCTCCTCCACAAAGACCGGCAAGGCCTTGCGCAGGCCGAAGGGCGAGGTGCCCCCGACCAGGTAGCCGCTGTGGCGCTGCGCCACCTCTGGCTTGCAGGGTTCGACTGACTTCACCCCGATCGCACGGGCCAGGTTCTTGGTGCTGACCTGGCGGTCGCCATGCATCAGCACCACCAGGGGCTGTGCCTTTTCGTCCTGCATGACCAGGGTCTTGACCACGCTGTGCTCGTCCACGCCCAGCTGGCGCGCGGACTCGGCCGTGCCGCCGTGCTCCACGTAGTCGTAGGGGTACTCGGTGAACGCAATGCCCTGGGCACGCAGCCACTGGGTGGCCGGCGTTTCGCTGACGTGCTTGTCTTTCTTCGCCATGGGTCGGTGGTGCCAATGCCTTGGAAAGGTCAAGGATACGGGAGGCGCCACAAGGTTCCGACGGGGTTGGTGGGGGCGCAGAGTCCGAGGGCGTCTCGGGGCCTAAGGGGCTGCCAGCCCCGTTTGCGCAGCCTTGTGCCCAGAATCGTCTCCCCATGCCGCCGATCCACAGACCCAGCCCCGTCAGCGCCGCCGGCCTGGACCCGAGCACCCTCGCGGCGACGGACACGGCTCTCGTCTGGCTCAAGCGCGATCTGCGTCTGGCCGACCACGCGCCCTTGAGCGCCGGCCGGGGCTTCAGCCGAGCTCTGGCGGTGTTCATCATCGAGCCTGCGTGGCTGGCCAGCCCGGAGTGCGACGCCAGCCACGTGGCCTTCGCCCTGGACTGTGTGGAAGACCTGCGCCAGCAAGGCCTACCGGTGCTGGTGCGCTGCGGCGAGGCGGTGGCGGTGCTGCAGGCGCTGCGCGACGAACACGGCGTGACGCACCTGCTCAGCCACGAAGAGACCGGCCCGGGCTGGACCTGGGAGCGCGACAAAGCCGTGGCGGCCTGGTGCCGCGCGCAGGGGGTGCCCTGGGCCGAGTTCGCGCAGACCGGCGTGGTGCGGCGCCTGCGCAGCCGCAACGGCTGGGCAGGCCGGTGGCGTGCGCGGATGGACTCGCCGCAGCACGGCGCCGTGACCGGCCTGCCATGCCCTGCCAACTTGGCGGTGCATGCGTTGCCGCGTCTGGCCGAGCTGGGTCTCCCGCACCATGGCAAGCCCTTGCAGGCCGCCGGCGAGCGGGCCGGCCGCCAGACGCTGGACAGCTTCCTGCGGCACCGGGGGAGCGACTACCGAAGGTCACTGTCAAGCCCGCTGACGGCCGAAGATGGCTGCAGCCGCCTCAGCCCGCACCTGGCCTTTGGCACGCTGTCGATGCGCACCGTGCACCAGGCCACCGAGGCCCGCATCGCCACCTTGGGTGCGAGTTCACAAGAAAACGCCGGGCCGCTACCAAGTTTTCTTGCGCCCCCTTGGGGGGCCGAGTCCGGGCGATGCCCGGACCTTGGGGGCTCACAAACCGCGGACCGCGCCTTCGCCCACGCGCTGCGCGGCTTTGCCGAGCGGCTGCGCTGGCACTGCCACTTCATGCAGAAGCTGGAGGACGAGCCCGCCATCGAGTGGCGCAACTTCGCACGTTCGGCTGATGCGCTGCGGCCGGGCGACGGCACGCCGTTGAGCGTCCAGGACGAGGAGCGCCTGGCCGCCTGGTGCGAGGGCCGCACCGGCTTTCCCATGGTGGACGCCTGCATGCGCAGCCTGCGCGCCACGGGGTGGCTGAACTTCCGCATGCGGGCGTTGCTGGTGAGCTTTGCGGCTTACCACCTGTGGCTGCACTGGCGCGCACCCGGGCTGTTCCTGGCCCGGCAGTTCCTGGATTTCGAGGCCGGCATCCACTGGAGCCAGATGCAGATGCAAAGCGGCACCACCGGCATCAACACGCTGCGCATCTATTCACCCACCAAGCAGTTGCAGGACCACGATCCGCAGGGCGTTTTCGTGCGGCGCTGGGTTCCGGAGTGGGGCACCGACGCCTACCCAGCACCCATCGTGGACGAACGCGCGGCCGCCCAGGCAGCCAAGGACCAGATGTACGGCCTGCGCAAGACCCTGGAGGCCCGCACCGAGGCCGATGACATCCAGCAACGCCACGGCTCGCGCCTGAGCGGGCTGCCGCCGTCGGGCGGGCGCACCAGCGCAGGCGCGGGTGCTGACCAGCAGGCCGGCTCATCCCGACCACCAAGCTCCAGTGCCTCCTCGGCACCTGCGCGACGCCGAAAGCAGGCTGCCTCGTCCCCCACCCTCAGCCTGCAGCGAGACTTGTTCGAATGAACCAGCGGAACCGTGACTTCAAAGGGAACAAGTCCCACCTGCCCAGCAAGCCCTGCATGGCCTGCGGCAGGCCCATGAGCTGGCGCAAGGCCTGGGCGAAGAATTGGGACGAGGTGCGCTACTGCTCGGACGCCTGCCGCAAGCAGCGCGGCAACGCGACATCGAAGGCCGCCGCATGACGCTCATCCGCCACCTGGTGATCGTCCTGGGCGACCAGCTCAACCGCGAGGCCAGCGCGTGGGACGGCTTCGACCCCACGCAAGACCTGTTCTGGATGTGCGAGGCGCGGACCGAGGCCACGCACGTGCCCTCCAGCCGCCAGCGCACGGCACTGTTCCTGTCGGCCATGCGGCACTTCGCACAGCAACTGCGCGCCGAGGGCGTGCCGTTGCGCTATGTCGAGCAGCATCCCGGTGGTCTGGACGACGCGCTGGCGGTCGCCCTGCGGGAACACACCGCCCGGCGCATCGTGCTCACCGAGCCGGGTGAGTGGCGGGTGCGCGAACTGCTGGAGCGCACGGCCCGCGGCGCCGGGGTGCCTATCGAATTCCGCGAGGACCGACATTTCCTGTGCACGCGCGGCGAGTTCCAGGCCCATGCCAAGGGCCGCAAGCAGCTGCGCATGGAGTACTTCTACCGCGAGATGCGGCAGCGCCACGGCGTCTTGATGGACGGCGACGGCAAGGATCAGCCCGCCGGCGGGCAATGGAATTTCGATGCCGACAACCGCGAGAGCTTCGGCCGCGAAGGCCCCGGGCTGGTGCCGCCACCCTTGCGCTTCGAGCCAGACGCCCTCACCACCGAGGTGATGGCGCTGGTGAACGCTCAGCAGCCCCCCGCGCCGGGCCGGCTGGCGCAATTCGGCTGGCCGGTGACGCGCGAACAGGCGCTGGCCGCGCTGGAAGACTTCATCGCGCACCGTCTGGCCGAGTTCGGCCGCTGGCAGGACGCCATGTGGGGCGGCCAGCCCTGGCTGTACCACGCCATGATCTCGTCTTCGCTGAACCTGAAGCTGCTCCACCCGCGCGAGGTCATCGCCGCGGCGGAAGCCGCCTGGCGTGCCGGGCAGGTACCGCTGGCCTCGGCCGAGGGCTTCATCCGCCAGATCATCGGCTGGCGCGAGTACGTACGTGGCGTGTACTGGCTGCGCATGCCCGACTACCTGGAACTGAATGCGCTGGAAGCCCACGAGCACCTGCCTGCCTTCTACTGGACCGGCCAGACCGACATGCGCTGCCTGGCGGACGCCATCGGGCAGACGCTGGAGCACGGCTACGCGCACCACATCCAGCGCCTGATGGTGACCGGCCTGTATGCCTTGCTGCTGGGCGTGGCGCCGCGCGAGGTGCATGCCTGGTACCTGAGCGTCTACGTGGACGCGGTGGAATGGGTGGAACTGCCCAACACGCTGGGCATGAGCCAGCACGCCGACGCCGGCCCGCCGCAAGGCCCCACGCCGCCGCCCGGCCCCATGGCCAGCAAGCCCTACATCGCCACCGGCCAGTACATCGCCCGCATGAGCGACCACTGCCGCGGCTGCCGCTTCGACCCCACGCAACGCACTGGCGACAAGGCCTGCCCCTTCACCACCCTGTACTGGGACTTCCTGGCCCGCCACCAGGCGCGCCTGGCGCGCAACCCGCGCATGGCGCTGCAGGTGAAGAACCTGGCGCGGATATCGCCCGAGGAACGGGCGGCAGTGCAACAGCGGGCCCAAGCCCTGCGCACGGGCGAAGTCAGCGGCTCCTGAAGAGAAGTCCGGGGCGGACAGGCCCGGCGGTGGGCACACCGCACCTTCGCGCACCGGGCTGGTGCAAACGACCACCCACGCATCCCGCACAGGGAACACGGCGGCCAAAAGCGCACCGCATTGGTTCCCTGCGCCCATCGGTCACGGGCGAGGAAAGCTGGCACGCTTACTGCTGTACCTTCTTGTATACCAGTCAGCGCACCCATGCACCGCGATCTGCCCGCCACCTCTTCCGTCGTACCCTTTCACGTGGGCGGCCCCGTGATGTCGCTGTCCGCCCTGCCAGAGCGGCCCGGCGTGAGCGCATGGCGGGCCCAGGTCGCGGCAGGCGCAGACCCGGTGGCCATGGCCGACGCGGCGCGCGTGCGCGCCTGGGCCGCGGCGCAGACCGATCTCGGACGGCCGGTATGGATTCACCTGTGCGATGACGCCGCCTGGCAGCGCCAGATCGACCGCCTGGGTGAGCGCCTGCAGTCCTGCCCCACCAGGGCAGAAGCCTTGCAGCGGTTTCCGCTTCTGGGTGTGCCGTTTGCCGTCAAGGACAACATGGACATCGCGGGTGCGCCCACCACGGCCGCCTGCCCGGCCTTCGAGCGGTTGGCGCCGGAGCACGCCACGGTGGTGCAGCGGTTGCTGGACGCCGGCGCGCTGTGGGTGGGCAAGACCAACCTGGACCAGTTCGCCACCGGCCTGGTGGGCACCCGCTCGCCCTATGGCCGGCCGGCCAGCGTGTTCGACGCCACGCGGATCAGCGGCGGCTCCAGCTCGGGGTCGGCCGTGGCGGTGGCCAGCGGGCTGGTGGCTTTCGCGCTCGGCACGGACACAGCCGGTTCGGGCCGGGTGCCCGCCGGTCTGAACGGCCTGGTCGGGCTGAAACCCACCCCGGGCCGCGTCTCCACGGCGGGCGTGCTGCCAGCCTGCCGCTCGGTGGACTGCGTGTCGATCTTTGCCCACTCGGTGGACGACGCCGCACACGTGTTGTCCGTGCTCGAAGGTCCGGACGCGCGTGACGCCTACAGCCTGTTCTCACCCGGCCGGGCGGCCCTGCCCGCCCGGCCCCGGCTGGGCGTGCCGCGGCAGGCGGTGTTCCACGGCGATGCGGGTTACGCCAGTGCCTGGCCCGACGCTCTGGCGCGTGCCGAGACCCTGGGCGCCGAACTGGTGGAATTGGACTTCACGCCCTTGTTCGACGTGGCCGCGCTTTTGTACGACGGGCCCTGGGTGGCCGAGCGACACGCCGTGCTCCAGGCCCTGATGGAGCGCAACCCGCAGGCACTGGACGCCACCGTGCTCAAGGTGGTGTCCAAGGCTGTGGGCATGACCGCGACCGACGCCTTCCGGGCGCAGTACCGGCTGCGCGAACTGCAGGCCACGCTGGCCGGCCTGTGGCAGCAGGTAGACGCCTTGCTGGTGCCCACCACCACAGGCCACCCGACTTTTGACGAGATCGACGCCGACCCCGTGGGCGTCAACGCCCGCATGGGCACCTACACCAACTTCGTCAACCTGCTGGGCTGGTGCGCCCTGGCCCTGCCCTCAGGCTTCACCGACCGCGGCCTGCCCTTTGGGGTGACGCTCATCGGCCCGGGCGGCGCTGACGCCGCGCTGGCCCGCTGGGGCCAGCGGTGGATGGCGGCTGACCCTGCAGCATCCGCAGCGCCGGGGTCGGAGCCGGCTGCGCCCAAACTCCCAGGGCCGGACGCCACGGTCCGTTCACTGCTGCGCTGGCCGGCCACTGAACCGACGCTGGCACTCGCGGTGGTGGGCGCGCACCTGAGCGGCCTGCCCCTGAACGGCCAGCTCGTCGAGCGTGGCGCTCACCTCGTGCAAGCCACCCGCACGGCGCCGCTGTACCGCCTGTACGCCTTGCCCGGCACCACGCCGCCAAAGCCCGGCCTGCAGCGGGTGGCCGAAGGTGGAGCTGCCATCGAAGTGGAGGTCTGGGCCATGCCGCAGGCTGCGGTGGGTTCGTTCCTCGCCCTGATTCCCGCGCCGCTGGGCCTGGGCAGCCTGCAGCTGGCGGACGGAACCCCGGTGCACGGCTTCCTGTGCGAGGCGCACGCGCTGGCTCAAGCCCACGACATCACGGCACACGGCGGATGGCGTGCTTACCTGGCCAGCCTTGGCAGCGCGTCGGCCGGCTCCACAAGTCCTGCCACCTGACAACGAAGTCTCCGCCCCCTTCAACCTGACACGGGAGTTCATCATGGACCGTCGCCACTTCCTCACTTCGTCGGCCGCCTCTGCGGCCGCCTCGACCACCCTGGCCGGCCTGTCCACGGGCGCTGCGGCACAGGCGCGCCCGGCCGACGTGCTGGTGGTGGCCAATGAGTTCGGGCCGAACTCGCTGGACATCCACACCGTGGGCGCCAACCGCCCGGCCTACGGCGTCTCATGGCTGTGCTACGACCGCCTGATGAGCTATGCCAAGAAGAAGCTGCCCGACGGTCGCGTGATGTACGACATGGACAAGCTCGTACCCGAGCTGGCCGAGAGCTGGCGCATCGCCCCCGACGGCAACTCCGTGACCTTCAAGCTGCGCAAGAACGCCAAATTCCACGACGGCACGCCGGTCACCGCCAAGGACGTGAAATGGAGCTTTGAGCGCGCAGTGGCCGTGGGCGGTTTCCCCACCTTCCAGATGGCCGCCGGCTCACTGGAAAAGCCCGAGCAGTTCGTGGTGGAGGACGAACACACCTTCACCGTGAAGTTCATCCGCCGGGACAAGATGACCATGAACAACCTGGCGGTGGTCGTGCCCTGCGTCTTCAATTCCGAGCTGGTCAAGAAGAACGCCACGGCGCAGGACCCCTGGGGCCTGGCCTGGACGCGCAACAACACCGCCGGGGGCGGTGCCTACAAGGTGGAAGCTTTCCGGCCAGGGCAGGAAATCATCTACGTGCGCAACGAAGACTGGAAGAGCGGTCCGCTCCCCAAGCTGCGCCGCATCATCCAGCGCGAAGTGCCCAGCGCAGGCAACCGTCGCGCGCTGCTGCTCAAGGGCGACATCGACATGACCTACGACATGCCGCCCAAGGACTTCTCCGAGCTGGCCAAGGACGGCGGCTCCGTCAAGGTGGCCAGCATGCCCATCGAGAACTCGATGTTCTACCTGGGCATGAACACCACCAAGCCGCCGTTCAACAACCCCAAGATCCGCCAGGCGGTGGCCTACGCCCTGCCCTACGACAAGATGTATGACACGGCGCTGTACGGGCGCGGTGCCAAGCTGTACGGCGCGGCCTCTTCCCAGGTGAAGACGGGGGCATGGCCGCAACCCACGGGCTACAAGACCGATCTGGCCAAGGCCAAGGCGCTGATGGCCGAAGCCGGGGCAAGCGCTGGCTTGGACACGACGTTGTCCTTCGATCTGGGCGGTGCCACAGTCGGCGAGCCCATGGCCGTGCTGGTGCAGGAGGCGCTGGCGCAAATCGGCATCAAGACCACGATCAACAAGATTCCCGGCGCCACCTGGCGCTCTGCCCTGCTGAAGAAGGACATGCCGCTCATCATCAACCGCTTCGGTGGCTGGCTGAACTGGCCGGAGTACTTCTTCTTCTGGTGCTACCACGGTCAGAACGCCGTGTTCAACACCATGAGCTACCAGAACCCCAAGCTCGACCGCATCATCGACAACGCGCGCTTTGCCGAGAGCAAGACGCTGTACGACTCCTTCGTCAAGGACATGATCCAGCTCGGCTATGACGAGGTGCCGCGCGTGCCCCTGTTCCAGCCCACGCAGGACGTGGCGATGCAGAAGAACGTCCAGGGCTACACCTACTGGTTCCACCTGCAGCCCGACTACCGGGACCTGTCCAAGACCTGAACGCCACAGCACTGACAGTTGTCGAGCCAGGACCGGAATCTCAAGATGGACGTGGAACGCTACGCCGAGGCCGCCGCGCAGGCGCTGAACCTGCCGCTGGCCCCGGAGCACCGCCCGGGCGTGCTGCGCTACCTGCAGATGGTGGCGCAGATGGCGCCGAGAGTGATGGATTTCCCCTTGAGTCCGGCGGTGGAAAGCGGCAACGCCTTCCGGCCGGTGGGTCCTGAAGATCTGCCGGCCACCAGTGCAGGTGTCGATGCGGCGACGAAGGCCCGTCCATGACCGCGCTGGAGCAGGTGAAGCAAAGCCTGGCGCGCATTGCCGCCACCGACCCGCAGGTGAACGCCTTCACCGCGGTGCTGGCCGAGCGCGCACTGGCACGCGCCGAGCAGCTCGACCGCGAAGGCCGCGGCCTGCCCCTGGCCGGCATGCCCTTTGCCGTGAAGAACCTGTTCGACATCCAGGGCCTGGCCACGCTGGCGGGCTCGAAGATCGAGCGCGGCGCCGCGCCGGCGATCAGCGACGCACCGCTGGTTCAACGACTCGAAGCTGCCGGCGGCGTGCTGGTGGGTGCGCTCAACATGGACGAGTACGCCTACGGCTTCACCACCGAGAACACGCACTACGGCCCCACACGCAACCCGCATGACCTGACGCGCCTGTCCGGCGGCTCCTCGGGCGGCTCGGCCGCGGCAGTGGCGGCGGGCCAGGTGCCGCTGACGCTGGGCTCGGACACCAACGGTTCGATCCGCGTGCCCTCCTCGCTGTGCGGCGTGTTCGGCCTGAAGCCCACGTTCGGCCGCCTGCCGCGCACCGGCACCTACCCTTTCGTGGCCAGCCTCGACCACCTGGGGCCCTTTGCCCGCAACGTGCAGGACCTGGCCCTGGCCTATGACCTGATGCAGGGGCCGCTGGCCGAAGACGGCGCCTGTGCGCAGCGCCCAGTGGAGGCCACGGTGCCCGCGCTGGAGCGCGGTCTGGAAGGTCTGCGCATCGGCGTGCTGGACGGCTGGTTCCAGACCCAGGCGCTGCCACCGGCGCTGGAGGCCGTCGCGCGCGTGTCGAAGGCGCTGGGCACCAGCCGCGTGGTGAGCTGGCCCGAGGTGGACCGCGCCCGCACGGCGGCCTTCATCATCACCAACGCCGAGGGCGGCGCGCTGCACCTGCCGGACCTGCGCACCCGGGCGCAGGACTTCGAGCCGCTGTCGCGCGACCGCTTCATCGCCGGCGCGCTGTTGCCTGCGGCCTGGGTGGTGCAGGCGCAGCGCCTGCGCCGCTGGTTTGCCGAGCAGGTGGCCGCCACCTTCCGCGACGTGGACGTGGTGCTGGCGCCCGCCACTCCCTGCACCGCTCTGCCCATCGGCACCGAGTGGCTCGAGATCAACGGCCAGCGCCTGAACGCCCGCGCCAGCATGGGGCTGCTGACGCAGCCAATCTCATGCATCGGCCTGCCCGTGGCGGTGGCGCCGGTGTGGGGCTGCGACCCGGCCGCACCGCACCTGCCCATGGGAGTGCAGATCATCGCCGCCCCCTGGCGTGAAGACCTGTGCCTGCGCGTGGCGCGACATCTGGAAGCAACGGGCGTCGTGTCCTCTCCAGTGGCGACACTCCAGCCTCTTTGAAGACACCCTGGAGCCCGCCCATGCACATCAACCTGCCCGAGATCGTCAGCGAAGTCAGCGCCGAATTCGCGCGCTACGAGGACGCCCTGGTGAACAACCGCGTGGAAGTCCTTGACGAGCTGTTCTGGACCAGCCCGCTGACCGTGCGCTATGGCGCCGCCGAGAACCTCTACGGCATCGAAGAGATTCGCGCCTTCCGCAACGGGCGCCCGTCGGTCGGGCTGGCACGGACGTTGCGGCGCACTGTCATCACCACCTACGGGCGTGACCACGCCACCGCCATGACCGAGTTCTTCCGCGACGGCGGCACCCGCACCGGGCGCCAGAGCCAGACCTGGGTGCGCATGCCCGAGGGCTGGCGCGTGGTGGCGGCCCACGTGAGCGTGGTGGATCTGGCATGACACGTCCACTCATTCACTGATTCCGTTCCGTTCGGGCTGAGCCTGTCGAAGCCCTTCGACAAGCTCAGGGCGAACGGCTGTTGTTCCCCCTGCAGATAAACCTCAAACCCGCAAGAAAGGCCTTCCCCATGAACGACCTCAACGTGAATGACCGCATCCTCACCCTGTCCGACGCTTCGCGCCGCCGTCTGCTCGCCGCCGGCGCGCTGGGCGCCAGCGGCCTGGCCCTGCCCGGCGCGCTGCGCCAGGCGTTCGCGCAGGCGCCCTTCACGATGGGCGTCATCTACGTCGGCCCGCGCGACGATTTCGGCTACAACCAGGCGCACGCCGAGGGCGTGGCGCAGATGAAGAAGCTGGCCGGCGTCAAGGTCGTGGAGGAAGAGAACGTTCCCGAGACCCAGGCCGTGCAGAAGAGCATGCAGGGCATGATCTCGCAGGACGGCGCCAAGCTGCTGTTCCCCACCTCCTTCGGCTACTTCGACCCGCACATGCTGGCCGTGGCCGGCAAGAACGCCGGTGTGCGCTTCGCCCACTGCGGCGGCTTGTGGACGCAGGGCAAGCACCCGGCCAACACCGGCAGCTTCTTCGGCTACATCGACGAGGCGCAGTACCTCAACGGTGTGATCGCCGGCCACATGAGCAAGAGCAAGAAGCTCGGCTTCGTGGCCGCCAAGCCCATCCCGCAGGTGCTGCGCAACATCAACGCGTTCACCATGGGTGCCCGCTCAGTGGATCCGAAGATCACCACCAACGTGATCTTCACGGGCGACTGGTCCATGGCCGTGAAGGAGGCCGAGGCCACCAACAGCCTGGCAGACCAAGGCGTTGACGTCTTCACCATGCACGTGGACGGACCCAAGGTGGTGGTGGAGACCGCTGCCAAGCGCGGCCGGATGGTGTGCGGCTACCACGCCAGCCAGGCCAA
The DNA here is from genome assembly GCA_947464185.1 of Burkholderiales bacterium. GTDB lineage: Bacteria > Pseudomonadota > Gammaproteobacteria > Burkholderiales > Burkholderiaceae_C > Rubrivivax. The sequence continues at coordinate 25,891 of CANHVY010000025.1, forward strand.
GCTGGCCCCGCAGGCCTACCTGACGGGCGCCGAGTGGAACTGGGTCACCGCCTACACCACCATCCTGGACGCGGCACGCACTGGGAAGCCGCACCCGAACTTCGTGCGCGGAGGCCTGAAGGAAGGATTCGTGAAGTCCTCGCCCTACGGCTCCATGGTGACCGAGGCCGCGCGCAAGAGCGCCGACGCCATCCGCGCCAGGATGATGGCCGGCACGTTCGACATCTTCGCGGGCGAACTCAAGGACAACACAGGCAAGGTCGTCATCGCCAAGGGCACCACGCTCAAGCAGACGGACGTGACGCTGGAGTCCATGAACTACCTGGTCGAAGGCGTGATCGGCAAGGTCTGAGCCTGCCCCAGGAAGCATTGCGAGAAGCACCGCGCCAGTCCGTTTCAGACCCCCCACGCTTGCCCATGGAACGCTGGCGCGACGCCCTGGAGTCCCTGCTGCTGCCCCTGCTGGCCCTGGCCGGCGGGGTGCTGTTGTTCGGCGGCTTCCTGGGCCTGGGCGGGCACGACCCGCTGCAAGCCTGGACGCTGCTGTTCAAGGGCGCCTTCGGCGACGCCTTCTCCTGGCAGAACACCCTGCAGCGAGCCGCCCCGTTGATGCTGACCGCACTGTGCGTGGCCCTGCCGGCGCAGGCGGGTCTGACGGTCATCGGCGGCGAGGGTGCCTTGGTGCTGGGCGGCCTGGCGGCGGCCACGCTGCCGCTGCTGGTGCCCCTGCCGCCCGGCATGGCCGGCACGGCCCTGCTGCTGCTGGCCGCTGCCGTGGCCGGTGCAGGCTGGATCGCTCTGGCCGGGGCCTTGCGTCAATGGCGGGGCGTGAACGAAACCATTGCCAGCCTGCTGCTGGGCTACATCGCCATTGCGCTGTTCAAGCATGTGGTGGAGGGGCCCTTGCGCGACCCGGCCAGCCTGAACAAGCCTTCCACGCTGCCGTTGCCACAAGACGTGCTGATGGGCAGCATCGGCCCTTACGACGTGCACTGGGGGCTGGTATGGGGCCTGGTGGCCTGCGTGATTGCGGCGGTCTGGCTGGCCGGCACCACGCACGGGTTCGCCGTGCGCGTGGTCGGCGGCAACGGGCGAGCGGCCCGGCTGGTGGGTCTGCCTGCCACCCGCCTGATCATCACCGCCTGCGCCCTGGGCGGCGCGGCGGCCGGCCTGGCCGGCGGCATCGAGGTGGCGGCGGTGCACACAGCCGCCAACGCCTCGCTCATCGTGGGGCTGGGCTACACCGGCATCCTGGTGAGCTTCGTGGCGCGGCACCAGCCGCTGGCCATCGTGGTCGTGGCGGTGCTGTTCGGCGGCTTCCTGGCCGCGGGCAGCCTGCTGCAGCGCCGCATGGGCGTGCCCGATGCCTCGGTGCAGGTGCTCATGGGCTTTTGCTTCCTGCTGATCCTGGCCGCAGAGGCCTGGCGCGGGCGGCTGGGACAAACCCTCTTCAGGGGCCTGACCGTGGGCCTGAGCAAGAGCCTGAAAGGGTCGTCCGCATGACCGACTTCTCCGCCGTGGGCGACGTGCTGCTGGCGGTGCTGGGCGGCGCCATCCGGGTGGGCACGCCCTTCCTGTTCGTGAGCCTGGGCGAATGCCTGACCGAGAAGTCAGGCCGCATCAACCTGGGCCTGGAAGGGGTGCTGGTGCTCTCGGCCATGGCGGGCTTTGGCGGCGCCTACCTCAGCGGCCTGTGGTGGGTGGGGGTGCTGGTGGCGGGCCTCGCGGGTGCGCTGCTGGCCCTGGTGCACGGCCTCATCAGCTCGCTGCCGCGCGCCAACGACATCGCCGCCGGCATCGCCGTGATGCTGTTCGGCACCGGCCTGGCCTTCTACCTGGGCAAGCCCTTGATTCAGCCACAGGCCCCGCAGATTCCCTCGATTCCGTTGGGCAGCTGGAGCGACTCTGGCGCCGTGGCGGCCGCCTTGCAGATCAACATGATGTTCCCCTTGGGCATCGCCATCGCGCTGGCCATGACCTGGGCCCTGGCCCACACGCGCTGGGGCCTGTGGGTGCGGATGGTAGGCGACTCCGCCGATGCGGCGCGCGCTCTGGGCACTTCGGTGAACGGCGTGCGCATCGCCGCCACCACCGCGGGCGGCTTCATCGCCGGGCTGGGCGGGGCCTGCCTGTCGCTGTACTACCCCGGCAGCTGGAACGAGGGCCTGTCCAGCGGACAGGGGCTGATTGCCGTGGCGCTGGTGATCTTCGCGCGCTGGCACCCGCTGCGCTGCCTGGGCGCAGCCCTGCTGTTCGGCGGCGCCGGGGCGCTGGGCCCCGCTTTGCAATCGGTGGGGGTGAGCGGCGGCTACTACCTCTTCAACGCGGCGCCCTACGTGCTGACCCTGGCCATCCTGGTGTGGACCTGTTCTCCGCGGCGCAGCCTGCAAGGCGCCCCGATGGAGTTGACGGTCAGCCGCTGACGCGACCTGACACCGTTCCGCTGCAGCCCGACCCCTCGCGCCCCCACAGCCTCATTCACCCCATCAAGGATTCGGACCCATGAACGGACTCGGCGGACTCAACAAATCCCCCCACGGCGTGGTGGTGGGCCTGGTGCAGCTGCAACTGCCGGTGGTGGAGACGCCGGCGCAGTTGAAGGCGCAGGCCGAGCGCATCGTGTGGATGGTGGGCAAGGCCCGGCGCAACCTGGGCACCATGGACCTGGTGGTGTTCCCCGAGTACGCGCTGCACGGTCTTTCCATGAGCACGGCGCCGGAGCTCATGTGCAGGCTGGACGGGCCGGAGGTGGCGATGTTCCGCCAGGCCTGCATCGAGCACCGCATCTGGGGTTGCTTCTCCATCATGGAGTTCAACCCGCACGGCAACCCCTACAACACCGGCCTCATCATCGACGACCAGGGCGAGCTGCGCCTGTACTACCGCAAGCTGCACCCCTGGGTGCCGGTGGAGGCCTGGGAGCCGGGCAACATGGGCGTGCCGGTGTGCGACGGGCCCAACGGCAGCAAGATCGCGCTCATCATCTGCCACGACGGCATGTTCCCCGAGATGGCACGCGAGGCCGCCTACAAGGGCGCGGAGATCATCCTGCGCACGGCCGGCTACACGGCGCCCATCCGCCATGCCTGGAAGATCACCAACCAGGCCAATGCCTTCCAGAACCTGGCGCAGACCGCCAGCGTGTGCCTGTGCGGCAGCGACGGCAGCTTCGACTCCATGGGCGAAGGCATGTTCTGCGACTTCGACGGGACGGTGATGGTGCAGGGCGGCAACCGCCCCGACGAGATCATCACCGCCGAGCTGCGGCCCGACCTGGTGCGAGAGGCCCGCGCGCTGTGGGGCGTGGAGAACAACCCCTACCAGCTCTACCACCGCGGCTACGTGGCGGTGAAGGGCGGTGCGCAGGACTGCCCCTACACCTTCATGCAGGACATGGTGGCAGGCCGCTACCGCCTGCCCTGGGACGCGAACATCCAGGTGCGCGACGGCACGCCCTGCGGCTTTGCCGCGCCCACGCGCCCCTACCAGGGTGCCGAGCCCAACCTGCTGGACAAGGCATGACCATGACGACGGTTGCCAGCACCCCCTACCGGTGGCCCTTCGACGGCGACCTGCGCCCGGACAACACCGCGCTCGTCATCATCGACATGCAGACCGACTTCTGCGGCATCGGCGGCTACGTGGACAAGATGGGCTACGACCTGTCGCTGACGCGCGCGCCCATCGAGCCGATCCGCCGCCTGCTGGCCGCCATGCGCTCGGGCGGCTTTCACATCCTCCACACCCGCGAAGGGCACCGGCCGGATCTGTCGGACCTGCCGGCCAACAAGCGCTGGCGCTCGCAGCAGATCGGCGCGGGCATCGGCGACCCCGGGCCCTGCGGCCGCATCCTGGTGCGGGGCGAGCCGGGCTGGGAGATCATTCCCGAACTGGCCCCGCTGGCGGGCGAAACCATCATCGACAAACCGGGCAAGGGCAGCTTCTGCGCCACGGACCTGGAGCTGATCCTGCGCACGCGCGGCATCCGCAACCTGGTGCTGACCGGCATCACCACCGACGTGTGCGTGCACACCACCATGCGCGAGGCCAATGACCGCGGCTTCGAGTGCCTGGTGCTGGAAGACTGCACCGGTGCCACCGACCTGGGCAACCACCTGGCCGCGCTGAAGATGGTGACCATGCAGGGTGGCGTGTTCGGCGCGGTGTCGACGTCGCAGGCCGTCATCGAGGCGATCGGCAGCATGGCCGCGGCAGCGCCTGCCCTGTCTGTAGCGAGCGCCTGAGTGGCAAGACGTGCGACCACGGGGACCGACCGCCCATGACCCGTCCATGAAACCACCCATCGATCCGGCCGGGCAGGCGGCCCTGGGCTTCGAGACCTACCGGCTGAGCAAGCGCTTCGGCGCCTTCACCGCGCTGGACGCGGTGTCGCTGGCCGTACGGCCGGGCACCGTCCACGCCCTGCTGGGCGAGAACGGCGCAGGCAAGAGCACGCTGGTGAAGTGCCTGGCCGGCTATCACCGCGCTGACGACGGTGCGCTGATGGTGGACGGGCGCGAGCAGGACATCCGCAGCCCGGCCGACGCGCGCGCGCTGGGCATCGGCATGGTCTACCAGCACTTCACCGTCGTGCCGGGCATGACGGTGGCGGAAAACCTGCTGCTGGCCCGCGGCCGCCTGCCGGCCATCGTGCCCTGGAAGCGCGTGCGGGCCGAGCTGCAGGCCTTCATGGCCACCGCCCCGTTCCAGCTGAACCTGGACGCCACGCCGCAGCAGCTGTCGGCCGGCGAAAAGCAGAAGCTGGAGATCCTGAAGCAGCTCTTCCTGCGCCCGCGCCTGCTGGTGCTGGACGAACCCACCTCCGTGCTCACGCCGCAGGAGGCCGATGAGGTGCTGGGCGCGCTGCGGGCGCGTGCCCACACCGGCGCCTGCACGGTGGTGCTGATCACGCACAAGTTCCGCGAGGTCACGGACTTTGCCGATGACGTGAGCGTGCTGCGGCGGGGCCGCCTGGTGGGCAGCCTGTCGGCCGCAGGCGTGGCGGCCGCGGTGCTGGCGGACATGATGGTGTCGGACGGGGCCAGCGGGGTGGAGTCGACGCACACACCCGGCGCTGCCATGCTCCCGGACCGGTCGGCCCCCGCCCTCCCGTCAGTGCCGACGTCAATACTGACAGATGCAGCCCCCACGCCCAGACCCGGCGCGGTGCGGCTGGCCGTGAGCGGCTTGCGCGTGGCGGGAGATCGTGGCGACATGGCCGTGGACGGCCTAGACCTGGAGGTCCGCGCGGGCGAGATCGTCGGCGTGGCCGGTGTGTCGGGCAACGGCCAGCGCGAGATGATGCAGGCACTGGTAGGCCAGCGTGAGCGCCTGGACGGAAGTGTCCAGGTGGACGGCCACCCCTACGCCGCCACCCGCACGCAGAACCGCGCCCTGCGGGTGCGCAGCCTGCCGGAGGAACCCATGCACAACGCCTGCGTGCCGGGCATGAGCGTGGCCGAGAACATGGCGCTGCGCCGCTTCGACGAGACCCCGTTCGCCTGGGCCGGCTGGCGCCGCAAGGGAGCGGTGCGCCAGCGCGCACGCGAACTGGTGCAGGCCTTCCGGGTGCGCACGCGCAGCGAGCAGTCGCCGATCAGCTCCTTGTCCGGCGGCAATGTGCAGCGCGCCGTGCTGGCGCGCGAACTCTCGGACGACGCCAGCCTGCTGCTGGTCAGCAACCCGAGCTTCGGCCTGGACTTCACAGCCGTGGCCGAGGTGCACCAGCGGCTGCGCGAGGCCCGCGCCCGCGGTGCGGCGGTGCTCATGGTGGGCGAGGACCTGGACGAACTGCTGCAACTGGCCGACCGCATCGTGGTGATGAGCCACGGCCGCATCGTGCACACCTGCCGTGCGCAGGACGGTGACCGGCTGGAGATCGGCCGCTTCATGGGGGGCGGCGTCGCGGGCACTGGAGCCGACACCGGCACCACCGAAGCCGCGCGCAACCTGCCGCAAGCCCGCAGCGAGGCAGCCCCATGAACGCCCCCGTCAGCAACCCCGTCAACACCCCCATGACCGCCCCCCTGACCATCCCCGCGCGCCCCTTCGCCTTCGCACTGCCGCCCGGGCGCGCCGCGCTCATCGTCATCGACATGCAGCGCGATTTCATCGAGCCTGGGGGCTTCGGCGAGTCGCTGGGCAATGACGTGTCGCTGCTGCGCGCCGCCGTGGCGCCCACGCAGGCGCTGCTCAGCGCCTGGCGCGAAAAAGGCTGGCCCGTGGTGCACACGCGCGAATCCCATCTGCCCGACCTGTCGGACTGCCCGATCGCCAAGCGCGAGCGCGGCCAGCCCAGCCTGCGCATTGGCGACCCCGGGCCCATGGGACGGTTGCTGGTGCGTGGCGAACCCGGCTGCGAGATCGTGTCCGAGCTCGCTCCGCTGCCCGGAGAGATCGTGATCGACAAGCCCGGCAAGGGCGCCTTCCACGGTACCGACCTGCAGGCCACTCTGCAGGGCCTGGGGGTCACGCATCTGGTGTTTGCGGGCGTCACCACCGAGGTCTGCGTGCAGACCACCATGCGCGAGGCCAACGACCGCGGCTACGACAGCCTGCTGGTGGAAGAGGCCACGGCCAGCTACTTTCCCGAATTCAAGGCCGCCACCCTCGAGATGATCGTGGCGCAAGGGGGCATCGTGGGCTGGGCAGCGCCGCTGGAGGCTGTGCTGGAGGCGCTGCGGCCGGGCGCACCGCGCCAGGAAGCCTGATGAACCCCGCCGGAGCTCCATGATGTTGCGTCTGATCCTCAAACGAGCGCTGGCTGCGCTGCCCAACCTGTTGGGCGTGGTGATCATCACTTTCGTGCTCACACGCGCGCTGCCCGGTGACCCGGCCGCCTACTTCGCGGGTGGTGCAGCCACGCAGGAGGCTGTCGACCAGATCCGGCGCGAGCTGGGGCTGGACCGCTCCTGGCCCGAGCAGTTCCTGCTGTACCTGCAAGGGCTGGCAAGGGGAGATCTCGGCCTCTCGCTCACCACCGGGCAGCCGGTGCTGCAGGAGCTGCTCACACGCCTGCCGGCTTCCCTCGAACTGGTGCTGATCGCGCTGGTGCTGGCTTGCGTGGTGGCCATTCCGCTGGGCGTGATGGCAGCCACGCACCCGGGCAGCTGGATCGACCAGCTGTGCCGTGTGGTGACGACGATGGGGGTCTCGTTGCCCACCTTCTTCACCGGCCTGCTGCTGGCCTACGTCTTCTACTTCCTGCTCGGCTGGGCGCCTCCACCCATGGGGCGGCTGGATGCCGTCTTCTCCCCGCCGCCCACGGTGACGGGGTTTTTCCTGGTGGATGCCGCGCTGGCAGGCGACCCGGGTCTGTGGTGGGCAAGCCTCAAGCAACTCATCCTGCCCACGCTCACCATGGCGATCTTCGTGCTGGCACCGATTGCCCGCATGACGCGCGGCTCGATGCTGCAGGTGCTGAGCTCCGACTTCGTGCGCACCGCGCGCGCCAGCGGCCTTTCGGCCACCACGGTGCGCGTGCGCTACGCCCTGCGCAATGCGCTGCTGCCCGTGGTGACCACCCTGGGCATGGTGTTCGGCTTCATGCTGGGCTCCAGTGTGGTGGTGGAAAAGGTCTTCGGCTGGCCGGGCGTGGGCAGCTACGCCATCGACGCGCTGACCGCCAGCGACTACGCCCCGGTGCAGGGCTTCGTGCTCGCCATGGGCGTGCTCTTCGTGGCGCTGAACCTCTTCGTGGACGTGCTTTACACGCTGATCGATCCGCGCATGAGCCTCGAACATTGAACCGGACACCTGTGCCCGTGACCACCACCGCCCCCAGCCCAGCCGCCGCCGACGCCAGCGCCACCCCTTCGCCGCCCACGGCCTGGCAACATGCCCGCCATGTGCTGTCGGACAACCCCGTGACGCTGACCGCCACCCTGTTGTTCGCGCTCTTCATCCTGACGGCGCTGGTGGGTCCCGCATTGGTGCCCTACGACCCCTTGGCTACCAACGCCGGCGCTGCACTGCAGCCGCCTTCGGCGGCGCACTGGTTCGGCACCGATGCCGTAGGCCGGGACATCTTCTCGCGTACCGTGGTGGCCACGCGGCTGGACCTGGGCATCGCGGTGGCGGCGGTGGGCCTGTCCTTCGTGGTGGGACTTCCCTTGGGGCTGGCGGCAGGCTTCTTCGGGGGCTGGTGGGATGCCGCCGTGACGCGGCTGTCCGACACCATCATGGCCTTTCCGCTGTTCGTGCTGGCCATGGGCATCGTGGCAGCGCTGGGCAACACGGTGGGCAACATCGTGCTGGCCACGGCCATCATCAACCTGCCGTTCTACGTGCGCGTGGCCCGGGCCGAAACCAACGTGCGGCGCAACGCCGGCTTCGTGGAGGCGGCGCGGCTGAGCGGCAACACCGACCTGCGCATCCTGGCGGTGCACCTGTTCCCCAACATCCTGCCGCCGGCCATGGTGCAGGTGAGCCTGAACCTGGGCTGGGCCATCCTGAACGCGGCGGGTTTGAGCTTCATCGGCCTGGGGGTGCGCCCGCCCACGCCAGAGTGGGGCATCCTGGTGGCCGAGGGCGCGCAGTTCATTGTTTCGGGTGAGTGGTGGGTGAGCTTCTTTCCTGGGGCGGTGCTGATGCTGGCCGTGTTCTCCTTCAACCTGCTGGGCGATGCGCTGCGCGACCTGCTGGACCCCCGGAGGCGTACATGACACCGAGCCCCGTTTCCCGGCAACCTCCGCTGCTGGAGGTGCGGGACTTCAGCCTGGAGTTCCGCACCCGCAGCGGTACGGTGCGCGCCCTGCAGGATGTGAACCTGCAGTTGCACAAGGGCGAGATCGTCGGGCTGGTGGGAGAGTCAGGCTCGGGCAAGTCGGTGCTGAGCTACGCCATGCTGGGCATCAGCGACGCTGCGGCGCGCGTGACGGGCGGCAGCGCTCACTTCGGCGGCGTGGACCTTCTGAAGGCGAGCGAGGGAACGCTGGCCGACCTGCGGGGACGTGAAATTTCCATGATCTTCCAGAGCCCGCGCACGGCACTGAACCCGATCCGCCCAGTGGGGCTGCAGATCGAAGACGTGCTGAGGCGCCACGCGGTGGCGGTGCGCGGCCACACGGGCCCGGACCTGGCGCTGGGCTGGCGCGAGAGAGCGGTGCAGGCCCTGCGCGAGGTGGCGATCGCGGACCCCGAACGCCGCGCCCGGGCCTACCCTTTCGAGCTGTCCGGCGGCATGTGCCAGCGGGTCATGATCGCCATCGCCCTGGCCTGCCGGCCCAGCCTGCTGATCGCCGACGAGCCCACCACCGGCCTGGACGTCACCACGCAGGCCGCCGTGATGGACCTGATCACCACCCTGGCGCGCGAGCGGCAGATGGCCACGCTGTTCATCACGCACGATCTCGCACTGGCGGCCGACTACTGCGACCGCATCGTGGTGATGCACGCCGGCCACGCCGTCGAATCGGCCCCGACAGCGCGTCTGTTCGCCTCCCCGCGCCACCCCTACACGGCCCGGCTGATGTCGTCCACGCCCGGCCCCCGCACGGTATTGCAGACGCTGGCACCTGTACCGGGCCAGTTGCCGGACCTGCGGCGAGCCGACCTGCCGGCCTGCCGTTTCGCTGAGCGATGTGAGCGCGCCGACGAGCACTGTCGCAGCGTGATGCCCAGGTTGGAAGCGACGCAGGACCACGCTGTGGCCTGCTGGCACCCACTCGGCGAAAACGTGCCCGGGACCGCCGCCGCGCGGACCGGTGACGCGGGAGGGGCCCACCATGCCGCAGACTGACCCGCACCACCCGATGCTGGCCGCCGTTCAGCCGCTGCTGCAGGTCGAGCGGCTGCACAAGCGCTTCCCCGTCAGCGGCCGTCGCGGCTCGTTCCTGCACGCGGTGGACGATGTGTCCTTTGACCTCGCGCCGGGCGAGAGCCTGGGGTTGGTGGGCGAATCGGGCTGCGGCAAGTCCACACTGGTGAGACTGCTCACACGGCTGCTGGACCCGACCGAGGGCCGCATCGTCTTCGAGGGGCAGGATCTGGCCGCGCTGCCGGCCCGCAGCTTTGCCCGCACGCCCCAGCGCGCCGCCATCCAGATGGTGTTCCAGGACCCGACCGACAGCCTGAACCCGCGCTACACGGCGCGCGACACCATTGCCGAGCCTTGCCGTCTGCTGGCCGGCATGGACGGGGGCGCCGCGCAGGCGCGGGTGGACGAAGTGGCGGCGCAGGTGGGCCTGCCGGGTGAGCTGCTGTCGCGCTATCCGCACCAGCTCTCGGGCGGGCAGAAGGCGCGGGTGGGCATTGCCCGGGCGCTGGCCCCGAAGCCGCGCCTGCTGATCCTGGACGAGCCTACAGCGGCCCTGGATGTGTCGGTGCAGGCCGTGGTGCTGCAGTTGCTGGACCGCCTGCGCCGCGAGCTGGGGCTGTCGACGATCTTCGTCTCGCACGACCTGAACGTGGTGCGGCTGCTGACCGACCGCGTGGCCGTCATGTACCTGGGGCGGATGGTGGAGGTGGGGGCCTCGGCCGAGGTCTTCGCCCACCCCGCCCACCCCTACACCCGGGCGCTGGTGTCGGCCATTCCAGGCCAGGGCCCGCGCGTGCGGCTGGAAGGCGAGATCACCAGCCCCATCGACCCGCCGCACGAGGTGTGCCGCTTCCAGAGCCGCTGTCCCTCAGCCCAGGACCGCTGCCTGCGCGAGGGGCCGCAGTTGCATCCGCTGGCCGCGGCATCCAGCATCGGGCAGGCTGAGATACTGCCGGTCGTTCACCAGGTGGCCTGCCATTTCCCTCGGGCCATCCCGGCGGTGAACGCCCCCATGCCTTGAACCTGCCATGACACGCGGCACCACCTTGCACCTGGCCTCTGCGCTCAGCGCAGCAGCCCCGCCTCGCGCCAACCTGGCCGAGCAGGTCTACCAGGAATTGAAGGCGCAGATGCACGAATTCCGCCTCGTGCCGGGCGACCGGTTCTCTGAGCTCGAGATCGGGCGTCGTCTGGGTGTGAGCCGCACGCCGGTGCGCGAAGCGCTGTTCCGCCTGCGCAACGAAGGGCTGCTGGAAGTGGAGAGCAAGAGTGGCTGGTACGTGCGACCCATCGATTTCACGCGGCTGGACCAACTCTATGACCTGCGCATCGTGCTGGAACAGGCCAGCATCGACCGCCTGGCCCACCTCACCACACCATCACCGGAGCTCGACGCCCTGAAGGCCGTGTGGCTGGTGCCAGCCGGTGAGCGCCTGACCGATGCGCGCGCCGTAGGCGAACTGGACGAGCAGTTCCATGCCACCCTGGCACGTGCCACAGGCAACGAGGAACTGGCCCGCGTGCACTGGGACGTCACCGAGCGCATTCGCGTGGTGCGACGCCTGGACTTCACGCGGCCCGACCGCATCGAGGCCACGTATGCCGAGCACGCCAAGATCCTGCGCCAGATCATCCAGCGCAAGGCCGAGCCGGCCCGTGCGCTGCTCAAGGCTCACATCGAGTTGAGCAAGGTGGAGGTGCGCAGGATCTCGCTGGCGGCGTTGCACGAGGCGCGCCAGCGCGCCGGCGCCGGCTGACAGGGCCCGCGGCCCCGCGCTTCAGGCGAACGGCGGCTCACCCCGCCAGTCGAAGAAGCCCGGCAGGTCGGCGCTGACACGGTCTGGCCAGACGGCCTCGCGCTTTTCCAGGAAGGCGCCCACCCCTTCGCGCACATCCTGCGACTGCCCGCGCGACTGGATGGCGCGGCTGTCCAGGCGGTGCGCGTCCATGGGGTGGGCGGCACCCGCCATGCGCCACATGAGCTGCCGCGTGAGCGCCACGGACACCGGTGCGCTGTGGCGCGTCATCTCACGCGCCAGGGTCTGGGCAGCGGCCAGCAGATCGGCCGGTTCGTGCACCGAGCGCACCAGGCCGCGCGCCAGCGCTTCGTCGGCCGCGAACACCCGGCCGCTGATGCACCACTCCAGCGCGGTCTGCATGCCCACCAGCCGCGGCAAAAACCAGGACGAGGCCGCCTCCGGGGTGATGCCTCGGCGCGTGAAGACGAAGCCGAAGCGTGCCTGCGTGGAGGCGATACGCACGTCCATGGGCAGCTGCATGGTGGCCCCGATGCCCACCGCGGCCCCGTTGATCGCCCCGATGACGGGCTTCAGGCTGCGGAAGATGCGCAGCGTCACCTGCCCGCCGCCATCGCGGTACACGTCGCCGGCCATGGTGGCCTCGCGCCGCGGATCCTGGCGCCTGGCGTAGTCGAAGGTGTTGCCGCCCGAGGAGAGATCGGCCCCGGCACAGAAGGCCCGCCCAGCCCCAGTGACCACCACCGCGCGCACCGCGTCGTCCGCGTCCGTCAGGTCGAAGGCGGCGATCAGCTCGTCGCGCATCCGGGCCGTGAAAGCGTTGAGCTTGTCCGGACGGTTCAGGGTGAGCGTGGCCACGCCATCGTCCACGGCGTAGAGCAGGGTCTGAAAGTCGCTGGCGTGCATGTTCGGAGGTTCCATCAAGACAGGGGCGGATGCCGGATCGCGGAGGTGGATCGGTCCCGCACCCGAGGCCCTGCCAACTGTACGCGTGGCGCCTGCCGCTGCCACGCATGCACCCCCCCTGGGCAAGCCCGGGCCACCCATGCCTGATCTGGCCCTGCAGGCAGGGCCTTGCCGGCCACCCTGCATCGCGTAAGCTGGGCCCATGAGTTCACCCAGCGCCAAGACTGCCGCCTTGTCCCCCCAGGCCTTCGCCACCTTGCTGCTGCTGGCCTGCATGATGGCCGGCAACCATGTGGCCGCGCGGATTGCCATGGACCATGGCGTGGACGTCATCACCGCCGTGGCGGTGCGCAGTGCGGTGACAGCCGGGGTGGTGGCGCTGATCGTGGTGGCGCTGCGCGTGCGGGTGCAGATGACTCGTCGACACGTGCTGATGATGGGCCTGATCGGCACACTGGTGGCGCTGCAAAGCGCGTGGCTGTATTCCTCGGTGGCGCGCCTGCCCGTCGGGCTGGCCCTGCTGGCCTTCAACGCCTATCCGCTGTGGGCAGCGTTCTGGGCGTGGACGCTGTACCGGCACCGGCCGGAGCGTGCGGTGCTGGTGGCCATGCCGGTGATCCTGTTCGGCCTGGCGCTGGCGCTGGATGTGGTGGGCGCCACGTCAGGCCTGGGCGCACAGGGACAGTGGGCGCGCATCGGTGCCGGGGCAGCGTTTGCCACAGCAGCGGCGGCCACCTTCGGCCTCATCCTGGTGCTGACGCAGCACGAGGTGGCGGTGCTGGACGGCCGGTTCCGCTCGGCGCTGACCATGGGCATCGTGGCCGTGCTGACCTTCGCCGTGGCGGGCACGCAGACGGGCCTGCACCTGCCCGACGCACCGGCGGGCTGGTGGGGCCTGGCAGCGCTGACCGTGCTGTATGGCACCGGCTTCACGGTGATGTTCACGCTGCTGCCCAAGCTGGGGGTGGTGGGCAGTTCGCCCATCATGAACGTCGAGCCCGTGGCCGCGCTGCTGCTGGCCTGGCCCATCCTCGGCCAGGCCATGGCGCCGGTGCAGTGGCTGGGTGCGCTGCTGGTGGTGGGCGCGGTGATGGTGCTGGGGTTGAGAAAGCGGTAGCGGCAAGGTCGGGGCCGAGGTGGGCGCACGCGGCCTCAGGCCACGTCCCGATACTCGATCCTCAGCGGCCAGGCGCCAACTCGAGCCGCCTCCAGGATGACCGTTTCCACGACAGACCCATCCGCGGCAAAGCTGACATGGGTGTTCCAGTCCTGCGAGACCTCGCGCACGATGGGCTTGTCCGAAATACGGATGACCAAGGTGTCTTCATCATCGAAATAGGTGGTCTTCACACTCATTCCTTTGCCGTCTCCTTGCGGGCGATCATCCTGTCGAATGCATGGCGGGTGATGATGACAGGGCGCTGGAATCGGCGACTGAACATCCGGGGAAGGATAGCGGATGCGCGCTCGGGATGGACGTGACGTGGCGCCTCTCGGCCAAGTTCTGCTGCCACCCCAGGCCGCAAGCCTGGCGGTGCTGCGTCACAAATACGCCGCGCCAGGAGAACTCACGCCGCAGGATGTGAATCGCCGGGTGGCGCGGGCGCTGGCCGAGGCTGAAGTGCCGGGTGAGCGCCAGCGCTGGGCTGCCTGTTTCGAGCAGGCCCTGCACGCGGGTTTCATTCCGGCCGGGCGCATCCTGGCCGGGGCGGGCCGGCAGCCTGCGCAGCCCTTGATCAACTGCTTCGTGCAACCGCTCGGGCCTGTCCACCCTGTGGAGGACAGCCGTCTACCCAGCCTGGCCGAGGCCCTGGCGGAAGCCACCCGCACCCTCGAAATGGGCGGCGGCGTGGGGCTGGACTTTTCCTCCTTGGCCCCAGGCGAGGTGCTGCCGGCGCTGCAGGCCTTTGACCGCGCAGCCCAGGTCGGCGGATCACCGCACGCCGCGGCGCGCCCGGGCGCTTTGATGGGTGTGCTGCGGGTAGATCACCCGGACCTGGCCGCCTTCATCGACGCCAAGGCCAGCGGGGGCCTGACGCACTTCAACCTCTCGGTCGGGCTGACCGACGCCTTCATGCGGCAGGTGGACACCGGCGACCCCGGCGCCAGCGCGCGCTGGCAGCAGCTGGCGCACGCGGCCTGGCACCACGGCGAGCCCGGGGTGCTGTTCCTGGACACCTTGAACCGCGACAACAGCCTGGCCTGGCGCGAGACCCTGCACGCCACCAACCCTTGCGGCGAGCAGCCCCTGCCGGCCCACGGCAGTTGCTGCCTGGGCTCCATCGACCTGTCGCGCCTGGTGCGGCAGCCGTTCACTGACAGGGCGCACTTCGACGATGCCGGCTTGTCCGCCCTGGCAACCACCGCCGTGCGCATGCTGGACAACGTGATCGACCTGACCTCCTGGCCGCTGGAAGAGCAGCGTCTGGAGGCCCTGCAGACCCGCCGCATCGGGCTGGGCTTCACTGGGCTGGCCGATGCGCTGATGATGCTGGGCCTGCGCTACGACCGGGCCGAAGGCCGCGCCCAGGCGGCCCATATCGCGCGCGTGCTACGCGACGGCGCCGTGCATGCGTCGATCCAGTTGGCCCGGGAGCGCGGACCCTTCCCCTGTTTCGATGCCGCCAAGCACTTGGCACCTCCGGGCTTTGCCTCGCGACTGCCCGCGGGCCTGCAGCAAGCCATCGCCCGGCACGGGCTGCGCAACTCGCACCTGCTGTCGGTGGCCCCGGCCGGCAGCATCAGCCTGGCCATGGCCGACAACGTCGCCAGCGGGATCGAGCCGGCATGGGCCTGGAACACGGTGCGCCCTGTACACCGCAGTGACGGCAGCGTCGAACCCTTGTCTTTTGCGAACCATGCCTGGCGCCTGTACCGGGCCCAGCAAGCCAGCCCTGCAGGCCGCCGGGCTTCACCAGACGGCGAAGCCGAAGCCGACGCTGATGCCAACCACAAAGACGACGACAACACCGTTGCGCTGCCCGCTGCCTTTCTGACCGCCGATGACATCTCGCCATGGCACCAGTTGGTCATGGCCGAAGCGGTGGCGCCCTTCATCGACGCCGCCATCAGCAAGACCGTGCTGCTGCCCCCTGACGCCACCCCGGCCCTGGTGGACCGCCTGCTGCGTCATGCGTGGCGGCATGGCCTGAAGGGCGTGGCGGTTTACCGCCCCAATCCGGTCATCGTGCCGCTGATCCAGCCTGTAGCAACGTGTCCCGTCTGAAGCCCCTATCGCAACCCGACCACAGGCCCACCGTCGCTGCAGCCGCCCTGCATCGGCCCCGAACCCACTCCAGACCCGCCCTACACCCGCCGCGCCGTGGCCGCCACCGGCTGGCCCCAGAGGTCGATGTGCACCGCGGTGCCGTCCTGCACCGCCGCCACGGCGTCGCCACGCACATAGCCGAGCGCCATGCAGGCCCCGGCCTTCAGGCTCCAGCCGGCAGATGACACCTCGCCCACCGGACGACCATCCAGCACGATGCTCTCGCCGCCCCACAGGTAATGCGCGGAGTCGTTCACCACGAAACCCATCAGCTTCTTGCGCAGCGGTTGACAGCGCGCCGCCAGCAATGCCTCGCGCCCGATGAAGCCGGGCTTGTCCAGCTTCACGGCGAACTCCAGCCCGGCCTCGAAGGGCGTTTCATCGGGCCCCAGCTCAGCCCCCCAGGCGCGGCGCCCGGCCTCGATGCGCAAGGCGTCCAGCGCGTAGTAGCCGGCGTCGCGCAGGCCCAGGTCCTGGCCGGCGTTCATCAGCGCCAGGTAGACGTGACGCGTCATCTCCACCGGCACGTACAGCTCGTAGCCAGGCCCACCCACGTAGGCCATGCGCGCGGCGCGCACCCGGGCGTGGCCGAGGTCGATCTCGCGGGTGTGCGCGAACTTCAACGCGCCGGGTGAAAGATCATCAGGCGACACGCGCGCCAGCAGCTCACGCGCGTTCGGCCCCATCACGCTCAGCACGCTCCACAGCGGCGTCACATCGGTCAGCACCGCCTGTTCGTCGGCGTTGACGTGGCGGCGGATCCAGTCGGCATCACGCACCGGCTGCGCCGAGCCGGTGACCAGCAGGAAGCGCTCGCCCGACGCATCCTGGGGCAGGCGCATCACGGTAAGGTCGCTCTCGAAGCCGCCCCGCGCATTGAGCAGGCCGGTGTAGACCATGCGGCCTACCGGCATGTCCACGTCGTTGGCGCACAGGCGCTGCAGTACGGCCAGCGCGTCGCGCCCCTGCAGCAGCAGCTTACCGAAGGACGTCTGGTCGTACAAGGCCACGGCCTCGCGCGTGGCGCGCTGCTCTTCGATCACCCAGTCCAGCCAACCCGGACGGCCCAGCGTGTCCGCTGGTCGCGACACGCCGTGCGGGCGGAAGTAGTTCGCCCGCTCCCAGCCGTTCTTGCTGCCGAACTCGGCGCCCCTGGTGCCATGCGGTTCGGGGCGCGCCGAACCCGCCAGCAGGTCGTACAGTGGGCTGGTGCGCAGCGGGCGCGTGGTCTGCAGCTCCTGGCGCGGCCAGCGCATGGCGTAGTGCAGCCCAAGGGTCTCGCCCGTGCGCTCGGCCAAGCCCTTGCGGTTGGCGTTGTGCGGGCCGAAGCGGCGGATGTCCACGTCCCACAGGTCGCCAGGCGGCTCGCCATCGGCGATCCACTGCGCGATCAATTGGCCCGCGCCGCCGGAGTTGGCGATGCCCGCCGAATTGAAACCTGCGCAGACGAAGTAGTTGCGCAGCTCCGGCGCCTCACCCAGGATGAAATTGCCATCGGGGGTGAAGCTCTCCGGGCCGTTGAGCAGCATCTTGACCTGGGCCGTCTCCAGGCAGGGCGTGCGGTGGATGGCGTTGGTCATCAGGATCTCGAACTGGTCCCAGTCCTCGTCCAACAGTTGGAACTGGAAGGTGCTGGGGATCGGGTCCACCGCCCAGGGCTTGGCCTGGGGCTCGAAGCCGCCCATGAGCAGGCCGCCGACCTCCTCCTTGTAGTAGATGAAGCCGTCGGGGTCGCGCATCACCGGCAGCATGGGGTGCACGCCCTCGATCTTGTCGGTGACGATGTAGAAATGCTCGGCCGGGTACAGCGGCACCGTCACCCCGGCCAGCGCACCGAACTGGCGAGCCCACTGGCCGGCGCAGTTCACCAGCGTCTCGCAGTGCACGTCGCCCTGGGTGGTGCGCACACCCACGGCGCGCGGGCCGTTGGGACCGTCGGCGGTGAGGACACCGGTGACCTCCACGCCTTCGACCATGCGCACGCCGCGGTTGCGTGCGCCCTTGGCCAGCGACATGCACAGGTCCGCCGGATTGGCCTTGCCATCACCTGGAATCCAGATCGCGCCCTGCAGGTCGTCGGTGCGCATCACGGGGTAGAGCTCCCCGGCCTGCTGCGGCGAGATCAGCTCCACCTCCACGCCAAAACTGCGCGCCAGCGCCGCCTGCTTGCGCAACACCTGCATGCGCTCGGGCGTGCTCGCCACGTTCACGCTGCCGCATTGCTTCCAGCCCGTGGCCAGGCCGGTCTCCTGCTCCAGCGTCGAGTACAGCTCAATGCCGTACTTGCTCATGCGCGTCATGTTGCGGTTGGGGCGCATCTGCCCGATCAGGCCCGCCGCGTGCCAGGTGGTGCCGCTGGTGAGTTGGCCCTGTTCCAGCAGCAGCACGTCGGTGATGCCGAGCTTGGCGAGGTGGTAGGCCGTGGAGCAGCCAGCGATGCCGCCGCCGACGATGACGATCTGGGCGTGGGTGGGGAGGGGGACGGACGCTGCGCCAGAAGAGTTGCTCGACTTGGACACCATGCTAGAACCTCTTGACTCGGAATGACTTCACAACGTTTCGCCTGCCCGGCATGGAACCGCACAGCGCATAGAGCCGTCTCGGTCGGGCTGGGCGACGCGCACCCTCCCCTCTGTCGCGACGCAAGGCCTCACCCCAACCGCAATGCCATCACCCCCGCCACGATCACGGCCGCCCCCAGTGCCCGCTGGGCACCGAAGCGCTCCTTGAGCATGAGCGTGCCCAGTACGGTGGCGAACAGCACCGAGGTCTCGCGCAGCGCGGCCACGCTGGCGACGGGAGCACGGGTCATGGCCCAAAGGGCAATGGCGTAGGAGCCGATGGAGGCCGCGCCGCCCAGAGTGGCCAAGGGCCAGCGCTCGCGGGCGTAAGCAACCAGCACCTTGCGGCCAAGCGGGCCGCGCCGCCACCACAGCAGCAGCGGGTAGGGAAATCCATCGAGGACGAAGAGCCACATCACATAGCTCAAGACCTCGGTGACCGACGGCCCGGCCTGGCGTACGCCCAGGCCGTCGACGAAGGTGTAGGCAGCGATGATGGCGGCGTTGGCAAAGGCAAAGGCCAAGGCCTTGCCGTGATGCAGCGCCTGACCCGGGTGAGCCAGCCCCACCAGGGCCACGCCCAGCGTGATGCCGATGATGCCCAGCCAGGCGCCGGCCGATGGCACCTCGCCGATGACGGCCGCGCTGCCGAGTGCCACGAACAGCGGCGCCACCCCTCGCATGATGGGGTAGGTGAGCCCGAATTCACCATGCTGGTATGCCCCGGCCAGCGCCACGTAGTAGCCCACGTGGATGACCAGCGACGCTGCCATGAAGGGCCAGCACTGCGCAGGGGGCAGACCCACCCACAGCGCCACGGGCAATGCCACCACAGCGCCCAGAAAGTGCACCAGCGCGGTGTCCGCCTGCTTGTCGTCTGAAGACTTGACCAGCGCGTTCCAGCCCGCGTGCAACAGCGCGCCGCACAAGACGGCGAGCACCACGGGCCAGGTGAGCGTCACGAGGCGCGGACGCCGAGCGCACAGCGCCGCGCGCGGGCCATGAAGTGCGACAACGGCGGCGTGGGCGCACCCGCCGTCTTGGCCAGATCGTCCCAGATGCGCAGGCGCACGGCATCGGGCGCACCTGCACGGGCGATGAACGCCTGGGCCTGTTCATCGCTGAAGGTGCCACCCTGCAGCTTCAAGCTGCGCCTGGAGTCCTCGGACAGGGCCTCGTGGTACCCGGGCCGGGTGGCGCAAAGGTAGCGCTTGGCGTCCACATGCAGCTGGATGCCGCCCAGCACCCGCTCGCCAAACAGGCCGCGCAGAAAGGGCAGCGCGGCGTACTGGTGCACGTCGTCCACCCCACGCAGCGTGGGGGTCTCGCCCAGGTCTTGCAGAAGGTGCCCCAGGTCGTGCAGGAAGGCGGCCGTCACCAGTTCGTCGTCGGCCCCTTCGGCCTCGGCCAGTGCGGCGCACTGCAGCGCGTGCTCCAGCTGCGTCACGGGCTCGCCGCTGTACTGCTCTGCGCCACGGCGGGCGAACAGGGCTTCGATGTCTTGGAGGGTCAGCACGGCAGGGGTCTTTCCAATGGTCAGCCGATACGCGCCACCCTTACGAACGGGGGGCTGACTTACAGCAGGTTGATCGGTCAGGCCGCAAGCGCTCAGGCCCACGGCAGCGAGTAGGTCTTGACGTTGGTGAAGCTCTTCATGGCCTCCTGCACGCCTTCCTTGTAGCCCAGGCCCGAGTCCTTGATGCCGCCAAAGGGCGTGAGCTCCAGCCGGTACCCTGGCACCTCGCGCACGTTGACCGTGCCCACGTTCAGCTCGCTCACGAAGCGGGTGATGTAGTCCATGCGGTTGGTGCACACCGCAGACGACAGGCCGTAGGCCGTGCCATTGCTGATGCGGATGGCCTCATCGATGTGGGCGAAGGTGACGATGGGCGAGACGGGGCCGAAGGTCTCTTCCTTGACCACCAGCATCTCGGGGCGCACCCGGTCGATGACCGTGGGCGCGAACAGGGCGCCTTCGCGCTGGTGGCCCGCCAGCAGCCGCGCGCCCTGGGCCAGGGCCTCGTCCACGCGCTGCTCGAAGTGCCGGGCCGCGGCCTCATCGATGACCGTGCCCATCTCCACCTTCGGGTTTGACGGGTCACCGTAGCTCCAAGCACGGGTCTTGTCCACCACCAGATCGGTGAAGCGCTGGGCTACCGCCTCATGCACCAGCATGCGCTTGACCGCCGTGCAGCGCTGGCCCGAGTTCTTGTACGAGCCCTGCACCGCCAGAGTGGAAGCCTCGTCCAGATCGGCGTCTTCCATCACGATGATGGGGTCGTTGCCGCCCAGCTCCAGCACGATGCGCCGGTAACTGGCCTTGGCCGCGATGTACTTCCCAATCGGCACGCCACCTGTGAAGGTGACCAGATCCACGGCGGGGTTCGTGATCAGCTCGTCGGCGATCTCCGCCGGGTCCCCGGTGACCACGCTGAGCATCTCGCCGGGCAGCCCCGCCTCGTACAGGATGTCGGCGAACAGGTAGGCCGACAGCGGCACCTTCTCCGAGGGCTTGAGCACCATGCGGTTGTTGGTGGCCACCGAAGGCACCACCTTGTGGGCCACCTGGTTCATCGGGTGGTTGAAGGGGGTGATGGCGGTGATCACGCCCAGGAGCGGGTCGCGCTGGGTGAAGACGCGGCGCTTGCGGCCGTGCGGCGTGATGTCGCAGGAGAAGATCTGCCCGTCGTCACGCAGGCACTCGTTGGCGCCGAACATCAGCACATCGGCCACGCGGCCGGCCTCGTAGGTGCTGTCCTTCATCGACAAGCCGCACTCGGCGGTGATGAGCGCAGCAATCTGCGGCACACGCTCGCGCACGAGGGCCGCTGCCTTGTTCAGGATGTTGGCGCGCTCAAAGCGGCTCAGGCGCGCCTTGTAGGCCTGCGCGATGCGAAAGGCCTCGCGCACCTGTTCCAGGCTGGCCTTGGGCACGGTGCCCACCACGGCGTTGGTGAAGGGGTTGAGGACCTCGATGTGGCGGTTGCAGGCCACCTTCTGGCCGGCGATGCGCAGTTGTTCCTGGATCATGGGTACGGGTCTCTGGGTGCGTTGAAGAGTGTGTTCGGCAGGGCCCCGGGCAGCGGCAGGCTCAGCGCCTTATTGCGCGTGGTTCAGTGCGAGGTCAAAGGCATCGAAGTTGCGCCAGCGGCGCTGCGGGTCCAGGCCGTCGATGCGGCGGTTGAGGACCAACGGCACGCGCTGCTCAGAAATGCCGCCATGCGAACGCAGTGGCACCTCCAGGGCCGTCAGGTCATGGCGGGCCGCGGCCGTGCCGATGACCACCGAGCGCTCGGACACCACCACCAGGTCGCCGATGCGGTCGGCCGGGAGCTCGAATCCCTCGGCCGCCTGCGCGCGCGTGAGCACCACCTCGATGCCGCGCAAGGCGGCCAGACGCGCCGCCAGGGCGGCAGCATCGCTGCCTGCAGGCAGGTAGACCGTGGCAAACGAGCCAAGTGCGCCGTGGTGCACCACGTAGGGGTCGGTGATGGGCAGGATGACACGGGCGGCGGCTACGCCCAGCCAGCCGTCCAGCACGTCCTGCAGGTAGATGACATCCGGCTGCGCATCCATGCGCACCTTGGCGTTCATGCCGTGGTCCGCCGTGAGCGCGATGACGCAGCCCATGGTCTCCAGCTCACCCAGGTAGCGGTCCATCATGGCGTAGAAGGCGTTGGCACCCTCGTCACCGGGCGCATGCTTGTGCTGGATGTAGTCGGTGGTGCTCAGGTACATCACGTCGGGGCGGCGGGTCTTCATCAACTGCACCCCCGCAGCGAAGACGAACTCCGACAGGCCCGCGCTGTAGACATCGGGCACCCCCATGCCGACCAGGTCCAGCACGCCGGTGATGCCGTTGTCGGCCTCGGTCACGGCATCGGCCTTCTCGGAGGAAAAGCAGATGCCCTGCATGCCCTTGCCCAGCAGGCGGCGCAGCTTGTCCTTGGCCGTCACCACGGCGCAGCGCTTGCCCGCGCCGGCCAGCGCCGCGAGGATGGTGGGCGCCCGCAGCCACTTCGGATCGTTCATCATCACCTCGGTGCCGGAGGCGGTGTCGAACAGGTAGTTGCCGCAGATGCCGTGCACGCTGGGCGGCGCGCCTGTGACGATGCTCAGGTTGTTGGGATTGGTGAAGGTGGGCACCACGCAGTCGACCACCAGACCCGTGCCCTGGGCCAGGGTCCGCTTCATCCAGGGCATGTGGCCACCGAAGGTGGCCTGGGCGAGGTAGTCGGGTTCGCATCCGTCCACGCACACGACCACGGTAGGTGACTGGGGCAGCCGGTAATGGCGGCCATTGACTTCGATCGCTTGCTCAGACACGGGACGACTCCAAAAAACGAGGGACTGGGTGGGCGGACTTGACAGCTCGCCGGTCAGTGTTTACCCGCCTGCTGGCTGACCATGCGGGCCTTGCTCTCCATGACATGGTCGAACATGGCGCGGCCTGCGGCCTGGCCATCGCCGCAGGCAATGGCCTTGACGATGGCGCGGTGTTCGCCGGCCGACTGAGGCAACTGCCCGCCTTCGGCCAGGTGTGCCAGGTTCACGCGGCGGAACAGGCTCAGCTCCTTGATGAGCTTGCGGTACAGGGCGGTGAGCTTGCGGTTGCCCGACATTTCCACCAGGCGGTCGTGGAACTGCAGGTTCAGCAGGTGGTAGCCGCGCAGGTCAGACGCCTTCACGGCGCGCTCCATAGCGTCCACCATGGCCCTCACCTCCTTGAGCTGCACAGGCGTGATGCGCTGGGCCAGCTGCCGGCCCACCAGCTCATCCATGGCCGCCCGAAGATCGAAGATCTCGATGGCCTCGTCCAGCGGCACATCGCGGACGAACACACCCCGGTTCTTCTCGGTACGCACCAGCCCCGCTTCCTCGAGCATGCGAAAGGCCTCGCGCAGCGGCCCGCGCGACACCCCCAGGTGAGCGGCCAGTGTCATCTCGGTGAGCTTGGCTCCGGGTTGCAGCTCGCCAGTGACGATCATGCGCTCCAGTTCGGCTTGCACCAGGGTGGGCAGGGAGCTCGTTTGCAGCAAGGCGATCGCCGGCAGGCCGGCGCCCGGGAAAGGCTGCCCGGCGGTGGTGGACACCGGGCCGATCCCGGCGCTCGAAGGGGCAGGTGCGACGGACGCGGCCCGCGAACCGGCCGCACCGCTCAGGGTTTTCATGGACGCCATTGGAGCGCCGGGATCGCAGATTGTCAACAATCGACAAATCATCGTTGACATCGCACCATCGCCGATGCACGATGCCGTCCCGACCCGTCTGTGCGCGGTCAAGGGGTGCGCCCACGAATTGTCCATGCCGTCACCGAACGGTCATGACGAGGGTGGCATCCTTCCTGGTTCTCGTCACTTCACTCCCTGAGGAGTCCTTCATGCGACTGTCCCGCCTGTCATTCATCACCAGCGTCGTGTTCAGCCTGTTGTCGGGCGCGGCCCTGGCCCAGAAGACCCAGCTGCTGGTCTACACCGCGCTGGAGACCGACCAGCTCAAGGCCTACCAGGAGGCCTTCAACAAGGTCGAGCCCAACATCGAGATCAAGTGGGTGCGGGACTCCACGGGCGTGATCACGGCCAAGCTGCTGGCCGAAAAGGGCAACCCCCAGGCCGACGCCATCATGGGCGTGGCCGCTTCCAGCTTGGCGCTGCTGGACAAGAACGGCATGCTGGAGCCCTACGCGCCGCTGAACCTGGACGCCATCATGTCCAAGTACCGCGACAAGAAGAACCCGCCGGCCTGGTGGGGCATGGACGTGTGGGGCGCCACCATCTGCTTCAACACGGTGGAAGCGCAGAAGCGCAACATCCCCAAGCCCGAGACCTGGAAGGACCTGCTCAAGCCGGCCTACAAGGGCCAGATCGTGATGCCCAACCCGGCCTCCTCCGGCACGGGCTTCTTCGACGTGACCGCGTGGCTCACGCTCTTCGGTGATGACAACGGCAAGGGCGGCGGGTGGAAGTACATGGACGGTCTGCACGAGAACATCGCGCAGTACACCCATTCCGGCTCCAGACCGTGCAACATGGCCGCTGCCGGCGAGTACGTGGTCGGTATCTCGTTCGAGTACCGGGCGAATGCCAACAAGGCCCGCGGCGCCCCGATCGACCTCGTGTTCCCGAAGGAAGGCCTGGGCTGGGACCTGGAAGCCTTTGCCATCCACAAGGGCACCAAGAAGCTGGACGCCGCCAAGAAGCTCGCCAACTGGGCCTCGAGCAAGGACGCGATGATCCTGTACGGAAAGAACTTCGCGATCACGGCCCAACCCGGTGTCGCCCCGCCGCTGCCCAACATTCCGAAGGACTACGAGTCGCGTCTGGTGAAGATGGACTTCACCTGGGCAGCCGAGAACCGCGAACGCATCCTGGCCGAGTGGACCAGGCGTTACGACGCCAAGTCCGAGAAGCGCCGTTAAGACGTGCCCTCGTTTCTCAAGCTCGAGGGCATCGAGAAGCGCTTCGGCACGTTCACCGCTCTGAAGGGCGTCGATCTGGAGATCGAGCAGGGGGAGTTCGTCTGCTTCCTCGGCCCTTCAGGCTGTGGCAAGACCACGCTGCTGCGCATCATCGCGGGCCTGGAAGCCCAGAGCGCGGGACGCATCGAGCAGGCCGGCCGGGACATCTCTCGCCTGCCGCCGTCGGCCCGCGACTACGGCATCGTCTTTCAGTCCTATGCCCTGTTTCCCAACCTAACGGTGGCCGACAACGTAGGTTACGGCCTGGTCAACCGCAAGATGCCGAAGTTTCAGGTGCGGCAACGGGTGGAGGAACTGGTGCGTTTGGTCGGCCTGCCGGGCAGCGAGGGCAAGGTGCCGTCGCAACTGTCAGGGGGCCAGCAACAGCGTATCGCGTTGGCACGCGCGCTGGCCACCGCTCCCGGACTGTTGCTGCTGGACGAACCGCTGTCGGCGCTCGACGCCATCGTACGGGTGCATCTGCGCCAGGAGATCCGCAGCCTGCAACGCACGCTGGGCGTGACCACCATCATGGTGACGCACGACCAGGAGGAAGCGCTGTCGGTGGCGGACCGCATCGTGGTCATGAACCACGGCGTGATCGAGCAGGTGGGCACACCGCAACAGGTCTACCGCGAGCCGGCCAGCCCTTTCGTGGCGGACTTCGTGGGCCGGGTCAACGTGCTGTCCGGGCAGGTGGATGCGGCCGGTCATCTGCGTGTGGGCGATGCCGTGCTGCAGTTCGGGTTGGTGCAAGGGCAGGCCCGGCCGCGCGGACAGGACCTCAAGGTCTACCTGAGACCGGAGGACGTGCTGGCGCAGCCCCTGCCGCCAGGCAGCGCGATGCCCGAGGCCTTTGAGCCGGGGGCCTCCAACGTCTTGGCTGCCCGCATCGACAAGATCGAGTTCCTGGGCGCTTATTGCCTGGCCCGCGTGACCAGCGCCAGCCTGGGCGAACAAGGGCTCACCACCGTCTTGTCCATGAACTTCCTGGCAGAGCACGGACTGAGCGTCGGCAGTGCGCTGGCCCTGCGCCTGCTGCCAGACCGCATCAGGTGTTTCGAGCAGTGAGCACTGCACCGGCCACCGAACTGCACTGCAAGTACCGCAGGCGGGAGGACGCGTGGCCAGCCTGATCGCCAACGGGGCCTCCGGTCCCGAGGTACGGCTGCAGGCCACGCTCAGTGATCGCGTGGCCTGGACGGCGCTGGGCGTCGTGGCCCTGCTGCTGCTGGCCTTCCTGGCCGCACCGCTGCTGGCCATCCTGGCGCAATCGGTGCAGAGCAGCGAAGGCCGGTTCGTGGGGCTGAACAATTTCGTCAGCTATGCCAAGTCGCCCGCATTGCTGCAGTCGCTGTGGAACAGCTTTTGGGTTTCAGCCCTGGTCACCGTGGTGGCGGTGCCCAGCGCGTTCGCATTTGCTTACGCCCTGACCCGCAGTTGCATGCCGGCCAAGCCGCTGTTCCGCGGCATTTCGCTCATTCCGCTGCTGGCCCCTACGCTGCTGCCGGCCATCTCGCTGATCTACTGGTTCGGCAACCAGGGGGTGTTGAAGCAGGTGCTGGTGGCCCTGGGGATTGCCGAGATCTACGGCGCACCGGGCATCGTCCTGGCCGAGATCTTTGCCGTGTTTCCCCACGCCTTGATGATCCTGGTGACAGCCCTCACTGCCGCGGATGCGCGGCTGTACGAAGCGGCGGACGCCATGGGGACCTCGGCCCTTCGCAAGTTCATGACCATCACACTGCCCGGCGCCAAGTACGGCCTGATCAGCGCCAGCCTGGTGGTGTTCACGCTGGTGATGACGGACTTCGGCGTGCCCAAGGTGATCGGCGGCAACTTCAATGTGCTGGCCACCGATGTGTTCAAGCTCGTCATCGGCCAGCAGGATTTCCAGCGCGGCGCCGTGGTGGCGTTGCTGCTGCTGGCCCCTGCGGTGCTGACCTTCGCGGTAGACCACCTGGTGCAGCGCAAGCAGATGGCCATGCTCAGTGCCCGCGCCGTGCCGCTGCGGCCGCGCCGCGCGCCTGTGTTCGACGCCCTGATGACCGGCTACTGCGCCGTGGTGGCGCTGCTGGTACTGGCGGTGCTGGGCATGACGGTGTTCGCATCCTTCGCGAGCTTCTGGCCCTACAACCTCGCCCCCAGCCTGCAGCACTATCGGATGGCCCTGTTCGACGCGGAGTTTGGCGAAGGCTTCGCCAACAGCATGACGATGGCTGGCGGCACGGCGCTGTTCGGCACGGCGCTGGTGTTCATGGGTGCCTATCTGCTGGAGAAGACGCCTGGACCCGCTCCGCTGCGCGCCGGTGTAAGGCTGCTGGCCATGCTGCCGATGGCGGTGCCCGGGCTGGTGCTGGGCCTGGGCTACATCTTCTTTTTCAACGAACCCGCCAATCCGCTGAACGGTCTGTACCACACGATGGCGCTGCTCACACTCTGCACCATCATCCACTTCTACACCACGGGGCACCTGACGGCGGTGACGGCGCTGAAGGCGATGGACGCGGAGTTCGAGTCGGTTTCGGCGTCGCTGAAGGTGCCCTTCTGGACCACTTTGCGCCGGGTGACCCTGCCCATCTGCACACCGGCCCTGGTGGACATTGCGCGCTACTTCTTCGTCAACGCCATGACCACTGTCTCGGCCGTGGTGTTCTTGTACTCGCCCGAGACCAAGGTGGCCTCGATTGCCATCCTGAATCTTGATGAAGCCGGCGAGACAGGCGCGGCCGCGGCTTGCGCGGTGATGATCGTCGCCGCCTCGGCCGTGGCCACCTCGCTGTTCTGGCTGCTCTCGCGGCTGGTGGAGCGGCGTACCCAGGCTTGGAAGCGGGGAACGTGAGGGCAGTGGCTTTGAGTTCATGCGCGGCTTCTCGTTGCAGCGCTGCGAGCCGGGAGTCGTTGCGCTGCGGCGACTGCGGTTCTTCTGCCGCTGGGAGTCAGGAAGCGCTACGCCGCGGCGACTGCAGTACTTCTGTCGCTGCGAGACAGGAGACGGTGCGCTGCGGCGCTTCGGCGGGTCGGCCGGCCCACGGGGCCGGCTGCCCTGCGGTGCTCGGGGTCGAGGCCCCGCCGTCGAACTCGCTTCGCGCCCATTGGGCGCTGCGCTCAGACAGCGACGGCGAGTTGGTTCACGAAGCGCGCTGCGCGCGCAGGCCCCGACCCCTGCGCTCCTCGGCGACCCTCAGGCGCGCCGCAGCACACCACCTCCCGCCTCGCGGACTCATGCAGGGAGGCAACGCCAGAACGCAGTGCGTGCGCAAGCATTCCGGATTGGCCACTTACTCAAGCCCCTCGCGGGAGCGGGGGCCTGGGGGCGGGGACGTTGGGAGCGGCGAGAAGCGCAGCGCCCGGGTCCGCGCGCGCAGCGCGCCTCCCAGACTGATCCGCCGTCGCTGTCCGAGCGCAGCGGCCCAGGGCCGCGAAGCGAGTTCGACGGCGCGACCCGGGCGCGAGCATCGCAGCGGCGTCGGCCCACAGGCCGACCGCTCCCGCCGGCCCTGCACGCAGGCCACCGCTGTCGCGAGGCGAGCGCCACACAGGCCACTCATGCCGCGCGCGTGAAGCCCACAAAGCACGCAGAACACGCAGAACACCGGCCACACAACCCGCTGCACCCATCCGACAAGAGAAACCCTCATGGACCGCGACCGCATCCTCCTCACTCCCGGGCCCCTGACCACCACGCTGCGCACCAAGCTGGCGATGCTCAAGGACTGGGGCTCCTGGGACGCCGACTTCAACGCCGTCACGGCCAGCGTGCGCAGCCGCCTGCTGGACATCGTGCACGGCCAGGACAGCCACGTGGTCGTGCCCCTGCAAGGCAGCGGCACCTTCAGCGTGGAAGCCGCGGTGGCCACCGTGGTGCCGCGCGACGGCCATGTGCTGGTGCCCGACAACGGCGCCTACTGCAAGCGCGCGGCCAAGCTGTCGCAGATGATGGGCCGCCAGGCCACGCTGATGCCGGTGCCCGAAGACCGGCCCGTCGATGCCGCTGCGGTGGAGGCCCAACTCCAGGCCGACCCCCGCATCACCCACGTCATCCTCATCCACTGCGAAACCGGTACCGGTGTGGAAAACCCGCTGGCCGCCGTGGCGCAGGTCTGCGAGCGACACGGCAAGGGCCTGATCGTCGACGCCATGAGCAGCTTTGCGGCCCTGCCCATCGACGCCCGCAGCACGCGCTTCGATGCGCTGATTGCCGCCAGCGGCAAGTGCCTGGAGGGCGTGCCCGGCATGGGCTTCGTCTTCATCCGCAAGGCCATCCTGGACGCCTGCGCCGGCAACAGCCAGAGCCTGGCCATGGACCTGCACGACCAGCATGTCTACATGGGCAAGACCGGGCAGTGGCGCTTCACGCCGCCCACGCACGTGGTGGTGGCGCTGTCCGAGGCCATCACCCAGTTCGTCGAAGAAGGTGGCCAGCCGGCACGCCTGGCGCGCTACACCCAGAACTGCCAGGCCCTGACCGAAGGAATGGCCGCACTCGGCTTCAAGCCCTTCCTGGACCCGGCCGTCCAGGCCCCCATCATCGTCACCTTCCACGCCCCGGCGCACCCGGCCTACGACTTCAAGCGCTTCTACGAGGCCGCCAAGGCCCGCGGGTTCCTCCTCTATCCGGGCAAACTCACGCAGGTGGAGACTTTCCGGGTCGGCTGCATCGGCGCCATCGGGCCTCACGAGATGCGCCAGGCGGTGAACGCCGTGCGCGAGACCCTGGCCGAGATGGGCATCCCGGACGGCACGCCGGCGCTCTGACGCGCCTCCCAACACCGCCCTGCCCGAGCCCAGAACACCGAGCGCCCATGCAACAGGAGACCCTGATGGCCAACCGCAACCCCAAGGAACATCCCGCCCTGGCCGACGTGCGCAAGTCGGGCGCACAGAAAGTCAAGGTGGCCGTCAGCGACATCGACGGCATCCTGCGCGGCAAGTACCTGCACATCGACAAGTTCATGGGCGCTGCACAACCCGCGCCGGGCGGCGGCTTCGGCTTCTGCGACGTCGTGTTCGGCTGGGATGCGCACGATGTCTGCTATGACAACACCCAGGTCACCGGCTGGCACCACGGCTTCCCCGATGCGCTGGCGCGGCTGGATCTGGACACGGCGCGGCGCGTGCCCTGGGACGGCGGGGTGCCCTTCTTCCTGGGCGAGTTCGTCAACCCTGCGGGAGGGCCCTTCGACGTGTGTCCGAGGCAGACCCTGAAGCGCGTGCTCAAGCGCGCCGAAGCCCTGGGCGTGATGCCCATGGCCGGCATGGAATTCGAGTGGTTCAACTTCGCCGAGACACCGCAGAGCTGGGCGGCCAAGCAAGGCGTGGGGCCCACCACCCTGACGCCGGGGATGTTCGGATACTCGCTGCTGCGCATGGCCGACCACCGGGGCTTCTTCAATGCGCTGATGGACGACATGGCGGCCTTCGGCGTGCCCATCGAGGGCCTGCACACCGAGACCGGGCCGGGGGTCTACGAGGCCGCCATCGCGTTTTCGGGCGCGCTCGAGCAGGCCGACCGCGCCATCCTCTTCAAGACCGGTGCCAAGGAAATCGGCAAGCGCTTCGGCATCATGCCCAGCTTCATGGCCAAGTGGTCGCAGGCCCTGCCCGGCTGCTCCGGCCACATCCACCAGAGCCTGTCGGATGGCAAGAAGAACCTGTTCTACGACGCCAAGACCAAGCGCTCGATGAGCAAGCTGTTCGAGAGCTATCTGGCCGGGCAGATCGCCTGCCTGATGGACTTCGCGCCGATGTTCTGGCCCACCATCAACAGCTACAAGCGCCTGGTGGACGGCTTCTGGGCGCCCGTCAAGCCCACCTGGGGCGTGGACAACCGCACCGCCAGCTTCCGCGTCATCGCCGGGAGCCCCAAGAGCACGCGGCTGGAGACCCGCTGTCCCGGTGCCGACGTCAACCCGTACCTGGCCATGGCGGCGGTCATCGCCGCCGGTCTGCACGGCGTGGAAAAGGGCCTGAAGCTCACCGCCGCGCCCATCACCGGCACCAACCAGGGTGCCGACCACATCCCGCGGGCCCCGCGCTCGCTGATCGAGACCACGCGGATCTTCCAGCGCAGCGACATCGCGCGCGACTGGCTGGGCGACACCTTCGTCGACCACTTCGCCGCCACGCGCGAGTGGGAGCACCGGCAGTGGCAGGATGCGGTGACTGACTGGGAACTCAAACGCTACTTCGAGATCATCTGACGGCCGGGGCGGGCACGAGCTCGCCCAAACCGGCCCCCGAACGCAGGCACGCCGTCACAGCTTGTTGTGCGTCCCATCGCACAGAGCACCCTTGGCGCTGTGCTTGCAGCCGCAGAAGTACACCGTCTTGTACTCGGTGGCGTCCCACTTCACCGGCACGAAGCTGCTGCCCTTGTGAGAGCCGTCACAAAACGGCTGACTCTTGCTCTGGCCGCAGGCACACCAGTAGTAGCTTTTGCCGGCCTCCACGTCGACGGCGTAGGGGGACTTCTGGGCGATGGTGGGGGTCATGGGAGGGTTCCTGTATCGGAGAGTTTGATGGGATCAACGGCGCAGCCGGAGGCTCCCGACCAGTCGTAAGCACGATTGCTCGGCTGATGAAAATGGTATTGGCCCGCGGAAATCTCAATCAAAGTGTCGCTCCCGCACCGTCACAATCGCTCCTCGACCTCGTGTGTGCGCCCTTGCGGCCATCGCCCTCACCCCCCGCCGCTGGGATTGCCGCCAGCCGCATGCGGGCCGCTGTCGACGGCACTCAAGCTGGATGCTGCAGGGTGATCCAGTCCCGGGCGGTGTAAACAGGCACGCCGATCTCGGCGGGAAAGTGCTTCAAGTTGCCAGTCACCACCGCACAACCCGCCGCGAGGGCGCAGCCCACGAACGGCCAGTCCGACCGATCAGGCAGTAAGGGATGACCCGCGTAAGGCGGCAGGCTCACCCAATCTGCCTGCTGCCTCAGCAGATGGAGCAACTCCTTCACCAACGGGGCGGAAAAGCTGAATCGGGGACGCGTCAGAACGGCGGCGTACTCCGCGAAGATGGCATCACACAGGACGGGGGTGAGCGTACCCGCGGCCATGCCCTGTAAGACCGCATCAGGCGGGCTACCGGGCCGCAGCAGTGCGGACACCAGAATGTTGGTGTCAACCACCGCCCGCATCACCACCAGCCCGATGGGGCGTTGATCACCCGGAGACTTCCTGCAGCGAGGCAGCACGCTCCCGGCGGACCGCGTCGATTTCCGCTTGGATATCCTCTTCCGTTAGCTGCTCCGAACCTCGCTCGCGGACCTGCTGCTGAAGGCGTTTGACCACGGCACCCAGGCGAGCAGCCCGATGCGCGCGCAGCAGGTCCTCCACTTCAGCGGGCTCTGCATGCAGCAGCAGCGCGCAAGGCAAGCCATTGCGGGTGACGACGAATTCCTCGCCTGACTCCACCCTTTGCCAGACCTCGCCCGACTTGTCACGCAGTTCACGAACAGTCACGTAATCCATACGAGTTCGACCTATTGGCTTCAATTCTGTACGCAAATGTAGCCGAAAGTGCCCGCACAAATGCATTTCACGACCAGGGACGAGGAACGACGAATTTGTTGATCAGGGAAAGCCCAGCGCGTGCGACTTTCCGAAATCAGGCCCCACGCGCTCCAGCAGAAGCGTCAGTCCTTCAACTCAATACCTTTGTATTCAACCCCGCGACTTTACGAAGTGCGGTGTCACCCGTGACAAAGAGGTGATCGGCCCCCAACTGCAGGCAGCTCGCCGCCTGCAATGCGTCGGGCGTTTTCAGACCTGTGCGGGCTCGGATCGCGGTGGCAAGTTGGACGACCTGGCCGCTCAAGTCGACCCACACTATGTCGGGGCGCTGGAAGAAGGCATCAAAGGCCTCCGATTGCGTCCCCTGGAGTGGTGTAACTCCTGAGCCCGGAGAAGGCTGATGTGCGCGTTGCTCGGGATTCAGCGCTGGAAGGCCGGCACCCGAGTTGGGGCAGTATCGCTGAGGCTTTGCAGGCCCTCAAGCTGCATGTAGCGCCGGTTC
>CANHVY010000026.1 GCA_947464185.1 Burkholderiales bacterium
CAAAGCCGGGTGTGCGTGTTGACCCGGCAAAGCCGGGTGTGCGTGTTGACCCGGCAAAGCCGGGTGTGCGTGTTGACCCGGCAAAGCCAGGTGTGCGTGTTGACCCGGTCAGGCCAGTCGTGACCTCTGGGCCCATCTCGCCGACCAGGCCGGTGGAACCGCCCAGGCCGGCGTCGCAGACGCGCGCCTTGCCCGTTGCGCCGTCGCCGGTAACCCCACAGGCAGCAGCCCCGCGGCCCGCAGCCCCGCAGCCAGCAGCCCCGCAGCCAGCAGCCCCGCAGCCAGCAGCCCCGCGGCCCGCAGCCCCGCAGCCAGTGGCTGCGCCACGAGTGGCCTTGCATGCGTCCGCCAGGCCATCCTCGGGCAGCGAGGAGGAAGCCAAAGCGAAAGCGCCCGTGCGGTCCGGGGGGCAGGGGGCGGCGCAAGCCTCGCCCCCGGCAGAACTTCGGCCGGCACCCCAGGCACCGGCGCCGGCCCAGGAGCAGACGCTGGCCCGCGCGCGGGAGCAGGCGCTCGCCGCCGCACGGCAGGCGGAAGTGGCACGTCGCGTGGCAGCCCAGGCGCTCTCGGAACGTGCGGCACGACCGGCCGGCCCCCTCAGTCTCTCCAGCGCTCAGCCGGAGGCCTCGGCCCGCGTGACCACAGGCGCTTCGCCTTTGCCGCTTGAGCCGATCCCCGCTCCAGAGAGGGACGCCCGCAAGACGGTGCCTGCGTTCAATGTCGCCTGGGCGGACTTGGACGCCGCTGTGCAGGCGGGGTGGATTCGCGAGGAGGCGGCGCGTGCGCTATGGGCCCGCTGGCTGGCGCGCAAGCCGCTGACCCACACGGAGGACGATGGTTCCCCTGTGGCGCCCTTGCCGCCCCTGCCCTCCGCGCCGCCGGAGGTGGTCGCAGAGCCCGCTGCAGGGGAGGAGGTGGCGCTGCAGGCGCCCCCGCCCCAGCCGTCCCCGTCTTCCGCGGCGCCGCGCTCCGCAGAGCCGCCGCCTGCTCCCGTCGCTCCCCCTGCGACTGCTTCCCCTGCGGCCGCACCGGCGGCTGCAATGTCCGCCTCCCCCGTGCCCGCGCCGCCTCCACCGGCGTCGGCTTCATCTGCACAGGCGCAGGTATCGGCGCCGTCCGCTTCTGCCCCCACCTCCGCACCGTCTCCGCAGCCCTCTGAGCCTGCTGAAGCGCCTCAGCCCGCGCAGCCTTCTCAGGCTTCCCGATCCGCGCCACAGAGCTCAGAGGCCTCTGAGGCGCCTGACGTGTCGCCCGAACCGGCTGCCGCGCCGGCCCGTGACAGTGCCGCTCCCGCGCAGCCTCTGCCTGAGCAGCCTGAGGTCATCGACGTCGAGGTGCTGGAGCCCTTGGAGGAAGCCCACGCGCGTCGCGCAGCTGAGAGGGCGGCACAACCGCCTCCGATCATCCAGGTCACCGACGTGATCCACGCCCTGCCGCCGAAGGCTGCGCCCTTGCCGCCCCCAGGCTGGATCGTCGGGCAGACCCTCATCGCGGTACTCGCAGGGGCGGTGGCGGCCGTGTCGGCGGGCATGGGCCATGTGCTGTTCGGCCCTGTAGGCGCCTGTCTGGCGGCCCTGTTCTGGGCGGTGGTCGTGTGGCGTAAGACGGCACGCTTTCAGGCCGAAGGTCAAGCCGTACGGGCCTTGATCGGGGCACATCTGGTCCTGCCGCTGCTGGCCCTGGCCGTGTGGCAGATGCAGGAGGCCGCGGGGTGGTGGCCTGCTGCCAAACCCTTGGACATGTTTGCCGACCCGCCGCTGGACGCGCTGGGGCGCGCCGCGCCGGGCTTGCGCCTGGACTGGCGCTGGATGGCGCTGGCAGGCGTGCCCTTGGGAGCCGCCGTGTACTGGCTGATCCGCCTGCGTCGACCGGCCATGCTGGCGGTGGTGATCACCTTGCTGTGGCTGGTGACCTTTCAGGCCGTGGCGGGCGTGCTGCAGGCCATGGGCCTGGCGTTCCACGGCATGACGGTGTTCATGCTGCTGCTGGGCTGCATGACCGTGCTGGGCGGCTTCCACATCGACCTGAAGGCCCGCCCGGCCGGTCTGGCCGATTTCGCCCGTTGGCCTTACCTGTGTGGCGCTGTGCTTCTGGGGGCGGGCTGGTGGTCGCTTTCAATGGTGCCCGGGCCGTTGATGCTGGTGCGTTACGCCGCCTGGCTGTGCTTCCTGGTGGCTGCGCTGGCCGTGTCCCGCCCCTCGCTGGTGGCGCTGGCTCTGGCGGTGGCGGGGCTGGAACTGGCGTTCGGCATGGGCGCACTGGCCGGGTCGACACTGGTCAAGGCAGGCTTGTGGCTCGGCTGGATGGCACTGGTGGCTGGCCTGCTGGTCTGGATGATCCCCCGGGCGCACGGCTGGTCGCGTCGCTGGCAGTTCTGGATGCCCCAGGCCTGGCGTGAAGCCCTGGCCAAACCCCCGGGGTGACGGGCCATCGGCACCCTGGTTTGATGCCCCCAAGGCTCGTTCCGCCCACCTTCTTTTCCAACGACTCCGCTTCTCTGCTCACCATGTTCAACACCACGATCGCCGGCAGCCTGCCCAAACCCGCCTGGCTGGCGGAACCCGAGAAACTCTGGCCGCGCTGGAAGGCCGAGGGGGCTGATCTCGCGCAGGCCAAGCTGGACGCCACGCTGCTGTGGATCAAGGCCCAGGAGGACGCCGGCCTGGACGTCATCGGTGACGGCGAGCAATCGCGCCAGCACTTCGTGCACGGCTTCCTGGAGCAGGTCGAGGGCATCGACTTCGAGCACAAGGTGGAGATGGGCATCCGCAACGACCGCTACAAGGCCATGGTTCCGCAGGTGGTGGCGCCGCTCAAGCTCAAGGGCCGCGTGCACGCCACCGAGGCGCGCTTCCTGCGCGCCCACACCCAGCGCCGCATCAAGTTCACCCTGCCTGGGCCCATGACCATCGTGGACACCGTGGCCGACCGTTTCTACGGCGACCGCGTGAAGATGGCCATGGCCTTTGCCGAACTGCTCAACGAGGAGGCGCTGGCCCTGCAGGCCGACGGCGTGGACGTGATCCAGTTCGATGAGCCGGCCTTCAACGTCTACATGGCCGAGGCGGCGGACTGGGGGGTGCAGGCGCTGGAGCGTGCCGCGCAGGGCCTGACCTGCACCACGGCCGTGCACATCTGCTATGGCTACGGCATCCAGGCCAACATCGACTGGAAGAAGACGCTGGGCACCGAGTGGCGCCAGTACGAGAAGGTGTTCCCTGCGCTGGCCGCCAGTTCCATCGACCAGGTCAGCCTGGAGTGCATCCACTCCCAGGTGCCGGCGGAGCTGATGGCGCTGCTCAAGGGCAAGGACGTGATGGTGGGCGTGATCGACGTGGCCAGTGAACAGGTGGAGACCGCGGAGGAGGTGGCCGACACCATCGGGCGCGCCCTGCAGTTCGTGCCTCGGCAGCACCTGATCGCATGCACGAACTGCGGCCTCGCGCCCATGACCCGGGCCGCCGCCGAAGGCAAGCTGCACGCCCTGGCGGCCGGCGCCGCCCTGGCGCGCGAGCGCTACGCTGCGGCATGACGCCGCCGCCACCGCTCACCGCGCTGGCCGATCTGCAGCCGCAACTGGCCTCGGCCGGCTTTGCGGTGCTGGACGCTGCTGCACTTGGCCGCTGGACTGGAGCTGCGTCCGCTGACCTGAAGCTGCTTGCCAGCTTCTGGGACGACTTGCCGCACGATGCCCACTTGCGTGACGGCGGCCGTTACCGGCGCCGCCGCCACAGCTGCTTTGTGGTCGAAGGTGCGCAGGTGGCCCAGGTGCCGCACCGTGCCCATTGGCAGCCCGTGGAGTACAACGCCCTGCATGGCGGCTTTGAGCGCTGGTTCGAGCCGATGGCCCCGGCCATGGCTCAGGCCCCGGCCTTGGCCGCGCTGCTGCAGGCACTGGCGGCTTGTGCCACGGCACTGCGCCCGGGCGTCGCGCGCTGGTTCGCCGAGGCACACCCCTTTCGCATCGACTGCACCGATGGCATCGGCCGCCCCACACCCGAGGGCGCGCACCGCGATGGCGTGGACCTGGTGGCCGTGGTGCTGGTAGCCCGCCACAACGTGAAGGGCGCGGAGACCCGCGTGTTCGACGCCCGCAGCCCGCAGGGCATGCGCTTCACGCTCACCGAGCCCTGGAGCGTGCTGCTGCTCGATGACGAACGGGTGATTCACGAGAGCACCCCCATCCAGCCTCTGGACCCGTCGCAGCCCGCCTGGCGCGATACCTTGGTGCTGACGCTGCGCCAGCAGGGTTTCCAGGGCCCTGGGGCATGACCGTGACGCCACGTGGCTTTGGAGCCTTCCACCTGGCTTTCTTCTGGCGGAGCCCGCTGAACCCCTTGGAACTCACATGACGCTTGCCATCACCTTCGACGATGTGGCCGCCGCAGCGCAACGCCTGCAAGGCCACGCCCACCGCACCCCCGTACTCACCTCACGTACAGCCGATGAACGCACGGGCGCCCGGGTGTTCTTCAAGGCCGAGAACTTCCAGCGCATGGGCGCGTTCAAGTTCCGTGGGGCCTTCAACGCGTTGGCGAAATTCAGCCCGATGCAGCGCGAGCGCGGCGTGATCGCGTTTTCCTCAGGCAACCATGCCCAGGCCACGGCGCTGGCGGCGCGCATCCTGGGCATGCCCAGCGTGATCGTCATGCCCAAGGACGCACCGGCGGCCAAGCTCGCGGCCACGCGTGGCTATCAGGCCGGACAGGCGGGCAGCGAGGTCGTGCTGTACGACCGCTACACCGAGGACCGCGAGGCCATCGGTCAGCGCCTGGCACAGGAGCGCGGCATGACGCTGGTGCCGCCCTACGACCACGCCGACGTGATGGCGGGGCAGGGCACGGCGGCGCTGGAACTTGTGCAGCAGGTGGCCGAGCTGGACGGGGGCGGCCTGGACGCAATGCTGGTGTGCGTGGGCGGCGGTGGGCTGATTTCCGGCTGCGCCGTGGCGGCCACGCACCTGCTGCCCGGCATCGAGGTTTGGGGCGTGGAGCCCGAGGCGGGCAACGACACCCAGCGCAGCCTGGCGGAAGGGCACATCGTGCACATCGACACGCCCAAGACCATTGCCGACGGTGCGCAGACGCAGCACAGCGGCACGCTGACCTTCCCGGTGATCCAGCAACTGGTGCGCGGCATCGTGACCGTGAGCGACGCTCAGCTGGTGGACGCCATGCGCTTCTTCGCCGAGCGCATGAAGATCGTGGTGGAACCCACCGGCTGCCTGGGTGCCGCCGCGCTCATGGCGCGGACAGCGGGCCAGCCCGACCTGAGAGGACGCCGCGTGGGCGTCATCCTCTCAGGGGGCAATGTGGATGTTCGGCGTTACGCTGAGCTGCTGGAGGGTTGAACCTGGCCCCCCAGGTCCGGGCGCTGCCCGGCCCGGCCCCCCGAGGGGGCGCAAGAAAACTTGGGAGCGGCCCGGCGTTTTCTTGAGAGTCCCCAAGGTCCGGGCGGTACCCGGCTCGGCGTCTTCTGGAGCGTCAGGCCACGCGCACGCGCAGCTCGCCCAGGCCGGCTACCGAGCCCACCATCAGGTCGCCGCTGACCACCGCGGCCACGCCTTCGGGGGTGCCGGTGTAGATCAGGTCGCCGGGTTGCAGCTCCCAGGCGGCCGACAGGTGTTCGATGGTCTCGGAGAGGTTCCAGATCAGCTTGGACACGTTGCTGCGCTGGCGGTCTGCACCGTTGACCTGCAGGTAGATCTCTGCGTGGGCCACGTCGCCGGCCTGGTCGGCCGGGGTGATGGGGCCGATGGGGGCGCTCTGGTCAAAGCCCTTGCCGATGCACCAGGGCCGACCCTGCTTCTTCATCTCGTTCTGCAGGTCGCGCCGGGTCATGTCCAGGCCCACGGCGTAGCCGTACACATGCTTGAGCGCGTCCGCCGCCTTGATGTTCCTGCCGCCGGTGCCGATGGCCGCCACCAGTTCGATCTCGTGGTGCAGGTTCTTGGTCAGCAAAGGGTAGGCGATGGTGCCCGTCTGCCCAGCCTCCACCACCACGATGGCATCCGCCGGCTTCAGGAAGAAGAAGGGCGGCTCGCGGCCGGTGAAACCCATCTCCTTGGCGTGCTCTTCATAGTTGCGGCCCACGCAGTAGACGCGGCGAACCGGGAAGCGCTCGCTACGGCCCATGACGGGCACGCTGACGACGGGGGGAGGGGTGAAGAGATAGCTCATGGAACAGGATCCTGGGTGAAAAGGAAGAGGGGGTTTCAACGGGGTGTGGCATCGCCGCTTTCGACGACGACATTTTCGACGATGCCGCCACCGTCACGACGGAAGGCAGCGGCGGCCTGGTACTCAGGCGACTGGAAACAGGCCACGCCCGCTTCCAGGGTGGGGAACTCGATCACCACATAACGGTTGAAGGTGTCGGGTCCTTCGTTGACCTGGTAGCGGCCCCCGCGCGCCAGCACCCGCCCACCATGGGCGGCCATGATGTCGGGCACGAGGTCGGTGTAACGCTTGTATTGCACCGGGTCGTGTATGACGCAGCGGGACAGCCAGTACGCGGCCATAGGGGACTCCTTCTTGCCGGGTGAATTGGGGTGGGTGGGCGTTGTAGGCAGGGGGGGTGGGCGCCGGTCTGGTGGTGCTGGCTACTTCGGCACCACATCGCCCAGGCTGGGCAGCCAGGTGGCGATCTGGGGGAAGGCGATGATGGCCCCGATGGCACCCAGCAGACAGATCCAGTAGGGCACTGCGCCGCGGAAGATCTCCCCGTTCTTGAGATCGGGCTCGCCTTCCACCGCCGCCTTCACGGTGAAGACCAGGATGCCGAAGGGTGGCGTCAGCAGGCCGGTCTCGATGGCCAGGATGCCGATGATGGCAAAGGCGATCGGGTCGAAGCCCAGGGCCATCGCGATGGGTGCGAACACAGGCACCGTCAACAGGATGATGGAGATCGAATCGATGATGGCCCCGAGGATGAACCACACCAGGATCATCAAGGCCAGGATGGCGTAGGGCGACAGGCCCGACTGCAGAAAGAAGTCCTTGGCCATGCCGGTGATGCCCGTCATGGAGAGCACGCGCGAGTACAGCTGCGCCGTTACCAGCAGGATCAGCAGGGGCGCCGAGGTGCGACCCACCGAGATAATGGCTTGCACCATTTCGCGCGGCTTCATGCCGCGGGCAATGGCCAGCAGCAGCGCCAGCGTGGCGCCCACGCCAGCGCCCTCTGTGGGGGTGAAGAAGCCGAACCAGATACCTCCCAGCACCAGCAGCACGAGGACGATGATGCCCGCCGTGCTCCACAGAATGGTGCGCAGGTCCGGCTCGTCAGCCAAGTCGGTGGTGGAGGCCGGCGTCGTACTTCCGCCAGCGGGGCTCGCCGTGGCAGCCGCAGGGGCTGGCGCCACGCCCTCACCCACCCGGTGCGGCTGGGTCTTGGCCACCCACAGGATGTAGCCGATGTAGAGCGTCACCACGAGCAGGCCCGGGATGATGCCGGCAATGAACAGCTTGCCGATGGCCATCTCGGTGAGCACACCCCAGACGATCATCAGCACCGAGGGCGGGATCAACATGCCCAGGCAGGCGCTGCCGGCGATGCAACCCAGCGCGAACTGTCGCTCGTAGCCGTAGCGCTTCATCTCCGGCCAGGCGATCTTGGAGAAGGCAGCTGCCGCAGCGATGGACACGCCCGTGATGAAGGCGAACACCGCATTGGCCAGCACGGTGGCCACGCCCAGGCGGCCGGCCAGGCGCCGCGTCAGGCGGTTGACCAGGGCAAACAGATCGCTGGCCGCGCCGCACTTGGCCAGAAACTCCCCCATCAGGAGAAACAGCGGGATCACGGCAAACACGTAGTCGCGCAGCGCCTCGTAGGCGGTGTTGGAGGCAAAGCTCAGCATGGCGTGCGGGTCGCCCGTCATGAGGAACAGGCCCAGCAGTGCGGTCAGGCCCAGCGAGATGGCGATGTGCACCCCGCTGAACACCAGCACCAGCAGGGTCACCACGAGGATGAGGAGGTCGGTACCGGAACTCATGGAGCGTCCTCAGTGGGCCGTGCCCGTGGCCTGCGGCGCGGTGCCTTGCGCCGCGCTCAGCAGGTGTTGCACCAGCAGGAGCGCATAGTTGAAGGCGGCAATCGCCGTGCCGAGGATCAACACGAAGCGTGCCGGCCAGACCGGCACACGCAGCGCACCCTCGCCCTCGAACTCGTTGGAGTTCCACGCGTGGGCCGCGCCCTCGAAGCTGCCCCAGCAGATCAGGCCGAAGAACACCAGGCCCGCCAGAGCCGCCACGGCCGCCAGCAGGCTCTGGCCGCGCGGCCCGGCCCGGCTGACGAACATGTCCACGTGCAGCATGCCGCCCGAGCGGATGGCGAACCCGGTCTGCAGGTAGCAGATGATGACGATGGACAGCGAGACGATCTCGGTCGTGCCCTTGACAGGCCGATCGAAACCCACGCGGCCCACCACATCAGCCACCACCAGAAAACACAGCAGGAAGGCCAGCACGGCCGCCAGCACCAGCAGCAGCCGGGTCAGCTGTTCGTTGAGTCGGCGCAGGGCGGACATGCTGCTACATCCTTACTTGACTTCGTAACGCACGGGCCACTTGTGACCCAGCTTCTCGGCTTCGTCAAGCACCAGCTTCAGCACCTGCGATGCGGGCAGACCCTGCTTGTCCAGGTCGGCTGCATGCTGCTGAGGCCAGGCCTTCAGCGAATTGGCCCAGTCCACGCGCACCGAGTTCG
This sequence comes from Burkholderiales bacterium, assembly GCA_947464185.1. Taxonomy (GTDB): domain Bacteria; phylum Pseudomonadota; class Gammaproteobacteria; order Burkholderiales; family Burkholderiaceae_C; genus Rubrivivax. The sequence goes on from CANHVY010000026.1 coordinate 8,707, forward strand.
GCACGGACTTGACGTTCACGCCCAAGGTCTTGAGCTGCGCCAGTTGCTTGGGGTAGTTCTCGTCGTTCACCGTGCCGGTGCGGGCCTCGTACTCCTTGGCCACCTCCAGGATGATGTCCTGCACATCCTTGGGCAGGCGGTTGAACCGGTTCTTGTTCATCGTCAGGCCGTGCCAGGTGATGGAGCCGAAGCCCACCTCGGTGTAGTTCTTGGCCACCTCGTTGAGCTTGAAGTTCACCCAGCCCGAGGGGAACATGATCCAGCCGAAGTACACCCCTGTTTGCATGGAGGTGTAGGCCTCGGGCAGGGAGGACTGCACCGGTACCGCGCCGGCGTACTCCAGCCACTTGAGGTTCAGCCCGGCACCGGCCAGCTTCTTGCCCTTGAGTTCAGAGACGTTGTTCCACTCGAAGGTGGTGCCCAGGTTGTAGCCGTTGTCGGCGATCAGCGAGAGCAGGCGCTGGTTGTACTTGTCCTCGAACACCTTGGAGAGGTAGGGCACCTTGTCATACACGCTGCGGGCGATCTTGACGCTGTTCTGCGCGCTCATGGTGCCGAAGGGCAGCATGACCTGGAAGGCATGCAGCGGCAGGTTGGAAGGCTCGAAGCAGAAGCAGTAGCCCCCGATGTCCACGATGCCGGCCTGCACGCCTTCCAGCGTGTCGGCCACCTTCACCGTGGCCCCGCCGTAGGACTCGATGAACTCCACCTTGTGCGAGGTGCGTGCGGCCACGCGCTTGGTGACCTCCGGCACGAAGAAGTTCTGCATCAGGTTGACGTAGGTGTTGGCCGCGGGGTGGCCCGAGGCGATGCGCAGCTTGATGTCCTCGGCCTGGGCGCTGCCCAGGCCCAGCACCGCGATGGCGCCGGCAATGAGGGTGGTCTTCAGGGTCTTGAACATGGCGGTCTCCTGGTGAATCGGGGCAAGGGTGCCCTCTGGGTGAATCCTGGGTCCTGTCGGTGTGCGCAGGGGCTCAGGGGATGAGGACGCTCGAGCCCGTGGTACGGCCCGACTCGAGTTCGGCGTGCGCGCGTGCGATGTCGCTCATCGCATAGCGCTGGTGGATGCTGACCTTGAGCGCGCCCTGGGCGACCAGGTGGAACACGGCCTGGGCGGAGTCGCGCAGCTCGGCCGTGGAGGCGGTGTAGGTCACCAGCGTGGGGCGGGTGAAGTAGAGCGACCCCATCTTCTGCAGCGTGGCCGCCGGCACGGGCGGCGGCGCACCCGTGGTGGTGCCGAACGAGACGAAGTACCCACGCGGGGCCAGGCTGGCCAGCGACTGGTCAAACGAATTCTTGCCCACGGAGTCGTAGACCACCGGCACCCCGGCGCCACCCGTGATCTCCTTCACGCGTGCGGCCACGTCCTCGCTGAGGCGGTCGATGCAGAACTCGTAACCGTTGTCCAGTGCGAGCTGGCACTTCTGCGGGCCAGCCGCCACGCCGATCATGCGCGCGCCGATGTGGCGGCCCCACTGTCCGGCCAGCAGACCCACGCCGCCGGCGGCGGCATGCCACAGCACGAACTGCCCGGGCTTGACCTGATAGCAACGCTGCACCAGGTACTCCACCGTCATGGCCTTGAGCATCATGGCAGCCAGTTGGTCGTCGCTCATGTGAGCAGGCGATTTCAGCAGCCGCGCCGCCGGGTAGTTGCGATGGGTGGCGCAGGCGCCCAGCACCGGGCCGCTGATGTAGCACACGCGCTCCCCCACCTGGAAGTCGGTGACGCCGGGGCCCACAGCCTCGACCACCCCGGCGGCCTCGGTACCCAGCCCGCTGGGCAGTGGGAAGGGGTAGGCACCGGAGCGGGCATAGATGTCCTGGAAGTTCAGGCCGATGGCGGTGTGGCGGATGCGCACCTCGCCAGCGGCGGGCTCGGGCAGGTCCAGTTCTTCGAGCTTCAGAACCTCGGGGGCCCCGGGGGCGTGGAATCGGACGGCTTGGGTTTTCATGTGGATGTCGGGTTGTCAGGATGTGGGGTTGAGGCCTGGAGCGGAAGGGGTGGCGCGCGACGGAGTGGATTGCGAAGGGGTCAAGACGTTGAATGGCCGAAAGGGATCGCGCAGCAGGTCCTCAATGCAGGGTCGGTGCCAGGTAGGCTTGCACCAAATCCTTTGGGAGGCGCGCACGCAGGCCTTGGCTCACGGCAGTGGTCGCAGCCCTCAGGGCTTCCATGTCCAGATCCTGGGGCATCAGCACCTGCACGCCATGCGCGCGCAGTGCGGCCAAGGCGGTTTCATCCTGGTTCTGTGCCAGCGCGCGCTGCCTGCTCGTGGCAGCGGCCACGGCGGCGTCCAGCGCCCGGCGCTGGGTGTCGTCCAGGGCCTCATGCCAGGCCCGGGGGCACACCAGCAGCAGCACGCCGAAGAAGTGACCGGTGAGGCTGACGTGCGGGTGGTGGCGCCACAGCGAAAAGGTGAGCAGGTTGGTCAGCGGGTTCTCCTGCGCCTGCACGGTGCCGGTTTCCACCACACGCACCAGGTCCTTGACGTCGGTGGTCATGGGCTCGAAGCCCAGGGCGGCCAGCGCCTCGCGATAGGCGGCGCTGTCCAGCGTGCGGATGACCAGACCCTGGCAGTCAGCCGGTGTGCGCAGCGGCCGCACGGCGTTGGAGACATGGCGAAACCCGTTGTCCCAGAAGGCCAGGACCCGCAGGCCCGTGGCACGCTCGACGGCCTGGCGCAGCAGCTGACCGGCCGCGCCATCCAGCGCGGCCAAGGCCTGTGTGCGATCGGCCACGGCGAAAGGCAGGTCGAGCACATTCAGTTCCGGCACCCGGTGGCTGAGGTAGCCCGAGGCCATGTAGCCCACATGGCGCGATCCAGCCTCCAGCGACGCGAACAGTTCAGCGGCCCGCTCCCCAGCCTGGGTGACATCGGGTACCACTTCCACCGGGCCATCCCAGCCCGCAGCCTCCAGCCCCTGGCCCAGCGTGCGCAGGGAGGCTGTCAGGATGGAGGCTTCAGCCTGGTAGCCGGCCATGGTGATCGGGGTGGGCATGGGCTCGGTGCTCAATTCGCCTGGATCTTGGCGTCCTGGATAACCTTGCGCCAACGATCGAAGTCCTCGTCGATGATGCGGCTCAGCTGATCGGGCGTGCGCGCCCAGGGCTCCAGCCCGGAGCGGATGAGCTGCACATGGAAGTCGCGGTCTTCGGCCACGGCCTGGGCCTCGCGGCGCAGCACCGTCACGGCCTCTGCAGGCGTGTCCTTGGCCAGGAACAAGGCCACCCAGGAAGAGTAGTCATAGCCCTTCACGCCTTGCTCGCGCAAGGTGGGCAGGTCACGGAATTGCGCGTGGCGCTCAGTACCGCAGTAGCCGATCAGGCGCACGCGGCTGTCCGCGAGGAAGGGCTGTGCCAGTGACAGCGCCATGGACATCAGCTGCACCTCGCCCGAGGCCACCGCCAGCGCGGCCTGGCTGGCGCCCCGGTACGGCACGTGCAGCAGCGAAGTACCGCTGAAGGACTTGAACATCTCAGTGGCCAGGTGCTGCGGGCTGCCCACGCCGCCTGAGGAGTAGGTCAGCTTCTCGGGCTGCGCCTTGGCCAACTTGATGAGGTCCTGCACGGTTTTCACGGGCGACGAGGCAGGCACCGCGAAGAAGGTGGGGATGTTCGCGATGCCGGCCACGGGCAGGTAGTCGCGCCGGGGCTCGCCCTTGATCTTGGCCGGCTGCAGGTGCGGCAGGATGGTGACGATGCTGTTGTTCAACGCCGCCACGGTACGTCCGTCAGGTCGTGTGCGCGACAACTGCTCCAGACCCACCAGCCCGGCCGCAGCGGCCACGTTTTCCACCACCATCGAGGTGCCCAGGCGCGGCGCCAGGCGCTCGACCATCAGGCGCACGGCCACATCCGAGGCGCTGGCCGCCTGCAAGGGCAGCACCACTTTCACCGGGCCGGGGTAGGCCTGGGCACGGAGGCGCAGCGCTGCGCCGGCGCTCAGCGCCCCCAGCGCTGTGGCACGGATAAATCGGCGACGCTGCATGGAGGCTCCTGACGTTCCGGGGGAAAAGGGCGCGGACACTCAGAAGGTCGACGCCTTCACGGGCGCTTCCTTGGGGATCATCACCTCGGCGGCCGACTTCTCGTTGTTGCCTGCGTCCGTCCACTCGGGCACGCGCCCCAGCGCCGCCGCTTCGCGCCAGTCGAAGTTCAGTTCCACCTTGATGCCGTTGACGGGCTCGCGCATGAAGAGCTGGTAGAGCTTGGAGTTGTGGGCCTTGCGCTCGCTGAAGTCCACGCCGTTGGCCTGGAGCCGGTCGATGAACTCGGCCAGGCCGTCGCAGTTGATGCACAGGTGGTCGATGCGACCGGAGCCCGGTGCGCCGGCGGCGGAGTAGTCCTCACCTTCCTTGTCGCTCGGCGTCTTGAGGTAGGTGTCCTGGTGCGCCGAATGGCGCGCCTTGCCGATGTGGATCACGTCCTGCTCGCCGATGTAGAGCCAGTACACGGGGAAGCCGAACTCGGGGTGGTAGCCCTCGCGGAAGCCCAGGTTCTGCACGAACCAGTCGCGCGTAGCGTCGGGGTCGTGGGTGAGGATCAGCAGGTGTTCAAGGAAGCGCAGGCCCATGGGGATGTCTCCGTGGCGTTCAGGGGTGGTCGGTTTCGGTGCTAATCGGTCAGAACTGGTCAGGGGCGCAGGGGGCCAGGTGGAAGGCTCAGTCGGCCTTCAGCGGGCATGCTCGGCTGACACAAACCGCGTCTCACCGGTTTCCACCAAGGTGCGGGTGGCCTGGGCCGAGGCGTAGATCCACAGGATCTTCATCGGCTCGGTCTGCGAGCGGTTGCGGAAGCGGTGCGGCACGTTCGGCGGGATGAAAGTGGTGTCCATGGGCTTGAGCTCGTGCACCTCGGACTCGATGTCCAGCCAGGCGTCACCGCTGAGCAGCATCACGCTTTCCTCGCAGTTGTGGCTGTGGAAGGGGATGGCGGCCCCAGGGCCGAACTCGGTGATGCCGTTGATGAAGGTGGACGAGCCAACCGACGGGCCCACCAGCGGCGTGGTCCGCGCGCCGCCGCCGCGGTCGTGGCTCTTGATCTGGTCTGGCCGCAGCACGGCGGGACGCGCGAGTGTGGGGGTGGTGCTCATGGTTCAACTCCTAGAGGCAGGAATGCAGTGGGGTTTCAGTTGGAGTGCCGGCTTGCGGGTGCAGCCTCGAGCGCAATAGGTTCGTGCAAGGCGCTGGGCCCGGCAATGGGGTTTCCCCCGGTCAACAAGTGCATGGCTCCACGCACGGTGTCATGGTCGCGGGCAAGCGGCCTGGTGAGCTCAGTCGCCCTTGATGCCGTTGTCCTTGATGGCCTTGCCGTAGCGCGCGAGCTGGTCGCGCACGATGGTGGTCATGGCCTGCGGGTTGCCGCCATCAGGCCTCAGCCCCACCTCGGCGAAGCGGCGGCGCATCTCGGGGTCGGCCAGGGCCTTGACCACCTCGGCGTTCAGGCGGTCGGTGATGTCCTTGGGGGTGCCTTTGGGCAGGGTGATGCCAAACCAGGTGCTGTACTCGAAGCCCTGGATGCCGGCCTCCTTCAGCGTGGGCGTGTCGGGGTATTCGGGGTGGCGCTGGTCAGCCATCACGCCGATCAGCTTGAGTTTGCCGCCCTTGGCCAGTGCGGCCACCGTGGCGATGCCCTGGATGGTCATGTCGACCTGGCCGCCGGCCACGTCCTGTGCGGCCTGGCTGGCACCGCGGTACGGCACGTGCTTGATGTCGATGCCGGTGTGCGCGGCGAACAGGGCCCCGCCCATGTGTTGCGGGCTGCCGTTGCCGCCCGAAGCGTAGGTGTAGCGGCCGGGTGCGGCCTTGGCGGCGGCCACCAGATCGGCCGCGCTCTTCCAGGGCGAATTGGCCGCCACGGCGATGCTGAACTCGATGATGGCCACGCGCGAGACGTGGACGAAGTCGGTCATCGGGTTGAAGGGCGTGTTCGGGTTCAGGTTCGGCACCATGGTCAGGATGCTGTCGTTGAACCCGCCGATGGTGTAACCGTCCGGCGCGGCCTTGGCCAACTGCGAGGCGCCGATGATCCCGGCGGCGCCGACGACGTTCTCCACCACCACCGTCTGGCCCATGTTCTGGGACATCTTGGCTGCCAGCAGGCGCGCCGCCACGTCCACCGCGCTGCCTGCGGCCAGCGGCACGATCATGCGGATAGGCTTGGCCGGATAGGCCTGCGCGTGGGCCGTCGCCGCCCAGGGCAGGGCGACAGCGCAGGCCAGGGCCAGGGCGGCGCGGCGAAGGGCGTTGTGGGGGCGGGGGCTGTTCATGCGTGGCCTCGAGAAGATGAATGGAAAAGTCGAAGGGAGGAAAGGGTCTGGAAGAACTGCGGGGTGTGCTGCTCGGTGTGGTGAGCTTCGATGAAGACGCGGGACGCGGCGCTCAGGGATGCAGACCGAGCACGCGGATGGCGTTCTCGCCCAGGATGGCCAGGCGGTCGTCGTCGCTGAGCTCTGGCGTGTTCATCACGTGCGTGACCGGGTCTTCTTCCCAGGGAATGGGGTGGTCGGTTCCGATCATGATCTGGCTGCTGCCCACCTCGGCGGCCAGGTGACGCAGCGCTTCGCCCGTGAACACCAGCGCATCGAAGTAGATCTGCCGGATGTACTCGGTGGGGCGCTTCTTCAGCACGATGGCCGGGTCGCAGTTCTGCGGTGAGACGAAGCAGCTGCGGTCCATGCGCGGGGCGTAGGAGCCGAGGAATCCGCCGCCGTGCGCGCCCAGTACCTTCAGCTCGGGGAAGCGGTCGAACACGCCCTCGAAGATCAGCTTCTGCAGCGCGATGGTGGTGTCCAGCGGGTTGCCGATGACGTTGGACAGCCAGCCGTTGCCCTTGAAGCGCGCGGCCAGCTCCGGGGTGCTCTGCGGGTGGATGAACAGCATCACCCCCAGCTCCTGCGCCTTGGCCAGCACGGGGTGGAACTCGGCATGGCTGAAGTCGCGCCCGGCCACATTGCCGCCGATGGCTGCGCCCTTCAAGCCCAGGCGTCGTACCGCGTCTTCCAGCATTTCCACCGCCAGTTCAGGAAACTGCATCGGCAGCGAGGCAAAGGCTGCCAGACGGCGCGGCGCGTGCGCACACAACTCGGCCAGGCTTTCGTTGTGGATCTGGCAGATGGCCTGCGCGGTGTCGCGGTCCTTGCGGTACCAGAAGGGGTTGATGCTCAGCACCTGCAGATCGATGCCCATGCGGTCCATGGCCTCGAAGCGCGCGGCCAGTTGCTGCTCGACCTGCAGGAAGTGCTCGGGCACGCCCTTGACGGGCGGCAGCACCGCCTTGGCTTCCTCGCCCATCAGGTCCAGCGCCGCCTGGAAGTAGCAGTGGGCATGCACGTCCACGGTGCGGGCGCGCCGGCCCTTCAGGACCACCGGTGCGCGGCCGGGTTGCGCGCTGGCACCCAGGCTGGCGCCACCGCCCCCAACACCGTTGTCCGGCATGACGTTGCTGTGCAGCGGCAGCCCGGCACAGCCGCAGAACCAGAAGCCGTTGCCGTGGTGGTGGGTGGAAGATCGGGGGAAGAGCCAGCTCATGGGGTGTCGGAGGCGGAGAACGATGAGGGCGCCGAGCGGTTGGCCATGGCGTCGGCCGCGCGCTGCACCGCGCGGATCATGCGGTTGTGGGCGCCGCAGCGGCACAGGTGCTTGTCCAGCGCCTGGACGATGGTCTCGCGCGAGGGGTTCGGCTCGCGCGCCAGCAAGGCTGCGGCCGAGGTGAGGATCCCGGCGACGCAGTAGCCGCACTGCGCGGCACGCTCGTCGCAGAAGGCGGTCTGCAGCGGGTGCGGCTGCTCTGCGGTGCCCAGCCCCTCCAGCGTGACCACCTGCCGGCCCTGCACCGACCACAGGGGCAGGTTGCATGCGGTCTGTGGCTGGCCGTCCACCAGCACCATGCAGGCGCCGCACTCGCCCTGACCGCAGCCGAACTTCGGGCCGCTCAGACCTTGCTCGTCGCGCAGCACGGCCAGCAGCGGCACGGCGTCGTCGGCGTCGACGTTGCAGGGCTTGCCGTTGAGGTGAAAGGCGGGCATGGTCAAGCGCCTTCTGCGGCATGCACCGCCTGCAAGAGCTTGTCCGGGGTCAGCGGCAAGCTGCGCACCCGCACGCCCAGGGCGTCCGCCACAGCGTTGGCAATGGCCGCAGCCACCGGTCCCTGCGCGGCCTCGCCGGCGCCCAGGCTGGGTTGGTCGGGACGGTCCAGCACATGTACCCGCACCCGCGGCACTTCCGAGAACCGCAGCACGGGGTAGCTCTCCCAGCCCGTGCTGGTCAGGCCATCGGGCGTGAACGCCACCTGCTCCTTCAGTGTCCAGCTGGTGCTCTGCACCGCCCCGCCTTCGATCTGGTTGACCACGCCGTCCAGGTCCACGACGGTGCCCACGTCCACCGCCAGATCCAGGTCCAGCACGCGCACGGTGTCGGTCACCTGCACCCGTGCGATCACGGCGCACCACGCGCCAGTGTTCTTGTAGCGCGCCCAAGCCAGGCCATGGCCCATGCCCTCGGCCGCCTGGGCTCGTCGGGGCCACCATGTCGAGCGCTCGGTCACCGCGTTCAGCACCGCGATGGCCCGTTCGTCGTCGAGATGGCGCTGGCGGAAGGCCAGGGGGTCCTGCCCCAGGGCGCGTGCCATCTCGTCCATGAAGCTCTCGATGGCAAAGACGTTGGCGTAGCCGCCCAGTGCGCGCATGGCCGAGGTGCGCAGCGGCATCACGGTCAGGCGATGGTTCAGTACCTCGAGGTGGGGCACCGTGTAGGCCGGCACGGCGTTACGGTCGGCCCCACCCCCGGCGGCCAGCGGCGGGTTGATGGGCAGGGGCAGGGCCGTGGCCTGCGCGCGCTCGCTGGCGGCCAGCAAGGTGGGCGCGCGGGCGCGGCCGGGGCGTGAGCTGTGCCCGTTGGACCACAGCGCATGCCGCCAGTGGGTGATCTGCCCGGTGTCGTCCACCCGGGCCTCCAGGCGCACCAGTTGCGCGGCCCCCAGGGGGCTGTGGGTCAGCTCGTCTTCACGCGACCACAGCACGCGCACCGGCTTGCCGGTGCAGCGCAGCGCCATCAGCACCGCGTCCAGGGCCACGTCGTCGGCACCGTTGTGGCCGTAGCAGCCGGCACCCTCCACATGGTGAAGCGTGATGGCCTCCTTGGGTACCGGCAACGCTTCCTGTGACAGCGCCAGCACCAGGTCGTCACGCAGGTTGTGGATGCCCTGGCTGTGGGTCCAGACCTCCAAGGCTGTGCCGTCCCAGCGTGCGATGGCACAGGACGGCCCGATGGAGGCGTGGGCGAGGTAGGGCTTGAAGTACTCGCCCCGGAAGACCTGGCCGTCTGACGGAAGTTCGGGTTCGCCACGCCGGGCGGACACGGTCTGCTCACAGGGCGCCTGTTGCAGGAAGTCGGGCAGGGCGTGGGGGTCGGGCAGTGGCGAGCCTTGTCCCCAGGGCAGGCGGCTGCGCAGGCTCTGCGCGGCGGCGTCGGCGTCACGCTCCCGCTCGGCCACCACGGCCACAAAGCGCCCGTCGGCCCAGGCCTTCACCTGCGGCATCTGCGCCTGCAGGTCTTGCAGCACGTCGGATGCGGCGTCGGGCAGCAGCGCGTCCAGCAGCGGCGCACGCAGCACCCGGCCGTGCCACATGCCGGGCAGTCGCAGATCGTGCACAAAGCGCGGACGCCCCAGCACCTTGTCGTTCAGGTCCGGCCTGGGCAGCAGCGTGCGGCCCAGCAGGGTACGGTCTTCGGGGCGCTTGGGCGGGTAGCGGCCGGTGTATTCCTGGTCCAGGTCTCCGGCGGTCAGCAGGCTCCAGAAGTCGCCCAGCGCCTGTCCGTCGGGTCCGGTGACACGGCCTTCGTGCACCTGCAGTTGTTCGGGGTTGTGTCCGCTCTTGGTCGCGGCCTTCTCCAGCGCCAGCCCGCGCACTTCGGCGCAGGCGTGACGCAGGGCGCCGCCGCTGTCCTGCACCGACAGGCTGCCCGAGGTCATGCCCTCGTCCGGGCCGTGGGCAGTGCTGGCCGTGACCAGGGTGAGGGCCTCGGGGGGAAGGTCAAGCTCTTCCGCCGCGATCAGCCGCAGTGCATTGAGGATGCCTTGCCCCAGTTCGGCCTTGCCCGTGAAGACGTCCACACGTCCGCCCTCGGCCAGGCGGATCCACTTCGACAGCCTGCGGTTGGTGTGCAGGCTGCCCGGCAACTGCGCCCGGCCGTCGGTACGGTCGATGACGAAGCCGCGTGGGGCGCTGGTGGCCATGGACATGGGGTGGGCGGCTCAGTTCACGGGTTCGTCAGACCAGCGGCGCAATGCCGAGTTCACCTGCCAGCGTGGTCAGGTCGGCCACCACGCCTGCGGACAGCGGAATGCCCGTGGCCGCGTACTGCTGCCGCCGCTGGTGGCTCTGCTCGCCCGGCAGCCAGATGCGCTCCACACCCGGCAGGCGCTCGGCACCGCGCAGGTCGCGCACCAGCTTGTCCACGGCGTGCTTGAAGTCCTGCGGGTCGCCAAAAGCGGCCAGATCGATCACCAGGATGGCCTGGCCGGTGTTGGTCACACTCACGTGGTCAGCGTTGAAGTCGATCACGTCCCGCCCCATGGCCGCACCGCCCAAGGTGCCGGCCAGCAGGCCGACGATGAGCGCCAGGCCGTAGCCCTTGTGCCCGCCGATGGGCAGCAGGAAGCCTTCGCCCGAGCGGTTGGGATCCAGCAGCGGCTTGCCCTGGCGGTCGATCATCCAGCCCTCGGGCATCATCGCGCCGGCCTTGGCCTTGGCCTTGACCTTGCCGTAGGCCGCCACCGTGGTGGCCATGTCCAGCACCACGGGCGGTTCCTCCGCCGCCGGAACGCCGGCCGAGATGGGGTTGGTGGACAGCAGCATGTCCATGCCGCCCCATGGCGGGAGGTGGTTGGCATTGCCCACCGCGAAATACAGCCCCAGCATGTCGTGCTGCAGCGGCTTGCGGGCGTAAAGCGACGCCGGGCCGGCGTGGTTGCTCATGCGGGTGCTGACCCAGGCCACGCCAGTGTCACGGGCCTTGGCGATGGCCAGGTCCACGGCCTTGCTGACCACCAGATGGCCCATGCCGTTGTCGCCGTCCACCACCGCCATGGCCGCCCGCTCACGCACCACCTTGATGTCCGGGTGGATGTTGATGCCCCCCGCCCGGATGCGCTTGATGTACTGCGGCAGGCGGATCACGCCATGTCCATCCGAGCCTTGCAGGTCGGCCTCGGCCATGAGCGAGGCCACCTGGGTGGCGTCGGCCTCGGGCAGGCCCTGGCTCAGGAAGGCTGACTGGATGAAGGCTTTCAGGGCCTCGAAGCGGACGGTGGCGGCAGGCATGGTCAAGGAGCCGGCGGGCTCGGGTCAGGATGCCGTCAGGTTAGCAGTCGGGGCGCCGAAGTCCAATGCTGGATTTGGCCTTTGCCATATCATTTCGGCATCGCATCAGGGTGAACCCGGAGGCCGAACTTGCACCTGCGCACCCTTCGCAATTTCATCGCCGTGGCCGATGCCGGCAGCCTCACCGCCGCCGCGGCTGCAATACCGATCGCGCAGCCCGCATTGACCCGTCAGTTGCGCGAACTGGAGCGCGAGACGGGCGTGCAACTGGTGCAGCGCTTGCCGCGCGGCGTTCGCCTGACCCCTGCCGGCGTGACCTTCTACGAGTCCGCCCAGCGCATCCTGGCCGAGGCCACGCAGATGAGCCAGCGCCTGGCGCGCAGCCGAACCGGCAGCCGCGCCAGTGTCACGGTGGGCGTGTCGCCCACGCTCGCGCGCGTGCTGTTGCCGGGCCTGTTCGAGCACTGTGCCAACAGTCCGCAGGACGTGGTGCTGCGCTCGCGGGAGGCCTTCACGCCCGCGTTGCTGGACTGGCTGGAGCGCGGCATCATCGACATGGCCGTGGTGACCAATCCGGAATCCGGCCGCCCGCTGGCCCTGCAGCCGCTGCTGGGCGAACCCTTCGCCCTGGTGGCGCATGCCTCCTTGCGCGTCGGGCCGGTGGTGTCGGTGCCGCAACTGGCACGCATCCCCGTGCTGATGACCAGCCTGCACCGCGGCATCCTTGAGCGCCAGATGCGATCTCTGGGCAAGACCTTGAACGTGCAGGCCGAGATCGATTCGGTGGAGGCCATCCGGGAACTGGTGATGCGCGGACGCTGGGCCACCATCATGCCGGTGTCGGTGTTCAAGGCCCACCCGCTGCCGCCGGAGCTGGCGTTGTCTGAGATTTCAGGCGTGCAACTGAACCGGCTGCTGGTGCTGGCCACGCGGGCCGACCCGCGCCCGCCGCCGGCCCTGGCGCTGGTGCAGGAGATGCTGGACGCGGAGTTCTCGCGCCTGGTGCGTCAGGGCACCTTCAGCTTCGGGCCGGGGCAAGCAGAAAGTCCAGCACGGCCCGGTTGAAGGCCTGGGCCTGTTCCAGGTTGGGCAGGTGCGCGGCGTCGGCCAGCACCTGCAGCCGGGCGCCGGGCCAGTGCTCGGCGATAAGCTGCGCCATGGCGGGCGGTGTGCCCTGGTCCTGGTCACCCACCAGCACCAGCGCGGGATGACCCAGGGTGTGCAGCCTCTCCAGTGTGCTGACACCGGCAATCGCGGCACAGCATCCGGCGTAGCCTTCCACGGGCGTGCGGGCGATCATGGCGCCTATCTGGGTCATGAGGGTCGGTTCGCGTGCACGGAAGGGCTGCGTGAACCAGCGTGACAGCGTGCCTTCCACCAACGCCGCCATGCCCGAGGCGCGCGCGGCCTGTGCGCGCTCGGCCCACATCTGCACGGCGTTCGGTGCACCCTGGCCCGTGGTGTCGGCCAGCACCACGCGGTCCAGCACCTCGGGGTGGCGCAGGGCCATCACCTGCCCGATCATGCCCCCCATGGACAGGCCCAGCCAGTGGGTACGCGCCACGCCCAGGTGCGCCAGCAGGCCGCGCGCGTCATCGGCCATCTGCTCCAGGCTGTAGGGCCCTGGCGGGGCATCGGTCTGCCCGTGGCCACGCGTGTCCACGTTGAGGACGGTGAAATGCGCGCTCAGCGCCTCCACCTGGGGCGCCCACATGCCCCCGTGCGCGGCCAGCGAGTGGGACAGGGTGACCCACGGGCCCTGGCCCGAGATCTCGTAGTGGATGTCGATGTCGCCGATGCGTGCCTTCATGGAGCCTCCGTGCGCTGGGGTGGGGCGCTGTTCAGGGCTTGGGGCCGCCGCAGTCGGGCACCAGGCCGGTGGACTCGATGCCGGCGACGGCGCAGATCTCGTCATTGGCGGAGGTCTCACCGCTCACGCCCACCGCACCCAGCAACTGGCCTTGCGCGTCGCGGATCAGCACGCCGCCACGCACGGGCACCAGGTTGCCCTCGCTGAGGCCCTGCACCGCCTGGATGAAGCCCGGCACGTGGCCGTAGCGCTTCTCCAACTCCTGCCCGCCGAAGCCCATGCCCAAGGCGCCCAGCGCCTTGCCGCGGGCGATCTGGAAGCGGTACAGGCTGGTGCCCTCTTCCGCCAGGAAGGCCTTGAGCGTGCCGCGCGGGTCCAGCACGGCCACGGCCAGCGGCAGCATGCCGGCGGCGCGGCCTTTGGCCAGGGTGGCCTGGGCAATGTCCAGCGCGCCTTCCAGCGCGATCGAGGAGAAGGAGTGGGTCAGGGACATGGTGATGTGCTGCAGTTGAAGACCGTGAAGGGTAAGGGGAGAGGGCCGCGAAGCTTCCAGGGTTGCCTGGAGCCGTGCAGGCCCAGGTTTACGGTTCAGTGGTTGGTGGCGCCGATCGCCGCATTCACGCGCGGCATCACCTCGGTGGCAAACAACTCCATGGAGCGTTTGCCCAGCGCCGGGTCCTGCCAGTCGTGGCAGGCATAGACCAGGTGGCCGAAGTCGCCCACGTGCTCACGGAAGGCCAGGATCTGTTCGACCACCGAGTTCACCGTGCCCGCCAGCACCAGGCGGTTGGTGACATGCTCGGGCGTCACTTCGCTGTCGGGCATGGCGGGGTCGGTCTTGAACACGTTGCCGCGCCCACCGCCCACCAGCTTGCGCACCAATTGCTTGAAGTAGAAGTGGTACGGCCCCCCGACTTCGAGCGCGTAGCGCCGCGCCGTGGCTTCGTCGTCGGCCACAAAGATGCTCTTGGCCACGCGCCAGCCGTCAGGCGAGGCGACCTTGCCCGCCGCGTTGCAGCCTTCCACATATCTCGGCCAGTGTGTCTTCACCCACTCGGGCATCAGGAAGTTGGCCGAGATCGGGCCCCAGCCGCGCTTGGCCATCTCGGTCACGCCCTGCGAGAAAGGGGCCACCGCCGTGCCCACGATGGGCGGGTGCGGGCGCTGGAAGGGCTTCATGATGAAGCCCTGGCCGATCTCCGGGATCATGGTCTTGCCCACGGAGACGTTCCAGAACTGGCCTTGCAGGTCGTACGGCGGCTCGCTCTCCCAGATCTTCAGCACCATGTTGATGCACTCGACGAACATGGCGTTGCGGTCGCGGCCGAAGTTGCCGAACACCTCTGCGTCCGACATCAGCCCGCCGGGGCTGATGCCCATGATGAACCGACCCTGCAGCAGGTGGTCCAGCATGGCGGCCTGCGCGGCCACCGCGGCAGGGTGGGAGTTGGGCATGTTGATCGTGCCCGTGCCCAGCTTGATCTGCTTCGTCTGGCTGGCCAGCGAGGCCAGGAACATCATCGAGGAGGTGACGGTCTCGGCCGCGTCGGTGACGTGCTCGCCTACGAAGGCTTCCGAGAACCCCAGGCGGTCGGCCAGCAACACGGCCTCCTGGTCCTCCCGCAGGGTCTGGGAGATGTCGCGGCCCGGGGGGTGCAGCGGCATCATGAAGGTGCTGTAGCGCATGGTGCGGTCTTTCCTGGGTTCTGTTGCAGGGCGGTGGTGGGGGTCAGGCGGCGCCGGCGGAGGGGGCCGGCGCCTTGGCGCGCGCGGCACTGGTCTCGAGGGTCACGCCCTGGGCGTAGTGGCCCTGGCAGTACAGCAGCGTGGGCCCCAGCCGGTGGCCGTAGGACTCGACGCGGCCGAGGAACAGGATGTGGTCGCCCACCTCCAGGCGCTGCTCGGTGCGGCACTCGAACACCGCCGCGCAGCCCTGCAACACCGGCAGGCCGCACAGGCCGGGCGTGTGCTCCACCCCCGTGAACTTGTCCGGCACCGCGCTGGCAAAACGCCGGGACAACTCCACCTGTTCCAGCGCGAGGACGTTGATGACGAAGCGGCCGGTGGCATCAAAGGCGGCCAGGCTGGGTGAGGCGCGGCGCAGACTCCACAGCACGATGGGCGGCTGCAAGGAGACCGAGCTGAACGAATTGGCCGTCACTCCCACCGGCGAGCCCTGGGCGTCCAACGTGCTGACGATGGTCACGCCGGTGCCGAACCGGCCGAGCGCCCGGCGCAGGTCGGTGGCGTCGATGGGGGATTGAGTGGTCATGTGATTACCGGGAAGTGATCGCTTGATCTGCGTCATGCCCCACCAGTCTGGGCAGCACCACGCGGGCTCCGGCGAGAAAGTGCTCCACCGTCAGGCTGATCAGGGCGGGCAGGTCGTCCTGCACCGGCACGTCGAAGATCCACTGGCGCTGGCCGAAGTAGAAGACGCGCGCATTGATGCCCCACACCAGTTCGATCTCGGCCGATTTCAGTGGCACGGCCGTCACGTCGGGCAGGCCGAACTCGTGGCGCAGTTCGGCCGCAATCGGCTCCAGGATGCGCTGGCGCAGCACCGTGAGGTAGCGGCTGTTGATGCTCTCGCCACGCAGGCCCGAGAACATGAAGATACGCACCCAGTCTCGCGTCAGGGCTGCCTTGGCGTATTCCACATACAGCCGTGTGAGCCGGTCCTGAAGCGACACGCTGCGGTCGTGGATCACGCTCTCCCAGAAGGGGTTCCAACGGCCCATGTACACCACGTCGAAGACGCGGTTGATCAGGGCCTCTTTGTTGGGGAAGTACTTGTAGAGCAGGGACTGCGTCACGCCCAGGCGCTTGGCCAGTTCGCGCGTGTCGCCGCCGAACCCCACCTCGGCAAAGAAGTGCACGGCCTCCTGCACGATGTGGGCCTCCCGCTCGGGAGCGCTGAGCCGGCGTGCGCTGGTGCGGGGTTCGCTGGCCTTGCCACGCACGGCCCGGGCCGCGGAGGTGCTGGTGGCTGATTTGGTGGAGGTGCCTGCGCGCATGCCCGAGCCCGATGTGTGTTCAGGGTTGCGCCACGGCCACGGGGGCGCGGGCCTGGACAGACTTCATGATGGCTTCCAGCGAGGCGACGTTGGCGAGCATCTCGGTGGTCGTGACGGGGTAGGGTTGGACGCCGCGCACCGCCCGGGCGAAGGCCTCCAGGTTGAGCCTGACCGAGAGCGCCGGCGCGGCAAAGCGGGTGTGCCGTTCCTGCCCCCGCAGGGCCACCGTGATGTCCCAGCCGGTGGGGTTCTCGGGGTGCGTGCGGTCGCGGATCTCCACCCAGCCCTTGGAGCCGTAGACCGCGAAGCGTCCTTCAAAGGGCGTGGCCAGCACGGCGCTGATCATGGCGTTGGCGCCCTGCGGGAAGGCCATCATCACCGCCAGCGTGTCACCGTTCTCGAAGTCCGAGCCTCGGGTGGCCAGTCGCGCCCAGACCGATTCGCAAGGCCCCAGCACCGCGATGCTGAGGTCCACCAGGTGGATGCCCGTGGCCGTGAGCGGCCCCACGGGGGCGTGCCGGTTGGACAGGCGCCAGTTGTCTTTGGGCAGGGCGAAGAACTTGTCCTGGCTGAAGTTGGCTTCGATCTGCAGCACGGTGCCCAGCACGCCGTCATCGATCATGCGGCGCAGTGCTGCCACCTCGGGCTCGAAACGCCGCTCGTGCCCGATGCCCAGCACCCGCCCGTGCGCGGCGCAGGCCGCTACCGCACGACGCGCGTCTTCCAGCGTCAGGCACAGCGGCTTCTCGCAGAAGACATGCAGTCCGGCCTGCGCGGTCGCGACGATCTGCCCGGCGTGCTGCTCATGGGGGGTGCACAGGATCACGGCTTCCAGGCCCGCCTGACGCAGCAGGGCCGGCGCGTCTTCGACCACCGCCACGCCTGACAGCATGGGGTCGTCGGCCATCAAGGCACGCGTCGGTTCGTGCGCCTCCGCCACGGCCGCCAACTCCAGCCACGGCGAGGCGGCGATCTGCCGCGCGATGGTCTTGCCCCACCAGCCGTAGCCCACCACGCCCGTGCGCACGGGACGCCCCCCTTGCGCTGGCTGCGGGGCTGCGGAGTGACTTGCGGCAGTGTGGTTGGAGTGGGTCATGGCAACCTCAGGCGGCCTTGCGTTTGACTACACTAGTCTAGCCCAAACCCCTTGTTGGAGATCAAATGAGCACCAAGCCCAAGGCCGCTGGCCCTGCCCAACCCTTGACGGCGGCGCCACTGCGGGTAGGGGTGCTCGGGCTGGGCATCATGGGGTCGGCCATGGCCGGCAACCTCCTGAAGGCAGGTTTCACGGTCTACGGCTTCGACCCGGTGGCGGCGGCCCGTGCCCGTCACCGCGCCGCTGGCGGACGCGTCTGCGCCGACCCGGCCGCGCTGGCACGTGGAGTGGACGTGATGATCTCCTCGCTGCCCAGCGCCGCGGCGCTGCAGGACTGCGCCCGCCAGGTGGCCGGCGCCGGCGCCAAGGGTCTGGTGATCGCCGAGACCAGCACGCTGGACATCGAGGACAAGCGCGCCGCCCGGGATGTGCTGGCGCGCGCCGGGGTGGTGCTGCTGGACTGCCCGCTGTCGGGCACGGGCGCCCAGGCAGTCCGCAAGGACCTGACCGTCTACGCCAGCGGGCCCGCGCGCGCCATTCGCCGCATGCAACCGGTGTTCGAGGGCTTCTCGCGCGAGCAGTTCAACCTGGGTGCCTTTGGCAACGGCATGAAGATGAAGCTGATGGCCAATCTGCTGGTGGCCATCCACAACGTGTCCACGGCCGAGGCCCTGCTGCTGGGCCAGCGCTGGGGCATCCGCCCGTCAGACGCCGTCAAGGTGCTGTCCGGCGGGGCGGGGGGCTCACGGATGCTGCAGGTGCGCGGCCCGTTGATGGAAAACGAAGGCTGGAAAGACGTAACGATGAAGATCGCCGTGTGGCAGAAGGACATGAAGCTGATTGGTGACGCCCTGCGCGCCAACGGTGTGCCCGCACCGCTGTTCGCCGCGACCGTGCCGCTGTACGACGCCGCCATGGGCCTGGGCCACGGCCTGCACGACACCGCAGCAGTCTTTGACGTGCTCGCCAAGATGTCCTCGCCGCCGTCAGGCCCCACTTCCGGCGCACCACGCAAAGCCCCCCGTCGAAAGGCCACCTCATGACGCTGTCGCTCAACCACTTCTCCATCCGCACGCTGGATCTCGAAGCCTCGCGCGCCTTCTACGTGGACCTGCTGGGCTTGCAGGTGGGCCCGCGCCCGGACTTCCCGTTCCCTGGGCTGTGGCTGTACCAGGGGCCGACCTCCAGCTACGCCCATGCGGCGGTTCACGTGATCGGGCTGGACCGAAACGACCCTTCCGGGCTGCAGGCCTACCTCGGTGATCGCGACGAGGCCAGCCTGCAGGGCAGCGGGGCGGTGGACCACGTGGCCTTCTTCGCCACCGACCTGCCCGCCATGATGGCCCGACTGCAGTCCGCCGGTGTGGCTTTGCGCGAGCGCACGGTGCCAGGCGTGGGCTTGCACCAGGTCTTCCTGGACGACCCCAACGGGGTGATGGTGGAACTCAACTACCCCGTGAGCGAGAAGCAGGCTTGGGACGCGCAACGTGCCGCGCTCGGGGCGGCCGACATCAGCGCGGCAGCTTCTTCAGCGGCCTGAGGCCCCCGCTGACCCCGCTGGCTGAAAAAGGGTTGAACCCATGACGCGCATCGTGGTGGTGGGGGGGTCCCTGGGTGGACTGTTTGCCGCGAACATGCTGCTGCGCGACGGCCACGACGTGCAGGTGCTGGAGAAGGCCTCGGGGTCGTTGAGCGGCCGCGGCGCCGGCATCGTCACCCACGACGCCCTGGTGCGGGCCTTGCGCCGCAGCGGCGTGCCCTCTGAGGCCACGCTGGGGGTGGAAGTCCCTGGGCGGGTGATGCTCGCAGGCGACGGCCGCACGCTGGACCGCCTGGACATGCCCCAGGTGCTGACCTCCTGGAGCCGCCTGTACGACATGTTGCGCAGTGCGTTCCCCCCAGAGCGCTATCACCTTGGCTGCGCCGTGCAGGCGGTGCGTTGCACGGGCGAAGGCTGCGAGGTCCAGACCTCATCGCAGACCTGGCAGGCGGATCTGGTGGTGGCGGCTGACGGCATCCGCTCGGCCCAGCGGCAGCGCCTGTATCCGCAGGCACAGCCCCATTACGCCGGCTATGTGGCCTGGAGAGGGGTGGCGGAAGAGTCCGGTCTGTCGTCCTTCACCCGGCAGACGCTGTTTCCGTACTTCGGTTTCTGCGTACCGCCGCGAGAGCAGATCATCGGCTACCCCGTGGCCGGAGCCGACCATGACACGGCCCCCGGCCGGCGGGCCTACAACTTCGTTTGGTACCGGCCCGTGCCGATGGGCCCAGTGCTCGACGACTTGATGACCGACGACGAGGGCGTGCATCACCCACAAGGCATCCCGCCGCACAAGGTCTCGCCCCGCCATGTTGCGGCGATGCGGCAGGACGCGCGGCGCCTGCTCGCACCGCAGTTTGCCGAGGTGCTGGAGGTCACGTCTCAGCCCTTCTTCCAGCCCATCTTCGATCTGGAGTCGCCCCAGATGCAGGCTGACCGGATGGCCCTGCTCGGAGACGCGGCTTTCGTGGCTCGGCCCCACCTGGGTCTGGGCGTGACCAAGGCCGCCGAGGATGCCGTGGCCCTGGCCGATGCGCTGCGAGAGCATGCGCGAATTGATGAGGCTTTGGCCGCCTACGAAGCGCTGCGGCGTCCCGCAGGTCAGTCGGCATTGGCCCGTGCGCGCTGGCTGGGCCACTACATGGAGCACGCCGGGGAAGAGGCGCCCGCCGACGCCCTGAACCCGGCCGATCGGCGCCATCAGGTGCTGCACGAGACCGCCATCGACCTTGAGCGCTACGGCCACCGCTCGGCTTTTGTTCCACCGGGTGCTGGCCTGCTGGCGACAGCCCCCCCCCTGATCACCCTTTGGAGCCCCCGATGACCGACCGCGTCCCTGGTCCATTCAGTGACCCTGAAGACCGCCTTCCTCCCCTGGCCCTCGCCACCTGGACCGAGGCGCAGCGGGTCTGTGCTGACGAGATCATCCAAGGTCCGCGTGGCGCGCTGATCGAGCCCTTTGTGCCCTTGTTGCGCAGCCCCGAGCTGTGCACGCACGTGCAGCGCACGGGCGAGTACCTGCGCTACCGCAGCGCCATCGGGCTGCGCTTGTCGGAACTGGCGATCCTGGTGACGGCGTGTCATTGGAGGCAGCAGGTGGAGTGGTCCATCCACGCCCCGATCGCGATGCGCGAGGGTATTGCGCCGGAGGTGGTCGAGGCGCTGGCCGCAGGGCGGCGGCCCGACTACCAGCGGGCTGACGAGGCCCTGGTACACGACTTCACGCAGGAGTCCTTGCGCGAGCGGCGCGTGAGCGACACCACCTGGGCGGCCACCCGCGAGGTGCTGGGCGAGCAGGGTGTGGTGGATCTGCTGGGTATCGTGGGCTACTACACCATGCTGTCCATCGTGATGAACGCAGCGCAGACCCCGCCGCCGCCCGATCGGCCGATGCGATTGCCGCTGCGGCCTACTTCGTAGACCGCTTCGCCGGCTTGGGTGCGGCCTTCGCCTGCACCTTCGGCAGCTTGATCTTCAAAAGCCGCACCGCGTTCCCGCCCACCACCAGCTCACGGTCGGCCTTGGGCAGGCGCTTGATCTCGGCGATGGTGCCCAGCGGGTCGTCGTCGGCCATGTCGTAGGGGTAGTCGGTGCCCAGAATGACGTGGTCGGCGCCGAAGCGCTCGATCAGCCGGCGCACCATCAGCGGGTCGTGCGTGATGGTGTCGAAGTAGAACTTCTCCAGGTACGACGACGGCTTGCGCTTGATGATGGTGCGCGTGTCCGGTCGGGCGCGCCAGGCGTGGTCCATGCGCGCCCAGTAGTGGGCGATGAAGCCGCCGCCGTGCGCCACCAGCACCTTGAGCTTGGGGTGGCGGGCCATCACGCCGTCGAAGATCAGGTGCGACACCGCCACCGTGGACTCCAGCGGGTTGCCGATGACGTTGTTGAAGTAGTGGTTGCGCAGCCGCTCGCCGTCAGAGAAGCCCAGCGGATGCATGAAGATCAGCACACCCAGTTCCTCGCAGCGCGCGAAGAACTTCTCCAGACCCAGCGAGGGGTCGGTCAGGTTCTTGCCGTTGACGTTGGTGCAGATCTCCACGCCGCGAAGGCCGAGGTTCTTGACCGCGTGGTCCAGCTCACGCACGGCCAGATCTGCGTTTTGCAGCGGCACCGATCCCAGGCCCACGAAGCGATCGGGGTTCCCGGCGACCACCGCCGCAATGCCCTCGTTGACCTCGCGCGCGAGTTCGGCGCCGTAGTCCGGCTCGGTGAAGTAGAAGAAGTGGTACGGCGCCGGTGACACCGCCTGGATGTCCACGCCCATGCGGTCCATGTCGAGCAGCCGCTCGGTCACGCCCGCCAGCTTGGGCGCGCGTGAGGCCATCTGCTTGACGTTGGTCTCGTTGGTCAGGGCGTTGGCATAGATGACGGTGGCGTCATGTTGCGCGGCGTTCAGGTGCGCGGTCTTGGCATTGACCTTGGGGTTGAGGTAATGGCAATGCAGGTCCACTACCAGGCTCTTGCCGCGGCTGTTCCTGACGATGGGCCGCGCGCTGGCGGCCGGGCCGGTCTTGGTGGCCAGGGCGCTGAGGGGCCGGTGCTGGTGCGTCGGGTCCGTGCAGTGGGGCAGGCAGGTATAGAACACGCGGGTCTCCTGAGGTGAAAGCGGGCCTGTGGCGGACACACAAGGCGAACGTGGGCCCGCGTTTGTTTATCCTATGATAAGCCGCAGGCAGGTGGCATGTGCCGCGCCCGGCAAGACGGTGGGGGCACGTGCGCCGGTTTCATCGGCAGTGGGGCACTGAGGAGAGCAGCATGAGGATCGGTTTGGCCGGAGCAGGCAAGATGGGCAGCGCGATGGCCAGGCGCCTCATGTCCAGTGGCCAGCAGGTGACGGTGTGGAACCGCACCGCTGCGCGCGCCCAGGGCCTCATCGACGAAGGCGCTGCCTGGGCGTCGACACCCGCAGAGCTGGCCGCATCATGCGACATCGTGCTCACGATGCTGATCGACGACGCCGCACTCGACGAGGTGTACCTGGGCACTGATGGCTTGCTGTCGGCGCCGGTGGCAGGGCGCCTGTTCATCGACATGAGCACGGTGGCCCCAGCCCAGCCGCAGAAGATCGGCGCCAGGGTACGGGCCGCCGGGGCCCGCTTTCTGGAGTGCCCCGTGGGTGGCAGCGTGGGGCCGGCGCGCGAGGGTCGCTTGTTGGGCTTCGTGGGGGGCGGCGAGGAAGACCTGGCCTTGGCCCGCCCGGTGCTTGAACTGCTCTGCCGGCGCATCGAGCACGTGGGGCCCCTGGGTGCCGGGGCTACCATGAAGCTCGCGATCAACCTGCCGCTGATGGTCTATTGGCAGACGTTCTCTGAGGCGCTTTCCCTGGTGCAGCCGCTGGGGCTGGACCCGGCGCGCGTGGTGGACATTCTGGCCGACACCTCGGGCGGCCCGAACATGCTCAAGGTGCGCGGCGCGGCCATCGCTCAGGCCCTGGCCGGCACGGGCAACGGCGCGGTGAGCGTGGACGTGGCCACGATGCGCAAGGACATGCGCGCGATGCTGGCGCAGGCGGCTGAACTGCACGCCCGGCTGCCGCTGACCGAACTCGCGCTGCGCACTTTCGAGCAGGCATCCGCGCAGGGCCTGGACGCTGCGGATTGCACGCAGTTGCCGGTGTGGTGGTTGAAGGGCGCCGGTAAGACCTGACCTGAGACGGCGCTGGGCCTGGCCTCACCGGCTGCTCGTTGGACTCTGTTCGGACAGCGCGGCCGGACTGGCGGCCGCCACAGCACTCATCAGATTGCGGATGGTCCCCGCCTCAATATGGCGTGTGATGAAGACCAGGCGCGTGCCCGTGTCAGTGCTGGGCCAGCGGTCCAGCTCCACCGGGTCGTGGAAGATGTGCTGAACGCCCTGCACCACCACGGGCTTGCCCTCCACGTTGACGATGCCTTTGACCCGCAGCAGGTCCGGCCCGCGCAGGGTGGTCAGCAACTCCAGCGCGGCACTGAACGCTGGCCAGGCGAAGGGCGTCTCGAAGCGCAGTGACAAGGTGCGGATCGACGCGTCATGCAGGGCGGGGCGCTGTCCCAGGTGGCGCTCGCCGGCGGCGCCTTCTCCAGCCAAGGGCTCGCCCAGAAAGCTCAGTGTGGCCTGGCTGGCGCGGGCACTGGCCAGACCCAGGCCGGTCAGCTCTGCAGGGTCCACCTCGCCGTGCAGCAGCGTGCTGACCGGTGCCCGCGGGTTGAGGGCGCGCACCGCTTGCTCCACGGCCTGGCGCTGGGGCTCGTCCACCAGGTCGGCCTTGGTGATGAAGACGCGGTCGGCCAGCGCGATCTGCTTGGCAGGCTCTCCATGGGCGGCCAATTGCTGCAGTACCTGCGCCCCGTCCACCAGCGTCACCAGTCCGTCCAGGCGGAACTGCGCGGCCAGCAGCGTGTCGCTGGCCAGCGTCTGCACCACCGGCGCGGGGTCGGCTAGGCCGGTGGTCTCGATGATCAGGCGGTCAAAGTCCGGGATCTCCCCTGCATGCCGGCGCGCGAAGAGATCGCGCAGCGTCTCCTGCAGGTCCGTGCGTACCGAGCAGCAGATGCAGCCGTTGGCCAGCAGGGCCACGTTTTCCGAGGCCATGGTGACAAGATCGTGATCGATCCCAATCTCGCCCACCTCGTTGATCACCACGGCTGCGCCGGCCATGGCCGGGTGGCGTACGAGCCTGGACAGCAGCGTGGTCTTGCCGCTGCCCAGAAAGCCGGTGATCAGCGTGACCGGGATGCGGCCGGCCAGGGGGTCTCGGGTGAACACCGTGGTCTGCAGGGTCTGCGGGGTCTGGAACAGGCGCTGACGCTGACCCTCTGTGGATCAGATGTTGAGTTCCAGCACGTACAGCCCGCCCGTGAAGCGGTCCACGGTGTAGACGATGCGCCGCTCGTCGACAAAGACGTCGTTGAGCTGGATGGCGCCGGCCGGTGAGAGCTTGGGCGCCCCGGGCACGAAGTACGCCACCTCTTCCACGCGGTAGGGGTTGGAGGTGTCGTACACGCGCACCCCGGCATTGAAGAAGGTGCCGATGATGAGGTGATCGGAGCGGAACGAACCCGGCCCGGGCAGGTTCTCGTGCAGGTTGTGCGCACCAAAGCGCCCGCCGCGCTTGGCGAAGGCTTCCACCGGCGGAGCGGGGAAGGTGCCGATGGGCACCGGGTTGGCCTCGTTGCGGGCGTCCAGCACCCACACCAGCTTGGGCCAGTCGGCGCCGTTGTCCATCACGCACTCGTCGCTCACGATCCACAGGCCGCGGTCGAACAGTGGCAGCAGCGTGTGCGTGAAGCCGTTGAAAGGCGGCGAGGGGTTCCACGACGACACCACCTTGATGTCCGACGGGTTGGCGATGTCCAGCACGAAGGCGCCGCCGTCGATGTAGCCCACGTAGGCGCGGTCCGGCCGCTCAGGGAAGACGTTGGTGTTGTGGGCGCGAAAGCCCATGTCAAAGGGCTTGGCCAGCCGGGTGGGGGGCGGCGCAGCATCGCCCTCGCGCGTGCCGGGCATCCACCAGCGGCCCTTCTCGAAGGGGCGCGTCGGGTCCGACACGTCCAGGATTCGATAGCACTGGTCGTCCAGCGGGTTGCGGGGCTGGAAGTCGCCCGCGCCGGCCGCCATATGGATGGTGTTCGGCTCCACGAACCACAGGGCGTGCACGCCTCGCGAGTGCGGCCCGGAGCAGTCAAAGTGCGACAGCAGGCGCGGCGTCTCGGGCACGCTGATGTCGAACAGGTCCACGCCGGCCGGCTTCAGGCCCACGGTGCTGGTCTGGTAGGCCACGGCCAAGGTGTCGCCCACGACATCCAGGGAGTTGGAGCGCAGCTTCATGTGGGGCAGGTCGGTCTGCACCACCACCTTGGGGTTGCGCGGGTCGGTGACGTCCACCCCCGTGAAGTTCTTGGGCGCCGACTCGTGCGCCAGCCACATGATGCGGCGGCCATCGCGCGTGAGCTGCATCGCCATGCCCTCGCCCAAGCCACCGTACCCTTGCAGGGTGTGGTGGGACAGCAGCTTCATGTTCAAGGACAGCGTGCGGTCAGCCTGGGAAGCGGGTGAAGGAGCGTTCAACATGCGGGAAACTCTCAATGCTCATTTAGCGCTTGATCATATAGCCTGACATGGTTGGAGCGCACTTATCCTGCCTCATCACCCCCCCTTGTTCACTTGAGGAGCGACCGATGAAATCCGTGTTGACTTCACGCCGCCGTGTGGCTGGCGGTCTGTTTGCTTGTGCCGCCGTGATGGCGGGCCTGGCCCCGGGTCTGGCGACTGCACAGGCCTTTCCGAACAAGCCCGTTCGCCTGGTGGTGACGTATCCGCCCGGCGGCAGTTCCGACCTCATGGCCCGCATCATGGCGGGCAAGCTTTCTGAGCTGTGGGGCCATCAGGTGCTCATCGAGAGCAAGCCCGGTGCCGCAGGCTCCATCGGCATGGAGTTCGCGGCGCGTCAGGCCGCTGATGGCTACACCTTCGTCATCGGCAACCTCGGCCCGGCCGCGGTCAACCCGCTGATCAGCAAGGTGCCGTACAACATGGACAAGGACTTCATTCCCGTGATGCTGACGGCCACCGGCCCGAACATCATGGTGGTGCCGGCCAATTCCCCCTATCGCACCCTGGCCGACCTGCTGGCCGATGCCCGGGCCAAGCCCGGAGCCGTCAGCTTCGGCACCAGCGGTCCGGGCAGCATGTCGCACCTGTCCACCGAGTTGCTGATGCGCGAGGCCAGGATCAAGATGGTCAACGTGCCCTACAAGGGCGGTGGTCAGGCCGTCAACGATCTGCTGGGTGGCCAGTTGGGCTTCATGATCTCCGATGCCTTGCCGGTGGCGCAGTTCATCAAGACCAACCGCCTGCGGCCCCTGGCCATCACCAGCGGAGCCCGCTCGCCCCTGTTCCCGGACATCCCCACCTTCGCCGAAGGCGGGGTGCAGGGCATCGTGGCCGAGAACTGGTGGGGTGCTTTCCTGCCGGCCGGCACACCCAAGGCCATCGTGGACAGCTATCTCGCGGCCTTGACCAAGGTGATGGCCGACAAGGAGCTCATCGAGAAGTTCGCTGGTCTTGGCGTGATGGCGCGCTCCGGCACTCAGGCTGACTTCCGCACCTTCCTGGCGGCAGAGACGTCCAAGTACGCCAAGCTGGTGGCGGACAACAACATCAAGGCGGACTGAGCATGGGCACGCCTGCAGCCTGCGGCGTTGTCCCGCCTTTCCTGTGACGAAGGACAGCAAGGCGGACGCACCCGTGCGCAGGAGGCTGGCGCCCGCCGAGCGTGAGCGTCAGATCCTGGAAGGGGCGATCGCCTACTTCTCGGAGGCGGGGTTTTCGGGCCAGACCCGGGAACTTTCCCGCCGTCTGGGCATCACCCAGCCGCTGCTGTACCGCTACTTCCCCAGCAAGCAGGCGCTGGTCGAGAAGGTCTACCAGACCGTGTTCCAGGGCCGCTGGAACCCGGCCTGGATCCCGCTGCTGCGAGACCGCAGCGTGCCCTTGCGCGAGCGACTGGTGGAGTTCTACCGCCAGTACGCCCAGGCCACCTACCGGCCGGAGTGGATCCGCATCTACATGCACGCCGGCCTGTCGGACCCCACGCTCAACCAACGTTACATCCGTCTGGTGCGACGGGAACTGCTGCCGGTCATGTGCGCCGAAGTCCGGCACCATTGCGGCCTGCCCGTGGCCACGGACGGCCCGGATGAACAGGAGATCGAGTTCGTCTGGAACCTGCACGGCGGCATCTTCTACCAGGCCGTGCGCCGTCATGTGTACCGTACCCGCGTCTCGGTGGATTTCCAGACGCATGTGGGTCTGGTGATCGACAACTTTCTGGCCGGAGCCCAGTCGGTCTACCCTCGCTTGCTGGCCCCGCCGACGGCTTGAGATTCAGGCCTCGGCCTGCGTTCACGGGTGTGGAAGCAGGAACTGAAGACGTTCAGCCGCCTGCAGGCGCCCTACTGCGTGGCCTTGCACACGGCTTCGAGCCGATGCCCTTCAGGATCGATGACGAACGCGGCGTAGTAGTGCGGGCCGTAGTGCGGCCGCAGTCCGGGCGGGCCGTTGTCACGTCCCCCGGCACTGAGCGCGGCCGCATGGAAGGCGTCCACGGCGCTGCGGCTGGGGGCGGTCAGCGCTACGTGAAAGCCTGGAATGTCGGGCACGCGCTGCCCCACCTGCTTGAGGCAGAGTTTGTCGCCCGAGCCGGATGGTCCGTATCCCACGGCCTGGCCCTCTTCCCCGGGACGCAGGTCGCTCCACACGCGCACGTATCCCAGCGGCGCGAGAACGGCATCGTAGAAGCGCGCCGCACGTTCGATGTCGTGGGCACACAGGGAGAGGTGGTGGAGCATCAACGGCCGGCCGGGTCTCTGACGTCGGCGATCACCTTCTGGCCGAAATCCTCGGCATCCAGGCAGGCCAGCACCTTGGCCGCGGCGGCGTCGATGCTGTCGAGCTGCCCCTGGGCCTTGAGGTCCGCAAAGCGGCCTCGGCTGGAGAAGAGGGAGGGGTCTGCGCCACGCAGTTGCACCTGCATGTCGGTGTCGATCACGCCGGGGGCCAGCGAAACGATGCCCGCGCCGTGGGGGCGCTCACCTTCCTCCAGCGCCAGCGCGCGGCTGAAGTGGTCCAGGCCCGCCTTCGCGGCACAGTAGACGGCGCTGCCGGCCATGGCAAAGCGTCCGAGACCGGAAGAAATGTTGAGCACCTTGCGCGGCACGGTGAGGTCGCCGCTGGCCGCCAGGAAGGCGCTGGTCAGCAGCATCGGCGCCTCCAGGCTGGCCCGCATGGCGGCGGACACGCTGGCCGCGTCGGCACCGGAGACCGGCCCGGGTTCGACCAGCAAGGCCGCGTTGTTGATCAGGTGCAGCGAAGCCACCTGCGCTCGCGGCAGGCTCAGCACCCAGGTCTTCAGGCGCGCTGCGGCCTCGGCAGGTTGCGTCAGGTCCACGGCCCACTGCTCCAGATTCGCACCCAGTCGGGCGGCTTGCGCAGCCAGGTCGGCGTTCGGTGAACGTTGCAGCGTGAGGATGCGGTGGCCGCGCTGCAGCAACTGGCGTGCGATGCCCAGTCCCAGGCCGCGTGAAGCGCCAGTGATGATGCTGCAGGGTGTCGATCGAGAGTCTGTAGGAGCAGGGTTCATGGGGCCACAGCATACGTCTGCCGTGAGGAGGGAGCGAAACCAGCGCCGGGCCTGTCTTTCACCTGCAGGTGCGGCTCAGAAAGGCGCAGTGCTGTGGAAGTTCATGGTCTGCCCGGTGTCGGGGTGTGGAAATGCCAGCGCTGTCGCATGCAGCAGCAGCCGGCTCGAACGAGCGCAGGTGTCGTCGTCCGCGTACAGGTCGTCGCCCAGAATGGGGTGGCCGATGGCCGCCAGGTGCACGCGCAACTGGTGCGAGCGGCCGGTCACCGGCCGCAGGTGCAGCCGGGCGCATTCCTGAGCCGGCGAATCCTGCAACCCCTGCGGCTCCATAAGCTCCCAGTGCGTCAGCGACGGTTTGCCTCGCTGGTGGTCGACCATCTGCCGCGGCCGGCGGGGCCAATCCGCGATCAGGGGCAGGGCGATCGATCCGCACGCCTGTGGCGGCCTTCCTCGCACCACGGCCACATAGGCCTTCTCGACCTGCCGCTCTTCGAAAGCCCGGTTCAGCACGCGCTGCGCCTGCAGCCCGCGGGCAAACAGCAGCAAGCCCGAGGTGGCCATGTCCAGGCGATGCACCACGAGGGCATCGCCGTATAGCGCCTGCACCCGGGAGGCGGCGCAGTCCTGTAGCTCTGCTGTCCGTCCGGGCACGGAGGGGAGTCCGGCAGGCTTGTCGACCACCAGCAGGTGTGGATCCACATGCACGATGAAGCGGTGTTCCATGCGTGGCAAGCTTAGCCGGCTTGTGCAGCCTGTCGCTGTCGCATCTATCCCCAGGATCTCTGAGGCCATTGCGATGTCCCTAACATCCACGATGTCGAAAGGGGAGTAGCGAGCAGCGCCTGCTGCCGCGGCCCCCCGTCAATACGGCATCCGGCGCCCGCTGGAGGCCCGGGACCGCAGGGCCACCCCCCGCAAGACCTTTCGGCGCGAACCTCAACCCATTCTCAGGAGTGTCTACATGGACACGATCGCGCCGCTTTGGCTGTGGATTTTCTTTGTCGCGTCGGTCATCGTCGCGCTGTTTGTCGACTTCGTGGTCTTGCGCAAGCAAGGTGCCCATGCGGTCTCCGTCAAGGAGGCGCTGAACTGGTCGATTGTCTGGGTGGCCTTGAGCTTCGCCTTCAACGGCCTGTTCTGGTGGGCCGTGGCCCAGGACCACGGCGCCGCCGTGGCCAACACCAAGGCCATGGAGTTCCTCACGGGCTATCTCATCGAGAAGAGCCTGGCAGTGGACAACATCTTCGTCTTCCTGATGATCTTCACCTACTTCGCCGTACCTGCGGAGTTCCAGAAGCGGGTGCTGATGATCGGCATCATCGGGGCCATCGTGCTGCGCACGGTGATGATCCTGGCCGGTTCCTGGTTGATCTCGGAGTTCCACTGGGTGCTGTACGTCTTCGGTGCCTTCCTGGTGCTCACGGGCATCAAGATGTGGTGGGCTTCGGGCAAGGAGAACGATCTGGAGTCCAACCCGGCGCTCAAATTGCTGCGCCGCCTGATGCCCGTCAGCAAGAACTTTGACGGCGAACGCTTCTTCACTGTGGAGAACGGCAAGCGCATCGCCACGCCGCTGCTCCTCGTGATCGCGTTGGTGGGCCTGACCGACGTGATCTTCGCGGTGGACTCCATCCCTGCCATCTTCGCCATCACGACCGACCCCTTCATTGTCCTGACCAGCAACATCTTCGCCATCCTGGGCCTGCGGGCGATGTATTTCCTGCTTGCGGCGGTGGCAGCGAAGTTCCACCTGCTGAGCTACGGCCTGGCAGTGATCCTGGTCTTCATTGGCACCAAGATGATGCTGATCGACGTCTTCAAGATCCCGGTGGCCGTCTCGCTGGGCGTGGTGGTGGCCATCCTGGCCGGTACGATGTGGCTGAGCTTGCGTACGGCGCCCAAGCTTCCCGCCCCTGCGGCTGCAGAGGGTGCCGCCGGCAAGGAGTAAGCCTCACCTGTCCAGGCGCAAGGCCTGGATGCAGTTCGGCGCCGCCTGTCCTGGCCCTGATGAGGGGTCGGGCTGGCGGCGACAGTCTTTCTGGGGTGTGCCGAGCGTGGGTGCGCGCGAGGGCTCGTGACTGCGTGTGGCTGCGCATGGGTACAGCGGCTCATTCCAACGTCAGGGTCGCAGGTGACCTCTTGCACGGCCGTGTTGGTGCCGGGCACGCCCTGGAGTCAAGGCGCGAGCGGCGTGCCCTGGTCTGCTTGTGATTTGCAAGTGAATCGCTGGCAGCTCGCAGGCGGTACGGCTGCCGTGAGCCGCTCTTGGAAGCCATCCGGGCTGTGCCGCTGCAGGCAGACCGTGCCCGAAGGTCGTCGTTCCCTTTGGAAGATGGCGGGTCTTGCGCTGCCAGGCAAGAACCTTGGGCGAAAAAAAGCGGGGCCCGCTGGGCCCCGCCTGTGAGTTCGAAAGGACTCTGCTGAACTTACTGAGACTGCTGGATCCCGGCGATGGCCCAGGCGCCGGCATCGCCTTCGGGCTTGACCAGGTGCCAGACCTCATCGAAGCCCTGTGCCGCAGCACCGGCTTCCTCGCGCACCAAGCCCTGGAAGCGGACGCTCACGATCTGCTTGCTGTCTTCCACCGCGTAGTTGATGACCTGCGCTTCCACGCGCTCGACATCGGTCTGCTGGGTTGCGGCGCCACGCTCCTGGATTTCCAGGCGGATGGCGGCAAACATCTCAGGCGTGGTGAACTGACGCAGGTCGTCCAGGTCACGCGCATCGTTGGCAGCTTGCAGGCGGATGAAGATCATCTTGGCCACGCGTTCGAAGGCCGGCAGGTCAAAGCCTTCCGGCAATTTGGGGCCTGATGGTGTGTCGGCCAAGGCCTGAGACGTCTCGATCTGATCGGCCGTTGCGCTGGTGGGTGCCGTCTCGCCAGCGCCGCCCAGGGGCTTCAGAGGCTGCCCGGTCACCGAGACGTCAGCCGCCGCCGGCGTGAAGGCGCTGCGTTGCGTGGCGGTGGCTGCGGCAGGTTCCAAGGCCGGAGGTTGCGGGGCCGCGGGCTCGTTCACCGGAGACCAGCCGGCCGGGCTGCCAGACGCCGACGCGCCAGCCGTGGCGAGCCCCGGCTCCTGCCGTGCGCCGCGGCCGAAGCGCCGCATCAGGAAGGCGATCAGGAACACGGCGGCCACGGCCAGAAGGGCCAGCATCAGGAAGTTGGCGAACGCTTCGCCCATGCCCAGATGGCTCATCAGCGCGGCCAAGCCCAGACCGGCCGCCAGACCCGCGATGGGCCCCATCCAGGACCGCTTGGCCGGCGCGGCCGCGGCAGCAGCCGTGGCGCCGGCGGCTGCCGGTGCTGCTGCAGGCGTGGGAGCCGTCTGTTGCGGAGCGGCCTGCTTCGGGGGCGGCGTCTGCGGCGCAGGCTGGGCCGGCGCACTGCGCTGCATGCCTTGGGACTTGCCGCTGCCCAGGCGCTTGGCCTCGGAGAGCATCGGCGTGGAGGTGGCGAGCGCCACGACCAGGGCGCCCAGCAGCCAGTTCTTCATGTCGTTTCTTCCTATGGAGTTGCGGTGACGGGCGCGGAAAACCCACGCCTGCATCATGTAGTGTCCTGGAACTCGTACCCGGGGCCAAACTTCGCCTCGGGTACCCCTAAGGTCATTGTGGAGCCGCTGCGGGCCAGGCTCGCCTGTGCGCGGGTATTCCGGCGTTCTTCGCTGGCCTATGGTGCCCCGAAGAGGGGGGACTGGGCCCGCAGGAAGTGATGGCTGGGTGCGAAGGCCCCTCTCGTGGCCCCAGCGATCGGCGGGCTGCAAGAATGAGCGGCGCGGCGCAGCGCTGCATCTTGCGCGCTGCGAACCTCACAGTTTCACAAGGAACCTGGCATGTCCCATGAATCGATCACGCTCGGCGGCGGCTGTTTCTGGTGCCTGGAGGCCGTCTACGAACTGGTGGAAGGCGTGACGGCCGTGGAGTCCGGGTACTGCAACGGTCACGTCGTCAACCCCAGCTACGAGCAGGTCTGCGGTGGTGACACCGGGCATGTGGAGGTGGTGCGTGTCACCTTCGAGTCGGCCGTCATCGGACTGCGCGAGGTGCTGGAGATCTTCTTCGCCATCCATGACCCCACCACGCGCAACCGCCAGGGCAACGATGTGGGGCCGCAGTACCGCTCCGGCATCTACCTGCACGATGAGTCGCAGCGTGCCGTGGCGCAAGCGGTGTGGGATGACGCCCAGGCGGCGCACGGCGGGCGCTTGGTGACGGAACTCGAGCCCCTGCAAAACTACTGGCGGGCCGAGCCCTACCACCAGCACTACTTTGTGCAGCACCCTAACCAGGGTTATTGCGCCTTCGTGGTGGCCCCCAAGGTGGAGAAGTTCCGCAAGACCTTCCGCAACCGCGTCAAGTCGGCCTGAACGGGCCCGTTCCCCTCAAGGGTGCAGCCCTCAAGGGGCCAGCCGTTCGCGTACCCAGGCCCCGTTCTCACGCCGGTAGGCCAGGCGGTCGTGCAGGCGCGACGGGCGGCCCTGCCAGAACTCGTAGCGTTCAGGCGCCAGGCGGAAGCCGCCCCAGTGCGGCGGGCGTGGCGGGTTCAGCAGGTACTGCGCGCCGTAGCGTGCCGCATTGGCCACCAGCACCCCGCGCGAAGCGATCACCTGGCTCTGTGGCGAGGCCCAGGCGCCGATGCGCGAGTCCAGGGGCCGACTGGCGTAGTAGGCATCGGACTCATCGTCCGACACACGGGACACCGTGCCCTCGATACGCACCACGCGCTCCAGTTCCACCCAATGGAACTGCAGGGCCGCGTGCGGGTTGCCGGCGAGTTCGCGGCCCTTGCGGCTGTCGTAATTGGTGTACCAGGCGATACCCCGCTCATCACAGCCCTTGATCAGCACGATGCGGGTGGAGGGTCGTCCGTCCGCGCCCACGGTGGCCAGGGTCATGGCGTTGGGCTCGGGCAACCGGGCGTCGAGGGCCTCGCCCAGCCACTGCTCGAACTGCCGCAGGGGGTCTTCGTGCGAGGCGGATTCGTCAAGCGCGGCGCGCTCGTAACTCTTGCGAAGCTGGGCGATGTCGGTCATGCGCCGAGTATAGAAAGCCGCGCCTGACGGGCCGCGGGCGTGAGGGTGGCCCGAGCCGCTTGGCAATCCCTTAAGGGGAAGGCCTTAGGTAGACATCCCATTGGCCGGGCAGCGCGGCACGGGCATCCTCGCGGTGTCCAGGTATGGGGAGGTCCGCATCTGGCGCCCTCCTCAGGACCCAGGCCCGACAGAAGCCCTTTCCATGAGCGAACGTCCCGTTGTTGTCGTGATGGCCGCAGGCCGCGGCGGCCGTGTTGCGGGCGCGTCTCACAAGTTGGTGCAGGCGCTGGGGGCTTCCACCGTGCTGGGCACCACGCTTGCGCAGGTGATGGAGAGCCGTCTGCCCTGCGTGGTGGTGACCACGCCCGCGTTGGAGCCCGAGGCCGCCCGCGTGGTGGCGCGGCGGGACCTGGTGGTGATCCCTCAGCAGGAGGCTGACAAGGGCATCGGCCACACCATGGCGGCCGGTGTGCAGGCGAGGGCCCAGGCGCCGGGCTGGTTGCTGTTGCCGGCTGACATGCCGCTGGTGGGCCCTGGCACCATTGCCGCGGTGGCGCAGGCCTTGCCCCAGCACACGGCGGTCGTGGCCCAGCACCATGGGCGGCGCGGCCACCCGGTGGGTTTTTCCAGCGGGCTGTACTCGGAACTCATGTCGCTGGTGGGCGAGGACGGACTGCGGCGCCTGCTGGCCCGCTACCCGGCCCATGGCGTGGAGGTGGCGGACGCGGGCGTGTTGTTCGACGTGGACACCGAGGCCGACCTGGAGGCCGCGCGGGCCATGGTGCCGGCGCTGGGCCTGGCGGGTTGACACACCGCAGTACAGCGCGCTTCACGCCAGCCCGGCGCGTCGGGCCACGTTCATCAAGCGCGTGATCTCGCGGTCGTGGATGCCGCAAGCCTGCAGTGCGCAGGCCGTTTCCGACAGGTACTCCAGCGTGGTGCCAAAGCGTCCGCGAGCCTTGCGCAGGATGTCCAGCAGCGTCGCATCGTCCAGCGGCGGCAGGCAGGCCGGGCTGCGCCTGCTGAGCGTGAAGGTCAGCGCGCGCACCGGCCCCTCGGGGGTGCGCGTGGGCACCAGACGAGGGTCGTACACGCCCGTGGGCATCTCGCGCGCCCAGAGGCGTTCCAGCTCCTCCTCCACCCGCTGCCGGGGCACGCGGTAGGCCACCCCGCGGCAGGAGCCGCCTGGCAGCAGGGCGAACACCAGGCCGGGTACTTCCGGGGTGCCTCGGTTGATCCGCGAGCGCATGCGCAGGGCCCGGTGCCAGCCGCCCACCAGGGCCTGTCGGCGTTCCGCCGCCTCGAACTCCGGGCGCCAGATGAGGGACGCATAGCCGAACACCCAGAGGTCTTCCTGGCCGCCCCACTGCGCAGCAATGCGTTGACGCATGGGCTCAGGGTCGCGAAAGGGCAGCATCTCGCCGAACATGGACCGAATCATGACAGTTTGGTGGCATACCTTTCTCACCGTGTCGGTTGGCGACCTTTCACTTTGATTTGACGATGTAACCAAGTTACATGAAAATTAGTTCATGAGTTACATCGCCTGTCCTTGCAGAGACCGGAGTTCCGCATGAGCAGCCCGGTCGCGATCCATCCCGTGGTGCATGCGGTGACCGAACGCATTCGTAAGCGCAGCCAGGCGCTGCGCTCGGCCTACCTGGAGGGCCTGGATCGCCTGGCTGCGCGCATCCGCGGCGCCGACCGCATGGGCTGCGCCAACGTGGCGCATGCCTTTGCCGCCATGCCGGCGCAGGACAGGTTGCGCGTCGTGGCGCAGAAGGCGCCCAACATCGGCGTGGTGACGGCCTACAACGACATGCTGTCGGCCCACCAGCCCTACGAAGGCTACCCCGCATGCATCCGCGACGAAGCACGGCAGCGGGGAGCCATCGCGCAGGTGGCCGGCGGCGTGCCGGCCATGTGCGACGGCATCACGCAGGGCCAGCCCGGCATGGAGCTGAGCCTGTTCTCGCGCGACACCATCGCCATGTCCACGGCGGTGGCCCTGTCCCACGACGTCTTCGACGCCGCCCTGTTGCTGGGCGTGTGTGACAAGATCGTGCCCGGCCTGCTGATCGGGGCGCTTCACTTCGGACACCTGCCCTGCGTGTTCGTGCCTGCCGGACCCATGAGTTCGGGTCTGCCCAACAAGGACAAGGCCCGCGTGCGCGAACAGGCGGCCCAGGGCCTGGTTGGGCGCGAGGCCCTGCTGGCCTCCGAAAGCCAGGCCTACCACGGCCCGGGCACCTGCACCTTCTACGGCACGGCCAATAGCAACCAGATGCTGCTGGAGGCCATGGGGCTGCACGTGCCCGGCTCGGCCTTCATCCACCCGCACGACGGCTTGCGTGAACAACTCACCCGGCAGGCGGTGCGGCAGGTGCTGGACCTGGTACGCGGCGGTCCGCGCTTCACCCCCATCGGCCGGCTGGTGGACGAACGCGCCATCGTCAACGCCATGGCAGCCCTGCTGGCCACGGGGGGCTCCACCAACCACCTGATTCACTGGGTGGCGGTGGCCCGCTCGGCAGGTCTGGTCATCGACTGGACGGACTTTGCCGAACTCTCGGCCGTCGTGCCCCTGCTGGCCCGCGTGTATCCCAACGGCAGTGCCGACGTGAACCAGTTTCAGCAGGCCGGCGGCCCCGGTTTCGTGCTGCGTGAACTCCTGGACGCCGGGCTCATGCATGCCGATGTGATGACCGTGGACGCGGGCGGCCTGGCCGCCTACACCCGTGTGCCCGCTCTGGACGCCGCCTCAGCCAGGCTGACCTGGTGGGCCTTGCCATCCGCGCCGGGCGATGACAGCGTGGTGCGCCGCGTGGGCCAGCCTTTTTCCCCCAGCGGGGGCCTGCGGCTGCTGCAGGGGCGCCTGGGCCGCGCGGTGATCAAGGTTTCCGCCGTGCCGCAGGACCGGCAGGTCATCGAGGCGCCTGCCAGCGTGTTCGACTCCCAGGAAGCGCTGCTAGCGGCCTTCCAGGTAGGCGAGCTCGAGCGCGACGTGGTGGCCGTGGTGCGCTTCCAGGGGCCTGCGGCCAACGGCATGCCGGAGCTGCACAAGCTCACCCCGCCGCTGGCGGTGCTGCAGAACCGGGGTTTCCGGGTGGCGCTGGTGACCGACGGGCGGATGAGTGGCGCATCGGGCAAGGTCCCCGCGGCCATTCACGTGACCCCTGAGGCGCTGGGCGGCGGCCCGTTGGCCCGTTTGCGTGACGGTGATGTCGTCCGGCTGGATGCCCTGTCCGGCACGCTGGAGGTGCTGGTGCCCGACGACGAATGGGCGCGCCGTGTGCCCGCGCAGCGCCCCGAGCACCTGGCGGCGGACAGCGCCCACGGGCTGGGGCGGGATTTGTTTGCCGGGTTGCGGCGCAACGTGCGCAGCGCCGAAGAGGGCGCGGTGACCTGGCTTTGAGGCTGCGGCACCCGTATTCCCACGGCTTGTAAGCTGCTGCCTTCCTGCTTTCTCATTCCTTCTGAACAGCGGAAACCAAGTCCGATGAACACGCTTGAACTTTGCGCCTATGGCCCCGTCATTCCGGTCATCGTGCTGCAGCGGGTGGAAGACGCCGTACCCGTGGCGCAAGCCCTGGTGCAGGGCGGGGTGCGGGTGTTGGAAGTGACCTTGCGCACGCCCGTGGCCTTGCGTTGCCTGGAGGCCATTGCCCGGGAGGTGCCCCAGGCCATCCTGGGTGCGGGCACGGTGCGCAGCGCCGCCGACGCACGTGCCGCCCAGGCTGCGGGGGCCTGTTTTGCCGTCAGCCCGGGCTACACCGAGGCCGTGGGGGCCGCCTGCGCGGACCTGGCCCTGCCGCTGCTGCCGGGCGTGGCCACGGCCAGTGAGCTCATGGCCGCACAGGACGGGGGCCACCATTTCGTGAAGTTCTTCCCTGCCAGCGCGGCCGGCGGCATCCCCCTGCTCAAGGCCCTGGCAGGGCCGTTCCCGGAGGTCAGCTTCTGCCCCACAGGCGGCATCACGCCACAGAACGCGCGCGACTTCCTGGCCTTGCCGCAGGTGAAGGTGTGCGGAGGCTCGTGGCTCACGCCACAGGACGCCATTGCAGCCGGTGACTGGCCGCGCATCACGCGCCTGGCCCAGGAGGCCGCGGCCCTTCTTTGAAGTGCAGGGCCGGGCACGCGCCGCGCGCCGCCTTCAGCCGCCCACGCCCGCCAGCACCAGCACGCCGATGACGGCGAACACCAGCGCGGCGATGCGGTGCACCCACTGGATGGGCACGAACTTCACCGCCTTGTCGCCCAGCAGCACGGCCGGCACGTTGGCGATCATCATGCCCAGCGTGGTGCCGGCCGTCACGGCGATCAGGGCGTCATAGCGCGCGGCCAGCATCACGGTGGCGATCTGCGTCTTGTCGCCCATCTCCGCCAGGAAGAAGGCGATCACCGTCACGCCGAACACGCCGAAGCGGGGCTGCTCGGCGCCTTCCACGTCATCGGCCTGGTCCGGCACCAGCATCCAGGCGGCCACCGCCAGGAAGGACAGACCCAGGATCCAGCGCATCCACACCGGGTCGACCAGCCGGGTGATCCAGGTGCCCAAGGCCCCAGCCGCGGCGTGGTTCAGCAGCGTTGCCACCAGGATACCGGCGATGATGGGCATGGGTTTGCGGTAGCGCGCGGCCAGCAGCAGCGCCAGCAGTTGCGTCTTGTCGCCGATCTCGCCCAGGGCCACCACGCCCGTGGACACGGCGAAGGCTTCGGCGATCACACCGGGACGGTGTAGTTCAGCGCCCGCCGTCCGCCGTCGACGTAGACGATTTCGCCCGTCATGTAGCTGGCGGCTTCGCTCAGCAGGAAAGCCACCACCTCGGCCACCTCGGCGGGCTCGCCCAGGCGCTTCATCGGGGTGCGGCCGAGGATGCGCAGCCGGGCGTCCTCGCTCGTGAGCACGGCCGATCGCGCCAGTTCGGTGGCGATGGTGCCCGGCCCCACCGCGTTGACGCGGACGTGACGGTCGGCCAGCGCCAGCGCCATGGCGCGCGTGAGCTGGTCAATGCCTCCCTTGCTGGCGTTGTAGCTGGCAATCGACGGGATGGCCAAGGAGCCGTTGACCGAACTCATGTGGACGATGGCGCCGTAGCCTTCGCCTCCTCGGTTGGCGCACATGGCCCGGGCCACGGCCTGCCCGACCAGGAACGCCCCCTTGAGGTTCACGGCGATCACCGCATCCCAGTCGGCCTCGGAGACTTCCAGGAAGTCAGCCGCCCGGAAGATGCCGGCGTTGCTGACCAGCCCGTCCACCTGGCCGAAGGCGGCCAGCGTGGCCGCCAGCGCCGCATCCACCTGCGCCTTGCTGGAGACGTCGCAGTGCAGGTAGACGGCCTGCGCGCCCTGTACCTGGAGTTCGGCGGCCAGTGCCTGGCCGGGCGCGTCGGCCACGTCCCAAAGGGCCACGGCCGCGCCCTCGCGCGCCAGGCGCCGCGCGCAGGCTTCGCCTATGCCCTGGGCGGCGCCGGTGACGACGACCGAGCGCTGGGTCAGTCCGAAATGGATGGGGTTGCTCATGGTGGTGATGCGTGGTGATGCGTGTTGACCCGTTGTGACCCGTGGTGACCCGTGGTGACCCGTGGTCAAGGGCCGCCGCACGGCCTGGCGCCTTCAGCTCTGGCGGTCCAGCCAGATGGCGATGCCCTGGGCGTTGAGCTCGATGTCGATGCTCAGCAGCCGGGCGATGTCCTCGGCACTGTGGGTGGTGCCATGCCGGCGCAGGTCTTGCACGTACAGCGCGTGCAGGGTGGTCTTCAGGGCGTTGTGGCGGTCAGGGTGGTGTTGCAACTGGTGGGCCAGGCTGACGGTCTCATCCAGCAGCCTGCGCAGCGTGTGGGCCAGGGTGCTCACGTTGCCTACGCGCCCGTAATGGGTGAGGTACACCCATTGCGGCGAACGCTCGGCGAGGCGGTCGATGGACCGGGCCAGGGCCTCGGGCTCGAATTGCACGGGCGTGGAGGTGGGCAGGATCCAGGCCCCTTGCGCCGTGTCGAACTCGCGGTAGCTCAGGCCGAAGGTGTCGCCCGTGAACCAGCCCCGCGTGGACTCGTCCCAGATGCAGTGGTGGTGCCGCGCGTGCCCGGGCGTGTCGATGAGGGTCAAGGGCCGGCCCGCGAGTTCCACCGTCATGCCTTCCGCGCTGGACACCACACGCTCGGCCGGCACGGGTACCAGGTCGCCGTAGGCCCGGTCCATCTCCTGCTGGCCGTACACCGCCAGGGCGCCTTGGTACAGCGCGGTTGGGTCCACCAGGTGGCGTGCGCCGCGCGGGTGCACCAG
Source organism: Burkholderiales bacterium (assembly GCA_947464185.1). Taxonomy (GTDB): domain Bacteria; phylum Pseudomonadota; class Gammaproteobacteria; order Burkholderiales; family Burkholderiaceae_C; genus Rubrivivax. Next base: position 48,437 of record CANHVY010000026.1, read on the forward strand.
CGCACGGGCCCGAGGCAGTTCGCTCATCAACAGCCCCACGCCGCCGGCATGGTCCAGATGCACGTGGGTGGGGATGACCCAGTCCACCGCATCGCGCGGCAGGCCCACCGCGTCCAGCGCGGCCAGCAGACGCGGCACGCTGAAGTTGGTGCCGGTGTCGATGAACGCGGCGCGGCCGTCCTGCACCATGAGGTAGGCTGCATCGAACCGGTCGCGGTGGAAGCCGGTGTCGATGGCGTACAGGCCCTGATCCAGGGGCTCGACGAAGGCGGGCAAACTCATCCCTGGATTGTGCCTGCCGCCATCAGAACGGCTGCGCAATCCGCGCCCCACATGCTTTAGTCCTAAAGCAAATTCATTGGACAATGACCGGCAAAGGCTCACTGGATCGAACATGCGCATCGTCTGCATCGGCGGCGGCCCCGCCGGCCTGTACTTCGCGCTTCTGATGAAGAAGCTCGATCCCTCGCACCACATCACCGTGGTGGAGCGCAACCGCCCTTACGACACCTTTGGGTGGGGCGTGGTGTTCTCTGATGCCACCATGGAAGGCATGCGGGTGTGGGACCCCGAGACCGCCGATGCCATCGAGGTGGCCTTCAACCACTGGGACGACATCGAGCTGCACTTCAAGGGCCACGTCATCCGCTCGGGCGGCCATGGCTTCGTGGGCATCGGCCGCAAGAAGCTGCTGAACATCCTGCAGGCCCGCTGCGAAGCGCTGGGCGTGGAACTGTTGTTCGAGACCGAGGTGGACTCCGACGAGGACTTCCCGGATGCCGACCTGGTGATCGCCAGCGATGGCATCAACTCCAGGATTCGCAGCAAGTACGCCGAGGTCTTTCAACCCGACATCGTCACGCGGCCCAACCGCTTCATCTGGCTGGGCACCAGCCAGCTGTACGACGCCTTCAACTTCCACTTCGAGAAGACTGAGCACGGCTGGTTCCAGAGCCACGTTTACAAATTCGACGACCAGACCACCACTTACATCGTCGAGACGCCCGAAGACGTGTGGAAGGCCCATGGGCTGGATGCGGCCACCACCGAACAGTCCATCGCCTTCTGCGAGAAGTTGTTTGCCCGCTACCTGGGCGGCCACCCGCTGCTGAGCAATGCGCGCCATCTGCGCGGCTCGGCCTGGCTGAACTTCCAGCGCGTGCGCTGCCGCAACTGGCACCATTTCAACGGCAAGAGCCACGTGGTGCTGATGGGCGACGCCGTGCACACCGCGCACTTCGCCATCGGCTCGGGCACCAAGCTGGCGCTGGAAGATGCCATCGGCCTGGCCCGTTTGTTCAAGCAGGCGCAGGAAGCCGGTGGCGGCGGCGCGGCCGATATCCCGGAATTGCTGCAGCGCTACCAGGCCGAGCGCGAAGTCGACGTGCTGCGCCTGCAAAATGCGGCCTGGAACGCGATGGAGTGGTTCGAGGTGGTGGGCACGCGCTACTGCGACCAGCTCGAGCCCGAGCAGTTCATGTACTCCATGCTCACCCGCAGCCAGCGCATCAGCCATGAGAACCTGCGCCTGCGCGATGCCCGCTGGCTGGAGGGCTACGAGCGCTGGTTCGCGCGGCGCGCAGCGGCGCAGGCCGGGGTGGCGGCGCCGGTGTCAGCGCAGGCGCCCGTCGCCTCTGTCGGCCCTGAGCCCTCCCCCGTTCGCCCTGAACCTGTCGAAGGGCTTCGACAAGCTCAGCCCGAACGGGAATCAAGGGCCGGCAAATCGGGGGCGGCCTTGAAGCCACCCAGTCCGATGTTCACCCCGTTCAAGCTTCGCGGCCTGACGGTGCCCAACCGGGTGGTGGTCTCGCCCATGGCGATGTACTCGGCGCAGGATGGGCTGCCCAATGACTTTCACCTTGTGCACTTCGGCTCGCGCGCACTCGGCGGCGCCGGGCTGCTGTACACCGAGATGACCTGCCCCAGCCCCGAGGCCCGCATCACCCCGGGCTGCGCCGGCCTGTGGAACGACGCGCAGCGCGACGCCTGGAAGCGCGTGGTCGACTTCGTGCACGCCAGTTCACCCGCCAAGATGGGTATCCAGCTCGGCCACGCCGGGCGCAAGGGCAGCACCCAACTGGGCTGGCAGCAGATGGACGAACCGCTGGAGCAGGGCAACTGGCCGTTGCTGTCGGCTTCGGCCATCCCCTACCTGCCGCACAGCCAGGTGCCGCGCGCGATGACGCGTGACGACATGGACCGCGTGCGCGACGACCATGTGGCGGCAGCCCAACGCGCGGCCGAGGCCGGCTTCGACATCCTGGAGTTGCACTGCGCGCATGGCTACCTGCTGTCGAGCTTCCTGTCGCCACTGACGAACCGCCGCGAAGATGCGTACGGCGGCGCCATTGAGCACCGCGCGCGCTACCCGCTGGAAGTCTTCGCTGCGGTCCGCGCTGCGTGGCCGCAGGACCGGCCGATCTCGGTGCGCCTGTCCTGCCACGACTGGTTCCCGGGCGGCAATACGGCCGACGACGCAGTGGCTATCGCACGGCTGTTCAAGGCGGCAGGTGCGGACATCATCGACTGCTCCTCGGGCCAGGTAGTGGCCGACCAGAAGCCGGTGTACGGGCGCATGTACCAGACGCCGTTTGCCGACCGCATCCGCAACGAGGTGGGCATTCCCACCGTGGCCGTGGGCGCCATCTTCGAGGCCGACCACGTCAACATGGTGATTGCGGCCGGGCGCGCCGACCTGTGCGCCGTGGCCCGCCCGCACCTGGCCGACCCGGCCTGGACCCTGCACGAAGCGGCGAAGATCGGCCATGCCGACATCGCCTGGCCGCTGCCCTACCTGTCAGGCCGCAGCCAGTACGAGGCCAACCTGAAGCGGGCGGCCGCTACGTCAGCCGGCCCTGCCTGACCAGGCGCACACGGTCCGCTCTCCCGCACACCGTCGCCCGGGCCCGAACCACCCCCCGTTTCGAGAACTTCCATGCACGACGACAAGCGACCTTTCAAGGACTACAGCGCGCGCCACTTCCGCTGGCAGTGCAGCGATGACGGGCGTGTGGCCACCCTCACGCTGAACCGGCCGGAGAAGAAGAACCCGCTCACGTTTGAAAGCTACGCCGAGCTGCGCGATCTCTTCCGCGACCTCGCCCACGCCAGCGACGTGCGGGCCGTGGTGCTGGCCGGGGAGGGCGGCAACTTCTGCTCCGGTGGCGATGTCTTCGAGATCATCGAGCCGCTGACCAAGATGCCGATGCCCGAACTGCTGCGCTTCACGCGCATGACGGGCGATCTGGTCAAGGCGATGAAGCGCGCGCCCCAGCCCATCGTGGCCGCCATCGACGGCATCTGCGCCGGCGCCGGCGCGATGATTGCGTTGGCGGCCGACATGCGCCTGGGCACGCCCTCGGCCAAGACCGCGTACCTGTTCACCCGCGTGGGTCTGGCCGGCGCCGACATGGGCGCCTGTGGCCTGCTGCCGCGTGTCATCGGCCAAGGCCGTGCGACCGAACTGCTCATGACCGGCCGGGCGATGACGGCCGAGGAAGGTGCGGCCTGGGGTTTCTTCAACGCGCTTCACCCACGCGATGAGGTGGTGGCCCAGGCACAGGCACTGGCCCGCTCTCTCGCCGATGGCCCCTACTTCGCCCACACCATGACCAAGACCATGCTCAACCAGGAGTGGGCCATGGGCATCGAGGAGATGGTGGAAAGCGAGGCCCAGGCCCAGGCCATCTGCATGATGACCCACGACTTCCACCGCGCCTTCCAGGCCTTCGCGGCCAAGCAGGCGCCGAAGTTCGAGGGGGATTGAAGTATTCGCCCGATTCGACCTGATGGCTGAAACGAAGACGTCGGGCCAAGACTCGTTATCCGTACCTTGCAGGTGCTCCCGGCCTCGGCGACGCTTCGCGTGTCGCCGAGGCCGGGTACCCCCTTCGCTCATGTCCTCCGCATCGGGCTTGCGCCCGATGCTCCCCCTTTACTTCGCTGCGGGGGTACCCGCCCTCGGCGACTGGCCTGCACATCAGCGCACCTGTTTGCTCACCCTGCTGCCGCCCGTCATTTGCGGTTCAATACCCGGGATGTCGGCAGGGCGTGGGGTGCGGGCTTTCCCCGCAGCGAAGTAAAGGGGGAGCCCCCGGCCGTTGGCCGGGGGCGGAGGACATGAGCGGAGGGGAATGCCCGCACCCCACGTCTCGCGAGCCAGCGGCGCGTGACGTTGCTCGATCTGAGGTCTACCCCATTGAAAGAAGGAAGGACGACAAGATGACACGCCTCACCCACCTCGACATCCCCTTCTTCGACGACCTGCACCGGCAACAGGCTGCGGTGCTGGACGCCTGGTGCGCCCAGCATCTGCAGCAGGTCGACCACGCCGACACCGATGCCGCCTGCCGTCGCCTGGTCACGATGCTGGGCCAAGGCGGGCACTTGCGCTGGTGCGTGCCCGCGGCGCACGGCGGGGCCTTGTCGGCCCTGGACTCGCGGGCCCTGGTCGTGGCGCGTGAAACCCTGGCCCGGCACGACGGTCTGGCGGACTTCGCCTTCGCCATGCAGGGCCTGGGCACGGGGGCCATCACCCTGGCCGGCTCGCCCCAGGTGCAGGCCCAGGTGCTGCCCCGCGTGGCGCGGGGGGAGTGGATCTCGGCCTTTGCCTTGTCTGAACCCCAGGCGGGGTCGGACGTGGCGGCCATGGCGTGTACCGCGCGCGACGGTGGCGACCACTGGGTGCTCAACGGCGAGAAGACCTGGATCAGCAATGGCGGCATCGCGGACGTCTACACCGTCTTCGCCCGCACCCTGACGGCCGAGGGCCAGCCCGTGGGCGGAGCGGGTTCCAAGCCCACGGCCTCGATCAGCGGCTTTGTGCTGCGCGCCGATACACCGGGCCTGCAGATCGCCGAGCGCATCGACGTCATCGCGCCGCACCCGCTGGCGCGACTGCGCTTCGTGGACTGCCGCATTCCCAAGGGCAGCCTGCTGGGGGTGCCGGGCGAGGGTTTCAAGCTCGCCATGCGCACGCTGGACATCTTCCGTGCCTCGGTGGCGGCGGCGGCATTGGGCTTTGCGCGCCGGGCGCTGGACGAGGCCATCGCCCACGCCAAGGCTCGTCGGATGTTCGGCCAGACCCTGGCGGACTTTCAGCTCACGCAGGCGGCGCTGGGCGAGATGGCCAGCGCGGTCGATGCCGCTGCCTTGCTGACCTACCGCGCCGCCTGGCTGCGGGATGTGAAGGGGGTGCGCACCACGCGCGAGGCGGCCATGGCCAAGATGTGTGCCACCGAGAATGCCCAGCGCGTCATCGACCGTGCGCTGCAGATGCACGGCGGGCTGGGCGTGAAGGTCGGGTCGGTGGTGGAGTCGCTGTACCGCGAGATCCGCGCTCTGCGCATCTACGAGGGCGCCACCGAGGTGCAGCAGCTCATCGTGGGCCGCGACTTGCTCGGCGCCTGAGCTGCGGCCGCGGGGCCGGCAGGCCCTGCTTCAACTGTCCCAGCAGATCGAACAGCGCGCCCTGCTGCGGATGGCTCAGGCCGGACATCAACTCGATGATCCAGGCCTCGTGTTCGGCCGCCATGGCGCGAAACTGCCGCTGGCCCTCCGGGGTGAGACTGACCGTCACGGCCCGGCGGTCCTGCTTGTCGTCCCGGCGCTCCACCAGGCCCTCAGCCACGAGCCGGTCGGTCAAGCCGGTGACGTTGCCGCCGGTGACCATCAGGCGCTGCGACAAGTCCCGCATCTTCAGGCCCTGGGGGTGCCGGTCCAACTGAGCCATCAAGTCGAAGCGGGCCAGTGAGCCCGAGAAGCGTCCGCGCAGGCGCGTCTTCAGCGGACTCTCGATGAGATTGGTGCAGGACAACAGGCGCAGCCACAGCCGCAGCGCCAGATGATCGTCGTCGCGCGCCCTGGTTTCGAGGTCCGTGCCGCCGGGGCCGGACGTCGTCAACCGCCCGCGATCACCCACAGCCGCGCGATGTCGGCCGAACCGTCGCTGCCGCCCACGCTGCGAAGCGTCTGCTGCGCCTTGGCCTTGTTCTTCGTCAGTTGGGCCATGCCCAGCCTGAGCTTGGCGTCTTCCGGACGCTTCAGGCCTCCTTTGGCGATGCCTTGCTCGATCATCGCGATGCCCTTGTCGGCGTTGCCCAGCGTTACGAACGCGTAGCCCACTCGGACGAGGTCGTCCCCACTCTTCTGAGCGGCCGCCTCGGTGGCCTGCGCGGCGATGCCTGCCTTGGATTCTTCGGTCTTCTTGACGGCCAGGTCCCGCAGCCGCTTGTGCCGCTCAGCCTCGGGTCCGGTGCCCAGCACCTTGGCGGCCAGTCCTTTGTCCACGATCTGTAATCCCTCAGCAGGCAAGCCCACCTGCATGGCCATCTGGGCCATCTCCATGTATTCGTCTGCCTTGGTGAGGTTGCCGGTGGCCAGCTTCAAGCGCAACACGTCAAGCCCGAACCTGTCAGCGAAGTTGGGTTTGCGGGGCAGGCGGCTGAGGTAGGCGTTCCAATAGTCCTTCTTGGGGTACAGGGTGAGCAGTCTCTCGAGAGTGGCGACCTGAGGCCCGGTCTGCCCGGTGCGCTGCTGCGCATCGGCCAGGCGCAGCAGGTCGGCCTCGGAGGGCCGACCGCCCGCCTGCTCCGCGGCGGCCACTGCCGCGGCAGCATCCTTGGCAATGGCCGCGTAGTCGCCACTCGCGCCTTGCAGGTAGCTTTGCAACTGCTTGAGCGTGGTGCTGTTGTTGCCGGCCTGCTGGGCCTTGGCCGCCCATTCCGTGGCCTTCGGCACGTTCTTGAGTTGCGCGTAGCCCGAGGCGATCTGCTCGGCAATCTGTCCTGCTTCGGCGCCTGAGGTCTTGGGGTGCACGGCTTCAAGCGCTTGCACAGCCGTGGCCATGTCGCCCGCCCGCTGCGCGGCGGACGCCTTCATGCGGTCCAGCATCAACTGCTCGGCTGGAGTTCGGTTGGGCACGGCCTCGGCTTCACGGACCTTGGCCAGCGCCTCCCGGCCCTTGCCCGCCTTGATGTATTCGGCCGCCTGTTGCAGGGGCTTGCCAAGCTCGGGGCGCAGCCCTTGTGCGTGGGACGTGCCAAAGGCCAAGGCAGCGACGAGCGCCAGCAGCAGGGAGGAGGGACGCTTCATGACGGGAATCACTGGAACTGTTCGTTGCCGACGATGCCGATCTTGGTCATGCCCAGACGCTGTGCGCCGGCCAGGACCATGGCCACATGCTCGTAGGCCGCCAGCTTGTTGGGGCGGATGTGCAACTCGGGCTGGTCGGACAAGGCTGCCGCCGCCGCAAGCTTGGCTTGCACGGCCTCCCGGTCGCCCGGCGCAATCACCTCGCCGTTCCAGCCGATGGTGCCGTCGAAGTCGATATCCACGCGGATAACTTCGGGTGGCTTGGGTGGTGGCGCAGCGTTGCTCGGGATCGGCGTGTTCATCTTGACGGCGTGCGTCTGGATGGGGATGGTGATGATGAACATGATCAGCAGCACCAGCATCACGTCGATCAGCGGCGTGGTGTTGATGTCCACCATCACTTCGCCGTCATCCTCCGCCGAGGAGGTTCCTACATTCATTCCCATGGTCGTGGTTCTCCTGGCGTTCTCAGTTCAGGCGCGCGCCCGCCCCTGCCGGGGGCTCGGTGATGAATCCCACCTTCAGAATGCCGGCTCGCATGCAGGCCATGTTGACGCGGCCCACCGGCTCCCAGCGCACCCCGGCGTCGGCACGGATGTGCACCTCGGGCTGCGGGTCCTTCACGGCCTCCGTTTTCAGGCGCACCACCAGCGCTTCGAAATCGGGGATGCGCTCCGTTCCCCAGTAGACCTCGCCGTCCCGGTTGACCGCGATCACCACGTTCTCCGGCTTGGTCTGCAACGGGATGTTGCGCTCTTTGGGCAGGTCAAGTTTGATGGTCTGCGTGACCACGGGCACGGTGATCAGGAAGATGATCAGCAACACCAGCATCACGTCCACCAGTGGTGTGGTGTTGATGGTGTTGTTGAGTTGGTCTTCGCCATCGTCAGTGGCGGCGCCTACGTTCATGGCCATGGTCAATTTCCGCTTCAGCCCGTGATTCAGACGAACCAGCCGGGCGGTTCAATACGCTTTGCGGGATGTGGGTCTTCAGCGTTTGCCGGCGATCAGCACGCTGTGCAGGTCGGCCGCAAAGGCGCGGGTAGCGTCCATGATGGCCTTGTTGCGGCGGATCAGCCAGTTGTAGCCCATGACGGCGGGCACGGCGACGGCCAGGCCGATGGCCGTCATGATCAAGGCCTCACCCACCGGGCCGGCCACCTTGTCGATGGAGGCCTGCCCGCTGATGCCGATCTTCACCAGCGCGTTGTAGATGCCCCAGACGGTGCCGAACAGCCCCACGAACGGCGCGGTGGAGCCTACGGTGGCCAGGATGGCCAGGCCGCCCTGCAGGCGGCTCTGCACACTGCCCACGGCGCGGTCGATGTTCATGCTGACCCAAGTGTGGCGGTCGATGGTCGCGACCATCGTGCCCTCGTGGTGGTCATCGGCCTTCAGAGCCTGCTCGGCGATGAAGCGGCTGGCAGAGCCTTCCTCCAGGGCATTGAGCCCATCCTTGACGGAAGTCGCCTTCCAGAAGGCCTCGGTCGAACTGCGCGCGCTCTTGAGCATCCTTCCTTGCTCGTACAGCTTGGTGAAGATCACGTACCAGCTGCCCATGGACATGATCAGCATGATGATCAGCGTGCCGTGAGCGACGGCGTCCCCTTGTTCCCACAGGGCTTTGATGCCGTAGGGGTTCTCGACAGCTTCTTGCGTCACGGCGGGCTTGCCCGCGGCCGCCGTTGCCGACGCTGCGGGCGCCTGGGCGGCCGCGGGCGTGGAAAGCGTGGCCGCCAGCGTGGTGGCCGTGATCAGAACCGCCGCGAATGACGCGCGCACGAGGGAAATCAGGGACATGGTGCCTCCAGTGAAAAGGGCGCGTACTTTGCAGGCATGCGCCAGAAAACGAAAGTAGGGTTGGGCTGGGACGAATGGAGCTTGGACGGGACGAAACGTGGTTTCACTCCAGCTTCCACACGTACTCCACCTCAAAGGTGCCGCCGACTGGCTTGCCAGTCTCGTCATTGCCTGGCTTGAAGCTGCATTCGCTGAGCTTGCTCAACGCCACACGGTCCAGTTGCCGATGCTCACGCGAGGAACCGGCGGCCTTGACAACCTCCGCATTGGAAAGCTTGCCCGTTGCGTCCACGGTGAAGCGAACGCGTGTGGTCCCGGTAGCTTCCGCGCGAATAGCCGCAGCCGGGTAGTCTTCGTTCTTGGGTGCGCACGCACCCACGTTCCCAATGGCGGGCTTGGCCGCCACGCGGGGGGGAGGGGGAGGTGGTGCTGGGGGGGGTGGTGGCGGTGCCGGGGGTGCCGGAGGCGCAGCCGCGGGCGCAGGCGCGATGCGCACGGGTGCAGGCGGCGGCGCCACCGTGGTGGTGGTGATCACTGGGGCCACGGTTGGGGGCGGATTGACCACCACCTCCGGAGGCGGTACGAAACTCGGGGGCGGCGGCGCGAACTTTGGGGGCGGCGGCAGGTTCTCCGGCGGCGGCGGAGGGGGTGGCTTCGCCTCCTCGATGATCTTGGTTTCGATGGGCCCCTTGATCACCTCGACCATGCGCTGGGCCAAGCCGTTGAGCAGGGCCCAGCCCAGCAACACATGCAGCCCCAGCACGACGCCGATGCCCACCATGTGCTTGCCGGGGTTGCGTTGTTCCTGGCCGAAATCCACTTGGTTCCTCCGTGGTCTCGCCGCGCGGGCAGAGACCTATTGCGAGTACGAGGCTCTTGAAAGTGATTGAGCAGCAACGAGGCTGCCCGAACATGCATGACTGTATCTTGACCCCGTCAAGCCAAGACTCAGGGACTCACCCTAGGCCAGGCTCGACCACAGCAGTTTCACTACATCAACCGAGCCAAGAGAGGAGTGCCTTCAGGCCCAAGGACTCGCTGAAGAATGAACACTGATTCCGACCTTGCACGCTACAGAAGGTTGAAGGTCGCCGCCCAATGAAAACGGGCGTCAGCGGTTGTTGAACCTCTGACGCCCGTTCAGGCAAGTGGTGCCGGTGAGAAGAGTCGAACTCCCGACCTTCGCATTACGAATGCGCTGCTCTACCAACTGAGCTACACCGGCTA
>CANHVY010000027.1 GCA_947464185.1 Burkholderiales bacterium
CCAGCGAGAGCCTCAGCAACTTCGCAGGCTCGTCGTAAAGCGAAACCTGACCGCCGTAGTGTAACGGCGGGCGCGGCTCAAGTGCTCAGGTGATCCTCGTATGTAACACACAAGTTAACATAATATACATCGTAGCGCTTACGGATGGGGATCCAGGGCATCGAAGACCTGTTCTGCGGTATCTGCTGCCATCTCTGCTTCGATCTCCGGTTCGGTCTCTATGGCGGCGTCATAGGCCGCCAGTTCGTCACTCGGCACCTGCGCACCCGTGTCGGGCTCCAAAGGCCTGAAAATGCGGCCCTTCAAGCTGCAAAGCGATGTGGAGGACTCCACGGCCCTGAGCACTGAAGAAGGGTCCATCAACAGCAAAAACGGGTTGAGAGCAGACGAAGACAGCATGGGCGTGACTCCTGGAAACGGGGTCGGCCATGTTCCTGTGTGAGCTACCCGTCAGAAGTGCGCCTGCTCAATGGCCGTGCCCTGCAGCACGGGGCCCGCGAAAACAGGTGTCAGCGAGCCAGCTGGCCCAGTTGCTGGGCCAAGGCCTCTCGACCAGCATCCCGTGCGAAGTATGCAGCGCTGAGGTCTTTCTGGTTGCGCAGTCGGGGATTCGCGTTGGCCGCCAGCAACAACCGAACCGAGTCTTCGTGGCCATATCGGGCCGCCATCATCAAGGGCGTGGTTCCGTTGGGCGACGGGGCATCCACTGCCGCCCGCATCTCCAGGAGATAGGCGGTGACCAAGGGATTGGGGCCGGTGGCGGCGTAATGCAGCGGTGTCCATCCTTCACGGTTGACCGCTGCCCCCCGTTCCACGAGGCGCTTGCACCACTCCAGGTGGCCTCGCAGTGCGGCCATCATCAGCGCAGTTTCATTGGCTTCATTGACCTGGTCCACTTTCAGGTCTGGGGCCGTGAGCAGCGCCGCCACGGCTTGGTGCGCGCCTGTTCTGAGCGCCAGAAACAGAGGTGTCTGCCCTGACGTGCTCGGTGAATTCGGATCGAAGCCTTTGCGGATGAGTCCGCTGATCGTGCGACCATCGTCCATGTCGATGGCTTTGAAGAAGTCGTCGTAAGCTCCGGCATGAGCATTAGAAACTACAATGCTCAGAACAACTTGCAGGATCCATTTAAACGAAAATCTCATGTTAATTTCCTAGGCTTAATGAGCTGTTCAGCGTCGCCCAGAGGCGCTGACTTCCTGAGAAACAAGGCCTCGAAGTTGCGGCTGGTCGCTTCGGCCACCTCCTCCACTGACAGGCCCTTGGCTTGCGCCAGGGCTTTTGCAACGTAAGGCACGTAGGCCGGTGAGTTGGTCTTGCCTCGGTAAGGCACGGGCGCCAGATACGGGCTGTCCGTCTCGATGAGGCATCGGTCCAGAGGTACCCAGGCTGCCACATCCCGAAGTTCCTGTGCGTTCTTGAAGGTGAGGATGCCTGAGAACGAGATGAAGAATCCCATGTCCACTGCGGCCCGGGCCACTTCCGCAGATTCGGTGAAGCAGTGGAACACGCCCCCCACCTCTGGAGCGCCCTCCTCCATCAAGAGGGCCAACGTGTCCTGTGCCGCGCTGCGGGTGTGGATGACCAAGGGAAGTTTCGCTTGCCGGGCTGCGCGAATGTGCGCACGAAACCGCTGGCGCTGCCATTCCATCTGGTCCGGCGTCCGGTCCCCCAGCCGGTAGTAGTCCAGTCCCGTCTCGCCAATGGCCACCACCCTCGGGGCACCTGCCAGGGCCACCAAAGCGTCCACATCGGGCTCGGTCACCCCTTCGTTGTCAGGATGAACGCCCACCGTGGCCCAGAAGTTGTCGTGCTGCTCGGCCAGCGCAAGCACTTGTGGAGCCTCCTCCATCGTCGTGCAGATGCACAGGGCCCGGTCCACCTGCGCATCGGACATCGCCTGGCGGATTTGGGTCAGCTGGGTGCCCAGTTCGGAGAAAGTGAGGTGGCAGTGGGAGTCAACGAACATGGTTCAGGTGCCGTCCAGTACAACTATGGCCGCGACAAGGCCAGCGTAGAGCCCCGCAGGGCCAGGTCAGGCTGTCGCCAGACGCCCGCCCCGACGCTCGGGCTCCGGGTGCCAGACAGAACGCCCTTGTGCGACGAGCGACTCGATGAGCAAGGCTTCGCTCCAAGGATGCTCGGCATGGGCCATGATGCTTTGCAGGCTCTTGTGCCATTGCGCCAACCGCTGCAAGGAGGCCCCTGCAGGCCACTTGTCCGCTGGAAAGAATCGTCCCCTGCCGCCGGCGATGTGGCAGCCAGCATCGTGGCAGAGCTTCTGCAAGGCATCCAGCACCCGCGGGATGGGCCAGCCCAGCAGTGGACCCGCATCGCCTGCCGCCACCGCTTGCGGCAACGCACGCCAGGTCTCGGCGCTGAGGCCTTCGACGCCCCATTGAAGTGCCGCCAAGGGCATGCCACCCGCCCCATCCAGCAGCACGCCGGCCTCTTCGACGCCCCGCTGCTCCAGCCACGCCAGCGCTTGTGCGCGAGGGGGCGGTGGCAGGCGCACCATCTGGCAGCGGCTTCGAATCGTGGGCATCAGCAGGCCAGGATCGGCCGTGCTCAGCACCACCCGCGCGCCTGCCGGCGGTTCTTCCAGGGTCTTCAGCAGGGCGCTGGCAGACGCGGCGTTCATGGCCTCCGCTGGGTGCAGCGCCAGCACCTTGCCCTGGCCCCGGCCGGTGGTGGTGGTCATCCAGTCCATGGCCTGGCGTATCTCGTCAATACGGATCTGGCGGCTGGGCTTGCGCCTTTCGTCCAACAGTACCGGGATGTCGCGCGCCACCGCCAGGGCTTCGGGCACTCTCAGGCGGAAGTCGGGATGGGCGTGCGACAGGAACAGGCGGCAACTGCCGCACTGCCCGCAGGCCGGCCCTGAAGGCGCGGCCCGGTCTTCGCAAAGCCAAGCCTGCGACAGCCGCAGCAGGAACTCCAGCGCCCCAGCACCAGCCGTCCCGCACACCAGCAGCGCATGCCCGCGATGCTGGGCGAGCACTTGCTGCAGGGGCTCTTCCAGCCAGGGCAAAGCCATGTCTTCGGGGCGAAGGGCCTGGACAACAGGACCCTCGGGCTCTGTGCGCCTGGTCACCATCCCTGACTCTCAAGGGTCTGTGCCACCTGACACCACACCTGTTCTGGCGTGCGTTCGGCGTCCAGGACTGCGAAGCGAGCGGGCTGGGCCTGGCACCGGCGCTGGTAGCCCTGGCGAACGCGTTCAAAGAAGGCCTCGTCCTCGGCCTCGAAGCGATCGGCCGCACGGGCGGCGGCTCGGCGCTGGGCGGCAACGCGTGGCGGCAGGTCGAACCACAGCGTCATGTCGGGCTGCAACCCTTCCTGCACCCAGGCCTCCAACTGGCCCAGCACGGCCAGGTCAAAGCCGCGGCCGCCGCCTTGGTAGGCAAAAGTGGCGTCAGTGAAACGATCGCAAAGCACCGTAGTTCCTGCCGCCAGCGCAGGTCGGATCTGCTGCTGAACATGGTCGCGCCGGGCGGCGAACACTAGCAAGGCCTCGGTCATGGCGTCCATGGACCGGTGCAGCACGATGTCGCGCAGGGCCTCGGCCAGTGGCGTGCCGCCCGGCTCCCGGGTCACGACGACCGTGTGCCCCCTGCCCTTCAGCCAGTCGGCCAATCGACCGATGTGCGAGGACTTGCCCGCGCCGTCTATGCCTTCGAAGGTGATGAAGCGGCCGGTCATCAAGAAAACCCTGCAATCACTTGTAAATCGGCGGCGCCCGGCGGGTGCCGGCTAAGGGCCCGGTCAGGGGCGGCGGCGTTGGTACTGGTTGACCGCTCGATTATGGGCTTCAAGCGTGGGGCTGAAGACGCTGCTGCCATCCCCCCGGGCCACGAAGTACAGGTCCCCTGAGACCTCGGGCCGGACGGTGGCCCGCAGCGATGCGAGACCCGGCATGGCGATGGGCGTGGGGGGCAACCCGCGGCGGGTGTAAGTGTTCCAGGGGGTGTCGCTCTGCAGGTCGCGCTTGCGCAGGTTGCCGTCGAAAGCATCGCCCAGGCCGTAGATGACGGTGGGGTCGGTCTGCAGGGGCATCCCGATGCGCAGCCGGTTGACAAAGACACCCGCAATGCGGGCCCGGTCTGCGGCGCGCCCGGTCTCCTTTTCCACGATGGAGGCGAGGATGAGGGCCTCCTCGGGGGTTTTGAGTGGCAGACCCTGCACGCGCTCGACCCATGCTGCATCCAAGCGCTGCTGCATCGCCTGCCTGGAGCGCTTGAGAACGGTCAGGTCGCTCACCCCGCGGCTGTAGCGGTAGGTATCGGGAAAGAACTGCCCCTCGGCAGACAGGCCGGGCAGGCCCAAGGCCCGCATCAGGTCAGCCTCGCTCAGGCCCGCAGTGACGGGCCGCAGGTGGGGTGACTGGGCCAGGGCCTGTCGGACCTGCTTGAAGGTCCAGCCTTCGATAAAGCGGACGGTTTCGAGCTGTTCATCACCCTGCACCATCTTGTCCAGCAGTTGCCGTGGCGTGGTGCCAGGTTCTGCGGCATAGCTTCCGGCGCGGATGCGCCGTGCCTGGCCCGACCAGCGGAACCACTCGTACAGCAGCTCGGGTGAGGTCTCCAGGCCGGCAGCCACCCAGCCCAGCGCCACTTCCCGCGGCGTCATGCCAGGCTCCACAGACAGCTCTATCACCGGTGTCGCCAGGTCCAGGGGCCGGTAGATCCACCAGGCAGCGGCCCCTGCCAGGGCGATGGCCGCGAGCAGCAGACCCAGCAAAGCCCGGGTGATAGCGCGCACGAGCGGGCGCCTGGGCGAGCGGGGAGACCTCGAAGGGGATGCAGGCATGGCGGGTGATGATAATCAGCGGATGCTTGCCAACGTGTCCACGAACCCCCACGCCCTCCCCCCCGATACAGACCCGGCGCCTGACGGCGCCTGCCGCCTGGAGGACTGGGGCGTGATCCTGGCCACTGGGGCCGACAGCGCCTCCTTTCTGCACGGTCAACTCACCCAGGACATGCTCCATTGGGATGAATCGCAGGCCAGGCTGGCGGGGTACTGCTCTGCCAAAGGCCGGCTTCTGGCGACCTTCACGGCCTGGCGCTCAGCGCCCGAGCAGATCGCTCTGGCCTGCAGCGCAGACCTGCTCGCTGCCACCTTGAACCGCCTGTCGATGTTCGTGCTGCGCGCCAAATGCCGGCTGACGGCAGGCGACGGGCAACTGGCCCTGTACGGGCTGGCGGGTCCCTTCGCCGAGCATTGGTTGGCCCAGACCTCGGGAGCCGCGCTGCCCGCTGCGCCCTGGAGCGTCCTGGCCCTGGGCCCCGCCGGTGGCCCGCAAGTCATCCGGCTGCCTTCGGGGAGCCCCACGTCGCGCTGGCTGCTGGTGCAGCCGCACGATCTGCCTGCACCGCCCTTGCCGGCACTTTCGCGAGCGCACTGGGATTGGCTGGAGGTGCGCTCCGGCGTGGTGCGCGTCGTCGCGGCCACGGTGGAGCAGTTCGTGCCGCAGATGGTCAACCTGGAGCTGACGGGCGGCGTGAACTTCCAGAAAGGCTGCTACCCGGGGCAGGAAATCGTGGCCCGCAGCCAGTACCGAGGCACGCTCAAGCGCCGCATGTTCCTGATGACCGCCGATGGGCCCTTGAGTCCAGGCCAGGAAGTGCATCACTCGGCGGATCCAGGCCAGCCAGCAGGCATGGTGGCCCTGGCGGCGCCCGTGACCGCAGGCCCCTGCGGCGGCCACGCCGCATTGGTGGAGTGCAAGGCTGCGCTGATGGGCGCGCCAGGGGAATTCACCGTGGGCACGGTGCGCCTGAAGCCTGCCGAACTGCCCTACCCCCTTCCCCTGGAGCCCGCCTGAGCAGCCAGCGCAGCCGCGGGGCTGTCGTTCCTGCCTGAGTGGCGGGCCAGGTTCAGGGCCGCAGCACCATCTCCTGGTGCTCGATGCCGGCCTCCTGGAAGGCCAAGCCTCGGGGTTGGAAAGCGTGGCGGCGGTAGAACTCGACGGCGTCCGCCTGTGCATGCAACATCACCTCTCGGGCACCGCGCGCCTGGCACCCGCTCACCAGCGCCGTCAGCAGGGACGCCCCCACGCCGGCGCCGCGCACGCTGGCCAGGACCGCCATACGGCCGATGCGCGCGCCTCCGTCTTCCGCGAACACGGCGCGCCCGGTACCCACCACCATGCCAAATCGGTTGGTGGCCACCGCGTGCAGGGCCTGCGCGTCTGCGGCATCGGCCTCGATCTCTGCCGGGATACCCTGCTCCTGCACGAAGACCGCATGCCGCAGGGGGCGGGCGGTGGCGGCCATCTGGTCCCAGGAGCCAAGATCGACGGTGGTCATGGGTTCTCGGGCCTCGAAGGCCTCGAGCACGGAGCGCAACATCGGTGGCACCGGCTTTGAGGTCTGTGTCGCGGGGTCGGCGAAGACGTAGACCAGTTCGCTGGTGACCAGTGGCGTCTGGCGGCGGAACACGCAGCCGATGAAACGCATGGACGAGTTGCCGATGCGCTCGCAGCGGATGCCCACCTGCAGCCGCTCGTCGTAATGAGCCGACGCCAGGTACTCCAGGGTGGCCTTACGGACGTACAGGTCTCCACCCAGCATTTCCATGGTCTCGTGGTACGGCATGGCCAGGCTGCGCCAGTAGCCGCCAACAGCCGTATCGAAATAGAGCAGGTAGTGCCCATTGAAGACGATGCGTTGCATGTCCACCTCGGCCCAGCGCACGCGCAACTGGTCGAAAAAGCGGAAATCCTTCGGGTTCATGTGGGCGGTGTTCCTTTCCATGCCAGTTGCAGGGCCTGAGCCGCGTTGTCCAGAGCCTGTGATGCTTCAGGCAGCAGGCGGCCCATTTTCATGAAGTCGTGGGTCACGCCGCGGTAGACCTCCAGATCCACCGCCACGCCGGCCATGCGCAGCCGGTCGGCGTAAGCGATGCCATCATCGACCACCAGGTCGCATTCGACCAGCAGTATGTCCAACCCGAGAGAAGTCCCATGATCGGCCAACCAGCGCAAGGCGCACCAAGCGTCGTCCCAGGCAGCAGGAAATGGGTTCTCGGGCGCTATGCGGTAGTCCAAGGCCAGCACCGCCCCATCGCTGCTGTCCGCACAGGCTGTCGTGAGTCTGTCGAGCTTGACTCATCGCGTACGTCGGCCACGCGCTCCCTCCCCCGTTTCCAAGGAATGAACCATGAGCATCCCAGCCCCAGGACCTCTCTTTCACATGATCGCCGGTGCGCCCGACCCGGTAGCTCCCTTCAGTCATGCAGTCGAGCAGGATGGTTGGGTGTTCCTGACCGGCCAGATGCCGTTCACCGGCACGGCCAATGATTCGCCTTACCCCGATGGCATCGAGGCACAGACGCACCAGGTCTTTGCCAACTTGGGCCGCGTGTTGGCCGGCATCCGGTTGGGGCTGGAACACGTGCTCAGCGCACGTGTGTTCCTGCTGCACTTCGACAGAGATTACGCTGCGATGAATGCGGTTTACCAGACCTACTTCGCGCCGTGCCGGCGGCCTGCGCGCACCTGCGTGGGCGTGAGCGGCCTGGCACGCGGTGCGCTGATCGAGATCGACTTCGTGGCCCGCCGGGCGCCGCCGGGACCTGAACTCGTCTCCTGAACCCCTGAAACAGGCACGGCCCGGGAGTTGCCCGGGCCTTGCTGCGGTGGCGGCGCTCGGCCGCCCCCACGGATGCGCTTCAGTGGTGGGTGCCGTCGAAGAACTGCTCGTCTTCGGTAGAGCCCTTGAGCGCGGCCGTAGAGGCCAGGCGCTCGATGGTGGTGGTGACGGCGTCGAAGTAGCCGGTACCGACCTCACGCTGGTGCTTCACGGCGGTGAACCCGCGCTCGGCCGCAGCGAACTCCTTCTGCTGCAGTTCCACGAAGGCGGTCATGTTCTGGCGCGCGTAGCCGTACGCCAGATCGAACATGCCGTAGTTCAGCATGTGGAAACCCGCCAGCGTGATGAACTGGAACTTGTAGCCCATGGCGCCCAGTTCGCGCTGGAACTTGGCGATGGTGGCGTCGTCGAGGTTCTTCTTCCAGTTGAAGCTGGGGCTGCAGTTGTAGGCCAGGAGCTTGCCCGGGAACTTCTCGTGGATGGCGTCTGCAAACTTCTTGGCAAAGGCCAGGTCCGGTGTGCCGGTCTCGCACCAGATCAAGTCGGCGACCTCGGCATAGGCCAGTCCGCGGCTGATGGCCTGATCGATGCCCTTGTGGGTGCGGAAGAAGCCTTCCACGGTGCGCTCACCGGTCAGGAAGGGGATGTCGTTCTCGTCCACATCGCTGGTGACCAGATCAGCCGCTTCCGCGTCGGTGCGGGCCAGCAGGATGGTGGGCGTGCCCATCACATCGGCGGCCAGTCGCGCGGCCACCAGCTTGCTCACCGCCTCACGTGTGGGCACCAGCACCTTGCCGCCCATGTGGCCGCACTTCTTGACGGAGGCCAATTGGTCCTCGAAGTGCACACCCGCCGCGCCGGCGTCGATCATGGCCTTCATCAACTCGAAGGCGTTCAGCACGCCACCGAAGCCGGCCTCGGCGTCTGCCACGATGGGCGCGAAGTAGTCGGTGTCGTTCTTGCCCTCGCTCCACTGGATCTGGTCGGCGCGGGTGAAGGCGTTGTTGATGCGGCGCACCACCTTGGGCACCGAGTCCACGGAATACAGCGATTGGTCGGGGTACATCTCGCCGTTGTCATTGGCGTCAGCGGCCACTTGCCAGCCCGACAGGTAGATGGCCTTCAGGCCGGCCTTGACCTGCTGCATGGCCTGGTTGCCTGTGAGCGCACCGAGCGTGTTCACGAACGGCTCGGTGTTCAGCAGGCTCCACAGCTTCTCGGCACCGCGCCTGGCCAGCGTGTGCTCAACCTGGAGCGAGCCGCGCAGGCGCACCACGTCAGCAGCGGAGTAGCCGCGCTTGATCCCCTTCCAGCGGGGGTTCTCGGCCCAATCTTTCTCAAGGGCGGCGATTTGTTGTTCACGGGTCATTGCGGTCATGGCAGGCTCCTTTTGCAGCAAGGTTCAAAGGTGAAGGAATGGGTGCAAGCCTACGCGCCGGCAAGGGCTTTGTGAAGACTTATGTCTTATATAAGACAAAAATCTAAAGTACGTAAAATCAACGGGTTAGCTGCCTCTTTCCATGATGCGGAATGTCGTCTTCCTTGGTGAATCGCTCTGCTGCGGCGCACCATTCGTGCATTCCACATGGCGAAAACAGATCGTCACGATGCAGAAGCGAGCGCGACACCGCTGATCCATCGCGTGTAAAGACGATCGGCCAGGAGATGGTGCGCGTGCATCCGCTGTGCTGCGTGCGTCAGGATGGTGGCCTTGTCCTGCACGCTGCCCGCGTGTTGCGCCAGCGCCTCAGCCCAGGCAGGGTCACCGTCGTCAAGCCAGCGCTGCAATTTGGCCCCGTCGATCTCGATGTGGAACTGCATGCCCAGGTGCGGGCCTACGGAGAAGGCTTGATGCGGGCATGCAAGGCTGGTGGCCAGCCATCGCGCGCCTGGCGGCAGCTCAAAGCTTTCGTAGTGCCAATGCATCACATGATGCTGTGCTGGCGGGCCGAACCACTGCGCGGCCACGGGGTTGTCCAGCACCTGCAGGGGCTGCCAGCCGATTTCCGGCGCCGGGGCTGCCTGCACGCGTGCCCCCAGGGCGCGAGCCATCAACTGGCCACCCAGGCAATGGCCGATGACCGGGATTCCAGCCTGCATTGCCTGGAGGATCAACCGTTCGGCGTCCCGAAGAAAGGGAAGCGGATCGTTGGCACTCATCGCGCCCCCCAATACCGCCAGTGCGCTGTGCCCCGCCATGTCGGCCGGGAAAACGGCGCCCGCCGAAGCATCCCGCAGATCAAAGGCGAACCCACGGTCAGCGAGCCAACGCGCCAGGTAGGCAGGACCATCATGACGCATGTGCTGCAGGATCAGTACGGGTTTCATGGTGCCCAGACGAAGTGCTGGCTCGTATCATGCGGCAAGACTCTGGCTCATCAGATCCCGCCTTCAACACCCTCCAAGGAGACCCGAACCATGTACAAGGACCTGGACGCCTACTGGATGCCCTTCACGGCCAACCGGCAGTTCAAGAAGGCTCCGCGCATGCTCGCCCGCTCTTCGGGCATGCACTATTGGGACGACAAGGGTCGGCAGATCCTGGACGGCGTGGCGGGCTTGTGGTGCGTCAACGCGGGCCACGCTCGACCGCGCATCGTGCAGGCCATCCAGGACCAGGCTGCGGAACTGGACTTCGCTCCCTCGTTCCAGATGGCCCATCCCAAGGCCTTTGAACTGGCCGACCGCATCGTCAAGCTGGCGCCCGAGGGCATGGGCAAGGTGTTCTTCACCAATTCCGGTTCCGAAGCCGTGGAGACGGCGTTGAAGATGGCCATCGCCTACCACCGCGTGCGCGGAGAAGGCTCTCGCACACGCCTCATCGGGCGGGAGCGGGGCTATCACGGCGTGAACTTTGGCGGCATTTCCGTCGGAGGCATCGTGTCCAACCGGAAGATGTTCGGCACCCTGCTGGCCGGGGTGGACCACATCCGCCACACCCACGACCCTGCGCGCAATGCGTTTTCACAGGGTCAGCCTGCTCACGGCGCGGAGTTCGCGGACGACCTGGAGCGCCTGGTCGCGCTGCACGATGCGTCCACCATCGCCGCGGTGATCGTCGAGCCTGTGGCGGGATCCACCGGCGTGCTCATCCCGCCCCAGGGCTACCTGCAGCGGCTGCGCGAGATCTGCGACAAGCACGGCATCCTGCTGATCTTCGACGAGGTCATCACCGGTTTCGGGCGCACAGGCATGCCGTTCGGGTCCCAGACCTTCGGTGTCACGCCTGACCTGATGACGGTGGCCAAGGGCATCACCAACGGTTGCGTCCCGATGGGGGCGGTCATCGCCCAGAGCAAGATCCACGACGCCTTCATGACCGGCCCAGAGCATCTGATCGAGTTCTTCCACGGCTACACCTACTCGGCGCACCCGCTGGCCTGCGCTGCTGCGCTGGGAACGCTGGACACCTATGCAGAAGAAGGACTTCTGACGCGGGCGGCGGAGCTGGCGCCGTACTTCGAGCAGGCGCTGCACTCCCTGCGCGGCGAGCCGAACGTCATCGACATCCGCAACATCGGTCTGGTCGGTGGCGTGGAGCTGCAGCCCCTGGCCGGCCAGCCCACCAAGCGCGCCTTCGATGTGTTCCTGGACTGCTACGACAAGGGCGTGATGATCCGTACCACGGGCGACATCATCGCGATGTCGCCGCCGCTGATCGTCGAGAAGTCGCACATCGATCACATCATCGACACCTTGCGCGGGGCGCTGCGCCGCGTCGCCTGAGACGGGGTCTGGGCGAGCGCCCCCGGTTCTGGAATACTTGGTGCACCCGTTTCCTGGCGATCAGCACGGATTGGGGCTCACGCACCAATCCAGTGCGCCTTGAAGGGTTGCGTACCGACTTTGCCATCTGTCCCTCAGCGGAGGTTTGCCCATGCAGTTCAAGTCAAGCCGGATCCTGGCCGCATTGGCCGTGTCACTCGCAGCCCTGACAGGGGGAGCGGTGGCCCAGGAGGAAGAAAAGGTCCTGAACATCTACAACTGGTCGGATTACATCGGCGAGGATGTGATCGCCCGGTTCGAGAAAGAAACCGGCATCAAGGTCCGCTACGACGTCTTCGACAACAACGAGATCGTCCACGCCAAGCTCGTGGCCGGCAAGACGGGCTATGACATCGTCGTGCCCTCCTCCAATTGGGCCAAGCTCCAGATCGACGGCGGACTGCTGCAGAAGCTGGACAAGTCCAAGATCCCCAACCTACGCAACCTCGATCCGGGCATCCAGTCCCAACTGGGCAAGATGGACCCTGGCAACGACTACATGGTGAACTGGCTGTGGGGATACACCACAGTCGGCATCAACGTTGACAAGGTCCGTGCCGCCCTGGGCGGCCCCTTGCCCGACAACGTCTGGGAACTGGTTTTCAAGCCCGAGTACATCAGCAAGCTCAAGAGCTGCGGCGTTTCCTTTCTGGATTCCGCCACCGAGGTGCTCCCCGCGGCGCTGCATTACCTGGGCAGGCCTGCGTTCAGCAGGAACCCGGCGGACTACACCGCCGCCTCCAACGTGCTGAAGGCCGTTCGCCCCTTCGTGACCTTGTTCAGTTCGTCGGGCTACATCAACGACATGGCCAATGGCTCCATCTGCCTGGCGCTGGGCTGGTCCGGCGACATCAACATCGCCCGCCAGCGCGCCATCGATGGAAAGGCAGGGCAGAACATCCAGGCCCTGATTCCCAGAAGCGGCGGCATCCTCTTCTTCGACACCATGGTCATTCCGGCGGATGCCCCGCGGCCGGGCAATGCGCACAAGTTCATCAACTTCGTGCTTCGCCCTGACGTGGCGTCCTCCACCACGAACAAGGTCTTCTATCCCAATCCGGTACCGGATTCGCGCAGGAACATCCGCCCGGAAGTGGCGAACAACCCCACCGTGTTCCTTTCCAGCGCCGACCTGGCCCGCATGGTGCCGCCGGATTCGATCAACAACGACCTGCGTCGCCTGATGACGCGCACCTTCACGTCGTTCAAGACCGGTCTGTGATGTCGGCCGCAGCCGGCGGTGCCGGCTTCCTGCGCATCGAGGACGTCGTCAAGGAGTTCGACGGCTATGCGGCCGTCAACCACGTCAGCGTGGACATCGGCAAGGGCGAGATCTTCGCCCTGCTGGGTTCGTCCGGGTGCGGCAAGACCACGCTGCTGCGCATGGTGGCGGGGTTTGAGACGCCCACCTCCGGGCGCATCGTGCTCAATGGCCAGGAGCTCAACGGATTGCCCCCTTACGAGCGGCCGCTGAACATGATGTTCCAGAGCTATGCGCTGTTTCCGCATCTCACCGTGGCGGAGAACATCGCCTTCGGCCTGAAGCGCTCGGGCATGGCTTCGGCGCAGATCGCCGAGCGGGTGGAGGCTATGCTCAAGCTGGTGCAGTTGGGCAAGTACGCGGGGCGCAAGCCGCACCAACTGTCCGGCGGCCAGCAGCAGCGGGTGGCCCTGGCCCGCAGCTTGGCCAAGCAGCCCCAGTTGCTGCTGCTGGACGAACCCCTGGGGGCGCTGGACAAGAAGCTTCGCGAGGAAACCCAGATCGAACTGGTCAACATCATCGAGCAGGTCGGCGTGACCTGCATGATGGTCACCCATGACCAGGAGGAAGCCATGACCATGGCCTCGCGCATCGCGGTGATGAGCGAAGGCCGGCTGATGCAGGTGGGCGCACCGTCCGAGATCTACGAGACGCCCGCCAGCCGCTTCGTGGCCGATTTCATCGGCAACGTCAACATGATGGAGGGCTCGCTGGAGGTGGATGCCCACGACCACTGCATCGTGACCTGTGCCGACTGCCGCCACTACGTCGGCCACGGCATCACGGGCACCGAAGGGATGGCGGTCACCGTGGCGCTGCGCCCTGAAAAGATCAACGTCAGCCGTCAACGCCCTGCCGAAGGTGACTTCAACATGCTGCGCGGCACCGTACGGGAGAAGTCCTACTTCGGCAGCTTCACCGTCTACCAGCTGGCGCTGGCGAGTGGGGCCACGCTGAAGGTCAGCCAGTCCAACGTGGAGCGCCACCGCGATGACGAGCTCACCTGGGGCGACGAAGCCTGGGCCCACTGGTCCCCTTCGGCGCAGGTGGTGCTGACCCAGTGAGGCACCGATGAGCCCGGCACCGCGCACCCCACGCACCGCGGGCCCGGCCTGGCTGGCCCGGCTGCGTCCCGGCGGCCGGGCTGCCGTGATCGGGGTGCCCTACCTGTGGCTTCTGGCGTTCTTCCTGCTGCCCTTCGCGGTGGTGCTGCAGATATCCCTGGCCCGCATGGGCACGGTCCATCCCGAGGACCTGATCGCGGTCCAGGACGGCGTGCTGACGCTGTCGTTGAAGTTCTCCAATTTCGCCACGGTGCTGCAAGACCCGCTTTACCTCAGCGCCTACCTTCGAAGCCTGCAGTACGCGGCGGCCACCACCGTGGTGTGCCTGTTCATCGGCTACCCCTTTGCCTACTTCATGGCCAGGGCTCGGCCCTCGATGCAGCCCTTGCTGCTCATGCTGGTCATGTTGCCCTTCTGGACCTCGTTCCTGCTGCGCACCTATGCGTGGAAAGGCTTGCTCAGCCCGGGCGGCTGGGCCCATGACGTCATCGTCGGGCTCGGGTTGGACTCCCTGCTGCTGTCGCTGGGGCTGATCGCCGCACCCGGCAAGCTGATGCACACGCCCTTCTCGCTGGTGCTGGGCATGGTCTACACCTACCTGCCCTTCATGGTGCTGCCGCTGTACAGCCAACTGGTCAAGATGGACCTGCGCCTGCTCGAAGCCGCCCAGGACCTCGGCGCCACCCCGTGGGTGGCGTTCTGGAAGATCACGGTGCCGCTGTCCAAGGCGGGCATCATCGCCGGCTCCATGCTGGTGTTCATCCCCTGCATCGGGGAGTACGTCGTGCCCGAATTGCTCGGCGGGCCCGAGACCCTGATGCTCGGACGTGTGATCTGGGATGAGCTCTTCTTCAACAACGACTGGCCGATGGCCTCGGCCCTGGCGGTGCTGATGATCCTGCTGATCATCGTGCCGCTGGCCCTGTTCCAGCGCTACCAGGCGCAGTCGCAGGAGCGTCGCCGGTGAAGCCCTCGGCAATGAACACCTGGTTCGGCCGCGGCTGGCTTGCGGCCGGGTACCTGTTCCTGTTCCTGCCCATCGTCTCGCTGGTGGTGTACTCGTTCAACGACTCCCCGATTCCCAATCTGTGGCGGGGTTTCACGTTCAAGTGGTACCACGCCTTGGTCGCAGACCAGGCCCTGCTCTCGGGCCTTTGGTTGTCGCTCAAGATCGCCTTCCTCACCGCCTGCGGCTCTGTCGTGCTGGGCACCCTGGCGGCCTTTGCGCTGGTGAAGTACCGGCGCTTCACGGGGCGCACCGTGTTCTCCGGCATGGTCAGCGCCCCGCTGGTGATGCCGGAGGTAGTGATCGGCCTGTCGCTTCTGCTCACCATGGTGAGCCTGCAGCGGGCGATTGGCGTGCCCGAGCGCGGCATGCTCACCATCTGGCTGGGCCATCTGCTGGTGGGCATGGCCTATGCCACGGTGGTGGTGCAGGCCCGCCTGCAGGACCTGAACCCGCAGCTGGAAGAGGCGGCGATGGACCTGGGCGCCCGCCCTCACCAGGTGTTCTGGCTGGTGACCTTGCCGATGGTCACGCAGTCGCTGATGTCGGCGTGGCTGCTGACCTTCACCCTGTCGCTGGATGACGTGGTGCTGTCGAACTTTCTCTCCGGCCCTGGCGCCACCACCATGCCACTCGTGATCTTGTCGCGCGCGCGCCTGGGGCTGAACCCGAGCGTCAATGCGGTGGCCACGCTCATCGTCATCGTCGTGGCCATCGGCGTCGCCCTGGCCTGCTATCTGATCGCCCGCGCCGAGCGGCAGCGTCGCCTGGAACTGGCGGCCGCCCGCGGCTGACCGGTCACCCACCTTTTCCGCACCGAGGAGGACCCTCCATGAAGACCATCCATCACACCGCCCTGGCGCTTGCGCTGGCTGCCGCGTTCCCTGCGCTGGCCCAATCGAACGCCGATGTCCTGCGGGAGTTGCAGGCGCTCAAGGCCCAGGTGGCCGAACTGGAGGCCAAGCTCAAGGCCCAGGAGGCGACCAAGCCCCAGTGGGGCATGACGCCCGACCAGGCGCGCGAGCTCAACCGCATCACGGTGAAGACCGAGGCCCTGGAGGATTCGCGCGACGCCTCAGGGCTGAAGGGGCTGAAGATCAGCGGCTATGCCGATCCGACCTGGATCTCCAACCGTGCCAAGCGCAACAGCGGCTTCAGTTTCCTGGACAGCCGCAAGGACACGTACTATGCCTATGACAACTCCTACTTCGGCTCAGTCGTGCTGGACTTGCAGAAGGAGACCGACTCGGGCGCTCGCTGGCGTCTGACGCTCAGCCCCAACCGCGGCACCGATACTGTCATCGGCAATGGCAGCATCGTGCAGGAAGCTTCGGTCTCCGTGCCCCTGGGCAGCCTGCAGACCCGCTTCATTGCGGGCCATCTGCCCGATTGGTCGGGCTACGAGTTTCAGCAGGCCACCCTCAACAAGCTGATCACGCACAACCTGCTCTTTGACTTCACCTTGCCCACGAGCTACACAGGCGCCGGGTTGGAGCTGACCCGTGGGAAATGGATTGCCAAGGGCGTGCTGGCCAACATGAATGCGGCTCGCAACCCGGATGGGGTCCGGGCGCCCGTGATGGCCTATCGGGTGGACTACTCGCGCGGTGAGTTCCAAGGCTTCGGCTTCGCAGGCGTGCATGGCAAGGCGGCGAATCCGCGGGCGAGGGATGCGGACGGCGCCCTGCTGCAGAACCCGATCACCGGGATCGACTACGAAGGACGCACACGAGTGGATCTGTTCGAGTTCGATGCCTATTTCATCCGGGGCGATTGGACGGTGCAAGGCCAGATCAGCCTCGGTCGGCAGAAGGGGACCTCCATCGTCCAGGACCCTGTGACCCAAGATCTGCGTGATGCCCGCTGGACGGGCCTGTCAGCACTGGCGGCCTACAAGTTCAATCCTCGCCTCGAAGGTGTGGTTCGGATGGACCACATCCGCAATGCCAGGAACGGCGGCGGACTGTTGACTTACGCGGCGAACGATGACCGCAACGGCATCGGCATCGATCCGACCATCGATTGCACGATCGATGCCACCCTCAAGGCCTGCAACACTGGCGCCAACCGCACCGCGCTCAGTTTCGGCCTGAGCTACCTGTGGGATCTGAACACCACCTTCAGGGTGGAGTACCGCCTGGACCGCGCCAACCTGCCGGTCTTTGGTTACGAGGACGGCACCTACCGCAAGAGCAACTCTCTGCTCGGCGCCTCGGTGGTGGTGTCCTTCTGAGCCCAGCGGCTGACCTGAGCGTCATGGCTGACCCTGGATCGCCTGCGGGCGATCTGCGGCGGCGCCTGCAGGCAGCGGGCGTCCACACCCTGCTGGTGCAGTTCACTGACGTGCACGGCTGTGCCAAAGGCAAGTTGGTGCCTCTGGCTCATCTGGAGGACGTGCTGGGCCACGGTGCGGGCTTTGCGGGTCCGTCCATCTGGGGCACCGGCCTGCCGCGCACGGGGCCGCGCTCGGAGTACTACGCCCGGGGCGACGCCGCCACGGTAAAGCCAATCCCCTGGATGCCGGGAGTGGCCCGCATCGTGAGCGACGGCTTCGTCGATGGCGAGCCCTTCGACGCCTGTCCGCGGCAGGTGCTCAAGCGCGCCACGGCGCGGCTGGCGGAGCGCGGGTGGGTGCTGCGCACGGGCCTGGAGCCCGAGTTCTTCTTGCTGCGCCGGCAGGATGGCGACTGGGTGCCGGCCGATGAAGACGACCGCTTGGACAAGCCGAGTTACGACCTGAAGTCGCTGCCCCGCCAGGCCGGATTCCTGCACGAACTGAGCCAGGCGCTCACCGCTTGCGGCCTGGACGTGCTGCAACTCGACCACGAAGATGCACACGGCCAGTACGAGGTGAACTTTGCCTACGACGAGGCGCTGGCCAGCGCTGACCACCTGATGCTGTTCAAGCTGGCGGCGCAGGCCCTGGCCGACACCCGTGGCATGGTGTTCTCGATGATGCCCAAGCCCTTTGCCGATCAGCCCGGCAGCGGCTTGCACTTTCATGTCTCGCTGTGGCAACAGGGCGCGCCGGAGCGCAGTCTGTTTGGCAGCGCCGACGGTGGGCCGCTCACCGACGCCGCCCGGCACTTCATCGCCGGCGTGCTCACCCACGCACCGGCCTTGTGCGCCATCGCGGCGCCCACGGTGAACAGCTACAAGCGCCTGACCGTGGGCGAGTCGATTTCCGGCACCACCTGGGCGCCCGCTTGCGTGGCGCACGGTCCGAACAACCGCACCGCCCTGGTGCGCACCCTGACTGGCCGCTTCGAGTGGCGACTGCCGGACGCCGCCGCCAACCCCTACCTGGCCACGGCGGCCCTCATCGCCGCAGGGCTGGACGGCATGGACCGCCGGTTGGACCCGGGGCCCGAGGTGACCGATGACCTGTTCGACTGCACGCTGCCGCAACTGCGCGAACGCGGTATCGGCCTGCTGCCGCAGTCGCTGGCGCAGGCCCTGGACGCGCTGGAAGCCGACGCCGTGATCTGCGGCGCCCTGGGGGAGAAACTCACCCGCGAGTTCCTGCGCCTCAAGCGCGACGAGTGGACGCAGTGGGCCCGCCACGTCTGCCCGTGGGAGCGCGACCGCTACGCGGCCGCCTTCTGAGCGCTTCATGAAGCCCGTTCCCTGGGCGGCGTTCGCCTGCCTGGCCGCCAGCATGGCGCTGGTGGGCAGCTATGTGGGCTTGTCGCGCCTGCTGGTGGCGGCCCTTCCCGTCTTTCTGCTGGCGTGGCTGCGCTTTGGCATCGCCGCGGTGGCCATGGTGACCTGGCTGCGCCGGCAGCCGGGTGAGGCACCCCTTTCTGCCCAAGACCGCCGGCTCTTGTTCTGGGAAAGTTTTCTCGGCAACTTCGGCTTTTCCATCTGCATGCTGTTCGGCGTGGCGGCCACCTCCGCGGTGGCTGCAGGCGTGGTGATGGCCGCCATTCCGGCCGCCGTGGCGCTGATGTCGCGGGTGTTCCTGGGCGAACGCATCACGCGCAGGGTGCAGGCGGCCATCGGGTTGGCTGTGGGGGGCATCGCCCTGCTGGCGCTGGCCCGAGTGCCCGACGGCGCGGGGCAGGCCCCTGCAGCCCCATGGTGGGGCTACGCCCTGCTGCTTGGGGCGGTGGTGTGCGAGGCCAGCTATGTCGTCATCGGCAAGCGTCTGGCGGGCAGCGTGTCGCCTCAACGCATCAGCGCCCTGATCAATCTGTGGGGCCTTGCGCTCATCACACCGATGGGGCTGTGGCAGGCCTGGTCATTCCCCTTCGAAAGCGTTCAGGCCTCTACCTGGGGCTTGCTGGTGTTCTACGCCCTCGCGGCCAGTGTGGTGACCGTCTGGTTGTGGATGCGGGGGCTGCAGCATGTGCCCGCCTCGCAGGCGGGCATCTTCACCGTGTGCCTGCCCTTGAGCGCGGCGGCGGTGGGGGTGGTGTGGCTGGGAGAGCCCTTCGGGCCGGTGCATGGCGTGGCCCTGGGCATGGCGCTGGCGGGCCTGGTGCTGGCGACGTGGCCACAACGGGCCGGACGGACGGGATAGCGCTGGACAGGTCCGGACGGGCAGGACAGGCCCGGGCAGGCCCGCCGCAGATGAGGATCGGCGCCGCGTCGAACCCGGTCAATTCTGAAGCTTGACCAGGGCCTCGTAGATCGCCCGGTACTGTCGCGCTGGCGCGGCCCAGGAAAAGTCCTGCGCCATACCGGTGAGTTGCAGGCGGCGGCGCAGCTTGGCGTTTCGCCATCCTGCCAGGGCCTGCTGAAGGCCTTCGGTCAACGACGCCAGGGTGGGCGCTTCAAAGGCGAAGCCGTTGGCGGCGCCTTGTGTCGCATCTTCCGCATGGTGAGGCACGACGGTGTCGGCCAAGCCTCCCGTGGCGCACACCACCGGCAGGGTGCCGTAGCGCAGGCCGTAGAGCTGGGTGAGCCCGCAGGGCTCGAAGCGCGACGGCACGGCGATCAGGTCAGCTCCTGCCATGAGGCGGTGGGCCCTGTCTTCGTCGTAGCCGATGCACACGGACACCTGGCCCGGATGGCTGCGCGCGGCCGATACGAAGGCTGCTTCGAGGGCGGGGTCGCCCGTGCCCTGCACCACCAACTGCGCGCCTTCGCGCAACAGGGTCGGCAAGGCGGCCAGCAGCAGGTCCAGGCCTTTCTGCTCCGTCAGGCGGCTGAGCGCCAGCACCAGGGGTGCCTGTGCATCGACCAACAGACCAGCTTCCGCCTGCAGTGCTTGTTTGCAAAGCGCCTTGCCCTTCAGGTCCTGTGGCCCGTAACGATGGGCCAGTGCCGAATCTGTTAGCGGATTCCACTCCTCGTCGTCAATGCCGTTGAGGATGCCCGTCAGTGCGTCGGCCCGGCTGCGCAGCACGCCATCCAGACCGCACCCGAAGGCGGGTGTGGTGATCTCGCGGGCATAGGTCGGGCTGACGGTGGTCAGCCGATCGGCGAACTTCAGCCCCGCCTTCATGAAGGAAATCTGACCGTGGTACTCCAGCCCGGCGGAACTCATGTAGCGCGAAGACAGGCCCAGCAGCGCGCCGTCCGGATGGGGGAAGAGCCCCTGGTAGGCCAGGTTGTGCACAGTGAACACCGTGGCGGTGGCCGCCGTGTGGGCCTTCAGATAGGCGCAGGCCATCCCGGCATGCCAGTCATGGGCATGGACCAGGGCCGGCTGCCAGGCGGGATCCAGTCCGCCGGCAGCCAGTTGGGCGGCCACCCATCCCAGCAGCCCGAAGCGCTGCAGGTTGTCCGGCCAGGACTCACCCGCCGGGTCGTGGTACGGATTGCCCGCTTTTCCATAAAGCATGGGAGCCTGGATCACGTAGACCGGCAAGCCGGAGCCTGGCATCTGTGCCCGCAGCAACTCCACGCGCGCCGCGCCGAAACACGGGCCCAGGGTGGCCACGGGGCGCAGATCGACCACGCCCTGCAGCACGGCTGGCCATCCCGGCAACAGCAGGCGGGAGTCAAGCCCGCCTTGGGCCTGTAGCGCCTGCGGCAGGGCTCCGAGCACATCGGCCAAGCCACCCGTCTTGAGCAGGGGATGCGCCTCTGCAGCCACGTGCAACACGTTCATTCGCTCGGCACCCTCTCGTAGCCGCCCGTGGCCGCCAGCAGCATCTCCCGTGTGACCAGCGTGATGCCGCTGTCGGTGCGGTGGAAGCGGCGCGCATCCTCAATGCCGTCCTCACCGATCACCGTGCCGTCCGGAATCTGGCAACCACGGTCCACCACCACCCGGTTCAGCCGGACGCCACGCCCTACCGTGACCCCGGGCAACAGCACGCTCCAGTTCACGGTGGCGAAGGAGTGCACGCGCACCTGCGAGAACAGGATGCTGCGGAAGATCGAACCCGACACGATGCAGCCGCCAGACACCAGCGACTCGATGGCCATGCCACGCCGGTCATCGAGGTTGTGGACAAATTTGGCAGGTGGCAACTGGGGCTGGTAGGTCCAGATGGGCCACCGGGTGTCATACAGGTTCAGCAAGGGGTCCGTCGCGGTGAGATCGATGTTCGCGTCCCAATAGGCGTCGATGGTGCCCACGTCACGCCAATAGGGTTCGGATCCCAGGCGGCGCCCCACGCAGCTGAGCTCGAAGGGATGCGCCGCCGCCTTGCCCGCTTGCACGGCCTTGGGGATGATGTCCTTGCCGAAGTCATGGCTGGAGGTCGGGTCTGCGATGTCGCGCTCCAGCTCCCGGTAGAGGTAGCGCGCATTGAAGATGTAGATGCCCATGCTGGCCAGGGCACGGTCAGGCTTGCCGGGCATGGCGGGCGGATCGGCCGGCTTCTCCACGAAGGCCGTGATGTTGCGGCGCTCGTCGATGGCCATCACGCCGAAGGCGCGGGCCTCCTGACGGTCCACCTCGATGCAGCCCACCGTCACCTCGCGGCCCAGTGCCACGTGGTCGGCCAGCATCACCGCGTAATTCATCTTGTAGACGTGGTCACCTGCCAGCACCACCACGTAGTCCGCGCCGTAGGCGGCCAGGATGTCCTGGTTCTGGTAGACGGCATCGGCCGTGCCGCGGTACCAGGACTCCTCGTCCACGCGCTGCTGCGCCGGCAGCAGATCGACGAACTCGTTCATCTCCGGCCGCAGGAAAGCCCAGCCGCGCTGCAGGTGGCGCAGCAGGCTGTGGCTCTTGTACTGGGTGATGACCCCGATGCGCCGGATGCCGCTGTTCAGGCAGTTGGACAGCGCGAAGTCGACGATACGGAACTTGCCCCCGAAGTAGACCGCCGGCTTCGCACGGTTGTCGGTCAGGCTCTTGAGCCGGCTGCCCCGGCCCCCTGCCAGCACCAGCGCCACCGCGCGCTTGGGCAGGTCCAGGCTCTGGGCGAGGTCGTGAGGAGTGATCATGGAAGCCCCCGAGGCATTGGCGCACGGCCCCCTTGGCCATTGCACGAGAGGCGAAGGATGCCTCATTTCTTGCGCCATGCGGGTCGTGGCGCTATCGCCAGCCTCTTTGACCAGCGCCGCAAGAACCAAAAAGCCCAAGCAAATCAATGACCTGCTTGGGCTTGGATCTGGTAGGCGCGATTGGACTCGAACCAACGACCCCCACCATGTCAAGGTGGTGCTCTAACCAGCTGAGCTACGCGCCTGAAAACCAAAATTGTAGCAGCCAGACGATCCCTCACCGCCCGAACCTGCCGCCATGGTTTCCTGATCTTCGCCCATGGGGGGTCGGCGGTCCCGGCCGGCGCTGCGCGTGCGGACCGCAGGTTCATCGCCGACGGGCGCTGCGCACTCCTGAAACCTCCGCCACCTGGCGCAGCACCTGTTGAAGCCGGCGTGTGTCGCTCACCTCCACCGTGAAGGTCATCCAGGCCGTTCCGCCTGTGCTGTCCTTAACGCTGCGCGTGTTCACACCCGTAACGTTCACACGCTCGCGCGTCAGCACCTCTGAAATGTCACGCAGCAGACCCTGTCGGTCGGCGGCTTCGATCACCACATCCAGCGGGTACAGGGGCGCATGCCCGTTCGGGGTCCCGCGCACTGCGCGTTCGCCACCCGCCGCCGGGCCCTCGGCGGCCCCCCAATCCACGGGGATCACGCGGTCTGGAGAACTGCTGCTCATGTGGCGGAAGTTGCTGCAGTCCGTGCGGTGCACCGCCACACCCTTGCCCCGGGTGACGAAGCCGCCGATGGCATCAGGCGGGGCCGGACGACAGCAGCGCGACAGCGTCGTCATGAGGGACTCCACACCTACCACCAACACGCCACTGCGACCGGCGCGTGAGCGCCGGATGGCCACGGTGTCGTCCTGCCCGGTGGGCTGCTCGGGCGCTGGCCGCAGCAACGCCTCGATCTGCTTGAGGGAATACTCGTCCTTGCCCACCACCTCGAACAAGGCGCTGGCCTCCTTGAAGCCCAGACGCTCGGCCAGATCGTCAAGACGCAAGGATGTCTTGCCCTCACGTTGCAGCAAGCGTTCCACCAGTTCCCGGCCCTTCGCGATCGTATGCTGCAAGGCCTGGGCGTTGAACCAGGCCCGTACCTTCGCGCGGGCGCGCGGGCTCTGCAGGTAGCCCAGTTCGTGGTTGAGCCAGTCCAGGGAGGGCCCACCTTCACGTGCCGTCAGCACCTCCACCGTCTGGCCGTTCACCAGCGGGGTGTTCAGGGGCACCAGGGCACCGTCCACACGGGCACCGCGGCAATGGTGGCCCAGGTCGGTGTGCAGCGCATAGGCGAAGTCCACGGCGGTGGCGCCTGCGGTGAGTTCGACCACCGTGTATTGAGGGGTCAGGACGTAGATGCGGTCTTCGCTCGTCGGTGCAGGTGCGGTGGATGTTGCAGGCGCAGCGAACTCGCGCTCCCAGGCCAGCAGTTGGCGCATCACCTGCTTGCGGGCCTCGGTCATGCGTTCCGCTGCATCGGCGCTGGCGCTCACGCCGGCATAGCCCTTGGCTCCCGCCTCCTTGTAGGCCCAGTGGGCGGCCACCCCATGTTCGGCGTGATCGTGCATCGCCTGGGTCCGGATCTGCACTTCCACCGGGCGCTCGTCGTCCCCCAGCACCACCGTGTGCAGGGATTGGTAGCCGTTGGGCTTGGGGCGGGCAATGTAGTCGTCGAACTCGCCTGCCAGCGGCCGGTACCGCTGGTGCAGGGCCGAGAGTGCGGCGTAGCAATCGGGCACCTCAGCCACGATCACCCGCAAGGCCCGGATGTCCAGGACCTTCTCGAAGGGCAGCGACTTGCCTTGCATCTTGCGCCAGATGCTGTAGAGATGCTTGGGCCGCCCTTGCACCGCGCTGTCCAGGCCGGCTTGCCGAAGGACACCTGCCACCTGGTGCCGCACGAACTCCACAGCCAGTTCACGGGATTGCCGGCGTTCGTCGAGCAACTCCGCGATATGGCGGTAAGCCTGGGGTTCCAGGAAGCGGAAGGACAGGTCCTCCAGTTCCCACTTGATCTGCCAGATGCCCAGCCGGTTGGCCAGGGGCGCGAACACCTGCTGGGATTCCAGGGCCAGGGCGCTGCTGCACTGTGTCTTGCTGGAGGCATGCCAGCGCAGGGTCTGCAACCGGGAGGCCAGGCGCAGCAGCACCACACGCAAATCCTTGGAGAAGGCCAGCAGCATCTTGCGGACGCGCTCGGTCTGTCGCTCGCGGTCCTGGACACCGATCTGGGCCTCGCGGGCGGCGCGCTGCACCTGCACCAGCTTGCGGGTCAGCTCCACCAGTCCGGCATAAGACTCTCCAAAGGCCTGGGCCACGGTCTCGCGCGGGCGCTGCAGGAACTCACCTACGTAGACCAGGAAGGCCGCGGCTTGCATGCCCGGGCCGGCACCCAGAGTCTTCAGGATCTGCGCCACTCCCACTGCGTGCGACCAGGCTTCCTCGCCCGAATCGAGGATGCGCCCCTTGAGCAGGGGCTCTGCAAAGGCGCGCGCCATGTCCAGAGCGTGCGCTTCATCCACCGCCGCATCGGCGCTGCCGATGGCGGTGACGATGGGCAGGAGGCCGCCGGCTGGCGGGTCCACCGGCGCGGCGCCAGCGTCTGCGGCTGGGTTGTGCGATGTCTTCATGGCCGGCGGGCCTGAAGGGCCACGGGCGAGCGCCTCAGCCGCCCGGCCCGGACGCCAGAAACGCGTGCACCACCTCGCGCTGATCGGGCTGCACCAGCATCGGAGCGTGGCCCACACCGGCAAACTCGTGCACGCGGGGTCGAGGACCGCGCGCCGCCATGGCCTGCGCCGTCTGCCGGGTCAGCAGATCGGACTCCGCGCCACGCAGCAGCAAGGTGGGGCAAGAGATGGCGTCGAAGGCTTGCCACAGGCCCGCCTCGCCGGCAGCGGCCAGTTCCGGTGTGATGGCCCGGAAGGGCACGGCCAGCGCGGGGTCGTAGTGGGGCTTGAACGCGCCCTGGCCGTCGGGCACGATCTGCGGCCGGGTAAGGTCCAGCCACTGCTGGCGGGTGTGAGGCCCGAAACCCTGGGAGATCAGCCCCAACTGGTCGCCTGCATCTTCCAGGCTCTTGAAGCGCACCGGCAGGCCCAGGTAGCTGCCGATGCGCACCAGGGCGGATGCTTCCAGCACCGGCCCCACGTCGTTCAGCACCAGGCGCCGCACGGGCGACTTGGGCAGGGCAGCCACCAGCAGGCCGATCAGGCCGCCCATGGAGGTGCCCACCCAGTCCACGGTCTGGGCATCCAGCCTGGCCAGCAGGGTCACCATGTCGGCCACGTAGGCCGGGATCGCGTAGCCCATGGGGTCGGTCAGCCAGTCGGATTGCCCGCGGCCCACCACATCAGGGCAGACCACGCGCCAGGTGCCGCACAAGTCACGCGCGAGGGTGTCGAAGTCGCGGCCCTGGCGGGTCAGACCGTGCACGCACACCAGCACCCGGGGATTGGCGGGGTCGCCCCACTCCCAGTAGGCCATGCGGTGCAGGCCACGGCTGTCCAGGCACTGGACATGCCGCAGGCGGGGTTCGGTCGCGGCCGAATCTTGGGGGTCAGGTGCCACGGGCGGCGCGAGGCCGGAGGGGCTTGGGGTGCTTGCAGACAGCGTCATGGCCAACAGGGGTAAGGGCAAGTTCAGATAATGATCCTAAGCTCAATACAACCTTGCTCCTGAAGGAATCAACGCATGCTCACCGGCAAGACGGCTCTCATCACGGGTTCGACCAGCGGCATTGGCCTGGGCATCGCCAGGATCATGGCCATGCACGGCGCCAACATCGTGCTCAACGGGTTTGGCGACGTGAACGCCGCAAAAAGGACACTGGCCGAGTTCGATTGCACCGTGGGATACCACGATGCCGACATGAGCAAGCCCGAAGAGATCGCGGCCATGATCAAGTATGCGGAAATGGAGATGGGGGGTGTCGACATCCTCGTCAACAACGCCGGCATCCAGCATGTAGCGCCGATCGACGAGTTCCCGGTGGAACGCTGGGATGCGGTGATCGCCATCAATCTCAGCTCGGCCTTCCACACCACGCGCCTGATCCTGCCCGCGATGAAGGCCCGGCGCTGGGGGCGCATCATCAACGTGGCCTCGGCGCACGGCCTGGTGGCCTCGGCCAACAAGTCGGCTTACGTGGCCGCCAAGCACGGTCTGGTGGGCATGACCAAGGCTGTCGCGCTGGAAACGGCGACCACCGCCATCACCTGCAACGCCATCTGTCCGGGCTGGGTGCTCACGCCTTTGGTGCAGAAGCAGGTGGACGCGCGCGCCGTGCTGGACGGGGTGGACAACGAGGAAGCCAAGCGCAGACTTCTGGGCGAGAAGCAGCCCTCGCTCCAGTTCACCACGCCAGCTCAACTGGGCGAATTGGCGGTGTTTCTGTGTTCGCCGGCGGCGGACAACATCCGGGGTGCGGCCATCAACGTCGACGGCGGCTGGCTGGCGCAGTAAGGCGTCGGCCTTCAGGCCGCCCGTACGCCCTTTGCTGCCTGCACGGCCTGCGTAGCCTGC
Organism: Burkholderiales bacterium; assembly: GCA_947464185.1. Classification (GTDB taxonomy): domain Bacteria; phylum Pseudomonadota; class Gammaproteobacteria; order Burkholderiales; family Burkholderiaceae_C; genus Rubrivivax. Next base: position 26,607 of record CANHVY010000027.1, read on the forward strand.
ATGGCCTGCAGGCTTCAGCGCACCATCTGCACGGAACCACTGACGGTGGAGTTCACGCTGGTCTTGCCCGCCTCGACAGGCAGCGATTCCTGCGCTTCCGGCACGCTGGCGGCGCGCAGCATGGGCGCGCGGGCCAGCATCACCGGGGGCTCCTGCAGTCCGACCTGCACTTCCCTGATCTGGTAGCCAGAAAACCCGAACTGTCGGGCATAGCTGTCGGCCTGGGTCCGGAACCTCGTGATGGCCTGACGGGTCGTTTCCTGTTCCACCTGCTCTCGCACCTCGCGCGAGAGCCCGAAGGCCACCCGGGTCACGGACATCGTGGCCAGGCGCCCCACCAACTGCGCCACGGCGGGCAGATCGCGGCCTTCGATCACCAACTCGGCCCGCCCCACCCACCCCGCGATGGACGGCTGAGAAGAGCGAGCTGGCGGGGTGGCGTACCGTGGGCTGAGCGAGAAGGCACCCGTCTGGACTTCCAGCGCCTTGGGGCGGGCTGCCTTGCGCGCCTCGGCCAATGCGGCTTCCAGCGCTTGCCGCAACTGCGACTGCACAACGCTGGCGTCCGGACCGTCCCGGGTAGCGGCCAGGGTGACGGAAAGCGTGTCCATCGTCACCTCGACTGAAGCGCTGGCGCTCAGGCTCAGCACATTGCCAGGCGCTGTTGCAGCGGCAGTCACCGATGGTTGAGCCTGCGCGGTACAGGACCACGCGGCAACGGCCATGATGAGGGCGGGCAAGGCTGCAGATCTGTGGGGCATGGCGTGTCGTCTCCTTCAGGGTTTTGCCGCTGGAATCGCTCTTCGCGGCCGACCGCAACAGATGTAACACAAGGTGACAGCGGGCCTGCTGCACGCTGGTCGAGCCGCACAATCCCGGCACGCTACTTCAACATCCGACGTGACATTGCTCAAGACCCCGCCCAAGCCCTACCGATTGATCGTCGTGGACGATGATGGTCGCATACGTGAGTTGCTCAGGCGTTACCTCAGTCAGGAAGGCTTCGAGGTGTTGCTGGCCGAAGATGCGCGGGCACTGGACCGGCTGCTGCTGCGCGAACAGGTGGATCTGGTCGTGCTGGACCTGATGCTGCCCGGCGAAGATGGCCTATCGGTGTGCAGACGCATGCGAGCGCGACAGGACCTGACCCCGGTGATCATGCTCACCGCCAAGGGCGACGAGGTGGACCGCATCGTGGGTCTGGAGATCGGCGCGGATGACTACCTGACCAAGCCCTTCAATCCCCGCGAACTGCTGGCCCGAGTGCATGCCGTGCTGCGCCGCCGCCCGACCCGCGAAGCGCCGGGCGCGCCCTCCCCTCTGGGCGAAAAGGTGGTGTTCGGACCTTTCGAATTCGACCTGGCCTTGCGCACGCTGCGGCGCGAAGGGGAACCGCTGCCGCTGACCACGGGCGAGTTTTCCATGCTCAAGGCGCTGGTGCGGCACCCCAAGCAGCCTCTGACGCGGGACAAGCTCGCGCAGCTGGCCAGGGGCCGCGAGTTCGAACCCTTTGACCGCAGTCTGGATGTGCAGATCTCGCGCCTGCGCAAGATGCTGGAGACCGATCCCGCGCACCCGCGCTTCATCCAGACGGTGTGGGGTGTCGGTTACGTCTTCGTGCCCGACATGGGGACCTGATACACATTCCTCACGCCAGAACCCGTGCCGCGCGCGGCATCATGCCCACATGCCCTTTCGCGCTGCACGCCCGGCCAAGGCCACAAACTCTGCGAATGCCGCAGACGCTGTGTCTGCCGCACCTGCCGTACCTCCTTCCAGGGAGTTCCCTGCAGTCCGGGTCAGGCTTTTCTGGCTGATCCTGGCGGGGATGGCCGCGTGGTATGTCACCACGCTGGCCACTTGGGTGCTGTCCGCCTCATGGGGAGGCTGGTTGGCAGGCAGTGATGCTGCGCAGACAGACGCCACCAGAGCCTTCGGCGCTCTGGCCGCCGCAGGAACGGTCACGCTGGCCACGGCAGCTCTGGTCGCCTGGTGGATGAGCCGGCCCTATCGGGCTTTGTTTCAGGCGACACAACGCCTGCGCGAGGGCGATGCGGCGCCCGCACTGGACGAGCAGGCCCTGGTGCAGGAGATCCGTGAAGTCAATGCCGGCTTCAACCGGATGGCGGCCGAGCTGGCCCGAGCCGAACAGGACCGGGCTGTCATGCTGGCGGGACTGAGCCACGACCTGCGCACGCCCTTGGCTCGGCTGCGGCTGGAGGCCGAGTTGAGCGTGAAGGAGCCGCAGGCCCTGGCGCACATGGCCGCCGACATCGGTCAGCTTGACGCCATCATCGGCAAGTTCACCGACTACGCGCGACCGGACGTCCCGAAGCTGCAAGCTGTGGACCTGCGTCAGCAAGTCGAGGCGGCCTGCCGACGTTTCGACGGCGACAGCCGGTTGCACATCGTCATGGCCTTGCCGAGCGATCTGGTGGTGCGGGCCGATCCCATCGACCTCGACCGCGTGCTGGTGAACCTGCTGGAAAACGCGGCACGCTACGCCCGGGCCCGCGATGGCGGGCCGGCTGAGCTGACCGTTTCAGCGCACCCGGAGCCCCGGGAGGTGGCCCTGCTTCTGCGGGACAAGGGGCCGGGCGTGCCTGATGCACAACTGGGCCTGCTGACCCAACCCTTTTTCCGGGGGAACGCGGCGCGCTCCGAACCGTCTGGCGCCGGCCTCGGGCTGGCCATCGTGGAGCGAGCAGTCAAGCGCATGCGCGGCGCGCTGACGTTGCGCAACTTGCCGGGCCAGGGCCTGGAGGCCTGCATCCGGCTGCCGCGTGCCAACGCAGACACCTGAGGCTTCGGCCAGACCGGCGCGCCCGAAGTGTCACCAGGCGCCTTGATGGGGCCGCCACAACAGGCAGACCGCCCGGGCCTCGATGGCGCGCCCCTCACCCACCGGCCCCATTTTCTCGGCCGTCTTGGCCTTGATGTTCACCTGGTCCAGCGACAGAGCCAGCAATTGGGCGATGCGGGTACACATGGCCGGAATATGGGGCGCCATCTTGGGCGCCTGGGCCACAATGGTGGCGTCCACATTGGCGATGGACCAGCCGCGTACCCGCACGCGGTGCGCCGCCTCGGCCAGGAGCAGCGCTGAGTCGGCTCCTCGGAAATTGGGATCGGTGTCCGGAAAGTGGCGCCCGATGTCGCCCAGGGCGGCAGCGCCCAGCAGGGCGTCCGTGATGGCGTGCAGCAGCGCATCGGCATCGGAGTGCCCGAGCAGGCCGTGGCTGTGCGCAATGGTGATGCCACCCAGCACCAGCGGCCGATCCACGACCAGCGCGTGGATGTCCCAACCTTCGCCAATCCGCCATGGCGGCCCCGAGGGCTGCAGCGTGGCGGAAGGCTCAGCCGTCGACGCGGGCGCCGGGCCCGGTCCTGATGCGAAAGGGGAAGTCATGGATGTGGTTGCGCACGCGGGTGCGAGGTGCTGACGATGTCGTATCGATGATTCACCAGTCTTGCGCAGACAGCAGGCGCTCAGCCAGCGCGAAGTCTTCGGGAAAGGTGACCTTGAAGTTTTCCACCGATCCCGGCACCAGCAGCGGCTGCAGGCCCAGGGCCTCCACCGCGCTGGATTCGTCGGTGACCACGAACTCTTGCTGACGTGACGCTGCCGCCAGGGCCTGCCGCAGCAGCCCGAGCCTGAACATCTGTGGTGTTTGCGCGGCCCATTTACCGCTGCGGGAAACGGTGCTCTGTACCCTGCCCGCCTGCTCCGCCTTCAGCGTGTCCGCCAGCGGCAGCGCCAACAGTCCGCCCACGTCGTCGCCCAGGCAGGCCTCGATCAGCCGATCGACCCAGGCAGGTTGCAACAGGCAACGGGCGGCGTCGTGCACCAGCACCCAGTCGTCCTCCAGCGCGCCGTGCCGCAATAGCGCCTCAAGCCCAGAAGCGACGGACTGCGCACGCGTCTCGCCCCCGCAGTGGGCCAGCCAGCCTCTGGGCCCTTCGAAGTCAGGCACCAGGGCGCGGAACATCTCGTCTGCGGGTGACAGCACCACCAACGTGGCGGTCAGTCGGTGCGCCTCGGCCAGCGCGTTCAGCGTGTGCGCCACCAGCGGCCTGCCCGCCACCGAGACGTACTGCTTGGGCCGGTCAGCGCCCGATCGCGCACCCACGCCCGCACAGGGCACCAGGGCGAAAAGCCGCGGCGTTGCAGGGGTGCTGAAAGCCGACAGACCTGCGTCCGGGGCGGCAAGAGAGGACATGCGACGGATTCTAGAGAGAGCCACTCGCCCCACCTGCTCCCTACAATCTGTCCGTCGCCCGCCCCCGCAGCCTGCTGTCGGGGCGGGCCTGCTGTTTTTCGCACCATGCAACTCCCTTCCATCGCCCCCGGCAAGCGCTTCACCCTCCCCCGTCCGACCGGGTCTGCCGACGCCCTGTTGATTGGCCGTCTGGCCCTGGCCCGTGCGGCAGAGAAGCGACTGGTCGCTGTGGTGACGGCCGACCCCAGCGATGCGCAGCGCCTGGCCGACGAGCTACCTTTTTTTGCGCCTGGCCTGCGTGTAGCCGTCTTCCCGGACTGGGAAACCCTGCCTTGGGACACCTTCAGCCCGCACCAGGACCTGATCTCCGAGCGCCTGGCCACGCTGTGGAAGGTGCTGCAGCGCGAGTTGGACGTGGTGCTGCTGCCCGCCACCACGGCGCTCACGCGGCTGGCACCGCCCTCCTTCCTGGCCGGCACCACCTTTCACTTCAAGCAGAAGGCGCGGCTGGACGAAGCCGGGCTCAAGTCGCAGTTGACCCTGGCCGGCTACCAGCACGTGACGCAGGTGGTCTCCCCAGGCGAATATGCCGTGCGCGGCGGCTTGATCGACCTGTTTCCCATGGGCTCGCTGGTGCCCTACCGGGTCGACCTGTTCGGCGACGAGGTGGACTCGATCCGCACCTTCGACCCCGACTCCCAGCGCAGCCTGTACCCCGTGCCGGAGGTGCGCCTGCTGCCGGGGCGCGAGTTCCCCACGGACGAGGTGGCGCGCTCCGCCTTTCGCGCCCGCTGGCGCGAGCGCATCGAGGGTGACCCGACCAAGGCACGCGTCTACAAGGACGTAGGCCAGGGCATCGCCACCGCCGGCATCGAGTACTACCTGCCGCTGTTCTTCGACGAGACGGCCACCTTCTTCTCTTACCTGAGGCAGGAAGCCGCGCTGGTGCTGCACGGCGAGGTGGATGCGGCGCTGGAGCGCTACTGGTCTGACACGCGCGACCGCCACCGCTTCCTGCAGCACGACCCCGAGCGGCCCCTCCTGCCGCCCGAGGCCTTGTTCCTGCGGCCCGAGGACTTCTTCACGCTGACGCAGCCGCACTCGACGCTGTCCTTGCGTGGAAGCGAACCGGTGGAGTGGGCACGGCCCCTGCCGGACGTGAGCGTGGACCGCGGCGCGACCGAGCCGCTGCATGCGCTGGAAGCCCACCTGCGCCAGACGCCAGCCCGCGTGCTGCTGGTGGCCGAGAGCGACGGCCGGCGCGAGAGCCTGCTGGAGATGCTGCGCGACCACCGCATCGACGTGCCCAGCGTGGACTCGCTGCAGGCGTTCATCGACGGTGACGAGCGCGTGGCCATTGCGGCGTCGCCCCTGGCGGCGGGTTTCCACTGGCTGGATCGCGTCTCGCTGGATGACGCCGCGCCCGCGCTGAACCTGCAGTTCATCACCGAGACCGAGCTGTTCGCCACCACGCCGCAGGCCCGGCGCCGACGCAAGCAGGAGCAGACCAGCAGCGTCGACGCGCTGATCAAGGACCTGTCTGAACTCAAGGTGGGCGACCCCGTGGTGCACGTGAACCACGGCATTGGCCGCTACAAGGGCCTGGTGCACATCGACACGGGCGAGGGGTCGACCGAGTTCCTGCACCTGGAGTACGCCGACAAGGCCACGCTGTACGTGCCGGTGTCGCAGTTGCACCTGATCGGCCGCTACACCGGCGTCAGCGCCGACGAAGCGCCGCTGCACCGTCTGGGCTCGGGCCAGTGGGAAAAGGCGCGGCGCAAAGCCGCCGAGCAGGTGCGCGACGTCGCGGCCGAACTGCTGAACCTGTACGCCCGCCGTGCCGCGCGCGAGGGCCATGCCCACCGGTTCACGCCCAATGACTACGAGGCTTTCGCCGCCAGTTTCGGCTTCGAGGAGACGGCTGACCAGCGCGCGGCCATCCACGCCGTGATCCAGGATCTGGTCAGCCCCAAGCCGATGGATCGCCTGATCTGTGGCGATGTGGGCTTTGGCAAGACCGAGGTGGCGCTGCGCGCGGCATTCGTGGCCGTGCACGGGGGCAAGCAGGTGGCGATCCTCGCGCCCACCACGCTGCTGGCCGAGCAGCATTACCAGACCCTGGTGGACCGCTTCGGCAAGTGGCCCGTGCGGGTGGCCGAGCTGTCCCGTTTTCGCTCGCCGAAGGAGGTGAAGATCGCGCTGGAGGGCCTGGAGGCCGGCACCATCGACATCGTGGTGGGCACGCACAAGCTGCTCAGCCCGGATGTCAAGTTCAAGCGCCTGGGCCTGCTCATCATCGACGAGGAACACCGCTTCGGCGTGCGGCACAAGGAGGCGATGAAGGCGCTGCGCGCCGAGGTGGACGTGCTGACGCTCACCGCCACGCCCATCCCGCGCACCCTGGGCATGGCACTCGAAGGCCTGCGCGACCTGAGCGTGATTGCCACCGCGCCGCAGCGACGGCTGGCCATCAAGACTTTCGTGCGCAACGAGGGCAGCGGCGTCATCCGCGAGGCCGTGCTGCGGGAGTTGAAGCGCGGCGGTCAGGTCTACTTCCTGCACAACGAGGTGGAGACCATCCAGCACCGCGCCGAGAAGCTGACCGAGTTGCTGCCCGAGGCGCGCATCGCCGTGGCCCACGGCCAGATGCCTGAGCGTGAGCTGGAGCGCGTGATGCGCGACTTCGTGGCCCAGCGCCACAACGTGCTGCTGTGCTCCACCATCATCGAGACCGGCATCGACGTGCCCAGCGCCAACACCATCGTCATCAGCCGGGCCGACAAGTTCGGCCTGGCGCAGCTGCACCAGCTTCGCGGCCGCGTGGGGCGCAGCCACCACCAGGCCTACGCTTACTTGCTGGTGCCCGACGTCGAGTGCCTGACCAAGCAGGCCGCCCAGCGGCTGGAGGCGATCCAGTCGATGGAGGAGCTGGGCTCGGGCTTCTACCTGGCTATGCACGACCTGGAGATCCGCGGTGCTGGCGAGGTGTTGGGCGACAACCAGAGCGGCAACATGATGGAGGTGGGCTTCCAGCTCTACAACGAGATGCTGTCCGAGGCGGTGCGGGCCCTGCGGTCGGGCCGCGAACCTGACCTGTTGTCACCCACGGGCGTCTTCGGCGGCGGCACCGAGATCAACCTGCATGCCCCGGCCCTGCTGCCCGACAGCTACTGTGGCGATGTCCACACCCGTCTCAACCTCTACAAGCGCCTGGCCTCGGCGGAGAAGCCCGAGCAACTGGACGTACTGCTGGAGGAGCTGACCGACCGCTTCGGTCGCCTGCCGCCCCAGGGCCAGACCCTGTTCGACACCCACCGCCTGCGCGTCCTGGCGCGGCCCTATGGCGTGCAGAAGATCGACGCCGGCCCCCGGTTGATGAGCATCACCTTCCGGCCCAACCCGCCCGTGGACGCGGCCCGCATCATCGCCCTGGTGCAGAAGAACCGGAACGTGCGCTTGGCGGGGAACGACAAGCTGCGTATCGAACGCGAGTTCGAAGACCCGAAAGACCGGGCGCAGTACATCCGCGATGTGCTCAAGAGCCTGGGCACACCCACGACTGCATCGGTTTGAGACTGAAGCGTCAGCTTCAAGGCCCCCTCACGGCCGTTCAGGTGCACTTGAAGTGCGTGTACATCACCTCTCGTACGAAACTGGCAGCATTGAAGCGATGCATCTGAGGATTCTTGGAGAGCTCTTCCTTCACCAGATCCACGACCAGATCAAGCCGCACATCGGCGCCGATGCAAATCTGGGGATCCTTGGTCAGGATCAAGGTGTCCAGGACACCCATGACATAGTGCCTCCCCGCCTCTACGGCTGCGCGGTCGAGGGAGGCCAGCCGCTCATGAAGCGCTCCCGCCGACAGGAAGCGCGCGCTGCGTGTGGACTGGGCGGCCGCACCTTCAGGGTTGATCATGAAAGCCAGCATCAGGCCAGCCAGGATCCAGAGAAGGTAGGCCTGAAGAGGGGCACGCCGAGCGGGCCGAGCTTGCGGTTGCGGCATCGCGCGTACTCCGTGTGTCAACGACGGTAGCGGCCTGACGAAGTCGGGAGCCGCATCTCACGGGACAGTGTGCCATGCGCAAGGCCGCCGAAATGGGTTGCGGGCAGGGCAGGAATTTCCAGACTTCAGACGAGATACAGCCCTGCGGCAGTGGCCACCAGGGTGAATCGGCGCAGCCGAGAAGCGCAGTCGTCGGGGTCGGTGCGCGAAGCGAGTTCCGCAGCGTGACCCTGGCGGCGAGCATCGCAGGGAACCGCTGCCGTAGGCAGGAGCCAGCCGTCTGAACCCGGGTGGCCGGTGCCGCAGGGCGGTGCATGGCTACACTGCGGCTCACATGATCGCGGCATCCCACCCCCCTTCGCCCACCGGCCTGATCGTGAGGGGACTGCGCCCTGGGCTGAAGCTGTCGGACTTCAAGCTCATCGCCTTCGACATGGACTCGACGCTGATCAACATCGAGTGCATCGACGAGATTGCCGACCTGGCCGGCCGCAAGACCGAGGTGGCGGAGATCACCGAGGCCGCGATGCGCGGAGAGATTGCCGACTACAAGGACAGCCTGCGGCGCCGCGTGGCGCTGCTGGCTGGGGTGCCCGAAGCTGCGCTGGAGCGCGTCTACGAGGAGCGCCTGCGGCTGAACCCTGGGGTGGAGACCTTCGTGGCGGCGTGCCAGGCGGCCGGGCTCAAGACACTGCTCATTTCAGGCGGATTCACGCACTTCAGCGAGCGCATCCGTCGCAGGCTCAAGCTGGACTTCGCGCGTGCCAACACCCTGGGCGTGGCGCACGGCAAGCTCACGGGCACCCTATTCGACCGCCCGTGGGGCGACATCGTCGACGGCGCAGAAAAGAAGCGCGTGGTGCTGGAAGTCTGCGAGCTGATGGGCATTTCCACCGCCCAGGCCATTGCTGTGGGAGATGGCGCCAACGACCTGCCCATGATGCAAGCCGCAGGGCTGTCCATCGCCTACCACCCCAAGCCTGCCGTGGCCGAGGTGGCGATGGTGTCGATCATGCAAGGGGGCCTGGACCGCGCGCTGGAGGTGATTTCAGCGGAATGAAGCGTGCTCGCCCGGGCCGGCCGTCCAGCTACTGGATTCAGGCCTGCGGCGGGCTTGGAGACCGCCCCAATCCCGTGGACTGAGGTGCCGCAAGTGCCGTGTCTGGCCTGCAGCGTTCAAGCCGACAACTGCGCCCAGGCCTTGTCCAGACGCTTGACGCTGACCGGCTGCGGCGTGCGCAACTCCTGCGCGAAGAGGCTCACCCGAAGTTCCTCCAGCAGCCAGCGGTACTCCTCGAGCCGGGCGTCATTGGCGCCCTTCAGCTCGGCCAGCCTGCGAAGGTAGCGCTGCTCCAGCGGACGCAGTTCGCCCAGGCGCTGGACATCCCGACCTGGGTCTGCGCGGAACTTGTCCAGGCGCAGGGTCACGGCCTTCAGGTAGCGCGGAAAGTGCTGAAGCGCCGCCCAGTGGGTGCAAGCCACGAAGCGCTTGCCGCACAGGCGCTGAAGCTGGGCCGCCACGTCATCAGCCACCTCTTTGGGAGGCCGGCTGTCCTTGAGCTTGCGGGTCGCGGCAGCGAACTCCGCCAACACGTTCAAGGCGAGGCGGGCCACCTCCTGGGCGATGAGCGTCAACCGGGTGCGGCCCTCTTCGACACGCCGGGCAAAAGCAGCGGCGTCCTTGGGCCAAGGCTCTGCCAGAAAGGCACGGTCCAGCGCCACATCGATGATCTGCCCGCGAAGCTCTTCCAGCGTGCCCAGCGGCATGTAGAAGGCGGCCATCTTCTGCAGGTCCGGGATGTTCTTTTCCAGGTACTTCAGAGGCTCGCGGATCTGCAGTGAGACCAACCTTCTGAGCCCACCCCGGTGGCGTGTGGCGGCCACCTCGGGTTCGTCGAAAACCTCGATCTCGACATGCGTGCTGCGGTCTATCAGCGCCGGAAAGCCCACCAGCACCTGCCCGCCCTTGCGCAGCTCCATCAGTTCAGGCAGCTCACCAAACGTCCAGGCTGTGTACGGGGTGGCCCCGGCTGCGCCGGCAGCCGGGGCGGCACTTGAAGCGCGCTGGGACGGCGGCTGCGTCAATTCGGCACGCACTCCGCGCGATATGGGGGCCTCAACGGACGGTTCAGGCGCCGCTGCTGTAGCCGCCGTGGTCGCGAGCTTGAGCGAGGCCAGCGCCTGGAACGAGGTGCGGGCCTGCGCGCCCCATTCGTTCTTGAGCGTGGGCAAGTGGCGGCCCACCCCCAGCTGCCGACCATGTTCGTCCACCACCCGCAGGCTCATGAACATGTGGGCCGGCAAGGTGTCAAGCTTGAAGTCGTTTCTCAGCAACGGGAGTTGGGTCTTGTCCCGGGCCCACTTCAGCAGGGCGTCCACGAGCCCGCCCTGGGCGAACGGCACTTCCTCGCAGAACGCAGCGGCAGACTCCGGCAGCGGCACCAGGCGAGACCTCGGGCGCTGGTGCAGGCTCTTCATCAGCGCCAGCACCTTGTCCTTGAGCATGCCCGGCACCAGCCAGTCACAGCGCTCTTCGGACACCTGGTTCAAGGCGTAGATCGGCACGGTGACGTTCAGGCCATCACGCGGGTCTCCGGGCTCGTGCAGGTAGGTGGCGGCGCAGTCGATACCGCCCAGCCGCACCGTGCGGGGGAAGGCGGCGGTGGTGATGCCCGCGGCCTCGTGACGCATCAATTCCTCACGCGTCAGCTTCAGCAGCTCGGGCTGGCGGCGCACCTCGCTGCGGTACCAGCGCTCCAGGCTCGCGCCGGAGCACACGTCCTTGGGCAACTGCTGGTCGTAGAAGGCGTGGATGAGCTCGTCGTCCACGAGCACGTCCTGCCGTCGAGACTTGTGCTCCAGTTCCTGCACTTGACGGATCAGGCGCTGGTTGTGCGCAAGGAAGGGCAGCTTGGTCTCCCAGTCGCCTTGCACCAGCGCCTCGCGGATGAAGATCTCGCGCGCTGCCGCAGGGTCCAACAAGCCAAAGTTCACCCGGCGGTTGCTGTAGACCACGATGCCGTACAAGGTGGCGCGCTCCAGCGCCACCACCTCGGCGGCCTTCTTCTCCCAGTGCGGCTCCAGCAGCTGCTTCTTCAGCAGGTGCCCTGCCACACCGGGGATCCACTGCGGTTCGATGGCGGCCAGGCCGCGGCCGAACAAGCGCGTCGTCTCCACCAGTTCCGCGGCGACCAGCCAACGCCCGGGCTTCTTGGACAGATGGGCGCCCGGATGGCGCCAGAACTTGATGCCGCGCGCGCCCAGGTACCAGTCTTCGTCGTCTGACTTGCAGCCCACGTTGCCCAGCAGGCCTGCCAGCATCGACAGATGAATCTGCTCGTAGGTGGCGGGCGCGCCATTCAGCCGCCAGCCATGCTCGGCCACCACGGTGTGCAGCTGCGTGTGGATGTCGCGCCACTCGCGTACGCGCCGCGGGTTGACGAAGCTCTCGCGCAGCCGCTGCTCCTGCTGCCGTTGACTCAGCTTGTGGACAGGCGCAGGCCCGCCAGTCGGCGCACCAGCCGGTGCGGTACCCGGCGACCCCGCCAAGGCGGCGGGGCCGGTGTGGCCCCTGCCCTCCTCGATCCAGCTCCACAACTTGAGGTAGCCCGTGAACTCCGACTTCTCGTCGTCGAATTTACGGTGCTTCTCGTCGGCGGCCTGCGCCGCCTCCAGCGGGCGGTCACGCACGTCCTGCACGCTCAACGCCGAGGCGATCACCAGCACCTCCGCCAGCGCCTGACGGTCACGGGCCTCCAGGATCATGCGGCCCACGCGCGGGTCCAGCGGCAGCCGCCCCAGTTCACGGCCGATGGCGGTCAGCTCGCGGGCCTCGTCCACGGCATTGAGATCCCCCAGCAAGGCGTAGCCATCGGCAATGGCCTTGCGCGGCGGTGCTTCCAGAAAGGGAAACTCTTCCACCGAACCCAGGCGCAGCGCCTTCATGCGCAAGATCACCCCGGCCAGAGACGAACGCAGGATCTCGGGGTCGGTGAAGCGGGGGCGTCCGGCGAAGTCCGTTTCGTCGTACAGGCGGATGCACACGCCATCGGCCACCCGCCCGCAGCGGCCCGAGCGCTGCTGCGCCGCTGCCTGGCTGATGGGCTCCACCTGCAACTGCTCCACCTTGCTGCGGTAGCTGTAGCGCTTGACGCGCGCCAGCCCGGAGTCGATGACGAAACGGATGCCCGGCACCGTGAGCGACGTCTCGGCCACGTTGGTGGCCAGCACGATGCGCCGGCCATTGCCGGGCGTGAACACGCGGTCCTGCTCGGCTTGGGACAGCCGGGCAAACAGCGGCAGGATGTCGGGCGGCGGCCCGCCGCGCAAGGTGCTGGCCAGGTGCTTGCGCAGATGGTCCGTAGCTTCCCGAATCTCGCGCTCACCCGGCAGGAAGACCAGGATATCGCCAGCTGCGCCCCCTCGCCAGAGCTCGTCCACCGCATCGGCCATGGCGGTGTTGAGATCCTGGTCACGGCTTTCCTCGAAAGGCCGCCAGCGCAGCTCCACCGGGAACAAGCGGCCCGAGACCTGGATGACAGGCGCCTCGCCCCGGGCCGAGGCGAAGTGCCTCGAAAAGCGCTCGGCGTCGATGGTGGCCGAGGTGACCACCACCTTCAGGTCAGGCCGGCGCGGCAGCAACTGCCGCAGGTAGCCCAGCAGGAAGTCGATGTTCAGGCTGCGCTCATGGGCCTCGTCGATGATGAGCGTGTCATAGGCGCGCAGCAGCGGGTCGGTCTGCGTCTCGGCCAGCAGGATGCCGTCGGTCATCAGCTTGACCGACGCGCCAGGCTGCAGCCGGTCCTGAAAGCGCACCTTGTAGCCGACCACATCGCCCAGGGGGGAGTCCAGCTCCTGGGCGATGCGCTTGGCCACGCTGGAGGCCGCGATCCGACGGGGCTGGGTGTGACCGATCAACCCTGCGCCGCCCGCGCCCAAGCCGCGCCCGAGTTCCAGCGCGATCTTGGGCAACTGGGTGGTCTTGCCCGACCCCGTTTCGCCGCAGACGATGACCACCTGATGCTCGCGCAGGGCTTGCGCGATCTCCTGCCGCCGGCCCGATACCGGCAGTGACTCCGGATAACGCAGGGGCGGGATGGGCGTGGCCGGGGCGCGTTGCTTCGGCAGGCGGGGGGCGACGGGGGGGGATGACACGGGGGGCGGATTATCTCTGGCACCTCGCGGTCCGCAGTCCGAGGCGCGGGCCCCTGCGGCACAATCGAATCGCCTTTGCGGGCTTATCTCACCGCTGTCCATGAGCCTCGTTTTCCCCCACACCTTCGTCCCCTGGTTTCGCGCGGTCGCGCCCTACATCCACGCCTACCGCGGCGAGACCTTCGTGGTGGGCCTGTGCGGTGAAGCCATCGCCGCCGGCAAGCTCAGCGCCTTCGTTCAGGACTTGGCCATCCTGCACGCCATGGGCATCCGCATCGTGCTGGTGCACGGCTTTCGGCCACAGGTGAGCGAACAACTCAAGGCCAAGGGACACCCGGAGCGCTTCAACCAGGGCATGCGCATCACCGACCCCACGGCGCTGGATGCAGCGCAGGAAGCCGCCGGACAGTTGCGCTTCGAAATCGAGGCGGCCTTCTCCCAGGGCCTGCCCAACACCCCAATGGCCAACGCCACGGTGCGCGTGGTGTCCGGCAACTTCCTCACAGCCCGCCCCGTGGGCATCGTCGACGGCGTGGACTTCGGTCACAGCGGCCTGGTGCGCAAGGTGGACGCTGCCGCCATCCGCAGTTCCATGGACGCCGGAGCCGTGGTGCTGCTGAGCCCCTTCGGCTTCTCCCCTACGGGCGAAGCCTTCAACCTGACGATGGAAGAGGTGGCCACCTCCGCCGCCATCGCCCTGCAGGCTGACAAACTCCTTTTCTTGACCGAGATTGCAGGCGTTCGCGAGAAACCCGACGATCCTGACAGTCCGATTGACACCGAATTGACCTTGGCCGACGCCGAGCGCCTGCTGGGGTCACTGCCCCGCCCGAACCACCCCACCGACGTGGCGTTCTATCTGCAGCACTGCGTCAAGGCTTGCAGGGCGGGGGTGGAACGCTCCCACATCCTGCCCTTTGCCTCCGATGGTGCCCTGCTCATGGAGGTCTACACCCATGACGGTATCGGGACGATGGTGGTTGACGAAAAGCTCGAAAGCCTGAGAGAAGCCACTTCGGACGACGTCGGGGGTATTCTCCAGCTCATCGAACCGTTTGAGCGTGACGGGACCCTGGTGCGCCGCGAGCGCACCGAGATCGAGCGGGATGTGGCCAATTACACCGTCATTGAACATGACGGTGTAATATTTGGCTGTGCCGCGCTCTACCCCTACGCGGAATCCCGCACCGCCGAAATGGCTGCCCTGACCATTTCCCCCGCGGTGCAGGGCCAAGGTGATGGCGAGAGAATACTGAAGAGAATTGAACAACGTGCACGTGCCATGGGTCTGGAAAGCATTTTCGTGCTGACCACCCGCACCATGCACTGGTTCATCAAGCGAGGCTTCGCCCCGGCAGACCCCGATTGGCTGCCTGAAGCCCGCAAGCGCAAGTACAACTGGGACCGTAAATCGCAGGTCCTCGTCAAGCATTTGCGTTGATCCGGAAGCGACTTCGAAGCTTCTACAACCCGATTCCCCCTCAAATACCGCCGGAGATCTGCATGACCCGAATCGTCCAGTGTGCCTACCTGAAGAAAGAGGGCGAGGGCCTGGCCTTCCCACCCTATCCTGGTGAGTTGGGTAAGCGCATCTACGACACCATCTCCAAGGAAGCCTTCGAGGCATGGAAGCGTCACCAGACCATGCTGGTGAACGAAAACCGGCTCAACCTTGCCGATGCCCGGGCGCGCCAGTACCTCGCGCGCCAGATGGAGCAGTTCTTCTTCGGCCAAGGTGCAGAACAACCGCAAGGTTACGTCCCCCCAACCTGAACAGGCCTGATGCGAGGAAGGATTCTGGAGAGGCCGCTCTTGAAAAAATAACCCCAACGCACCCTGTTTCAGCGTTATCAACGCGTGAATTCGCCAGAGTTTGTCGTAGCATAGGCTGATAAGCGGCGCCTATAATCGAAGGGTTTTCAACTGCCTTATCGAGGAGTTTGCATGTCGACCGTTGCCGAACTGATGGCTCAGAAAGCCGAGATCGAGAAGAAGATTGCCGAGGCGCAGAGGGAGGAGCGCGCATCCGCGATCGCGCAGGTGCGTACGCTGATGGCCCAGCATGGATTGACCGTGGCCGATCTGGCCTCGCGCGCTGCTTCGGCCCCCCGTGCGGCCGCGGGCAAGGCCGTTTCCAAGGTGGCCGCCAAGTACCGTGACGCCGTCACCGGCAACACCTGGAGCGGCCGCGGTCTCAAGCCCAACTGGTTGAAGGCCGCGCTGGACGGTGGAAAAACCTTGGATGATTTCGCAGTCTGACGCGCTCTTGACGCTGCAGTCTGGGCCGGAAGGCTGCGGCGTCAACCCGCGAGGGTCTTCACGCAGGCGCTCCCGCTAGACTCCGTGCCGTGAGCTCCCGCGGCCAGATCCCCGATTCCTTCATTCAGGAAGTTATTGCCCGAACCGACATCGTCGACATCGTCGGTAGGCATGTTGCGCTGCGCAAGGGGGGCGCAAACCTGCTGGGGCTGTGCCCGTTTCATGGCGAGAAGTCGCCGAGCTTTACGGTCAGCCCCGCGAAGCAGTTCTATCACTGCTTTGGCTGTGGGGCTCACGGAGACGCCATTCGGTTCCTGATGGAGCACGCCGGACTCGGGTTCCTTGACGCCGTCAAGGATCTTGCGCAGCAAGCCGGGCTGCAGGTGCCCGAAGCGCAGGTGGACCCGGCGGAGCAGGCCCGAGCAACGCAAGCCCGGGCACTTCAGCACACCCTGACAGATGTGCTGCTGCGTGCGGCAGAGCACTATCGCGTTCGGCTCAAGGACGATGCCCGAGCGATCGAATACCTGAAGAAGCGTGGCCTGACCGGGCGCGTGGCGCAGCATTTCGGGCTGGGCTATGCACCGGGCGGCTGGCGCAGCCTGGCCAGTGCATTTCCGGACTACGAAGCCGAAGATCTGGTCGAGGCCGGGTTGGTCATTGTCCAGGGCGAGGAAGGCGCTGATCAGCGACGGTACGACCGCTTCCGCGACCGCATCATGTTCCCGATTCGCTCGGTCAAGGGCGAGGTCATCGGCTTTGGCGGCCGCGTGCTCGACAGCGGCGAACCCAAGTACCTCAACTCGCCTGAGACGCCGGTCTTCGTCAAGGGTCGGGAACTCTACGGCCTGCACGAGGCCCGCACCGCCATTCGCGAGAGGGGCTACGCTCTGGTGGTGGAGGGCTACATGGACGTGGTCGCCCTGGCGCAATCCGGCTTCGCCAACGCAGTGGCGACACTGGGCACGGCCTGTACGCCCGACCATGTGAAGAAACTGCTGCGTTTCACTGATCACATCGTTTTCAGCTTCGACGGCGACGTAGCTGGCCGAAGAGCCGCGTCTCGTGCGCTAGAGGCTGCCCTGCCCCAGGTGAACGACCTGCGCACGTTTCGGTTCCTGTTCCTTCCCACTGAACACGATCCGGACTCCTACGTGCGTGCCCATGGCGCCGAGGCCTTCGAAGCTTTCGTACGCTCTGCAACCTCCTTGTCGCGCCAACTCCTGGACCGGGCCAGTGAAGGGGCGGACCTGTCCACACCCGAAGGACGCGCCCGCATGCTGGCGCAGGCGCGCCCACTGTGGTCCCAACTGCCCGCAGGGGGCCTGAGACTGCAGTTGCTTTCGGAATTGGCCCAGGCCGGCAAGACCTCGGTAGAGGAGTTGTCGGCCCTGTGGGGTGAACGCGCAGGGACAGCCGCAGGGGTTCCAACAGGAGGGCAAAGGCCATCAGCAGGCCGGCAGTCAAAACGAACCACGCCCCTTAGGCCGCCGTCCGCGGTACGTCAGCCGCCAGACCATGTGGCGCGCATGCTGCTCAGCCACCCGGCACTATGGAACGATCTGGGCGGGTCCGACCACGAGTTGCTCACGTCGCTGGATACCTGGCACGGCGAACTCTTCCGCTGGCTGGAACGTGACCTGACCGAGCATGGGCCCCGTGAATGGCCGAGCCTGCGCGAGTCCTTGCAGGACGAGGGCTTCGGCCCAGCCGCGTGCCTGTTGGTGGACGGTGCGGAACTGCCTATGGTGGCGGACAAGGAAGACCTGCGCAGCGCGGTGGCCCAGACCTCTCGTGCACTTGCGCTACGCGACCCGTTGCGTTTGCTCGGTCGACTGACCTGACCGCCGGGCGCCTTTCCTCTGCAGTGGCGCGTCCAGAGGCACACCCGATGTCAGCCCGAAGTTGAATGACGGCGAAGGGTCGGGAGTTCGAGCGTCCTGTGTATAATGCAGCGTCGTGCTGCTAGCGCCGTATGCCATCGTAGTAAGGCATTCGAGTCCGGAAGCTACCACTACAGCAGCCTCGAGCGTGCCTGGACACGATGAAGCCCGGACTGCGGTTTCTTTCTTGGCGGTTTGCCTTCCCATCTGTCCTTCGGGTAGAGAGGAATCGGCCCCGCCCCATACGCCATGAGGCATGTCGTCGCGGGTCCTCCTCCCCACCCTTCCCGCTGCTGCATGCCTGCCGCTTGTTACCGGTATTGATAGCGACAAGCTATGTGGCTGAGCCACTCCATCCTCACAGGTGAACGATGACTGCCAAGACGACCGCCCCTCCAGCCAACACCGAGGCAGCCCAGAAGTCCGGGAAGAACACCCAACCGACCAAGGCGGCGATTGCAAACAACACGGCAGCGTCAGCCAAGTCCTCCAAGGACGCCAGGGACGCCAAGGCTGCTACCACCACGGAAACGGTAGCTCGAAAGGCGGTGGCTTCTGCTTCCAGTGGGGTGAAGGCTGAGAAGACGGCCACCAAGACTCGAACCCAACCAGCGACCAAGCCTGCCGCGAAGGCGGCAGACAAGGCTATGGCCGTGCAAGCGGAGAAGATCGCGCTGACACAGGCCAGAAATGGCAATGCCTCCTCCACCGAGCGGAGTGCCTCGTCAGGCAAGGCTGCTGCTGAAAAGGCTGGCAAGACCGCAGATTCGGCACTGGCCAAGCCTGAAAAGACGGGCAAGAGAGGCGTGGCTGTGAAGGCCGACAAGGTCGACAAGGCTGACAAGTTCGATAAGGGCGAAAAGTCCTCAGCCAAGGGCAAGTCCGCCCTGCTGGAGGAAGACGCTGTCGATGTCGACGCCGACTTCGATGCCTCAGAAGAAGCTGAAGCCGTCGAGACAGGTGAGGCTGAAGCAGAGAAGGCCAAGGCGAAGCCGCTGCGCATGAAGGTGTCGCGCGCCAAGGAGCGCGCCCTCATGCGCGAGTTCGGTCTGGAGGAAACCACACTCACCGAGGAAGAGGTCGCAAAGCGCCGGCATGAGCTGAAAACGCTCATCAAGATGGGCAAGACCCGCGGTTTCCTGACGCATCAGGAAATCAACGACCACCTGCCCGAGAAGCTGGTCAACGAGGAAATCCTCGAGGCCATCATCTCCATGCTCAATGACATGGGGATCGCCGTCTACGAGCAGGCGCCCGACGCCGCCACGATGCTCATCAGCGGCAGCAACACGGGCACCGCCACGGACGAAGAAGCCGAGGAAGCCGCAGAAGCCGCCTTGTCCACGGTGGACTCGGAGTTCGGCCGCACCACGGATCCGGTGCGCATGTACATGCGCGAGATGGGCACGGTGGAATTGCTGACCCGCGAGGGTGAGATCGAGATCGCCAAGCGCATCGAGGGTGGACTCCAGGCCATGATGCTGGCCATCAGCGCTTCGCCGACCACCATCGCCGAAATCCTGTCCATGGCCGACCGAATCGCTTCCGGCGAGATGGCGATTTCCGACGCGGTGGACGGTTTCGTGTCCACGGACGAGGCTGACGACTATGTGGCCGAAGAAGATTTCGACGAGTTCGACGAGGAAGACGACGACGACGGCAATGGCGGCAGCAAAGCGCTGACCAAGAAGCTGGAGGAACTGAAGTCCGCGGCGTTGGTAAAGTTCGATCTGCTGCGCACCGAGTTCGACCGCATGCGCAAGGCGTACGAGAAGGAGGGGTACAAGTCCCCTGCCTATCTGAAGGCGCAGGGCGCCATCAGCAGCGAGCTGATGTCCATCCGTTTCACGGTGAAGACCATTGAACGCCTCTGCGGCATCCTGCGCGGCCAGGTGGACGACGTCCGGCGCTACGAACGTGAGATCCGGAAGATCATCGTCGACAAGTGCGGCATGCACCAGGAGCAGTTCGTCAGGAGCTTTCCGCCCAACGCGTTGAATCTGGGTTGGGCTGTCAAGGAGGCCTCTGCTGGCAGGCCCTACAGCGCCGTCTTGGGCCGTAACCTGCCGGCGGTGCAGGAACTGCAGCAGAAGTTGAGCGACCTGCAATCCAGGGCCGTGGTGCCGCTGGAGGACCTGAAGGAGATCAACAAGAAGATGAACGAGGGCGAAAAGTCCTCGCGCGACGCGAAGAAGGAGATGATCGAAGCCAACCTGCGCCTCGTGATCTCCATCGCAAAGAAGTACACGAACCGCGGCTTGCAATTCCTCGATCTGATCCAAGAAGGCAACATCGGCCTGATGAAGGCCGTCGACAAGTTCGAGTACCGCCGCGGCTACAAGTTTTCGACCTACGCCACCTGGTGGATTCGTCAGGCCATCACGCGCTCCATCGCCGATCAGGCCCGCACCATCCGCATCCCGGTGCACATGATCGAGACCATCAACAAGATGAACCGCATCAGCCGGCAGCACCTGCAGGAGTTCGGCTATGAGCCCGACGCTCCCACGCTGGCTGAGAAGATGGAGATCCCCGAGGACAAGATCCGCAAGATCATGAAGATCGCCAAGGAACCGATCTCCATGGAAACTCCGATTGGCGACGACGACGACTCTCACCTGGGCGACTTCATCGAGGACACCAACAACGTGGCCCCGGTGGACGCGGCCATGCAAGCCGGCCTACGCGATGTGGTCAAGGACATCCTGGACAGCCTCACCCCGCGTGAGGCCAAGGTGCTGCGCATGCGCTTCGGTATCGAGATGAGCACCGACCACACATTGGAGGAGGTCGGCAAGCAGTTTGACGTCACGCGCGAACGCATCCGCCAGATCGAGGCCAAGGCGATCCGCAAGCTCAAGCATCCGAGCCGCTCCGACAAGCTGCGGACTTACCTGGACAACCTCTGATTGCAGGCCATGTCCTCCGGATTGCGAGCGCGCTGCACAGTACTGTTCGCAGACCTGCGTGGCAGTACCGGTCTGTATGAGCGTCTGGGCAATGCCGCGGCCGCCGAATTGGTCACAAAGACCGTCGAGGCGCTCGCCAGCACCGGTGTCGGCACGCATGGGCGCGTGGTCAAGACGCTGGGTGATGGCCTGATGGCCCTCTTCACCTCGTCTCAGGCTGGGGTGGCCGCCGCGTTGCGAATGCAGGCCATGATCGCCAAGGGACTGGACCGCAGTGATCCCGTTTCAGCACCGGTGCAGCGCTTTTCAGGCCTTAGCCTTCATGTGGCCCTGGAGCATGGCGAGGTCGTCGAACTTGGCGACGACATCTATGGCGATGCTGTCAACGTGGCGGCGCGTTTGCTGGATCACTCGGGTGACCAGGAGATCCTGGTCACCCGTCACGTGCTGGAGCATCTGGATGATCCCACCCGTGCAATGTTCCGCAGCCTCGATACGATTATCCTCAGAGGTCGCGAGCAACCGGTGAGCGTCTTCACCTGCGCCGCGACGCTTCAGCGCGACGGTCCTGAGACCGGTTTCGAGAGATGGGATGACTCGGAAGAGCCTGATGGCATCCGTCTGTCGAGCCCCATATGCGAGCTGGTGCTGGGTCTGAGCAGTCTTCCCGCGTTGCTGGGCCGTGGTGCTCAGGCGCAGTTTCTGGTGAACGACGCGAGCACGTCACGCTCGCACGCGCAGCTGGAATGGCGCGGCCAGTCGCTCCAGATCACTGACCTCAGCTCGAACGGCACGCACGTACGCTTCAGCGACGGTGAACTGGTGACGCTGCGCAGGTCCTCCTGCGTGCTGCATGGCCGGGGCCAGATCGGTCTGGGTCGCATACCGGAGCCTGGTGGAGGCGCGACGGTCGATTTCGAACTGATCCGCTTTGGCCAGACACGCCCTGCACCCTGAAGAGCTCTGCTCGTCCGGTTCTTCTCACCTGACGTACTTAAGCAGGCTCACCCTTGAGGATGTACCGGCAAGCCTTCGCGAAGCCGCCCGCGGCGCCAGTCGCCCTTCTGACTGAACTTGGGCGACGATAATCTTCGACACAGAAATTCAACCGACCATGCCGTTCCGACCCGAGCCTTCATACTCCCACGGCAGTGTGTCCAGGACGGCCGTGCTGCTGGTGAATCTGGGAAGTCCTGACGAACCCACCGCAGCGGCCACGCGCAGATACCTTGCGGAGTTCCTCAGTGATCCACGTGTGGTGGAGATTCCGAGGGCCGTGTGGTGGCTGGTCTTGCACGGCATCATCCTCAACACCCGCCCCGCGAAGTCTGCGGCGAAGTACGCCACCGTTTGGACGGCTGAAGGTTCGCCCCTGGTGTCAGGGACGAAGCGATTGACAGGACGGTTGCAGGAAGCCTTGCAGCAGCAGGAGCAAGAGGTGCTGGTCAAGTGCGCGATGCGCTACGGCAACCCTTCGGTGCCCCTGGCTCTGGATGAACTTCGAGCGCAAGGAGTCACGCGCGTGCTGGTGTTGCCGCTGTACCCGCAGTACGCTGCGGCCACCACGGCCAGCGTCTGGGACAGCGTGGCCCGGTGGTCTTCCGGGTCCCGGCAGTTGCCTGAGTTTCGTTTCATCAACCGCTACGGGGATGAGCCTGCGCTCATCCGGGCGCTGGCCGCCAGCGTCAGGCGACATTGGGAAATCCATGGGCGGGCCGAGAAACTGGTGATGAGCTTTCATGGCCTGCCGGAAAGATCATTGCACTTGGGCGACCCCTATCACTGCGAGTGCCACAAGTCTGCCCGCTTGCTGGCCGAGGCCCTTGAACTGCCCAAGGACGCTTGGCAGGTCACCTTCCAGAGCCGATTCGGCAAGGCGCAGTGGCTGCGGCCCTACACCGAGCCCACACTGAAAGAACTGGCCTCGACCGGCACCAAGTCGGTGGATGTCATCTGTCCCGGCTTTTCAGTGGATTGCCTGGAAACCCTGGAGGAGATCGCGCAGGAGGCCCGGGATGCGTTCTTGCACTCAGGTGGCACGTCCTTCCGCTATATCCCCTGCCTGAACGACGAGCCGGGGGCTGTGCAGGCCATGACCGATCTTGCGCTGCGGCACTTGCAAGGCTGGCCCACCGGGCAGGCCTTGGCTGATCAAGGGCATGGCGCACTGCAGCGGCGCCTGGCGCTGGCGATGGGCGCCAACGACTGACAAGCGTTCCCAAGCCTGGGCCCGGGAGCCGGGTGCTCCCTCAGCGCCTGGACAGCCGCCTGAGCAAGGGCCAGCTCAGCAGCAGCACCACGACACCCAGCAGCGTAGCCGATGCTGGTCTCTCGATGAAGACAGTCCAGCGTCCTTCCCCGATGGACAGTCCGTTGCGCATCTGTGCTTCGGCCAGTGGCCCGAGGATCATGCCCACGATCACGGGCGCCACCGGAAAGTCGTAGCGCCGCATCAAGACCCCCACAAGGCCTACGCCCAACATGAGGTACAGGTCAAAAGCGCTCTGACGCATCCCGTACACCCCCACCGTCGCGAAGATCAGGATGCCTGCATAGAGCTGTGGCCTGGGCACCTTCAGCAGCTTCACCCACAGGCCCACCAGGGGCAGGTTCAGCACCAGCAGCATCACATTGCCGATGTACAAAGACGCGATCAGCGCCCAGACCAACTTGGCCGAGGTGTCGAACAACTGCGGGCCGGCTTGGATGCCGTAGTTCTGCAGGGCTGACAGCAAGATCGCCGCAGTGACCGAGGTGGGAATTCCCAGCGTCAGAAGCGGCACCAGCGTGGCGGTGACGGCCGAGTTGTTCGCCGCCTCCGGCCCCGCCACCCCTTCGATAGCGCCTGTGGTGCCGAATTCCTCCCGGTGCTTGCTGAGCTTGCGCTCGGCGGCATAGCTCAGGAAGGTCGGGATCTCAGACCCGCCTGCAGGGATAGTGCCAAACGGGAAGCCGATGGCGGTGCCACGCAACCACGCCGGCCAGGAGCGACGCCACTCCTGCCGCGTCATGTGAACGCGGTTCATGCGGTTCAACTGCTGCACCTCACGGCCCTCGTACAGCGCGCCGTACAGGCACTCGCCCACTGCAAACAGACCCACCGCGACCAACACCACCTCGATGCCGTCCATGAACTCGGGAATCCCACCTGTGTAGCGCACCTGTCCGGTGATCTGGTCCAAGCCCACGAGACCGATGGCCAAACCGATGAACAGCGCTGTCAAGCCGCGCAGCCGGCTCTTCCCGAGCACCGCACTCACCGTTGTGAAGGCGAGCACCATCAACAGAAAGTACTCGGGCGGGCCAAGCTTGACCGCGTGTTCGGCCACGAAGGGGGCCGAAATGGTGACCAGCACCGTGGCCAGCGTGCCCGCGACGAAGGAGCCGATGGCCGAGGTGGCCAGCGCAGCACCGGCGCGGCCATTGCGGGCCATCTTGAAGCCTTCCATTGCAGTCACCATGGTGCCGGTCTCGCCTGGCGTGTTCAGGAGGATGGAGGTCGTCGAGCCTCCGTACATCGCCCCGTAATAGATGCCGGCGAAAAAGATCATGGAGGCCGTGGCGTCCACCTGCGAGGTGATGGGCAACAGCATGGCCACCGTCACGGCCGGTCCGATACCTGGCAGCACACCAATCGCCGTGCCCAGAGCACAGCCCACGAAGGCCCACAACAAGTTGATGGGGCTGGCCGCCGTGGCGAAGCCTTGAAGAAGATGCCCCCACCACTCCATCAGAACCACCCCGTTGACGTCAGGCCCGGCAGACTGATGGCCAGGCCCTTGGTGAACAGCCAGTAGGTGGGCGTTGCGATGACGGCGCCCGTGCAGGTGTCCACCAGCCAAGCCGACTGAGGTACCGGCTCATCTTTGGACAGGCGCAGGCCGCGGGCGGCCAGGACGAAGCACAGCGTGCAGGCCACGATGAAACCCGCTCGCTCGATGAGGAAGGCGTTGAGCAACAAACCGCCGCCCACCCAGGCCAGGGCACGCCAATCGCCCATCTCTGCGCCGCTGGGTGCCTCGACATTGCGCAGGCCACCGGTCCAGGCCTGCCGAGCGAGCAGGCCACCGCACAGGCACAGGGCCAGCGCCACCACCCAGGGCAGGAAGTTCGGCCCTACGCCCGCGTAGCCCGCCGTCGAGGGGATGAACAGCGCGCCCCAGCCGATGAGGGCGCCCAGTGCCAAGGTGCAGCACCCGATGAGCAGGTGCACCCTGTGGGGCGCTGGGGGAATGACTTGCATCCGGCCGGCAGATTCAGATCATCCCGGACTTGACCATGGTCGCACGCAAGCTGGCGAACTCGCGGTCCACGAAGTCCTCGAACTCTTGACCGCTCATCAGCGCTGGCGTCCAGGCATTCTTCTCCAGGGATTCGGCCCAGACCTTGGTCTTGGTGGCCTTGATCACCAGATCCGCCAAGGCCTTGCGCTGGGCAGCCGTGATGCCGGGAGCACCATAGACACCCCGCCAGTTGCCAATTTCCACGTTGATCCCCATCTCCTTCAACGTAGGCACGTTGATGCCCTTGAGCCGTGCCGGTGACGTCACCGCGATGGCCCGCATCTTGCCGCTTTCGATGTGGGGAGCGAACTCGCTGTAGCCGCTGCCGCCCACCGTGACGTTGCCGCCGAGGATGGCGGCGATGGCCTCACCGCCCCCCCGGAAGGCGACGTAGTTGATCTTGGCGGCGTCTACGCCGACGTCACGGGCGATCA
Source organism: Burkholderiales bacterium (assembly GCA_947464185.1). Taxonomy (GTDB): domain Bacteria; phylum Pseudomonadota; class Gammaproteobacteria; order Burkholderiales; family Burkholderiaceae_C; genus Rubrivivax. The sequence continues at coordinate 51,758 of CANHVY010000027.1, forward strand.
TGGCCGCGGCAATGTGCTCGGTGGACCCACGAGAGCCCCCTGCCCACTTCACGCTGCCCGGATCCTTCTTCAGTTGCTCCACCACGTCCTTCATCGTCTTCAATGCCGAGGCTGCAGGCACGACGAACACGTTGTACTCGCTGGTCAGGCGCGCAATGGGTGTCACCTGGCTCAGGCTGACCGGAGGCTTGCCGGTGATGATGCCGCCCAGCATGACGGCGCCCATCACCATCAGCGCGTTCGGGTCGCCCTTGCTGGCGTTGATGAACTGCGCAAGGCCAATGGCACCTGCGGCGCCGCCCTTGTTCTCGTAGGCCACAGTGCCCGCGCCGGCCGCCTGCAAGGCCGGACCCAGGGCACGGCCCGTGGTGTCCCACCCACCACCGGGGTTGGCCGGGATCATCATCTTGATGTTGGTGGCGGCCCGCGCGGTCAAGGGCCAGGCTCCCGCCATGGTGGATCCGGCCAACAGCTTCAGGAAATCGTCTCTGCGCATCTTGGTCTCCAGGAGAATTGAGGCGTGGCCCCGTTTGTTGCGTCCCATGTTGCCGATGCCACCTGTCAATCGGCTGTCCAAGACGCCAGGGTAAACACCAGGTCCCATGGCCGCAAAGTGCCACGGAGGATGGAGGCTGAAATCGATAATCGTCAGGTGCGATGAACATCCTCCTGGTTGAAGACAATACGGCTTTGCAGGCCAGCCTGCGCACGGCCCTGGAACGCCGCGGTTTCAAGTTGCGGGTGTGCAGCCGTGGCGACGAGGCCCTGCAGCAGTGGACAGCACGAGAACCCGATGCCGTATTGCTCGACTTGAGCCTGCCGGGGCTTGACGGGCTGGAGGTGCTGAGTCAGGCCCGCAAAGCGGGGCGCAGGACGCCTGTGATGATCCTGACGGCTCGGGGAACGGTTGGCGACCGGGTACTTGGGCTGAACACTGGCGCCGACGATTACCTCCCTAAGCCCTTCGACCTGGACGAGTTGGAAGCCCGATTGCGGGCGTTGGGACGTCGGGGGGGGGATTCCCTTCCAGCTCCAGCTTTCTGCGGCTTGCAGGTGGACCGCGAATCAGGCGCCGTACTGCATCTCGGCCTGCCAATGGAGCTTCCGGGCAGAGAGGCATCCATGCTGCGAGCCTTGCTTCACCGCCCCGGTCAGGCTGTTTCGAAGGAGCGCCTGTTCGACCTTGTGTTTCCTGGGGAAGACGACGTCCAGCCCGAGGCTGTGGAAGTGGTGGCGTACCGGCTGCGAAAGAAGCTTCAGATGACCGAGGCGAGCCTGGTCACCTTGCGCGGACTCGGCTACCTGCTGCGCGCGGCCCCGTGACGCATTCGCTACAGCGCTACCTGCTTTGGGGCATCTTGTGCCCCGTGGTGGCCTTCATGCTGCTGAACGCCTTTAGCGTCTACCGTCAAGCTCTCCAGGCTGCGGATACCGCATACGACCGCACGCTGCTGGCCTCGGCCAAGGCCATCGGCGAACTTCTGGATGTGGTGGAGGTCCAGGGGCGAGCGGAGTTGCGCTCCTCCCTTCCCTACTCTGCGCTGGAGGCCTTCGAGGCCGACATGCGCAGTCGCATGTTCTTCAGGGTGAGCGGCTTCAGTCAGGAAATGGTGTCGGGCTACGATGACCTGCCTCCTCCGCGCATGGTCGCGGGCGCGAGCGGACCGTACGCGGCGCTGGTGGATTTCTACGATGCATCGTATCGGGGCGAATCAGTGCGCATGGCTGTGCTGTTGCAGCCTGTGGCCGGTGCGGCCGGTCAAGGCATGGCCACGGTGCAGGTGGCCGAGACGCTGGAACTGCGTCATGCACTGGCGCGTCAGATGCTGATGGACATGGCCTGGAAGCAAGGCGTACTGATCGCTCTGATCGCCGGGGTGGTGGTGCTGGTGGTCCAGCGCGGCACCCGGCCCCTGCGGCGTCTGGGCCAGCAGTGGCAGGCCAGGGCCGAAGACGACCTCTCGCCGCTGAGCGCGCAAGGTTCCCCACGAGAACTGTGGCCTGTCGTCGAGGCCGCCAACGCAGTGATGGCGAGGCTGGACCGCCTGCTTCGTCAACAGAAGCGCTTCGTGCGCGATGCCTCGCACCAACTGCGCACACCCTTGACGGTGCTGAAGGTTCAAGTGCAGTCTGCCAGGTGCGGTGATGTGGATCCCCAGGTTGCCCTGCGCGACATCGAGTCCACGGTGGAAGGCGCCATAGAGCTGGCCAACCAGATGCTCGCCCTGGCCAAGGCTGAACAGTTGCGCCAGCAGGAGATTCCCGGGCCGGTGGACTGGGCCCGAGTCGTCCGCACAGTCGCGCTGGATCTGGCCCCGTTGATGGTAGAACGGCAGCTGGACCTGGACTTGCATGCGCCCCCCTGCCACGTGCATGCCCATGAGTGGGGCCTGCGCGAACTGACACGCAATCTGCTGCATAACGCCATCCGTCACTCGCCTCAGGGCGGGCGGTTGGAGGTTCACCTGCTCCCGAGTCATGTGCAGGCAGTTCTCCGGATCAGTGACGAGGGCACAGGCATCCCCGAAACCCTGCGCCCGGTGTTGTTCCAGCCGTTTGCGCAGGGTGATTCGCCCGCGCTGGGCTCCAGTGGTCTGGGTCTGGCCATCAGCCGTGAAGTCGTGCTAGCCAGCGGTGGGACACTGCAGTTGGAGAACCGAACGGCGCCGGCCAGACAGATCGGGGCCAGCAAAGTGTCTGTAAGCGGGCTCGACGCTGTCGTCTGCTTGCCCTTGGCCTGAACAGAGACTGTCGCAGATGAAGAGAGCATTTCTTGAGCGGCACGGCTGACGACGTTCGCCTGGACAAGTGGCTTTGGGCCGCGCGCTTCTACAAGACCCGATCGCTGGCCACGCAGGCTATTGCCGCGGGAAGGGTTCAGGTCAATGGCGCGTCTGCCAAGGCCTCGCGCAGCGTCCGCGCGGGAGATCTGGTGCGCTTGCGACAATCCAGCCTGGAGCGCACGGTGAGGGTGCTGGCCTTGACGAGCGTTCGTGGACCCGCTTCTGAGGCCCTGGCGCTTTATGAGGAAACCCTGCAAAGCACCGAGGCGCGGCGCCAAGCTGCCCAGGCTCGTCAGTTCGGTGTGGAGCCTGCGCACGGCCAGGAACAGGGCCGACCCACAAAGCGGGACCGCAGGGACCTGGTGGAGTGGCAGCGCTGGAGTGCCTACCTTGAGCCGGAGGACTGAGTCCGACGACTGAGCCTGAGAACTGGTCGACTCGGCCACTTTTCCGCAGTGGGCTTGAAGTCTGTCGGTAAGGCCCAATATCGCTGGCAACTCTCAAAATCGCACTTCTCAACCATGTCGCAACAAGAACCCCCATCACCCGAAGCCCCGGGCGCCACGGCAGGGGCACCGTCTGGCAGTCCGAACGCTGCAGTCGCGCCGGACACCACGTCGGACATTACTGCTGAAACGCCAGCGCAACGGCTTGCCGACCTTGAGGTCCGCCTGGCCAGCATGTCAGACGCCTACCTGCGGGCCAAGGCCGAGGCCGAGAACATCCGCCGGCGGTCTGACGAGGAAGTCGGCAAGGCCCGCAAGTTCGCCATCGAGGGTTTCGCGGAAAGCCTGCTGCCCGTGCGAGACAGCCTGGAGGCGGCGCTGACCTTGCCCAACGCCAGCAATGAACAATTGCTGGACGGGGTGAGTGCCACGTTGCGGCAACTCGCTCAGGCACTGGAGCGCAACAAGGTGGTGCCCATCGCGCCCCCTGCAGGCACCCGGTTTGACCCGCATCAACACCAGGCGATCAGCGTGGTACCGGCTGAGCAGGAGGCCAACACGGTGGTGACAGTTCTGCAAAAGGGCTATCTGATCGCCGAGCGTGTGCTGAGGCCCGCCCTTGTGACCGTGGCCGCGCCCAAGTGACCTTGCGTTGATGCGGCCCATGTGCCGCCTTGAAACAAGCCAAAACAGCCACAACTCCACCACATCACAGTCTTCAATCGGAGCAAGAACATCATGGGCAAGATCATCGGCATCGACCTGGGCACCACCAACTCGTGCGTGGCCATCATGGAGGGCAACAGCACCAAGGTCATCGAGAACAGCGAGGGCGCCCGCACCACGCCGTCCATCATCGCCTACCAGGAGGACGGCGAGATCCTGGTCGGCGCCTCGGCCAAGCGTCAAGCTGTCACCAATCCCAAGAACACGCTGTACGCCGTCAAGCGCCTGATCGGCCGCAAGTTCACCGAGAAAGAGGTGCAGAAGGACATCGATCTGATGCCCTACAAGATTGCCGCGGCCGACAACGGTGACGCCTGGGTGGAGGTGCGCGGCAAGAAGCTGGCCCCGCCACAGGTCAGCGCCGAAGTCCTGCGCAAGATGAAGAAGACGGCCGAAGACTACCTCGGCGAAGAAGTGACCGAGGCCGTGATCACCGTGCCGGCTTACTTCAACGACAGCCAGCGCCAGGCCACCAAGGACGCGGGCCGCATCGCCGGGCTGGAGGTCAAGCGCATCATCAACGAACCCACCGCGGCGGCCCTGGCCTTCGGCCTGGACAAGCACGGCAAGGGTGACCGCAAGATCGCGGTGTTCGATCTGGGCGGCGGCACGTTCGACATCTCCATCATCGAGATTGCCGACGTGGACGGCGAAAAGCAGTTCGAGGTGCTGTCCACCAACGGCGACACCTTCCTCGGCGGCGAAGACTTCGACCAACGCATCATCGACTACATCGTCACCGAGTTCCGCAAGGACCAGGGCGTGGACCTGACCAAGGACGTGCTGGCGCTGCAGCGCTTGAAGGAGGCCGCTGAAAAGGCCAAGATCGAGCTGTCCAACAGCACGCAGACCGACGTCAACCTGCCCTACATCACAGCAGACGCCACCGGCCCGCGGCACCTGAACATCAAGCTCACGCGCGCCAAGCTGGAAGCTCTGGTGGAGGAACTGATCGACCGCACCATGGAGCCCTGCCGCATCGCCATCAAGGACGCGGGCGTCAAGGTCAGCGAGATCGACGACATCATCCTGGTGGGCGGCATGTCGCGCATGCCCAAGGTGCAGGACAAGGTCAAGGAGTTCTTCGGCAAGGAGCCGCGCAAGGACGTCAACCCCGACGAAGCCGTGGCTGTGGGC